>DMEU01000023.1:94458-136290 GCA_003451585.1 Candidatus Omnitrophota bacterium | reverse complement strand
ATTACCGGCGGCCCGTGAAGGCTGATGAAGGCTGTATACGGAAAAAATGCCGGAAGCGGCTTTGGAGGCACGAGTAGGCTATTGAATGTTGTAGGTAGAGAAAATGCCGGAAGCGGTTTGGGAGGCTATGTTGAGTATGTTGCGATTATGCTTTTCTTTTTGTGGCGATATCTTATAATTATAGGGCTATGCATAAGACAGTGTTCAAGGTAAAGGCGGGGATATTCGATATGGACGGTGTTATTACCAACACCATGCCGTACCACTACCGCGCCTGGAAGAAGGTATTCAAAGACGAGGGTATCAACGTATCCGAATGCGAGATATACCTGCGTGAAGGCCAGCCGGGGAATATCACCATTAAGGAGATATTCTCTGAGCGCGGCGAGCGTTATGACGAGCATAGGATGAAGAGGATATTGGCTGAAAAGGAGAGGTTGTTCAAGAAAACAGTCCGAAGGCGTTTCATACGCGGCTCCAGGCCGTTCCTGTATTTTTTAAGGTCCAAGGGTATCAGGCTTGCGCTTGTGACCGGCACAGCCAGGCATGAAGTCGTAAGGATCTTGCCTGAAAAACTGCTTGGCTTATTCGAGGTCACGATCACAGGCGATGAGGTAAAGCGCGGAAAACCACACCCTGAGCCGTATCTTTTGGCACTAAAAAAGTTAGGCATAAGGGCTAAAGAAGCGGTTGTTATTGAAAATGCCCCTTTCGGCATACGCTCCGCCAAGCATGCAAAGATCGCCTGTATCGCCCTGGAAACCTCCCTGCCAAAAGGCTACCTGAAAAGCGCCGATCATGTTTTTCCTTCCTTCAAAGAGCTGAAAGAAAAAGTTGATTTTTTATAGACGCTCTGACATTTTATTGATAAGATAAGACATTGCGATATGAAGAGATACGAGTTTTCTAAGCACACAGCGGATGTGGCAGTTTCTGTCTATGGCGGTTCTTTAAAAGAACTTTTTACATCGGCTGCCCTGGCCATGTTTGGCGTGCTTGTTTCTAAAAAACAGAACAGGCCTCAGGCTGATCTGGTAGAGGTTGCTATAAACAGGTCAGAGGAGAGCCTGGAAGACCTGTTGAAGGCCTGGCTCGATGAACTGCTCTTTTATTCTTCATCAAGGTCTCTTGTCCTTCGCAGGATAAAATCTTTGGATGTCACCGAAGAGGCCATGGAAGCAAAGGTCCTTTTTGAGACATTCGATAAGGATTTTTTTGAGCCAGGCCAGGAGATAAAGGCTGTAACGTATCACGAGCTCAAAGTGGAAAAGGTAAAAAACGGCTGGAAGGCAAATATAATATTTGACGTATGAGCGAGACTTGGCAAGGGCCGTTAGAAAAGATAGATGATTAT
Source organism: Candidatus Omnitrophota bacterium (assembly GCA_003451585.1). Classification (GTDB taxonomy): domain Bacteria; phylum Omnitrophota; class Gorgyraeia; order Velamenicoccales; family Velamenicoccaceae; genus UBA9636. Next base: position 134,936 of record DMEU01000023.1, on the reverse strand, counting down.
CGCTGGCGCATACCAAAGAGCTATAAAGCCGGCATGCGGGTCGACGGTATTATTTATGCCGACGAGAAATTACTTAAGGATATACGACATGACAAAGCGGCCGAGCAGGTCGCCAATGTCGCCTTTTTGCCAGGCATCATCAAGCATTCGCTCGGGATGCCGGACATCCATTGGGGATACGGTTTTCCTATAGGAGGGGTCGCGGCGACTGACGTAGAAAAGGGCGGAGTTGTTTCACCTGGAGGCGTAGGGTTTGACATAAATTGCGGCGTGCGTTTGATGCGCACCTGCTTAATGGAAAAAGACGTTCGGCCGCACCTAAAAGGCCTGGTCGCCGGCCTGTTCAATACTATTCCGGCGGGCGTCGGTTCCGAGGGCGCTATCAGGGCCGCAGGCAAAGAGGAAAAAGAGATACTTGTAAAAGGCGCCGGTTGGGCGGTAAAGAATGGGTTCGGCATCGAGGATGACCTTGATTCAACCGAAGAGCAGGGGGCTATTAAAGGAGCTGACCCTGAGCTGGTCTCAAGCCGCGCCTATGATAGGGGCAAGTCGCAATCCGGCACGCTCGGCTCCGGCAATCACTTTTTAGAAGTCCAGGTAATAGACCAGCTCTACGACGTGGAAGCCGCCGACGCGCTTGGCCTTGAGTTGGGCCAGGTAATGGTGATGATACACAGCGGTTCGCGCGGCCTGGGTTACCAGGTTTGTGATGATTTCATAAAGGTCATGCTCAAGTGCATGGTTAAATATAATATAAATGTGCCGGACAGGCAGCTTGCGTCTGCGCCGGTGGAATCACCCGAAGGAAAACAATATCTTGGGGCTATGAGGGCCGCGGCAAATTACGCCTGGAACAACAGGCAGTGCCTTATGCACCTGTGCCGCCTTGCATTTGAGAAGACATTTGCTCAATCGTGGGAAAAATTGGGGATGTTCCTCATCTATGATGTGGCGCACAATATAGCCAAAATAGAGAAACACGTTATCGACGGCAAAGAGCGCCTTCTTTGCGTGCACCGCAAAGGAGCGACGCGCGCATTCGGCCCGGGGAACCCTGCTGTTCCGGAAAAATATAGGCTTATTGGCCAGCCGGTGATCATACCCGGCGATATGGGCCGAAATTCATATTTGCTCGTGGGGACAGAAAAGGCGATGAGCGAGACGTTCGGCACGACCTGCCACGGTGCAGGCAGGCTCAAATCCCGCCATGAGGCAAAAAGGACGGTTGACTACCACCAGTTGCTTAAAGAACTTGAGGCAAAAGGTATTGTGGTCATGGCTTCAGGCCACGGCACTGTTGTCGAAGAGGCGCCGTCGGCGTATAAAGATGTAAATGACGTCGTTGATGTAGTGCATAATGCGGGTATAGCAAAAAGAGTAGCCCGGATGCGCCCGATAGGGGTTATTAAGGGGTAATAGAAAAATTCAGAGGAGTTGCAATGTTAGATATTCGTTTTATCAGGGAGAATGCCGGTATCGTAAAAGCCTCGCTTGAAAAGCGCGGCAGCAGGTTCGATCTCGATGAGGTAATAACCTTAGACGAAGGGCGCAGGAAGATACTTCTGGAATTAGACGACCTGCGGCGAAAGAAAAATGAAGCCAACGACGCGATAACGCTCCTCATAAAAGAAAAGAAGGATCCAAAGGATACGATAGCATCCATGAAGGGCGTGGCTTCAAAGATCGATGAGTTCGAGGCGAAGTTGCGGGAGAAAGAAGATGAGTTGGGCAGGCTCCTTCTGTTTATTCCTAATATCGTCCACGATTCGGTCCCCGTAGGCGATCCTAAAAACAACAAGGTAGTGCGCCAGTGGGGAGACCCTAAGAAATTCGATTTTAAGATACGGGCCCATACCGATATATGCGAGTATCTGGATATAGTTGATTTTGTCAGGGGCGCAAAGCTTTCGGGTTCGAATTTTATCCTGTACAAGAAATTGGGGGCCAGGCTGGAGCGCGCGCTTATCAATTTTATGGTCGACCTGCATACGTCTAGGCATGGGTATCAGGAGATATGGCCGCCGGCCTTAGTGAACCGCGCGAGCATGACAGGGACAGGGCAACTGCCTAAGCTCGAAGACGATATGTACCGTTTAAAAGACGAGGACCTGTTCTTGATACCTACGGCCGAAGTGCCGGTGACAAATATCCATCGCGATGAGATCTTAGATGAGCAGGACTTGCCGATATATTATACCGCCTATACACCGTGCTTCAGGCGCGAGGCAGGGTCTTACGGGAAGGACACCAAGGGCCTTGTGCGCGTGCACCAGTTCGACAAGGTCGAGCTCGTCAAATTCGTCAAACCGAAGGATTCTTTTGATGAGCTTGAGAAATTGTTAGGCAACGCTGAGGCGGTCCTGCAGGCCTTGGGCCTTACATATCGCGTCCAGATGCTTGCCTCCGGAGATATCAGCTTTGCCGCCTCAAAGTGCTATGACCTTGAGGCTTATGCACCGGGCATGGATGCCTGGCTTGAGGTTTCAAGCTGTTCGAACTTCTGCGATTTTCAGGCGCGCCGCGCGAATATACGATTCAGGAACAAGGAGACCAAAAAGACGGAGTTCGTCCATACCTTGAACGGTTCCGGTGTGGCATTGGCGCGCACGGTCATCTGTATTTTGGAAAATTATCAGCAAAAGGACGGCAGCGTCCTCATACCAGAGGTGCTCAGGCCGTATATGGGAGGCATAGACAAAATTGAAAGATAGGCTGCTAAGTATTTTGAAATTTATCCTGGCACTTTTGTTATTGCCTGTGGTCATAGGTATCACGGTATCGTTTTTGGAGGATCTGCGCACTATGAGCGAGCCGGTTTCTTCGGCTTTCGGCTGGGGCGTTGTGGTTTACTTGATCCTTCACATGCTCTTGTATGAGCCCGCCCAGGTATTTGATGCAGCAAAGAACATGGCCGAGAAGACCATAGGGTTCCTTTCTCCCTGGGTAAAGGTGGCCGGGTTCTGCGTGCCGTTTTTTACTATTGTGTCTTTTGCGGCTTATTATTTCGTATATCTCATATGGAAAGACGCCTTGGCGTTCCCGTATTTCGCGTTTTTGGCGTCTTTCACTTTTACAATGCATATGGTCTTTGCCGCCAATACCTTGAAGAAAAAGAAACCCGGCCTGCTTAAAGAGAACTACCTTTTTTCGATCTTTTCCATCTATATCGTCAACATCCTGATCATAGCCTGGGCATTCCATTTTTTGAGCGGTGATTTTTCATTTTCGCGTTTTATTTCAAGGTGCGGTGATATAGCCGGAGCTATTTATACAGCGTCTTTTAAGCAGTTATTCGTGGTCGAAGGAAGATAGGACAGGCGAGGCCATGCGGTGCCCTAAATTCATAGACTCTGTGCGGGAGTGCATTAAGGAGATCGAATTCCTTTAGAAGGTTTATCTCGGAGTGGAAACCAAGGTGTTGAAGTTCCTAGATTGGAGAGTTGGCCGAGTGGTTGAAGGCGCGCGCCTCGAAAGCGCGTTACTCCGCAAGGGGTACGAAGGTTCAAATCCTTCACTCTCCGCCATTTTGCCGCCAGTGGCGGCAAAAGGCGGATGTCGAAGACTCTGACTTCGGCGCCGCACCTTAATGAAAAAACAGGAGGCAATATGCTGGTAAGAGATATCATGACCAAAGAGATTGTTACGGTGAGCCCTGAAATGGGCGTACATGCTTTAGCGGAATTGTTCGTGAACAAGAATATAAGCGGGGCGCCGGTGGTGGATGCCAGCGGCAAGCTATTGGGCATAGTCAAGGAAGAGGGCGTGATGTTCCAGGATAAGAAGGTCCACCTTCCTACATTTATCAATCTTTCGCTTGGTTTTTTGACGTTGGGCGCCAAGAGGTATGAAGAGGAGATGAAGAAGATAACGGCATCCAAGGTGTCGGATATTATGGAGAAAGATCCTTCAACTATAGCCGCAGACGCCGCTATTGAAGATGCCGCGACGCTTATGATCGAAAAAGACGCTTATTACCTGCCTGTGGTAGAGGGCTCAAAATTGGCAGGCGTATTGACAAAAAAGGATATTGTCCGCGCGATAGCAGGAGGCACGAGGTAGGATGACGGAAAATACTCCGGGTTTTGTGCAAAAGATCATAGATTCCATTAACCATCCTTTCTATGTCATAGACGTCAAAACATACAGGATAGTCTTCGCCAACAAGGCCTGCGGTTTTGGCGAATTAGACGAGAATGCGACGTGTCATGTAAAGACGCATAAATCAAGCATGCCGTGTGCAGAGGAGCATATCTGCCCGCTTACCGAGGTAAAGAAGACCAGGCGGGCCGTCAAGACAGAGCACATCCATTACAGCCGCGACGGTGAACCTAAAAATATGGAAGTGCACGGCGACCCCGTCTTTGACGAGAATGGTAACCTCGTTATGATGATAGAATATGCATTCGATGTCACTGAACGCAGAAAGGCGGAGGAAGGCCTTACGGCAAAACTATATGCCTTGGAGAAACATAATAAGATAATGCTTGGCCGCGAGAAGAGGGTGCTTGAGCTTAAGAAAGAAATAGACGGATTATTGGTGGAATTGGGCAGGCAGCCTAAATATGGTGCCTGACAGGGGGTAAAATGGAGAAGAAAAAAGTAGATATCGAGGCCAGGATACTGGATAAATTATTCGGCAAGATAAATTTTCTCCAGAACGACGCGGAGAAGAAAAATATCGTAAATGACGTGATATCCCAGCTCTACGGCGCGACGGCGCATGACGCGTTCATGCAGAGCAAGACCTTGAGCGAACTCTCTAATGAAGAAGAGCGCCAGAAGTTCCTCGACGAGTTTTTTACCTACGGCATAATCGAAGGGCTGTTAAAAGACCCTGATACCGAAGATATCATAATCAACGCGTTAAACCCGATATATGTCCATCATACTTATCAGGGGCTTATCAGGACCGATAAGCGGTTCTCGTCTACAAAAGAGCTGGATGTGTTCATTAAAAAACTCGTGGCCTTTTCCGGCAGGACGTCTTTGAGGAAATTGAATAACCTTGAGTTGGCAAATATACAGGGGCGTGTGAACATAGCCCTTTCGCCTTTCGGGCCGCAGGTCACGATCACGAAGATCAAGGAAAATCCTTTAAGCATAATCGATCTGATACGCAAGGGTGCTATGAATTATGACATGGCGGCCCTCCTGTGGCTTTATATGGAGGGGATGTCGATACGGCCGGCCAATCTATTGATATTAGGGGCGCCCGGGGCCGGCAAGACCACCCTATTAAACGCGCTTTTGAGTTTTATACCGGACAAAGAACGGCTTGTGATCATCGAGGACACGCTTGAATTAAGCACTACCAAAGAAGAGAGCTGGTCGCGCTTAGAAAGCGACGACGAAATAACGTTGGCCGACCTTGTAAAGAACAGTTTGAGGATGCGCCCGGAGCGCATAGTCGTAGGCGAGGTAAGGGGTGAAGAGGCGCAGGACCTCATGACAGCCATGAATATCGGAAAATACTGCATGGGCACGATACACGCCAGCGCCGCGCGTGAAGCTATTATCCGCCTTGAGAACGAGCCGATGAATATACCGGAGACATTGGTCAATCTTATAGATGTATTTATTACTATGACAAAGTTCCATGTCAAGCATGAGGTATTCCGCGTAGTGGCAGAGGTAGCCGAGACAGCCGGCATGGAACAGAAGAAGGTGTTATTATCCACCGTCTGGCGGCATGATTATGAAAAGCGCGTCTTCATCGAACAGAGCCCGACCTCTGTTTTTCGTGATAAGATAGCCCGTGCCAGCGGCATGCCGGCCCTGGATGTCATTAAGGAGCTTAAGTTACGCTCCGAGATATTGAAGATCATGGATAACAGGGATGTCCATAAGGCTGATGAAGCGGCGGTTTTTTTCAGGCTGTATAATAAAGATGCAGACCAGGCCCTTGGGCAGTTTGGAATGTCCAAAGCTGAGATGTTAAAGGCCATAAAGATTTGAAAATGGTTGATAATAGTTTTTCTCGGATATTACAATAAGGTTTTCAATGTGCTTCATGCGCGCTTCGCGCGCACATAAATGTGCTTGTTTGGAGAGGTGGCAGAGCGGTTGAATGCACCGGTCTTGAAAACCGGCAGGGGCGCAAGTCCCTCGTGAGTTCAAATCTCACCCTCTCCGCCATTTTGCCGCTTCTGGCGGCAAAAGGCGGATGCCGAAGACTCTGACTTCGGCGCCGCCACCTTAAAAAGGAATATATCTTGCCACAGCAAAAGATCAAATTCAGCATAGGGATACGCCGCCGTTTAGTCCTCATCTTTTTAGGTTTCAGCGTATTTGTTATCCTGTCCTCGTTTTTATTCAGCCGTTTCTGGCTTATGTCATATTCCGACAGGGTAAGGTCCAGGTTTTTAGAACATAGCTATGATAGCCTTATGTTCTTTTTCGATGCTAGCCGCACAGTTTTGGAAGGCGCGGCACAGGTATATTCCGAGGACCAGCGTATTACCGGCTTACTGTCTGCCCCAGATCGGGCCATTTTCGGTAATTTGACATCTTCCTTGAAGCGGCGCTTTGAGTTAGACGGTATCGCTGTTTTGGACGACCAGGGCAGCATAAAGTTGTCCGACAATACCTTTTTGGAAGATGCCCATAATCTTGGATTGCCCAAGCTTGTTTCTTCGATGGGGAAGACCTCCGGGTTTTGGTACAGCGGTGATGATAAGTTGTGGTTTTTTTCCTCATTGCCTATTCAGGCCGCCAAAAGCCAGGATGGGCGCATTGGAACCCTCGTACTTAGTTTTTTGCTGGACGACAGGTTTGAAAAGAATATAAGCCTGAAATTAGGGGTCAAAGCGGAATTTTTTCATTATTCTTCTTTTTCCGGCAAGAGCCCCGCAGATGTATCCCGCTTTCCCGATACCTTGTTACTTACTTCGTGGAAAGAGTTGTTATATACGCAGAAGGCTTTTTTGGTTAAGAAAGATCTTAAGGAAGGCGCCGAAGGATATTTATTCTTAGACATACTGGTAAGGGACATCTTAGGCGACCCGATAGGCATATTGCGTATTACCGACCAGGACAGTTATACCTTATTCCCTCATCGGGATATTTTATTCTTGCTCTGGTCGGTTATCTTGTTCCTGGCTTTTTCTTTTATATTTATGGTGAAGGTCCTGACAAGGCATATCACCATGCCGCTGGTCAAGCTTAAAACGGCTATCAAGGAGATAACAGATTCCGGGAATCTATCCGGCCGTCTTGCGGCGGCATCCGAGGACGAGGTCGGCGGGTTGAGCCTCGAATTTAACAATATGCTCGATACGCTGGAGGGCATGAATAAAAAGATCAATAATACAAATGAAGAGCTGACTATATTATATGGCGATCTCTTAGAGCAGAAACGTTTTACCTCCGAGGTGCTTAATCTGGCGCCGAGTATAGTATTGGTGCTTTTGCCGGACGGCAGGATAAAATACGTCAATGACGCGGTCGAGGCGGTAACAGGTTTTAAGGTGGAGGAGTCTTTGGGCAGGTTCTGGTTTGACCAGTTCGTGCCGTTTTCAAGCCGCAGCCAGGTCAAGGCCGTTTTTGATGAGATCCTTGGCGGCGATATCGGCCCGCACCGGCAGAAAGAGTCATGCATCTTAACCAAGGACGGCAGGGAGCGCCTTGTGCTTTGGAATAACAGTGTCTTGAAAAGTTCCGAAGGGAATATCTCGGCGGTACTCTCGGTAGGGCAGGATATCACCGAATTAAAGGAGATGCAGGCGGAGTTATTGAAGAAGATAAGCGACCTGGAGCGCTTTTATAAGGTGTCCATGGACAGGGAGAAGGCCATCCTGCATCTCAAAGAACAGATAAACGAGCTTAAGGCAAAGTGCAATATTTTAGAGGACAGAGAGAAGAAAGCCCCATGACCTTTAGATTGAGTATCCGCCATAAAGTAGTCGCCATAACTTTGTCCCTTGGGGCGTTGTTTTTTGGGGCCATTATTTTTTCAGCATATACCAATTACAAGGCTTTTGTCATCAACAGGAATTCCGAAGACCTGGCTATAGTTGCGGAGCTAATTTCCAAGCGTTTCCAATCCGAGGTTTTAAACATAAAAGACCATCTCGTTTTTATAAGTTCTAATAGCCAGCTTGTCCGGGCTGCTGTTGAGAAGGCTAATTTGTTGTATGCGTCAGCGCCCGGAGAGGATGTCACCGGGCCTATAAAAGGTATAGAGGCATTATGGGATAAAGGCGGATGGGAGAAGTTTGAAGATGAATTATCCGTGAGGCCTGTAGGGGTTTTTTTAATGAATTTAAAGCAGACATTTGGGGCCCCAGTAGTAGAAGTCTCGATCATGGATAAGAATGGCGCGGTCATGGCCACGACAAGAAAGACAGCGCATTACTATTATGGCGAGCAGGAGTGGTGGCAGAAGGCGTATAAGAGCGGGCTCGGAGCGGTTTATTTTAGCGGCGCCGATTACGATAGCGACGATCACATGAGGTCATTTATTTTAGCTTGTCCTGTAGTAGATGCCAGCGGGATGGCCATAGGCGTCACCAGGGTAGTTATCGAAAAAGACAGGTTTTTGGGTTCGATCTTTGATATTTATCTGGGCAGGGGTGCTTTTGCCGGTATCCTGACGCCTCAGGGAGATAGCATATTTGCCTTAGACCTTGGGCGGGCTTTTCCGACAGGCCTTCTGAGATTAACGTCTGAGGCTATCTCTCTCGATGCGGCTTCAGACAGCAGGGTGATCAAAGCCCGCGGTTTAGGTGAGTTTGTGGCAGGTTTTTCAAAGATCGAGGGTTCTATCTTTGATCCGGTCGGAGACTGGTATGTCTATTGCCTTCGGGATGTGAGGCAGATATTCTCTTCTTTGTGGGCAGATGCCTTGAGCCTGCTGTTCACTTGGGCGTTAATGATGGTCTTATTGTATGTCATCAGCGTGGTTATTTCAAAAAAAGTTATGGAACCGCTCGATATATTCAGGGCAGGATACGAAAGAATAAAAAAAGGTGCCCTTGATAATATAATCGATATCCATTCAGGCGATGAATTCGAAGAGCTGGCGGTGGACTTTAACGAAATGGTGAATGAATTACGGCAGGGCATGGTATCTAAAGATTATTTTAATAAGATAATCCAGAACATGTCGGATATCTTGTTCGTCGTCACCCCGCAGGGCATGATAGACCTTGTAAACATGAGGGCGTGTGAGTTGTTGGAGTATCCTGAAGCGGAGTTGAAGGGCAGGGAGGCTACCGAGATATTCTCAAAGAAGGACAGATATATTGTCAGCTGGGGGTTAAAGGGGCTTATCGAGGAAGGCGCGCTGAAAGATAAAAAGATATCCCTTCTTGCCAGATCAGGCAGGGAGATGGAGGTCTATCTGGGCACGCGTTCCATTAAAGATGCCTCAAATAATATGTTAGGGCTCGTATGCCTGGCCAAGGATCTAAGAGAAGTTACAAAACTCATGGATGACCTTAAGAGATCCAGGGATGAGACCGAGAAGCACAAGGATGGCCTTGAGAGGTCGCTTAAAGAGTTGACCGAGAGCAGGGATGTGATGTTGAGCATATTGGAAGATACCGATGAATCCAAGAAGCAGTTAGAGGAGGCATTCTTAAGGCTCAGGGAAGTGCAGGATGAATTGCTCCAGGCCGAAAAGATGGTCTCCTTAGGGCAGATAGCCGCAGGTGTGGCCCATGAGATCAATAACCCCCTTTTCGTGATATCCGGTGAATCGGAGATGATGGAGATGGATGAGAACCTGCCGGAGTCCGCTAAAGAATCCGTGCGCATTGTCCGCCAGCAGGTCGCGCGCATAGGTGATATCATAAAGAGGCTTTTGGAGTTTTCACGGAAAAAAGAGGTGGTCTTTTCCCGCATCAACGCCAATGAGATCTTGAACAGGTCTATGCAACTGTTGCAATACCAGGCCAAGGCCACCGGCCGTGTGGAAATCGTCAACGAGCTTTCAAAAGAGCCCTTATTTGTGGATGGCGACCAGAACCAGCTGCACGAAGTTTTTTTAAATATCATGTTAAATAGCATACAGGCGATGGAGGAGAAGGGCGGAATCTTGACGTTATCTAGTTTTTCTGAGATAATGCAGTCTGTAGAGATGCGCAAAGGATCCAAGCTTAAGGCCGGGCAAAAGGTGGCAGCGGTCTGTTTTAAGGATTCAGGGCCGGGGATGAGCCAAGATACCATTAAACGCATCTTCGAACCGTTTTTTACGACAAAGAAGAGCGGGACTGGGTTAGGGCTGTCGGTCTGTTTCGGGATAGTTGAAAATCACGGCGGCACGATAGATGTAGAAAGCGAATTAGGAAAAGGCACGACATTTATTGTCCGGCTACCGCTGGCTAAAGAAGTAGGGAAAAAATAAAGGGGTAGACACGATGAAAAAGATACTGGTTGTTGACGACGAAAAGCCTATAAGGGAGATGCTAAAGAAGTTCCTTACGAAAAAAGGCTATGAGGTCTACGATGCCGACAATGGCGAGGACGCGGTCAAGATAGTAAAGGAAAGTGTGCCTTATATTGTCCTTCTGGACATACGTATGCCGAAAAGCGACGGCATCGAGGTCTTAAAAAAGATCAAAGAGGTCAATAAAGATATCGGCGTCATAATGATAACTGCGGTCTCCGAGACCGCCATAGCAGAGAAGTGCATGGAGCTTGGGGCGTTTGATTATATTACCAAGCCAATTAGCCTTGAGTATCTCGAAGAGTGTCTCCTGGCCAAGTTACTCGATTTTTATAAATAAGGCCTTCCTGCGAAAGAATATCTAAACAAGCACATTTTAACCCGCCCTTTAAAAGGGCGGGTTTATTTATTGGTATCAGGCCTTTGAAGCTACCTTAAGAAGGGTCAGGATGCCTAAAAGGATAATGAGGATGGCGACGAATTTCTTGAGGTGCGGTGTTTGGATCTTTTTGACCGTTGCCGTTGCGATAGGGATCGACGGGAGGCTGAATGCCGTAAGTATGCCTATCAGTTTCCAGTCTATGTTGCCATGCCCCATAGACAGATAAATAGAAAATCCTACAAGGCATGTCAGGGCCTCGGCAAAAGCGGTTATGCCTACTGCGTTTTTTGTGTTGACCCCGCAGAGTATCTGTCCGCCCATGACTAACGGTCCGTACCCTCCGCCAGAAATACCCTTATTGAATGCCGCCAGAAAACTCAAAGAGGATATCTTCTTCCAGGAGAAGACGGCGCATTTGTTGCTTTGAAAAAGTATCAGAACGCCTACGCCTGTGACGAGCAGGCCTATATAGATAGAAAGGGCCCGCGCCGGGATGTGGAACGCAGCAAAAGACGCGGTTACGACACCTGCGCAACTGATGAGGCCGAGTGTCGTGGCCACCTTGAAATCTTTTGATGAGGCCTTCAGGTCCACATTGCAGGCACGATGGTGGAGAAAACACGTAGCTATGTCCGTGACGAATTGCGAGGCGAGGATGGCTGGGATGACTTTTAACGGCGAATACCCAGCTATTATCAGGGCGGGGGCAAGGGCTGTCCCGTAGCCCATGCCTAGCGCCGAATCCAGATACTCGCTGAAAAAAGCCAGAATGCCTGTTAAAATGATCATGTGGTTTGAACGATATTTTACTTTAATTTCACCGGTAACTCAAGCCTATAATTTTTTTAAAAAATTAGTTGACAATATGGCCTTTAATAGTATACTTACATAATCAAGTAACTAATCTATTGGATTGGAGAGGCGGAGCGGATGAAATTACCGGCAAAAGTAGAGTACGCGGCTAAGGCTGTTTTGGAGCTTTCTATAAGGTATCAGGCGCAGATGCCTATACAGATAAGCACGATAGCCAAATCGCAGAATATCCCTCACAATTTTCTCTTGCAGCTGCTTATAAGATTAAAAAATGCCGGCATTGTCACGAGCTCACGCGGTGTCTCCGGTGGGTATTATCTGGCCAAAGACCCAACGCGTATCAGTTTAGCGGATGTCGTAGGGGCCATCGATGACGCCATACTCGAGGCTCCGAAAAGATCGAAGGGGCGTAAGTCTTCTGATTCAAGCGAGGTAATGACACAGGTCTGGAGTGATATTAATATAGAGGTAATAAAGAGGCTCAAAGAGGCCACTTTTGACAAATTGGCGGCAAAGGTTAAGAACGAACAACTAACGTATCAGATATAGTTACAAAAGCCGGACGAAACGCCCGGATTTTTTTTGCACTTAAACATAAGTAATATGATTATAATAATTATGTATTGGAGGGGGTAAATGGAACATCCAAAAAGGAGTATTGTAAAAGCTGTTACCTGGCGCCTGACAGGGTATATCATTACAGTCGCCGCCGTATACCTCTATAGCAAGAATATGCGCGAGTCGGTGGTGGCTGTCGCGAGTGCCGATGCTGTCAAGATGTTCCTTTATTACTATCATGAGAGGGTATGGAATAAGGTAAAGTTCGGCCGTCTCAAGAAAGAAGATTACCAGATATGAACAAAACAAAAACAAGAGATAAGGTATAAGCGTTTACTTCGGAAGTTATCTTTGAAAGGAAAAACACTTCTAATAGGCAAAGATAAGGTATAAGCGTTTACTTCCTAGCCTGGGCGCTTATTAATTTTAAGCTAACCCGCTTAAAATTAACAAGCAGGCACGGAAGTTATCTTTGAAAGGAAAAACACTTCTAATAGGCAAAGATAAGGAGGAGAAATGAGTTTATTGGATAATAAGGATGACTTGAAAGAATTGGTTGAAACCCTGAATTTTAAAGAAAAGGTGACAAGGTCTAAGGGCCTCATAGAGGAGGCGTATAAGCGATACGGCGATTCTCTGGTCGTGGCTAACAGCCTTGGTAAGGATTCCGTGGTTGTTTGGGACCTGGCTAAGAGGGTGGATCCAAAAATACGCGGTTTTATCGTGACGACGCGCTTTAAACCGGCGGAGACCATTAAGTTCATGAATGATGAAGTTAAGCGCTATCCGGAGTTGAAAGTTTTTAAGAACGATATTGAGATTTCTGATAAACTCTATGAGACAGACCCTGACAGATGTTGCGACGTGCTCAAGGTTGAGCCCGTAAAGCGCGCGGTCGATGAAATGCGCGTTAAATGCTGGGTAACGGGCCTGCGCTGCACGGAAGGCCGCACAAGGACGGATTACAAAGAGGTGGAAGAACGGGACAGGGGCTTGATCAAGCTTAATCCGATCCTGATCTGGAAAGAGCGCGAGGTCTGGCAGTATCTGGCTCTTTATAAAGTGTCTGTTAATCCTTTATACTCAGAGGGGTATCGTTCACTTGGTTGCGCCCCGTGCACGAAGATAACAAATGAAGACAATGAACGAGCCGGCCGCTGGATAGGCACAAGCAAGTGCGGCGGCGAGTGCGGTATCCATACAAGGCCGTTGAAAGTCGGATAAGTTAGAGGGAAAAAGTGAAGTATTACCCGGTAGGTTTAGATATAAAGGATAAATGCGTCGTTGTTGTCGGCGCAGGGCCTGTGGCGGAGCGCAAGGTTCGGATGCTTCGCGCCTTTGGAGCCGATGTCCGGGTCGTTGCCCCGCATGCCACGACTTATCTTGAGCGCTTAGCCCTGGCCGGCCGTATCTGTTGGTTCAAAAGGGGCTACAGAAGTGCTGATATGAAAGGCGCACGGCTGGCGATCGCGGCGACCTCAGAGCGCGAGGTCAATGAGAAGGTCAGTAGGGATGCGAAAAAGAAAGGCATTTGGGCCAATGTCGTGGACCAGGCTTTGGCGTGTGAATTCATAGCGCCTGCCGTTATCAAGAGGCAAGGGCTGGTTGTTTCTGTTTCGACAGATGCCAAAAATCCGCCTTTGTCGAAAGAGTTCAAGGAGTTCCTGGAGGAAAGGATCGATGAGTTTTTTTCTGGTCGGAATAAATAACAGGAGCGCTCCGCTTGAAGTGCGCGAGCGTTTTTTTGTCGCCTCGAAAGATCTGGAAGAGACGCTTGCATCGGTCAGAAGGCATTGGCCTTTAAAAGGCGCGGTGATCTTGTCGACGTGCAACAGGGTGGAGGTTTATTGCGAGGCCGATAATTCGATCCATCTTAAGGACTTGTTAGGTTTTTTGGCTTCACGGCCGCTATTGGAAAAGTATGAAACTTATGAGAAAGAGGGCCGGTCGGCTGTTGAACACCTCTTTAGCGTTGCCTCTGGCCTTGAATCAGATATCGTCGGAGAAAAAGAGATATTGGGCCAGGTGCGCCAGGCCTATTTGATAGCTAGGCAAGCCGGCGCTACGAGCCCGTTCGTGAACGCGGTATTTGAGCGCGCCATATTTGCCGGTAAACTCGCGCGCCGGAAGTTTGATCTATTCCAGGAGGGCCCTTCTATAGCAGGCGCGGCTGTAGAAAATGCGCGCGTGTTAAGCGCTGGGCTTGAGGGCAAGAATATATTCATCCTCGGCGCAGGGCTGGTAGCTGCGGCATTGGCTAAAGAGTGCGCATTAAATGGCGCATCCTGTGTTTTTGTTGCCAACAGGACTATAGCGCGGGCAAAAGAACTTGCGGCAAGATTTGATGCGGCCGCACTAAGGTTCGATGAGTTTTATGATAGGTTGGATGAGGCGGATATCATTTTTTGCGCTACAGCAAGCAAACACTTTGTCCTGAAAAAAGATATTTTCCAGGGAAACCGGCACACGGAAAAAGGCGTTATCATTTTTGACCTGGCCTTGCCGCGGGATGTTGAGCCTGATATCCGCGGGTTGCGCGGCGTTAGGCTATTCGACCTTGACCAGATCAGTTCAGGCGATAATTATTCGCGGCCGGTCACAGATGAGATAAGGGCGCTTATTGCAAGTAAGGCAGAGTATTTTTTTAAGAGGTATTTATGGAGATCAGGATCGGAATACGGCCAAGCCCGTTGGCAAGAAAGCAGGCCCTTGAGGCCTTGCCTGTCTTAAAAGGCCTTTATCGTGATGCGCGGTTTGTGGTGCGCGTGATCACGACAACAGGGGACAAAGACAGGGCAACACCGCTTTCCGAGGTTGAGGGTTCGGATTTTTTTACCAGAGAGATCGACGAGGCGTTATTGTCCGGAGATGTCGATGTCGCGGTGCACAGCGCAAAAGACTTGCCTAAGGCTTTGCCTGTGGGACTTGAGGTCTTGGTCCAGACGCACGCGTTGAGCCCTTTTGACGCCTTAGTCTCACGCGCTGACTTGAAGCTTGCGCAATTACCCGCCGGCAGCCGCATTGGCACAAGCAGTTCGAGGCGCAAGGCGGAGATCAGTTCGTTACGGCCGGACCTTGTGCTTGTCGATATACGCGGTAATATAGGGGAGCGTATAGGATTGGTGGACAGCGGTTTTATCGACGCGTTAGTCGTGGCCCACGCGGCATTGATAAGGTTGGGGCTGGAACATCGGGCGTCTGAAGTATTTCCTTTGGATGTTTTTGCCACGCATCCAAAGCAGGGGAGCCTGGCTATAGTCGGGAGAAAGAGGCTATGAAGAATGGCAAGGTCTATATTATCGGAGCAGGCCCCGGTGACTGGGAGCTTATCACAGTCAAGGGCTTGAAGCGTATCAAGGAGGCCGATGTCATCTTGTATGATCTTCTTGCTCCAAGCGCACTTTTGAAATTTGCAAAAAAAGACGCTCAAGTCATCTGCGTCGGCAAGGCCGATGGCCTGCATCTTTTGGAACAGGCGCAGATCAATAGGTTGATTTATGAAAAAGCCCGCGGCAACAAGATCGTGGCGCGCTTAAAAGGCGGAGACCCTCTTGTGTTCAGCCATGGTATTGAAGAAGCTCTCTATTTGAAAAAGCGGGGCATCCCTTTTGAGATCGTACAGGGCGTGACCTCGGCATTTGCCGCGCCCGAAAGTTTCGGCATTCCGTTAACGCGCAAAGGCAGGTATTCTTCTATCGCTGTCCTGACGGGCAGAAAGAGCAACGGCGGGCCGATAGACGCGCCGGATTGCGATACCCTCGTGTATCTTATGGCGGTCGGCAATATCCGCAATGTCATAAAGGCCTTGTCAAAATCGGGCCGTAAAAAAAATACGCCCTGCGCATTTATTGAAAAGGGCACGACGCCTCAAGAGAGGATCGTAACGGGCACGCTCGGTAACATCGCGGCGAAGGCCGTGCGATACGCTGTTAAACCTCCCGCGGTTTTTGTCGTAGGCAATGTGGTTCGTTACGCAAAGAGGATCCATGGGCACTAAGCTTAAAGTTAAAGACCTGATCCATCCTTATTTTGTAGTCGAGGGCCAACGGAAAAAAGAGAGCGTGAAAAACTTTCCCGGCGTCTACAGGTTTTCCTTGGACCGTCTGCTCAGGGATATCAAAATAACCCGCGGACTCGGCATCGACAAAGTCCTCTTGTTCGGTATTCCGTCTAAAAAAGACGCGGCAGGCACGTCAGCCTACGCCGGGGAGAATATCGTTTCACGAGCTGTCAGGACATTAAAAAATGAATTCAAGAATATCGCGGTTTTTACTGATGTTTGCCTCTGCGGTTACACAACGCATGGGCATTGCGGGATCATTAAGCCGCAAGACAGAAGTCATACCCTGACGGGCATAGGCAAGACACAAGTAAAAATTGATAATAAAAAGACGTTAAACGCTTTAAGTGAAATGGCTTTAAGGCATGCCGAAGCAGGCGCGGATTGGGTTGCGCCTTCTGCCATGGCTTCAGGGCAGATCCTGGCTATCAGAAGGGCCTTGGATAGAAATGGTCTGAAGAAGACGAAGATACTAGGGTATTCCGCTAAATTCGCATCGAATTTCTATGGGCCCTTCCGCCAGGCGGCAGATTCCGCGCCGGCATTCGGCGACAGGAGCGGGTATCAGCTTGATCATTCCGATGCGAAAGCCGCCCTCAAGGAGATCGCCTGCGATATCCGAGAAGGCGCAGATATGGTTATGGTAAAGCCGGCGTTGAGCTACCTCGACATTATCAGAGAGGCCAGCTGGAAATTTAAGTTTCCTCTGGCAGCCTACAATGTCAGCGGAGAATACGCCTTTGTCAAATACGGCGCAAAAAGAGGGTTATGGGATGAGAAGAAGATGGTTTTTGAGATACTGACGTCCATCAGGCGCGCAGGTGCCGGCTTGATCATTACTTATCACGCTAAAGACGCAGCTCATTGGCTAACTAAGTGAGACAAAACGGTCTGTCCGTTTTGTCTCAGATAGAGGTGTGTATGGAAGGAAGATCTACTGATGTTTTGTTGGAAAAGGCGAAGAGGCTATTTGCCGGAGGGGTGAACAGCCCTGTGCGCAGTTTTGCCTATGTCGGCGGCCGGCCGCTTTTAATAAAGAGAGGCAGCGGTTCCAAAGTCTATGGCTATGACGGCCGAAGATATATCGATTATGTGCTTTCGTGGGGGTCTCTGATATTGGGGCACGCGTATCCGCAGGTAATACGGGACCTGAAAAAAAACATAGGCCTGGGCCTGAGCTTCGGTATGACGAGCGCGCCGGAAATAGAATTGGCTGAGAGGATACATAAGGCGGTACCTTTTATCGAAAAGATAAGGTTTGTCAATTCAGGCACCGAGGCTGTGATGGGGGCGGTAAGGCTCGCGCGCGCAGTAACGCGGCGTGACACGATATTAAAATTTGAAAATTCATATCACGGCCATGCGGATCATCTTTTGGCAAAGGCCGGCTCCGGGCTTTCTACTTTAAGCATACCCGTAAGCTCCGGCATACCGGAAGATTTCATCAAGCATACGCTTGTCCTGCCTCTCGGTGATCCGGAAAAATTAAAAAGGATATTTGAAACACGCGGCAATGATATAGCCGCTGTATTGGTTGAGCCTGTAGGCGGGAACTACGGGGTATTACCTCCGGATGCAGTTTTTTTAAAACTATTGCGTAAATTGACTAAGGCATACGGGGTAAAGCTTATTTTTGATGAAGTGATCACGGGCTTCCGTTTTGGTTTTGGGGCATTCGCGCAGAAAGCCGGCATCACGCCCGATCTTATATGCTTGGGCAAGATAATCGGAGGCGGTTTGCCTATTGGCGCCTACGGTGGGCATAAACAAATAATGGATAACCTTGCGCCTTCAGGCAGCGTGTATCAGGCATCTACATTTTCAGCCAATCCGGTCGTGATGAGGGCGGGCATAGCCACGCTCGAGGCTTTAGAAAAATTGAAGGATGATTATCCGCGGCTTGGCAGGTTGGCAGAGGCCATCTCTTCGGGCCTAAAGGCAGAGGCTAAGGCTCGAGGTATCGGCCTGAATGTTATTGTATTCGGAGGAATGTTCAGCTTGAAATTCGCGCATAAAAAAGAATTCGGGAGATTTTACCGCAAAATGCTTAAGCAGGGCGTGTTGTTCGCTCCGTCGGAGTTCGAGGCCAATTTCCTTTCATTCGCGCATTCCAAGGAAGACATAGACAGGACTATCACCTCAGCTAAGCGCGCGTTGCGTTGTATTTAAAGGAGAAGACGATGACACAGAGTATCGACTACGATGTTTTAAAAAAAAGCGGTTTCTTAAGGCAGAAGCAGGATGGTTTTTTCGTGCTTCGCACAAGGATGACGGCAGGGGTTTATAAGAAAAAGCATCTTGAAAAGTTGTCTGAGATATCAGAGAAATACGGCAGGGGATTCGTGCATGCTACGACCCGCCAGGGGTTAGAGGTCCCTTTTATAAAGCTGGAAGATATCGTTAATGTTGAAAAAGAGCTTGAGGCCGCCGGTATATGCAGGGGCGCCTCCGGCCCTCGCTTGAGGACAACGACTTCCTGCCCTGGCAATAACTGGTGCAAACAAGGCCTGGTAAATACATTTGCCTTGGCCGCCAGGATAGAAGATGAGCTGGGTGTCAGATGCGCGATGGACCTTCCGCATAAGTTCAAGATCGCTATTTCAGGCTGCCCTAATGCCTGCACGCGTCCCCAGAGTTCAGAGATAGGTATCCACGGCCAGCTGGATCTCTCGACTCCTGATAAGCGCGCCGGGTTCGTGGTCTATCTCGGAGGCTGCGGCGGGCGTATGCCAAGGGATGGTTTCAGGATAAATAAGGTCTTTAGTGAAGACGAAGTCTTGTCGATAACTGAAAAGGTGGTAACTTTCTTTAAAAAGAACGCCAGTCCCAGGCAGAGGCTTGCCATGCTTATCGAGGAGGTGGGCAGGGAGAAGTTCCTGGAAAACATATTCGGGCAGGAAAAACCGTAAGCGTAAAAATTTTCATTGTGAGTTTGCCCTGTTTTAGGGATAATTAGTAGGTAAAGAGGAGGAAAATAATGAGCAAGATCGATGCAAAATTGAAAATAGAGACACTGGCGTTGCATGGCGGGCAGGAGGCGGACCCTGCAACTGGTTCCCGCGCAGTCCCTATTTACCAGACAACGTCTTATCAGTTCAAAAGTACGGAACATGCGGCTAATCTCTTTGGCCTGAAGGAATTCGGAAATATCTACACCAGGCTGATGAATCCCACTACCGATGTATTTGAGAAGCGTATCGCGCTCTTAGACGGCGGGGTAGGTGCATTGGCAGTTTCGAGCGGACAATCCGCCATCACCTTGGCCCTTTTGAACATAGCGCAGGCCGGCGACGAGATAGTTTCCGCCGATAACCTTTACGGAGGAACTTATAATCTATTCCATTATACGTTCCAGCGTTTAGGCATAAACGTAAAGTTCGTAAAGTCTAATGACCTTGACGCGTTCCAAAAGGCGATAACGCCGAAGACAAAGGCCATATATGCCGAATCCATAGGTAACCCCAAGCTGGATGTGGCTGACTTGGAAGGCCTTTCAAAGCTGGCCCATAAAAACGGGATCCCGTTAGTCCTGGATAATACCGTTTCGCCTTATCTGCTGCGTCCGATAGATTTCGGGGCGGATATTGTAGTGTATTCTGCGACAAAATTTATCGGCGGGCATGGCACGTCCCTGGGCGGCGTGATAGTTGATTCCGGAAAATTCGACTGGACGAACGGTAAATTCCCGTTGATCTCAGGGCCTGACCCGAGCTACCACGGCATTAATTTCGTCGAGGCGCTAAAACCCATGGGTAATATCGCCTATATCATAAAGGCAAGGGTTACGCTGTTGCGCGACCTGGGGCCGGCTGTATCGCCTTTTAACTCGTTCCTCTTTTTACAGGGGCTTGAGACCTTACATCTAAGGATGCCAAGGCATTCGGAGAACGCCTTGGCAGTGGCCAAGTATTTATTAGAGCATCCGAAAGTGGCATGGGTGAATTATCCAGGGCTTGAATCAAGCCCTGACCACGCAAGGGCAAAAAAATACCTTTCTCGCGGGTGCGGTGCTATCCTGGGTTTTGGCATCAAAGGCGGCCTTGAGGCCGGCAAGAAGTTCATCGATTCCCTTGAGTTGATATCGCATCTGGCTAATGTCGGGGATGCAAAGACGCTGGCTATCCATCCGGCTACGACCACGCACCAGCAGTTGACGGCGGAAGAACAGCTGGCCACAGGGGTGACCCCTGATTTTATAAGATTGTCCGTAGGCATTGAGCATATCGATGATATCACCGCAGATATCGAACAAGCGCTTAAGAAAGCTTAAGGAGGTTATCATGCCTAAGATATATGAAGATATAACAAAGACCATAGGACGCACTCCGTTGGTAAGGATAAATAAGTTAAGCTTAGGCCTAAAGGCCACTATACTTGCCAAACTCGAATTCTTTAATCCGCTTTCGAGCGTAAAGGACAGGATAGGTATAGCCATGATAGAGGCCGCTGAAAAAAGCGGCGAGCTGAAGAAGGATTCTGTTATCGTTGAACCGACGAGTGGGAACACGGGTATCGCCCTGGC
Organism: Candidatus Omnitrophota bacterium; assembly: GCA_003451585.1. Taxonomy (GTDB): domain Bacteria; phylum Omnitrophota; class Gorgyraeia; order Velamenicoccales; family Velamenicoccaceae; genus UBA9636. Next base: position 114,214 of record DMEU01000023.1, on the reverse strand, counting down.
GTTCGTCGCGGCGGCTAAAGGATACAGGTTGGTATTGACCATGCCGGATACGATGAGCATAGAGCGCCGTCAACTATTGAAGATCTTTGGCGCGGAGGTCATACTGACCGACGGTACAAAGGGAATGAAGGGCGCTGTGGAGAAGGCCGAAGAGCTTGTAAAAAGCTTACCCGATGCCTTTATGCCGCAGCAGTTCAATAATCCGGCAAATCCGGAGATACATCGTAAGACCACCGCCGAGGAGATATGGGCCGATACGGACGGCAAGGTGGACATATTCATAGCAGGTATCGGTACCGGTGGCACTATTACCGGAGTGGCCGAGGCCCTTAAAAAGAGAAAACCTTCCATGAAGTTTATAGGCCTTGAGCCGAAAGATTCGCCTGTGCTTTCAGGAGGTAAACCCGGTTCCCATAAGATACAGGGTATCGGCGCCGGTTTTGTCCCGAGCATATTGAACAAGGATATTTTAGACGAGGTCATGCAGGTTTCAAATGAGGATGCAGGGAAGATCGCAAAGCGCCTGGCGCGCGAAGAAGGTGTGCTCGTGGGTATCTCAAGCGGCGCGGCGATGTGGGCCGCGATCGAGGTAGCCAAGAGGAAAGAGTCGGAAGGAAAAACCATCGTCGTTATCCTGCCGGATACCGGTGAGAGGTATTTATCAACGTGGTTGTTCCAGGAATAGAAACAATTAAAAATTAAAAATGAAAAATGATGAATGAAGAATTAAAAGATAAGAGCATTGGCATTGTTGAAACGAAGTTTTTTACCTTCGCCGAGCCGCCGAAAGAGCTTTTGCTCGACGGCGGACAGAAGATGGGGCCTATCACATTGGCATACGAGACATACGGCCAGCTTAACCGTGATAAGACTAACGCCATTCTGGTTTGCCACGCTTTGTCCGGTGACGCGCATGCCGCAGGATTTCACGCAGGGGAAAAAGACCCCGGCTGGTGGGACACTATGATAGGGCCGGGCAAGGCCTTCGATACTACGAAGTATTTCGTCATATGTTCTAATGTTATCGGAGGCTGCAAGGGTTCGACAGGCCCGTCTTCGGTAAACCCCAAGACAGAAAAGGCGTATGGCCTGGATTTTCCAATAATCACGATAGGCGATATGGTGGATGCCCAGAAGTATCTGGTGGACCACCTCGGGATAGATAAACTTTTGTGTGTTGTGGGCGGCTCCATGGGCGGTATGCAGGTCTTGCAATGGGTGGCATCATATCCGGAGAGAGTAAAGTGCGCCATACCTATTGCAACTGCCTTGAAACATTCTCCTCAGCAGATAGCCTTTGACGAGGTCGGCAGACAGGCGGTCATGGCCGACCCTGATTGGAACCACGGCAATTATTATGGGCAGTCCCAGCCCGAGAAAGGGCTTGCTGTTGCAAGGATGATAGGCCACATAACATATATGAGCGACCAGTCTATGGAAGAGAAGTTTTCCAGGAGGCTCAAGGAGAAAAATTACAGCTTTAAATTCACTACGGATTTTGAGGTTGAGGGCTACCTTAGATACAGGGGGGATAATTTCGTCAAACGTTTCGACGCTAATTCTTACCTTTATATTACCAAGGCCATGGATTATCTCGACCTTTCAGGGGATAAGCTTAACCCTTCCGGCAAGAAGATCGAAACTCGTTTTTTAGTCATTGCTTTCAGGTCGGATTGGCTGTATCCTTTGTATCAATCGCAGGATATAGTCCGCCAGTTAAAGACCGGCCACGCGGATGCGACTTACTGTGAGATCAAGTCTACGTACGGTCACGACGCGTTTCTGCTTGAGAGCGATGAGGAGACGCGCCTAATTAAACACTTTTTAGACAAGACCTTTCTCGGTTACGACGTTAAGAGGACATGACATTTAATACGGTAAGGCAAGATTACAGGATCATTTATCAGATAATAGAGCCCGGCTCAAGGGTGCTTGACCTGGGCTGCGGTTCAGGCGACTTGATATATTTTTTGGCCAAAGAGAAGAACGCCAAGGTCCAGGGTATAGAGCTAAGCGAAGATGCTATTTATAAATGCGTCGAAAAGGGGTTGAGCGTCTTTCATAGCGACATAGATTCCGGATTGATAGAGTATCCGGCGCAGTCTTTTGATTATGTCATATTGAACCAGAGTATGCAGGAAGTCAAAAAAGTCGATTTTGTCATAAGTGAGGCCCTTCGCATAGGCAAGAAAGTTATCGTCGGTTTCCCTAATTTCGCATATTGGAGCGCGCGTTTCAGGCTATTTTTTAAAGGAAAGGCGCCTGTCACCGTATCTCTTCCTTATCGCTGGTACAACACGCCGAACCTCCATTTTTTAAGCATAAGCGACTTCAAGGATTTTTGCCGGGAAAAGGGCATAAGCATCCTTGATGCGTATTATTTGGGGAAAAAAGGCCTTGCCCGCTTTTGGCCGAACCTTCTCGCGCTGGATGTAGTTTTTGTTATTGCACAGCCCGCCAGTCCTAAAATATAAACCTTTTTGCCAGGGAGACAACCATGCCTTATGTTAATTTAAAAGTCGTAGGTTCGCTGACGCGCGAGCAAAAGAAACAGATCGCCAGGGAATTTTCCGATACTTTATTGCGCGTCGCCGGAAAACCGAAGGATGCGACATATCTTGTCATAGACGAAGTAGACGGCGCGAACTGGGCGCAAGGGGAAAAGTTTTTTAAATGAGCCTGCCACTGTATCAATGGCGGGCGAATTTATCCCGCCAAAGGCGGGATTGCCTCCACTATGTCAAAGATTGACTTAACCATTAAGATCGCAGGTGAGGCAGGCCAGGGCCTGCAGACGATGGGACAATTGTTGTCGCGCGCTTTTGCGCGGCAGGGATACTTTGTCTTTTCCAGCCAGGTGCTCCAATCCCGCGTCAGGGGAGGCCATAACTGGTTTCAGGTAAGGGTTTCGAACGAACGTGTGCTCGCGCCGTCCCCTGTTACAGATATCCTCATAGCTTTTGACGTTGAAAGTTCCCGCCATACCAAAGAACTCACAAAGGATTCTGTTGTTATCTTCGACTCGAACGCGGTAAAGATAACGCCTTTCAAAGGCATATCTTTGGATATTCCTTTAAGCAAGATAGCTTCGGATAACGGCGGTAACAGGATAATGGCCAATATCGTGGCTGTCGGGGCTGTTTTGGGGCTCCTGGAGTTTGATACGCAGGTATTATCCTGCCTTATAAAAGAAAGTTTTGGCGAGAAGGATAAGCAGGTCGCTGACGCAAATATCAGGATAGCCCAGGCCGGCTATGATTTTACCTTTAAAAAAATACAAGGTAACCGCCTGCCGGTATTAAAAGAAAAAATAGGCCGGCCGAAAATGTTCGTCGGAGGCAGTGAGTCTACGGCGTTAGGCGCTCTTGCCGCAGGATGCCAGTTCATCTCCGCTTATCCTATGAGCCCATCCACTGGCATTATGACTTATCTGGCCGCAAAAGAGGATGATTATCATGTTGTAGTCGAGCAGTCCGAAGATGAGATAGCCTCTATTAATATAGCTTTAGGGGCGGCATTTGCCGGCGTGCGTTCCATGACCGCCTCGTCAGGAGGAGGGTTCGCGCTGATGGCAGAGGGTTTGAGCCTCGCAGGGATGATAGAGACGCCGATAGTCATTGTGATAGCCCAGAGGCCTGCGCCGGCCACGGGCCTGCCTACCAGGACAGCCCAGGAAGACCTGGAGTTCGCTATTCATGCCGGACATGGGGAGTTTCCCAGGGCGGTAATCGCGCCGGCCACCATCGAAGATATCTTTTACGAGACAGCGCGCGCGTTCAATATCGCCGAGAAATACCGCATACCGGTCTTGATCCTGACCGACCAGTTCATGGCGGATTCGGCCATGACTATAGATGACCTCGACGTAGAAAGTGTAAAGATCGAAAGGCGCATTTTGAGCCAGGATGAGCTTAAAGATATAAAAGAGTATAAGAGTTACCTTCTTACAAGGTCCGGTGTATCCCCCAGGGCCCTGCCCGGGAACCCGTGTTGTTTCGTTACCGCCGATTCCGACGAGCATGATGAGACCGGCCGTATAACCGAAGACCTGGATATCATGCGGCCGGAAATGGTGAAAAAAAGGAACAGGAAGAACGCAGGCCTTTTGAAGGATTCCAGGCCGCCTAAGTGGTACGGCCCGCGTGACGCTAAAAATTTTCTTATTGGCTGGGGCTCGACTTACGGGCCATTAAAAGAAGCGGTGGACATGTTGAACGCGGATAAAGAGAAGGTGGCCCTAATGCATTTTTCCGATGTCTGGCCGTTGAATGAAAAATATTTCGGGTTTTTGAAGAAAGCCGGGTATGCGGCCGTAGTTGAAAATAATTTCGGCGGGCAATTCGCGCGGCTCATAACCCGGGCGACCGGCATTGTGATTAAGAATACCATCAATAAGTATAACGGCCTGCCTTTCGATGCGCAGGAGATAGTCAAGGCGTATAAAAAATTGAAATGACCGACATAGGATCATTAGGAAAATACGAGACAGCGTGGTGCCCGGGCTGCGGCGACTTCGGCATCTTAGACGCCGTCAAAGACGCTTTTGTCAAGCTCGACTTAGATATGCACAAGACTGTCCTGGTCTCCGGTATAGGCCAGGCCGCTAAATTACCCCAGTATCTGGACTGTAATTTTTTTAACGGCCTGCACGGCAGGGCAATACCCGCGGCCACAGGCATAAAGATAGCCAACAGGTGCCTTAACGTTATCGTAACAAGCGGCGACGGAGATATCTACGGGGAGGGCGGCAATCATTTTATCCATGCGATACGGCGCAATATAGACATAACGGTCATTGTGCACAATAACCAGGTCTACGGGCTCACTAAAGGCCAGGCATCGCCAACAAGCGATGCTGGTTTTGTGACAAAGGTTCAGACCCATGGAGTGATCTCCGAGCCTTTTCATCCCTTGGGGGTTGCGATAGTTTTGGGAGCGGGTTTTGTGGCGCGCAGTTTCTCCGGAGACAAAGAGCATCTTTCGCAGATGATCCAGGAGGGCGTAAAGCATAAGGGTTTTTCTCTCATAGACGTGCTCCAGCCGTGCGTCACGTTCAATAAAAAGAACAATTTTGTCTGGTATAAGCAGCGCATCTATAAGTTGCCGGAGGATCACGACGCCCACGATAAGGCCAAGGCTTATGAAAAGGCGATGGAGTGGGGTGATAAGATCCCTGTCGGCATCATCTATCATGATGGAAGGGCCGCTTATGAGGACGCCTGCGGTTTGATGAAAGATAAGGCTTTGATCGACCAGGATGTTTCCGCCCCCGCCCGTATCCGGCCGATTTTTAAGGAATTTTTATAGTTTTTACTTCAAAATTATCACCTCTTAGAGTACAATATTCCCACTATGAACGATATATCGCGGCTCAAAAAACTTTACCAGCTGGGCCAAAGCCCATGGTATGACAATATTGACAGGCGTATTATAGATAACGGCGGCCTAAAGTCGCTCTTTGATATGGGCATCATGGGGGTTACGTCTAACCCCAGCATATTCGAGAAGGCAATTAATTCGTCATTTGTTTATGATGAGAAGATACTGCGGTTTAAGAAAGACGGCGCTTCTTTAGAAGCTATCTACGATGAATTGACAGCCGATGATGTACGTGACGCGGCTGACATGCTAAAAGGCGTCTATGAACAGACCCGCGGTGTGGATGGTTTCGTAAGCATAGAGGTTTTGCCCGCATACGCTCATGACGTGGAAAAAACAATAGCTTACGCGCGGCATATATATAAGAAGGTGGCAAGGCCGAATATAATGGTCAAGGTGCCCGGCACAAAAGAGAGCCCTCAAGCGATACGCACTTTGCTGTGCGAAGGCATAAATATCAATGCTACACTGCTTTTTTCTGTTTCCCAATACGAGCGCGTCGCGGCAGCCTATATGGACGGGTTAAGGGATAGGTCGCGCCAGGGGCTTAGCCTTTCAGGCGTTGCTTCCGTTGCCAGTGTTTTTATCAGCCGTATCGACACAAAGATCGATAATGTATTGGATGTTTTTAGCAGCCGCGCGCCAGATCTTGAAACCAAGCAGAAGATCTCTTCTTTAAAAGGCAAGGCCGCTATAGCCAACACAAAGTTCATTTATCAGCGCTTTAAAGAGTTGTTCAGCGACAGGATGTTCGGGGACCTGATGATGCAAGGGGCGCATGTACAGCGGCCGCTTTGGGCATCGACCAGCACGAAAAATCCGGCTTACAGCGATTGCATATATGTCGATAACTTAATAGGCCCGCAGACGGTGAATACTTTACCGCATACGACTGTTGATGCTTTTGCCGATCACGGCAGGCTTGTTTTGACCCTGGAAAGTGATATGGACGGCGCAGGGGCATGCCTTTCGCGGCTTCAGGAATTAGGGTTGAATATGGAGACCATTTGTGAAGAGGCCCAGAACGAGGGCGTCATGGCATTCCAGCGTTCTTTTGACGCATTGATGGATTCGTTAAAGGCGAAGGTTGGGTGAATTTTTTGGAGAGGTGCCGGAGCGGCTGAACGGAGCTGCCTGCTAAGCAGTTGTCCCGGGCAACTGGGACCCTGGGTTCAAATCCCAGCCTCTCCGCTGTATTTTTTTAGGCGGAAGTCATTTCCTCGCACAAAACCTGCAATTCTGTCGTAACCCTTATAATTCCCCGTTACATACAATAACAAGCAATAGCATACATACGCAGTTATCATCACTGTTGAGATATAAGAATCCTGGGCAAAAATGTGAACTAAATGTGAACTCATTTAGCCCAAGAAGATGGCAGGGTATTGCTATGCTTTATACTTTTTTGTTTAGGGGACTTGTATTCTTAAAGTCTGTCAGGTATATTTTTGTTAAGTTGTTTTAAAGGTTAATTTATAGCCTAAGCCAATTTAAGATGCTTAGGAGAGCCATAAAGGGAGGCTCTTGGTATTTCGCAGTTGATGCGGATGCCAGGTGCCTCTTTTTTTGTGCCCTCAACAGAAAGGTTTACTATGAGAATGTTTGATGCTCTTTTGCCCTACTTCGGCAATAAGAGAAAACTCTGCTCTTTGATATTCAGTTATATCCATAAGTATTTCCCAAGAGATAAATGGAATAAGATGATTTTCGTTGATGTCTTTTTGGGCAGCGGGGCAGTAAGCCTATTTGCAAAGGCTCAAGGGTTTAAGGTCATTGGCAATGACATCTCTAAGAGAAGCGAGATAGCTGGCAGAGCTTTGATAGAGAACAACGGGATACTGCTTACGGAAGAGGACATCCAAAAACTATTCATCCCAAACGCAGCCAATAATCATCTTATTGAAACAGAGTATGTGCCTGAAGTCTTCTTGAAGCGTCACGCTGTTTTTCTTGATAACGCCTTTGCCAATGCCAAACGCCCATTAGATAAATATCTCTTGGTTAAGACTATCTTTCGTCTCAGACCTTTCAGCAAGTTCTCATCACCTAACGCATTTAATCTCCCTATGGAGGAAGGTCGGTATGACGAGATTAAGGGAACATATACAAAACACATAGAGGATAACTTAAAGAGTGTTTTGGAGATTCTAAGGTTGGAAAAAGACAGGATAAACGCTGGCATTTTTTCTAACGGGTTAAAGAATGAGGTTTCGCAAGACAACGCTTTTGATTTTATTTCTAAGGTATCAGGTGATGTTTTGTATTTAGACCCGCCTTATTCAGGCACATTAGCCTATGAGAATGAATATTCTGTTTTGGATAAGATTCTTGGAGATGATTTATCCAAGAGCAAGTTCTCAGAAGAAGATGGGATGGATATGCTTGATACTTTATTAGCCAGGGCTGAGAAGTTTTCTCTGTGGGTAATCAGCTTTGGCAATGCCGCAGGTAAAAATGACCTCAATAAATTAACCGCTATTGTTTCTAAATATCGTAAGTGCGATTCCAGAGAGTTCAACTACAAGCATTGTGAGGCAATGGCTTCAGAAGCTCACAAGAAAGGATGTAAAGAATGGCTACTGATGGGTTACAAATAATCGCTATTGAAACGAGCAAGATTTCGCCAAACAGCTATAACCCCAATATTATCTCTGAGGATATATTAGCCAAATTACGCCAAGAAATCGCTCAGAAAGGGCTAACACAGCCAATAATCGTGCGAAGTAGGGGCGATGCCTATGAAGTCGTTGATGGCGAACATCGTTGGCGAATTTGCCGAGATTTGGGCATTCAGGAAATCCCCTGTATCATTCAGGACTATGCTGATAATGAAGCCAAAATCAAAACCCTTCAATTGAATTATTTAAGAGGCTATGCCATTCCCATAAAGCTTGCGTCATTGATTCACGATTTAAATAAGGAAATCTCAATTCAAGAATTAGCCAAACGCTTGCCTTATGAAGAACCTCAGCTAATGGATAGTCTTGAACTATTAAAGCTACCCGAAAACTTTGGCAATGAGATTGAAGCCCAGGCATTAAAAGAGCAAACAGAGTTGCCCTCAGTTGTATCGTTCGTGTTGTATAAAAATCAACTTGAGGTGATGGAAGAAGCCTTAAAAATAGCCATTCAATTGCTACCAGATGGAGCGAAAAATTTAAAGGCGTTGGCACTTGAGAAGATTTGTGCGGATTATATTGTGGGACATAAAGTTGCTTCTCAAGATGAGATTATTGTGGAAGCGGCATAAACACTAAACTTTCAGGGTTTAGGGATAAGGGTCTAAGTATGTATGAACCAACAAAATCAGAAACGCAGGAACTCTACTTAAAGATTTGGCTGAACTTCTCTGTAGGTCATCTAAGCCAGGAGCAGTTGGCAAAACTCTTTGATTGCAGTGTTGACACAATCGCTAATGCCATCAAGTGGGCTGCTGAGAACAGGACAAAGTTTGATACGCCAATCTACGCTGAGGCTGCCAAGGAAGCGGTTGAGGCAAGGCTTAGGGAATTAAAGAATGACATCATTCGCGTCAAAGAAAGCACTCCCGTAAATTGGAACGCCGTCATTGGAATGAATAGGCTTATTCAAGAGAACGAGGAACTTTTATGGAAACTTCAGACTGTTATCCAGGATAAGAGCTTGGTTACGATAAATAACACAACGCAGGTAAACCAAGTCTTAAAAGCAAAAGACGAGATTATGGAGGGTATGAGCGATGGAGAACGACAACAGGTTATTTCCAGAATTAGAGAAGTTATTGGCAAGCAAGACAACAACCAAGAAAGAAGTGGATGATTTAGTTTGGCTGTTAGAGCATCCTGAATATGAGCATAGGGTTGTTGACATTCGCACTTTTATTGATAGCTCAGAATATTTGAACGCAGCTAAGGAATGCTGGGATTCAGTAAAGGATGATTTGGAAGCATTGTTTAACGGTAGCTATACCGAGGCGGTTTTTTGTGAGGCGATAGGTGCTGGCAAAAGTTTTAAATCATCAATAATAATCGCATATATGGTTTATCGCATTCTTTGTCTTAAAGACCCGCAAACATATCTCGGTTTAGCTAAGGGAAGTAATATTTGTTTCTTAAATATGTCCGTGCGAGCTGAGCAAAGTAAAAAAGTCGTTTTCGGTGAGATAAAGGCGAGGATAGATAATAGTCCGTGGTTTATGAAGTTTTATCAACCATCTCCTGATATAAGGTCAGAATTAAGGTTCGCCAAAAATATCACAATATTTCCAGGCAATTCCAAAGAGACATTTCCCTTGGGTTATAATATGCTTGGCGGGGTAATGGATGAGGCTGCTTTCTATACGGATACAGACGCTCGTGATGTCGCCGAGGATATGTTTAACGCTCTTCATAGCCGTATCAAAAATAGATATGGGGATAATGGGCTATTGGTTATGATTAGTTCGCCACGGTATGTGAATGATTTTATAGAACGCAAGATGAAAGAAGCTCAGAGCAATAATAAAATATTTTCTCGTAGAAAAAAACTTTGGGAATCAAAGCCCCTTTCTAAATTTAAAGGTAAGTGGATTGATTTTGAGGGTTATCAAATCCCCGCTGAATTTGAAACAGAAGCCAGGCGGAATCCAGAAGCTTTTAAGCGAGATTATTTGGCGATTCCATCATTGGCATTAGAGCCATTTTTTAAGCAACTCAATTTGGTTGAGAAAGCGATAGACCCTAAGTTAGAACATCCAATTGATGAGCAAGGAAGGTTTAAAGATTGGTTTAAAGGCAAAGGTAAACAATATCGTATTCATATTGATTTATCTTCCAAGAGAGATTCAACAGGTTTCGCTATGGCTCATAATGACGGTGACACGGTGGTTGTAGACCTGATGCTTCGCATTAAACCTCCAGTTGGTGGTGAAATTGACTTCGCAGAAATAAGGGCGATGATTTTTTCGTTACGGGCAAGAGGTTTTGAAATCACGGGTGTTACTTATGATGGCTGGCAGTCTATTGATAGCCTACAGAGATTGAAAGCGGAAGGATTTAACGCTGAAACTTTTAGTGTTGATAAAGATACCGCAGCCTATGATACCCTCAAAGAAAAAATCAATGAGGGGAAAATCAAGTATTATGAATATAAGCCTTTTTTAGAGGAGATACAAAGATTAGAGCTTATAGAAGGCAAGAAGGTTGACCATCCACCCGTAAACGGCAGTAAAGATGTAACTGATGCCGTAGCCGCTGTTGTTTATCAATGCGTCGCTAATCCTAATAATGTTATGTTTTGGGTAGGAGGTGGTTCAAGAGAATTGTCAAGCGAGGAACAGCTAATGAAGGGTGCCGTAATGGCAGCGGATGGGCGTTGCACTTATAACTATTATGCGGGAAGGAGAAAACCTTGTTAAAAGTTTAGAAGTTTTGAAACAGAAATCTTAAAGGCTTTGGCGAGCTTGTTGAGCGTTATTAAGTTTGGACAGGTTGGATTCTTTGATTCAAGGTATTGAATGTTTTTATAGGAAACTTCAGAAAGCTCCGCAAGTTTTTCCTGTGTTAGCCCCTTTTTTAATCGCAATTCTTTTAATCGTTTTGAGAACTGCTTTACTATTTTATAATCATCTATAAGCATAACGGTATTATATGCTTAGCCCGTCATTCTTTACACCCAACCGCTTGGGTGATATAATCCCATTCAGACTTGCTTTTTCGCTTATTTAATGGCAATGATTGTGTTGAGACAATCTATGCGGAGGGGCGGATGATATTACTTATTGTATTGTTGGTGTTTTGGACTGTGATTGTGTTCTATTTTTCAACGAGTCAAACGAAGGCTTCTGTTGTTACCTGTAATTCTTTTAGGTGCGGGCATAACAGAAGAGGTAGATGCACGAAGAAAGAAATAGCAATCTACGATAACTTAGCCTTAGGGCTGTGCGTTCATCATACGCAATCAATGGATAAGCGTATATTTGAGCCTATGGAAAACGCTATTGAATCAAAGCGAAAAAAGTGGTTGGTTAAATTATTGAACGCTCTTGATGGCATAGAGGATAAGGCGTTATTGGATGACCCAGTGTTTTTCGCTGGCTGGCTGAATCAACACGGGATAAAAAGGCTATGATATGACAATTACAAAACCGTTTACGAAAAAACAGAAAAAGAAATATATCAAACTTATTTGGTGTGAGATTGGGGATTTTATTAAGGATTGGCAAAATAATCCGTGTCGCTGGATAAACGAGAGAAGCATTCAGACAGAGTTTGTAGAGAGATTCAAGAAAGTTTTTAAGAGACATCACGAGCATAAAATATGGGCGAAGTATCAAGGGCATATTGATGGTCTTGAAGGTGAACAGGTCTATAGCCGAATCTGTTGTGAGCCGCCTATTTATTATAAAGCGAAAAAGAAGAAAAGGCTTTGCCGTCCAGACATCGTTATTTGGGATAATGATAAGACTAAGCTTTTAGTTTGCGAACTTAAGAATAAAAAAAGAGGGTTTCGGGAAGATTTAAAACGCAAAAATTCACACGATATGAAAAAATTAACAAGCCTTTTTGAAAGTAAAGATGTATATGCTGCTTGCTGTTTGCGTTTTTATAACGAACGACATAAAAATAGCATACGCATCAAAGGGAATAGAGAGCGTTTCAGGAAATATTTTGTTAGTTTGCCATCTTTGAGATAAACGCATCACCCTTGAAAAAGCAGCCTCTAAGTGTTATGGTTGTATTGTAGAGCGTTAGTGGTGAAGTTTGAAGGGGTAAATCCGCCACTTAAAATAATAAAAACCTTCGTTGGCTAAAGATGCTGACGAGGGATTTTTATTATGCGGAGGGAGTATGGAAAATAATACTGAAAGACAAAGCCTTGAGGAAGAGAAAATAAGACTCTGGGATTTAGCCAGTGGTTATTTTGAATTTGGTATGATTAAGGATGCTGTTGCGTATGCCGAAGAGCTTGTTTCGCTGGACGAGAATGACTCTTGGCCGTATGTCGCGTTAGGTTATTTTTTAGAGAGGAATAAGGAGATGGACAGGGCGATGCGGTGTTATTCCGAGACCATTAAACGATTTCCAGAATGCTACGCAGCATACGGTAATCTTGGTTTTTGTTTTGAAACTTATAAAAAAAGGCTTGATATAGCCCTTGTTCTTTATGAGAAGACTTTAGAAATAAAGCCAATGGATGCTTGGGCTTTAAATAATATCGGGTTCATTCTTGGGAAATATGGGAAGTGGCGAGATTCACTGGCTTATCATAAGAAAGCGTATGAGATAAGCCAGACGGGATTTGGTGCTTCTGATGATGAGCTTTATAATCTTGCGTTTGCCCATTATAAATGCAAAAACTATCAAGAAGCTCTTGAAGTCTATAATGCATTAGCTAATAGCTATACTGATGATTATAAAGAAATGCCATTAGTTTTAGCTAAGCTTAGTTGTGTGCATTTTAAGATGAAAAGATTTAACGATGCCGTTGAGCTATTGGATAAGGCGTTATCATTATGCCCCAAAGATAGGCGTTGCCGAAGACTATATAAAATCGTAAGCAAAAAATTAGATGTGTTATAGATTATTGGGGTAATTTAAGTTAAGATAACATTATTCACAAAAGGAACAATAACATTTATGAAATTAAAAAATAGTTTACTTAACGCTTTGCCAATGGGTAAGAAGTTAACTATTGCCATTGATATAGATGGCACAGTAGCGGATTCCTCAAAAGTTGATTTTACCAAAGTAGGTAGAAATCCTTATGAGGTGATGAAGGCAAAACCAATCAAAGGTGCGTTGGAGGCGGTTAAAAAACTATATAGCCAAGGACACACGGTTGTCTTCCACAGTTCACGCAATCACGGCAGTAAAAAAGCAACTGAGAAGTGGCTTAAAGAACACGGCTTTCCTTTTCATCATATTGAAATGGCGAAATTCATAGCCCATATCTATATTGATGACCGAGCGATAAATGGATGCAGTTGGAAGCGTGCTATGAGGGAAATAAAAAAGCCTAACTTGCCAGGAAAATTAGCTCGCAAGAAAGGGCTGGTATAAGCAATATAGAATTAAAGCCATTAGCCGATACTTCATTATTTGCGATTAAACATACAATTCTTTGGCTGGTTCAATATGCATCAAGATATAGATAATTCCGTAACCCGCAATGTTTCAAATTGATGTGTCTAATTTATCCCTCAAAATCCGCCTACAATCCCGCCTAATTATTTGTGATTAAACTCTCCCTTTAATCTCAAATAAACTTGCTTTCTCTCGGATGTGATGGCATCATTGCAATGACCAACAGGAGGTGGGCTATGACGCAAGAAATAGGGCAATTCTTAGGCTACATCGGGGCAGAAAGGGGCTTTACAGCCAAGACAGTAGAGGCGTATAGGCACGACCTTGGGAAGTTCAGCGAGTTCGCTACAGGGGAGTTAGGCGGGGCTTGGCAGTCAGGCGATGTTGACCAACACACCATAAGAGCGTATATGCAGTTCTTGGCGGATAAGGGCAATGCCGCTGTTAGCCGTGGTAGGAAGTTGGCGACCCTAAAATCTTTCTTTAAATATCTTCTGAGCGAAGATAAAATCAAATCAGACCCTGTGGCTCAAGTGAGGATGCCAAAGATTCAGCAGAAAGAGCCGTCTTATTTGACAGAGCAGGAATACAAGCGATTGTTGAAGGTGGTAAAGAATAATGCCACAAAATACTTTAAGTTAAGGGATACGGCTATCATCACAATGCTTCTTGGCACAGGACTTCGTTTGAATGAGTTGGTTCAGATGAACATAGGTGATGTTAATTTTGAAGACAACACCATCAAGGTCACGAGAAAAGGAAACCAAGAGAGGATTCTTCCTACAAGCGAAGAAGTCTTGATTGTGATTCAGCGATACTTGAGGACACGAGAGGGTGTATTGCTTCACGAGCCTTTATTCTTAAGCAAGCGAAATAAGCGAATAGATACAGCATCTGTTTGGCATTTGGTGAAGAAGTATCTAAAACAGGCACAGATAGAGAAAGAAAAATTAAGTCCGCATACTTTGCGACATACATTCGCAACGACCCTGTTAAAACAAGGCGAGAATCTTTTAACTATAAAGCAATTATTGAGTCATAAGAATCTTCGCACAACAGAGAGATATCTACACATCAATGGCGAAGACCTTAAAGCTGCTGTTGATAAAATTGACTTACAGTAAGATGTTGGCGAACCATTTTTGACCAAGGATAGCTTTGTGGAAAATAACTTGATTTATTGTTTGTAATAATATAAAATATTGTCAACAATAATTCAAAGGAGAAGATATGAAGAGAAGAGGACCAAAGCCAAAAGTTGGTAGTTTATATAAAAATGGTCAAAGATGCACCTTTTATATAAAAAATGATATTAAAGCGAAGTTAGAAGAGGTTAAGCAAAGTTCAGAGATACATTTGTCTGAGTTGGTGAATGACGCTTTGGCTAAGCATCTTCAAAATATTTTATCTGGTGATTCTGATAAGATTCGGGTTGCCTCATTATTCAGTGGTTGTGGTGGTATGGATGTGGGTTTTACTGGTGATTTTGAGTCTTTGGGTAAGAAGTATGATGATTTAGGATTTGAAATAGGTTTCGCTAATGATATTAGTCAAGACGCTTGCATTACGCACGATGGATATTTTAAACATAAATCAACTTGTTTGGATATTAAGAAGTATCTTGATGGCAATGGTGTGATACCAGATTGTGATGTCGTGATTGGTGGCTTTCCTTGTCAGGATTTTAGTTTGGCTGGGAAAAGAGGGGGATTTAATACCGAGCGAGGTAGGCTATACGAACAAATGAAAAGGGTTATAGTTTTGAAACACCCGCTTATTTTTGTGGCGGAAAATGTTAAAGGTCTGACTAATCTTGCTGGGGCTTTGGAGCGAATTAAAAATGATTTTGCCTCAATTTATCCAGGTTATAGGATTTCTGACCATCTATTGATGGCTGCTGATTATGGCGTGCCTCAAACACGGGAAAGAGTAATTATAGTTGGAGTTCGTAATGATTGTCTTACGGATTTTTATCCTCCTTCCCCGACTCACGCTTTTGATGAGTCAAATGAGGATGGAAGAAAACAGTGGGTTTCCGCTAAAGAAGCAATAGAGGATTTGTGGGGAACTGAGAATAAGAATAATTGTTTACCTAATCAAGGGCAATATTCTCAAGCTAAAAACTATGGCGAGCATCTTCAGGGGAACAAATCAATCAAGGCGGATTATCCTGGACCAACTATTAGAGCGGAACATCACGGGAATATTGAGTTTCACTATAAGAAGAAAAGAAGACTTACTGTTAGGGAGTGTGCCAGAATACAGTCTTTTCCAGATAATTTTGTTTTTAAGGGAAGCGGTTCTTCAGCTTATGTTCAAGTTGGGAACGCCGTTCCTCCTATTTTAGGTTGGTATATAGCGAAAAGCGTAAGAGATTTCATTGACAATGAGCGGAAAATCAAAAAAGAGAAATCCGAGAGTAACAAGCAGAATAATGTCGTGTATTCCCGCTAAGAATACACGTCCAGAAATCGTCTTAGGTAAAATTCTTTGGCGGTCTGGGATACGTTATAGAAAGCATTATAAGATTGTTGGCAGACCAGACTTTGTTATCGTTTCAAAAAGAATAGCGATTTTCGTTGATGGGGATTTTTGGCACGGGCATAATTGGAAGCTGCGAGGCTTTAAGAATCTCTCTGAGGAATTAGCCACTTACAAGAAGTTTTGGGTTAATAAAATAAAGAATAATGTCAGAAGGGATATGAGGGTTAATGTTGCCCTGAGGAAAGATGGCTGGAAAGTTTTACGCTTTTGGGAAAGTGACCTTAAGAAAAATCCCGATAGGATAATGCGTAAAATAATGACTGTTTACGAAGCTCGTAATCCAGCCTTGTAGATTGATGAAATGTATGTCTTGTCTTTATGACTTTCATTCGCCACTAAAGTAAGCCAGAGTTCTTCAATATCGTCCGCGTCTTTTATTTCCATACCCCACGCTTTTGCGAGTTCGTTCCTGTTCAATTTGCTAAGATTTTCCCTTATCGCTTTAGCGCAACTATATAACTGATAAAAAATCTTAGGAACTTTTATGGTTTTACCGTTTTCAATTTTGATATTTTTTTGTCCACCAGAGGTAAGTAAATCCCTGAAGGAACTATATCTGGCTTGATGTTTTTGAAACAAGTGAAGATTTGGTCTATCGTATTTATGCTGGGAACTTGAGAATACCTCTGGGAAAAGAATCATTACCTCAATTTTGAAGCTTTCCTGGGCTTCTTTGTCTAAGTCAGAGAAAACCCTGATTATTGGAGTTATTCCCGTATCTGCGTCAATCCACCAGAATTCCTGACCCTTCTTGATAGTTTGCCTATAGTAAGTCTTTACTTTTTCAACCTTCTCATTTGGACTTCGTTTATTAAAAGTAGCGGAATCCTCTCCCATTTTTGCGAATACGTCTTTACCTTTTTCTAATTCCATACATATCCTGTATCGTGGCGAGTGCGTGACAACAATGTCACTTACACATTCCTCGTGAGGACGAAACATTATTTCTGATTTCCCCTTTTTCCCTCGTTTGCCGAAGAATACATAAATACGGTCATAATCATTTTTCTTCGTTGATTCAGTAATGCTATTGCCATTGATAGTCCAAGAATCACCCTGAGTGAATTTCGCCTCAATGCCAAAAGACTCAATGCGAATGTCAGGGAAGGAATGTTTTCCTGTTAGTTCATAATCCTGTATATTTCGTTCTTTGCAGATAGCCTCAATAACTTCATAGAGTCTGTCTTGGAATTCTTCTCCTGTTGATATTGAAGCGAGGTCGGTTTTTAAAAGGCGACCTTTCGCTTCGGTTAAAATCTCAATAAAGTCTTTTTCTGTAATTTTCTGTCTCATAGGCGTTTATTATATCATTTTTTGATTACTTTGCAGTAAAAATCCTTGTTGGATTTTACCACTTTTTGTCTCTACTAAAATAGGTCAAAAAAGACTTAAACGGTACTTGAAAAGTGATATAATATGCCCCTATCAAAAAGAGGTGATTATGAGGTTGGAGTAGGTCAAATCTATGAGTCAACTCTCTAAAATAGGGGGTTGCTTTTTTACTTGAGAGGGCATGATGAATGAATTGGTTCCTCTTGTTGCTGAAATATGTGCGAAAGATAAAATGCTGGGAGACCTTTCCAGGGAATGTCTCTGGTGTGCTGAAAATAAACAGTACATGGCGGCTCTCGCTTGCTTGTTTATTTTAGTTGAACAGGCAATGAAGATGGCTATGGATGTTACGGAAAGGCATTTTGCGATTTTGCTTGAGTCCGCCAAGGAAAATGGAATCATAGGTCTCAAGGAATATGGGGTAATAGACCAAATGCGTGAGATAAGAAATAAGCTTTTTCATGAAAACCATTACGAAGGAGCTATGGAAAAAGATGGTTTGATATGGCAATTCAGCGAGGATGAAACTAAAGAGTTATTGTTCAACGAATTATCTTCACCATGTTTTAATGTCGTATTTAATCTGCTGAACAATAGAAGAATGTCATGAAAATTAAAAATGTGAAAATTCATAATTGGAGGTCAATAAAAGAACTTGATGTTGAGTTTCAAGACATCATGATTTTTATTGGTCAAAACAATCATGGCAAATCAAATATCCTGTCGGCAATCTTATTCTTTTTTGGGGAAATTGGTTGTACGGAGTTAGATTTTAAAAAAGGAACTGAAGATTTATATGTTGAGTTGCTTTTTAAGGATTTAGACGAACACGACAAGCATCAATTTCAAAAATATCTCACCTCCGAAGGGTTCATTAAAGTTAGAAAACAAATATTGAAGGGAAGCAATTTTGAATATCATGGTTATTGTGAAATTCCAGTTGATGACTACCTTAAGGAAGAGAATATAGGTGATTTCTCAAAAAGAGAAGCCATTGAAGCGACCCCTCTAAAAGATTTTATACCCTCATCTGGAAGAGTGACGAAAGAAATGGTTAGAGACGCACAGATAAAATATATTGAAGCTAACAAGGATAAGGTCGTTTTTAACTATGAGTTAGAGGTGACTAATTTTTTAGGTTTAAAAAGTGTGGCTCAGGGCATTTTTGGAAATCTATTTTTTATTCCTGCTGTTAAAAACGCGAGTGAGGAGTTTAATATAAGAGGTAAATCAATATTTAATCAGTTGCTCTCAAATGTAATCACCGAGATGTCTGTTGAAAATCAGCAATATATTGATGCTAAGAAAAAAATTGCTGACCTTACTCAAAGCTTAAACAAGACTGTAGCTGATGGCTCGTTGAATACAAACCGACCAGAGCAAATAACAAGGTTAGAGAATATGGTTGAGGCAGAATTAAAAAAATGGCAAACAACTATTAGTGTTGAAATAACTCCTCCAGATATTGATGATGCATTGAAGGTCGGAACATCTGTTTGGGTAGATGATGGCGTAGCAACGGATGTGATAAGGAAGGGGCATGGCTTACAGAGAGCGTTAATCTTTGCGTTAATAAAAGCTTGGGCAAAAGTTTCAAAGGAAATTAAGAAAAAAGAGGAATTGGATTTAACAAAAGAAGTTAAAAATACCAGAAAAGCTTCTGAGTCAAATTTTTATATCTTTGAGGAACCAGAACTTTATTTGCATCCACAAGCTCAAAGAGAGCTTTATTCATCTCTTAGAGAATTATCAGAACTAAATAATCAAGTGGTTTTGTCAACTCACTCAAGTTCATTTGTAGATTTAGAAATGTATAAATCAATATGTAAAGTTTACAAAAATGATATTGAAGAAGGCACGAAGAAACTGCAATATTCAGGAGAGCTGTTCACATTAGATGATGATAAGAAAAACTTCAATCTGGCATATTGGATTAATCCTGACCGAGGTGAATTATTTTTTGCGGAAAAAGTCATTCTGGTAGAAGGTGCGACAGACAAGATGATAATTCCTTTTCTGGCGAAAAAACTGGGAGTTTTCAAATATGAATATTCAATTATTGATTGTGGCGGTAAAGATTGCATAAGAACATACATGCACCTGCTTAATAAATTTAAACTTCCTTATATTGTTGTTTATGATAAAGATAATCAATCACAAAAATCGCAAAATGCATTAGATACAGCAAACAAATCCAGTAAAGACATAGAAGACGAAATAGATAAAAACATTGCAGATTTGGTTATTTTTGTTAATGACATTGAGGAAGAGTTAGGAGTTGATGTGGCAAATAAGAATAAACCTTATTTTGCTCTACGGTATGTTGCGAAAGAAGATTTTGGTATGACTGCTTCATTGGCGGGGAAAAAAAAAAAAAAAATTTTTTTTTAAGAATGGGGGGAAAAAGTATAAAAAAAAAAATACTAAAACAAATAAAAAATTAAAAAAAATTAAAAAAA
>DMEU01000023.1:14673-94417 GCA_003451585.1 Candidatus Omnitrophota bacterium | reverse complement strand
AAGAAAAATATTTTTTTAAGAAGAATGGGAGAAAAATGTATAAAAATGAATATCCTAAGACAATTCAAAATTTAAGAGAATTTAAGAATTTGTTTGTGGAGTTTGCACAGCTTACAGAAAAAGTGAAATTGGCGTCGCATAATGATGAAAAATCGGCAATGGAATTTATTGGTCTTCGCGAAAAAATTAATAATAAAATTCCAGTTATTAAATATTATTTTGATGAAGCAGGCGAATCTTATACCTATGCTCTTGCTGGGAGAACTATAAGTTTGTTTGAAGATATGTTAAATCCAACGATATATAGTATTTTAACATCTTTTGGTGGATTTCTGCTTACCATTGATGCTGTTGATAGATGTATAGGATTCTATAACCATTTAGTTGAAACTAAAAAAACCATAGTTGATTTTAAGGTTACTCCGATAGTTGATATAATTAATTTGATTAAAAGGAATCTGAGAAAAGCTTTTAAAACAGAACCTAAAAATGAGAGTGAAGTTCAAGACTGCGTTGAGCTGATTTTAAATGTTGCGAATGTGAATCATTCAAAAGAAAAAGAGTCTTTTGAATATTCCTCTAAATCTTATATACCAGATTTCGTAATAAAAGATTTAGAAACCGTAATTGAAATCAAGTTGTGTAATTCCAAGGACGATGAAAGTAGCATAATTGGGGAAATTAATGATGATATATTGGCTTATAGAACAAGATATAAGATTTTAATATTTATAGTATATGATGTTGGTATAATTAGGGACGAAGACAAATTTAAGAATTACTTAAAAGATGCTTCTGGTGTGTATATAGAGGTTGTTAAACATTGAAGAAGGAGATGCCAACATGGATTATGAACAATTAAAAGGTATTTATGGCAGATTATTAGGATTATCAGAATCGTTGCCAGACCAAAAATCAAATGTTCAATCTATTATAGCTGAGGATTACAATCTGATTGTAGATGAAATAGCGGAAATCATTGAGAAAGACCTCAATTCATATAAAATTCCCCGTAATCAATATTTTGGAGATGGTTCTTATGTGAAAAGTGGGTCTGCGACAAAAATTAGACAATTAATTTCACATTTAAGATACGCTTACAACTTGGATGAAAAAATACTTGAGTTAGGAAGTTTAATAAATGCGATAGAAAATCAAGAATTAAAAGATAGGTGTCTTGATTTGTTAACCGCAAGAAGTAAGTTTGACAGAGTTATTAACCAGGCAACTTTAGTTTTAGAAGATTCTATTAGACAAAAGTCAGGTATTACTGGCAAAGAAGGGGTAAAGCTTGTTAATGAAGCGATTAAAGACAATGCATTAGATAGCGTATTAGTAATTGATGGTGAACCAGAAGAGCAGGAAGGTTTAGCACATATTTGTAGAGGGATAATGTTAAGCTTTAGAAATTTAACACATCATAAATTGGTTGATAAATTTTCAAGAGAAGATGCCTTAAAGTTCTGTGGCTTTATTGACATTCTTTTGAAAATAATACAATCGGCGAAGAAGAGTAAATAGGTAGTTAAAAAATTGCTATGGATAAAATTGTAAAAATAAGCATTATTATAGGTATGTTATTTTTAATTATTTCTACCGTTGTATTTTTGAAAGATAGCTGGAGCAAGGGGCAAGAATACTGTGATTCTTGTATTCCGATGATTGTGGATACTTATGCTAAAAAATATGACTCAGGAGGAGTTGAGCTTTTGAGTAGAAAGACTTCTACCGAAGAAATAAGTAAATTAGCTCACGACACTCAGAAGGCTCTTGAAAACGATTATTGTTTTAAAAAATGTATCAAAGGTTTTTCTTATTATAAGAAAAGAGATGCTGTTATTGATGCATATATAAAGCAAATAGCTGTTATTCGGGCAAATAGAAAATCAGGGTTGAGATGATGATTAAACCAACGCATTCAGATTTTTTAATTCATTGGACAGGCAATGATATAGATAAGCAATGCCCAAATTGGTATAGGAAACAAGATGTTAGACTTAATAAGGATATTGTAAAACCATATCTTGAGCGTTTAAAATTTATTTTGAAATATGGACTATGGATGACAAGTGGTAGAAGTTATATACAATTTAAGGAACAAAAAATTAAAAGACCCTTTTTTTCTCGGACTTGTTTTACGGAGCTAAAATTATCAGACGCTGAAGCTCATGCTCAGAGATTCGGACATCTTGGTATTGGCTTCAAGAGATTTTTTCTTTTTGAAAGATTGGGTTCTCCGATGGTTTATTTTAGACCAGGGGCACATAACTGGTTCATTTCACCTCTATTTGCTGGAGAGGAAATCGGAAAAGGGCGTAGAACAACTATTGCATTAAAGGATTATTGGGCTTGTTTTCTTAAATCTATGCACGAAAAAAAGAAAAGACTTCATCAATTTGTGGCTTATAAGCAATTTGAAGAATCAGAATGGCGAATAATATGGTCTGAAGAAATTAACAAAAAGTTCTTTCAAGGGGGAAGTCAGCTATTTAAAAAACCGAACGAGATAAATGATAAAGAATTTAAGAAATATATTGAGTCTAAACCAAAGAAGCCAGATTTTTTAATTCCTCTGGAAGACCCAGGAACAACTTATTCTCGCTGGCTTGCTATGATTATATATCCCAGCTTAGCTGTCAAAGTGGCGGCTGAGGCTGATGCAGATATTAGGAAAGAAATAAAACGGCTTAAACCAATTGTAAAAACTTTGGATGGCTTAAGCGGTAGTGCATCTTATGAAAAATACAGTAAGCCATTGGAAATAAATTTACAGGCTTGTAGAAATTTTTAGAATATAATATCTCGTAATACTACTACTTTTGCCAGCGATGCGTAATGACTAACATGCCCGACACAAATGAAGGCTGGAGGCGGTGGAGGCTTGAACAGAGGAAGCTCCGTAGAGAAAAAGCTGAGCAGGATAAGATGAAGCGTCCTTCAAAGCTTTTATTGGCATTAAGGTCTTTGTTTGGCAGGGCAGAGGAGCGGGGACAATGACACAGAACACGACTCAAGAGATTCTTGGCGTAGTTTCAACAATCCTTGAGAAAGAACCAAGCGAGATACCCTTGGACGCTCATCTAATTCAGGATGTTGGTGCGGATTCAATGATGGCTCTTGAAATCCTGGCTGCACTGGAGAAGAAATACAAAATTGTTATTCCTGAAGATAAGCTTAAAGATATGACAACGCTTAATAAAATTGTTAGCCTTGTTGAAACAGCGAAGAAGAGGAAATAGGTAAAATATTAAGATAGTTAAAGAATGAAGAATACACTATTTATTAGGTTGACCAAATATTTTTGGCTAAGAAATGGATGAAGGATAACCTTAAAATAGATGTGTATTTGTAAGTAAAGGGGGATAACGATGGTTACTGGACCGAAGAATTTTTCCATAAGTATGACAATAGAACAAATTCTGCATGAAATGGATACCAGCAATGCGAATACAGAAAAAATGCATGCTGGACCTTGTTTTTTGAATTACAAGTTGCATCAAGAATTGTTATTAGAGCAACATAAAGCACAACAAGAAATTTTAACAGAACAGAGAAATTTTCAAATAAAGTATCTTAATCACTCAAAATGGTTAGTGTGGGGAACTTGGGCATTGGTTGCAGCTACGCTGGTATTGGTCTTGACCACGCATCATTGATACCACTATTTTAGTAAGCGATGTGTGACGAACGAGCGGCGAAGAAGATGCGTAAATGGGCAAAAATATTTTATGAGATTATCAAAGCAAGATAAGACTAAGGCAGAAATAGCGAATAAGCTGCAAAGCACTCATACTCTTTTGGAATTGTGGCAAAAAGGTGAAGTCCCTTCTGAGAAATTGCTTAAGATTACCAAGAAAGATTTAAAGAAGGCGATTGGTCTTATAGAGAATTTATAAACTGTATATTTTTTAAGATATGACGAAGATGTAGGGGAGCGATAAATATGGTTATTAGAAGGCGGACTATTATTGCGGGTCTTACAGATTACTTCGGAGCATCAAAAGATGATGTTATTTCTGAGTTAGTGCGTTTTAAAAAGATTGCAGAAGTAACGATTAAAAACTTAAATGATTTAAAAATAAAAAGCACAGAAAGTTTTTCAAAAAATATCGTTAAAGAAGTAAATTCTTTTATAGATAAACGGACAGCTGATTATAATTGTTATGTAGATGACTTTAATCAGCTCATTAGAGAATTGCCCAGGCAAATAACTGAAGGGCATTGCAAAATATTAAAGCAAATATTTTTGGATGTGGAGAAACAAGGAAACATTTGTAAAGATTTTAAAAATGATAATCTAAGTGAAGCTTCTGATAAACAGGAATTCCGTATCATTGATAAGGTTTATGAAGAGGCAAGGCAATTGACTGTTGATTTTTTAGATATTGCTAATTTAGAAAGAAGATTGTCAACCTTCATCGGCTCAAACACTAAATTGAGCAAAAGAGGCAATAGAACAAAAAATTTAAAGAATGAGGCTGAGTCAGAGATAGATAAGTCAAGCTGGAGAATGCTGCCAGGAACTTTTATCGTTCGTAAGCAAATGAAAACTGGTTATGCCGAATTCTATATCTGTTGGAACGACTCTGAGTTGAAAATTTTGGGTGTTAAAAAACTTACTCAGATGCATTCTCTGTTTGATTTATTTATTGCAAATAAATCAAACAATTCGCTAATCCAGCCGAAAGAGATTAAAAAGTTTTTAGATACTAAACAACCCCCAAATAAAGCTGTTCGAGATGTAAACGATGCTTTAGTTCATAAATTGCGTAGGAAACTTCCAAAAGAAAGAGAGCGTATTCCAGATTTGATTATCGGCTATTCCAATAAAGAGGGTGGATATAAAACTTTGATTCCGATTGTTGAAGAATCAACTCTGGATACTGTGGAAAAAGAAGAGCACCTATTGGAAGAGCCACCAAAAGAATTTCTTCCCAGAGTCCAAGTGACGAAGCGAGGTGGTAAGGCAAAAATGTAGTTTATCCCTCAAAAAGTCCTATCATTATTTTTAGCTTTATCCCACTCTGCTGTGGGATTTTTTTATTTCTATACAAACCAAATAGTTAGCAAGTTTTCCCCCTATTCTATCCCCCTGAAATGCCTTGCGGAATACAACATAAGTATAAGGGGAAAAAGTTACGCCCCTTGTAGTTTCCTTTGACACAGAGAGCAACATCTTGAACACCAAAGGGGTCTTATGTCAGTAAAGCATTCAAGTTCAACTTATAGCAAGGCGGAGCGGGAAAGGATGATTACGGCTCTGGGCGATTGGATTGCTCCGCATCCTTGGAGTCATTTCGTTCATCTTACTTTTAACGGTATGGTTACGCCAGAAGGAGCGAAAAAGCTGTTTGAACGGTATGTCCTGGAGCAAGGAGAAGAAGTTATATTTTTTAGAGCTATTGAATGGAATAGATTCGGAGATGTTCCTCATATACACGCTTTGATTGGGAATACGAAGGAACTTAAAAACTGGTATCACGGTATAGCAAAAGTTGAGCCTTATAATGCGGGATTGGGTGCAAGGTATTATATTTGCAAGCATATCACAAGCGAATATGTGGATTGGGATTTAAATTTTTAAAAGTAAAATTTCGTGTTATTCAAAAAAAGGGAGAAAAAATGTCTTTAACTGGCGTAAACAAGAAGTGTCAGCAATGCTCTAAGGGGTGCAAACAATACGCTCAGACTCAAGTGCAATTTTGTAGGTTTGAGAGCAAAGAACAAAAGAAGAATGGCAAGATTGCCAAAGGGGATACCCTTGCCGCTTGCGAGAACGCCAAAACTGCGGTTCTTGGCAGCGTTTTTTA
This sequence comes from Candidatus Omnitrophota bacterium, assembly GCA_003451585.1. Lineage (GTDB taxonomy): Bacteria > Omnitrophota > Gorgyraeia > Velamenicoccales > Velamenicoccaceae > UBA9636. The sequence goes on along the minus strand of DMEU01000023.1, from coordinate 88,607 downwards.
AAGAGCTATGCCAGGGTAGCCATTCTTTGAAAAACACAAATATGGCGAAATCGTCAGCACGAAGGGTCAAGAAGAGGGGAAGCGGTCTAAAATACTAAAGGAGGTTTGATTTATGAAAAAATTACTGAAAGTGAAGTCTAAAAAAAAGACCATTAAGAAAACAAATAAGCTCACGGGGAGCTCTGATGCTGGGCTGCTTATTGATTTTGAGTTAAGTCAGGAATTTTTAGATGCCTACAACCTTATTGAGAGCACGCATAAGAATATTTTCTTTACGGGAGATGCGGGAACAGGCAAAACTACATTTGCTAAGTGGTTTATAGAGAATACTAAAAAAAAGATAGTGGCATTGGCTCCAACAGGTGTTGCCGCACTCAATGTTGGCGGGGAGACCATTCACTCATTCTTTGGTTTTCCACCAACATTTATTCAAAAATCTGACATAAGAAGGCTGTCTCACGAGAAGAGCTTATTGGTAAAGGCACTTGATGTAATCATCATTGATGAAGCCTCAATGCTTAGAGCTGATTTGCTGGATGCAATTGATTATTCACTTCAATTGAACCGAGGAAAAATGGGCATTCCTTTTGGAGGTGTTCAGCTTATCTTGGTTGGAGATTTATGTCAATTGCCTCCTGTGGTAGATAAAGATTTACAGAAAGCGATGGATAAAGTGTATAAAAGCCCATACTTTTTTGATGCCAATGTTTTTGATAAAACTGAGGGATTTTATTTTGAGATGACCAAGCAGTATAGGCAAACTGACAATAAATTGATTGAATTGTTGAATAAAATAAGGGACAAGAATCTTTCAGACGCTGAACTTGAAATCTTGAATCAGCGAGTCACTGATGCGGGAAAGGAAGGTAATCCAATAGTTTTGACTATGACTAATAAGGACGCAGCCTATATGAACGATGGCAAGCTTAGCGAGTTGAATTACCCAGAATACAATTTTGAAGCTTGTATATCAGGGCGCTTTTATGATGGGAGTTCATACCCAGCAGACGAAAATTTGAAACTCAGGAAAGGGGCACAGGTAATGTTGTTGCGTAATGACCCCGAACATCGCTGGGTGAATGGTACGATGGCGGTTATAAATGAGTTAACTGAAAATTCCGTTAAGATAGTGGTTAACGGTAACATTTATGATGTGCCAATTTGCGAATGGCAAAGAATAGAATATCGCTTTAACAGCACATTGGACATAATTGAGAAAAAAGTTGTTGGGGTATTTAGACAGTATCCGCTCAAACTTGCGTGGGCTATAACTATACATAAAAGCCAAGGGCAGACATTTAATGTGATTGCAATAGTTATGGGCAAAGGAGCTTTTGTCCACGGTCAGATTTATGTGGGGTTAAGCCGATGTAGGACGCTTGAGGGGATATTTCTGTCAAATCCAATTGAACACAGAGATATTATTTTTGATAAAAGGGTCAATGGATTTATGAGTAAGTTTAAACCAGCAAAGTTAACTTGATGAGTGCAAAGGTAACGCTATAATCACGAGGCGATAAGATGATAGAAACAGAATATGTATTTTCAGACGATGTTTCAAGGTTGTTTCGTATTTCAAAAACTACTTTAAGTAGGAAGAAGTGGAGAGAGAAAAAGGGCTTTCCGCTTCCACGCAAAGTTGGTAAGCGGTCGTGTTGGATAAAATCTGATGTTGAGCGTTGGTTTAAGGGATTAAATGGCTAATAGAGGCATAACGGAAGTCAAAAAAGGCGTTTTTCGTATTGATGCTCAGGTCAATAAACTGCGGCAACAAAAACAGAAGACTTGTTCTTTGAGCGAGGCGAAGTTAGAACGAGCGAAGATGATTGCGGAATTAGAAGAGCGTTCTTCTAAGCCTCAAGGAGAACAAGAACGATTTAACTCTGGTTTTGATGAGGCGTGGCAGAAACTTGATGCGGATATATTAGCGGATGACATTTCTAAAAAAGGTTATCTACGATACAAAAAGGTATATACCCGCTTATTTGATGATTTTAGGACAGTACATTTCTCTTCGGTTAAGAGTCCAGGAGCATTGAGTTTTCCTTTTTTTCAGGAGTATAAAAATTACTTCATAAATCAGTTAGGACACGACCCAAAGGGAGGTTGGAAGGCAGAGTTGATTTGTGTTAAGTCGTTGTTGAATCGTTTAAAAAAACTCGGTTATTGCAAGAAAGAATTAGTGGAGGATATGAAGCAGATGAAAAGACCAAAACCAAACAAGAAAAGCTATCCTAATATTCCAAATAGCAAAATTAAGGAAATGTTGGATTTCATTAGGGCTAATAAGCCTGATTTGTATCCTCTGATATATTTTATTTGTAGGACAGGCAGACGGATAACGGAAACAACTTTAATTCAACGGAAGGACGTAGAATGGGCTTGAGACCAGTGAGAATCAATATTAAGGCGGAAATCACAAAAACAGATGAAGATGCTCCTCTTGAAAAGCTTGATGATGAGTTAGCCAATGTGGTAAGGGCAGCTTATAACAACGGTTCAAGGCATAAGACGCCGTATCTCTTTTGTGGCAAATTGGGGAAGAAGCATAGTTATACAAGAGTTAACGTATACCTAAAAGAAGTAAGCCAGAAGATGCTTGGCGTTAAAATAACGCCACATTATTTTAGGCATCGTTTCTTGACAGAGTGCGGTAAGGCACAGATTTCTATGGTAGATGCTATGCGTATTGCAGGGATTAAGGATGTTGCCGTTGTTACCAAATACTATAGCCATAGCACAGATGATGGTCAGGATAAGGTTCTTGCGGTAACTAAGATTTAATGATAATATTATGAACATATTGCGAGATGGCTGGAAAAAATGTGAACTAAAATGTGAACTTAGGGCTGATTTAGCTATAAAGCCACCATCATCCCAGCCTCTCCGTAAATCTACTGACAATTTACTAGGATAAGGGGATTTGAAGCCGACCCGAGCGCCGAAGGATGAAGCGAGGGCGGCCGGTTTCGACAGGAGAGACGACGAAAGTCGGCTCGGGGGAGAAAAAATCCCAGCCTCTCCGTATTTATTGACGCTCAGGCGAACCTTGGCAGGCGTAATAAGCCAGGGTCGCCATGAGCCGAAATAAGAAAATATGGACAAAGAGATAACCACAACTAAAATTGCGATTTTCAGGAAGAAAGAGATTCGAAAGACCATCCATAACAATGAATGGTGGTTTGTGGTCGTTGATGTTGTCGCCGCATTGACAGATTCAGTTCAGCCGGATGGCTATATCAAGGATATGCGCCGGCGGGATCCGGTGATTTCTAAAGGGTGGGGCAAATTGCCCCTCCCTTTTTTTTCAGTGAAGACCGCTGGTTTCGACGCCGCACCTTAGTGTAGGTCTCTACTTCTGAGATATGTTATATATGGTTTTTAAGCATCTTATGATAGTCTTTTCAGCGGCCGCGACCGTGCTGAGCCTCATCTTTATGCTGTCTCCGGAACTTTACAGGCGCATAGAAGAGTTTCTTGGCTTTGAGTTTGGCGGAGGCTCAGGCTTTGTCACTCTCCTGGAAGGCAGGATAAATTTTTTAAACGACTGGATTTTTCAGAACAGGGTGTTTTTCGGGCCTCTGTTCGCGGTGCTGGCAGCGTGGAATACCCGTAATGCCGCAGTATTGTTTTAATAAAAGCCCTTTTTCGCCTATTCAATTGATTTTCATTCATAACTACCGTATAATAAATTATCTATTTTGAATGGCGCAGTATTGAAGGCTACCCATTGATTTTATTCATGTTAGATATTTTTTCTTACGGCGGTTTACACCACTCCATACTTAAAGTTTTCTTATCCCACCATAATTTTTTCAATACCATATTTATACATAGTTTAAGGCCTGTTCGCGGGAGGCGGATATGAAAAAGAAGATCCTGGTCATTGACGATGAATCATTAATGGTCGATATGTTAAAGAGGGCGTTAGACTCCTCGGATGTTGAGGTCGCTGGCGTGACAGATCCCGAAGAGGCGCTGCGTTATGCCAGTCAGAACGACATAGACCTCGTTATCACCGACATCATGATGCCGAAGATCCTGGGGACTAAGCTATTCTTTGAATTAAAGAAGATGGACCCATTTGTGCAGGTCATCATTATTACCGGTTACCCTACTTTACAGAATATTGTTGAAATGCTTGAATCAGGGGCAAGTGATTTTATACTCAAGCCCTTTGATATTATTAATTTGCGTTCTATTGTGAATGAGACATTTTCAAGGATAAACCGTTGGCGGGCCCTAAGGAATCAGTGGCTTGCGCATAAGAAGAACATAAAATAGCATGGCAGGGCAGAGCAAAATTTTAATTGTCGATGATGACAGGGTGGGCGCGGCCTTATTAAGGGAAGTACTTTTGGCGGCGGGCAGGGATTATGCCATCAGAGTTGAACATTCCGGCTCGCAAGCGCTGGACTCCTTAGAAAAAGACGTGTCAGACCTCATACTCTTAGATGTGGTCCTGCAGGATATAGATGGTTTTGAGGTCTGTCGCAGGATAAAGGCCAGGCCTTCTTTGAAGGATGTCCCGGTTATCCTGGTCACCGCTTTGGAAAAGATAGAGGAGAAGGTCCTGGGGTTTAGCGCGGGCGCTTCGGATTATATAGTCAAGCCCATTAACGCGGACGAGACGCGCATGCGCGTTGAGACGCATTTGAGGATAAAACAGTACCAGGATGAGCTCAAAGAAGTGAATGAAGAATTAAAAAGGACGCAGGCCGCCTCAATTGAGGCGGCTAAAATGTCCGCTGTCGGCTCTTTGGCGGCAGGCGTGGCGCATGAGTTCAATAATATACTCGGTCTGATGAAGGGGTTTGTTCAGCTCGGAAAGGACGATCGTGATCCGGCATTCCTGCAGCAGTCTAACGTGATCCTGGAGGATTTGATAAAACGCGGAGAAGGCCTTGTGGATGGGTTGTTGAATTTTTCCCGCGACAGCTCTTTTCAGGACAGGGAAGTCATCGATATACGCGAAGTTCTGAAAAATGACGCGATGCTTTTAAAGAATAAATTTGAAAGCGCTGGTATGAGCCTGGAGACGGACTTCCAGGATGTGCCTGCGGTGGATTGTTATCAGAACCAGATATCGCAGGTCTTTGTGAATATGGCGCTTAATGCCTTCGACGCCATGGCAAAGACAGCTGAAAAGAAGCTTCTTGTGGGTGTCAAAAAGTGTCTTTGCGACAGTGAAGGCTATTGCAGCGTTGGCGGGGCGCATAGATTTAAGAGTCCCGGGGATTGCGTCGTTATTTCCATTAAGGATACCGGGTGCGGCATACCTGAAAAGATGCGTGATAAGATATTTGAGCCTTTTGTCACCACAAAGGGAGTTGTGGGGGGAGGCGATAGCAGCAGGCCGGGTACCGGATTGGGGTTGTCTGTGGCATATGGCATAATTAAGAGGCACGAAGGATTTATTTTTTTTGATTCTAAGCCCGGGAAAGGCACTGAATTTTTTATAGTTCTCCCTGTTGGCAGGGGATAATTTTGTAAGGAATAAAAACCTATTACAGGCAAATTAAGGAGGCGGGCAATGAAGATGAGATTGAAACAGCAGTTATATGTGGCTTTCGGCATATCCGTTATTCTATTGCTTTGCGTTATCGCTTTTAACATGAGGCTGTTTTATACTTCAGGCCAGAGCATGCTTTCCGCAAAGAATGAATCCGTCAGGCTGGCCATGTTGTCGAAAGATATGAAGGCTGACGTCGTTCAGGCACAGCAGTGGCTTACGGATGTCTCTGTTACGAAAGATATCCAGGGCCTGGCAAAGGCCGAGTCATACGCCAAAGATTTTTATATGAGAGCTGACGCCGTAAGCGATATCTTCACGAAAAGAGGCGAATCCTCTGGAGCAGGGCGCATGGAGGAGTTTAAGGCAGAATTCTCAAGGCTTTTTGACGCAGGCAGACAGATGGCGCAGGTTTATATCGAAAAGGGGCCCGAAGAAGGCAACGCAATGATGATGCAATTCGACCTGTTGGCGGAAAAGGCCTATACGGATATCGATGAATTCTCTAGGGCCCAGGCCGGCCAGTTAAACAGTGTTATGGATTCCATTGTGGCAGGCGGGGTGCAGGCATTGAGATTGAACGCCGTTGCAGGTCTAGCGGCATTATTGCTGGCTGTATTGGTGGCGCTGGTCTTAAGCAGGCGGATACTGGGCGCAATTAATGTCATATGCGGTGTTGTGGCCAAGGCTTCACTCGGGGATTTAAGGGATAAGGCCAGGGTAAAGACCGGTGATGAGTTGCAGAGGCTCGGCGATGATATCAATAAGATGCTGCATGGCCTGGCTGCCGTAGTAAAGAATATAGCGGATTCATCAGACAATCTTACCGCGTCGGCTGAGGAGATATCTTCTTCATCGCAACAGATATCCGACGGTGCCCAGCAGCAGTCCGCCGGTTTTGAGGAATTTTCCGCCTCTATTCAGGCAACTGCGGATACGGCCGTGCAGGCCAATACAGTCGCGCAGGCCACTTCGAAAGATGCGCGCCAGGTGGGGTCGGACATGGAAAATACCATACAGGCCATGAATTCTATAGACCAGAGTTCAAAGCAGATAGCTGAGGCCGTGGCTATTATTACCGATATAGCGGATCAGACCAATCTTCTGGCATTGAATGCCGCCATAGAGGCCGCGCGCGCTGGTGAACATGGTAAGGGGTTTGCGGTCGTAGCCGACGAGGTGCGTAAGCTTGCCGAGCGCAGCGCATCTTCTGCTAAGGAAATAACCGTGCTTATTAAAGAGAGCCTGTCTCAGGTTGAGAATGGGGTGGCTATATCAAAGAACGCCGGCGGGAGCTTAAAGAAAATAGTCGATGATGTCTCAAAGATAGCCGATTACATGAATGGTATAAGCGCTGCCGCTCAGGAACAGGCGGCGGTAATGCAGGAGAACACTTCCATCACCGCTTCTAATGCCTCAGCTTCCGAAGAACTTGCTGCCTCTGCCGAAGAGATGACCGCGCAGGCCGAGAGCTTGCAGAAGCTGGTAGCGCATTTTAAGCTTGCTTCTGAGCAGAGAAATGAGGATGCTTCCGATAAACCCGGCAAACGCGAGGGCGCCGGCGGCCGGCATGACGCGCGCGAGGCGGATGCGGGTAAACAAGAGCAAGAGCATACGGCGCAAGAAGGGCGCGACCATGAAGAACCGCTAAAGTTCGGCCAGTAATAATGCTTGATATAGCTGAAGAAAAAAAACAGGATAGGAATATGATGCAGATAGTCTGTTTCAGGCTTGCCGGCGAGGAGTATGCCGCGCCTATTACGGACATAAGCGAAGTCATAAAGCCGCAGCGTATAACACCAATGCCCCAGATGCCCGATTTTGTCTTAGGGGTCATGAATTTGCGCGGTAATGTAGTGGCGGTATTTGATTTTAAGAAGATATTCGGCCTGCCTTCCGATGCCCAGACGGGACAGGCGAAGTTGATAGTCTTCTGCTGTAAGGGCGTTTTGTTCGCGGTCGTTGTGGACGAGGTACTTGATACGATAAAGATAGGCTTGTCTGAACTCGAAGCTATCCCTGAGAGAAAGACCTGCATTAAGAAGGAGTGCGTTAAAGGCATGGCCTTATTGGAAAAACGCATGGTTATTATCCTTGATGTCGATAAGATATGCAGCGAGATCGATTCCGAGATCTCTGATTTTAGGCATGGAAAATGACCGCCGATGGATAGAGAACTCCTTCATTTCATAAGCTTTGATCTTTTGGGCGAGGAGTTCGCTTTGCCTCTCTCCAGGGTCCAGGAGATCATACGCATGGTGCCTGTTTTAAAGATCCCGCGGTCGCCTGATTTTGTGGAAGGCGTCATAGACCTGCGCGGCAAGGTCATCCCTGTCATAGATCTGAAAAAAAGATTTTTTCTGCAGTCCGCCGGCTGGCCTCCGCAGGCTCGCATCATCATTGCTGAGCTGGGCGCCCTGAAAGTCGGACTGATGGTTGACGCGGTCTTTGAGGTTGCGCGTATAGACGAGAGCGCCTATGAAGATATGCCGCAGATAGCAAGCCCTGTACATCATCGCTTCATCCATGGCATAGCCAAACATAGAGGGGCGCTGGTCATTATTCTGGACCTTGAGAACCTCTTGACGATGGAAGAGGTTGAGGAGATAAAGGCGATGGGCCCCGATGATCATGCTTGAGTTAGGCGATAATGAATTTCAAAGGATCCGGGATATCATGTATGCTCATTCCGGCGTCTGTTTGAGCGCTCATAAGAAGCAGTTGGTGATCTCCAGGCTGCGCAAGAGGCTGGCGGACCTCAAGCTTGCCGGTTTTCAGGATTATCTAGGGCTTATAGAGCGTCCCGGCAGCACGGAGATGTCGAATTTCATCAATGCCATAACTACGAATGAGACTTATTTTTTTCGTCATTCAGCGCAGTTTAATGTTCTTTACGAGAAAATACTGCCGGAGCTCGTCGCGGCAAAGAGGGGCGGCGCGGAGCCGTTGAAGTTGTGGTCTGCCGCCTGCGCCACAGGTGAAGAACCTTATTCTCTGGCTATAACGTGTCTGGAGTTTTTTAAGATGTCGCGCGCGCCTATAAAATGGGTGGTGTATGCCTCTGACATAAATGATGAGGTCCTGGAGCGCGCCAAGCGCGGGTTTTTCCCGGACAGGAGCCTAAGGAAGACGCCGGATCCGATAAAAGACAGATATTTCTATCGTGTCCACAGCGACGAGGATCCAAGGCAGGCCGGATATGAACTGGATCATGCCCTGAAAGGCCGCGTTGAATTTTTGACGCACAATCTGCTTGCGCCCTTTGTTTACATGGACATGGATGTCGTATTCTTGCGCAATGCCATGATATATTTTGATGAAACGGCAAGGCATAAAGTCACAGGCCTGGTCACCCGGGCCATGAGAAGCGGCGGGTACCTTTTTATAAGCCCTTCTGAGAGCCTGAAGGCGGAGGATTACGGCCTTCTGCCATACGGTTCGTCTATTTATCGCAAGCTATGATAAAGATCGCTATAGCCGATGATTCTATTTTTTTCACCAGGGTGCTGAAAGATACGCTGGAAGGCGCAAAAGATTTTTCTGTTATCGGCGAGGCAGCAAACGGCAAAGAGGCTGTTGAGCTCGTCAAGGCAAAAAAGCCGGATGTTCTGATACTTGATTGTGAGATGCCTGTCATGAACGGGCTTGAGGCTCTGCGGGTGATAATGAAGGAGTGTCCGGTACCTGTTTTTATGCTGAGCTCTCTGACCGAGGAGGGGTCTGCCGTGACTGTAAAGGCGCTGGAATACGGCGCTTTCGATTTTCTTCTCAAGCCGGTCAACGCCCAGGTCACGCTTGATAGTGTGGCAGATGAGCTTATACACAAGATCAGGTTCGTGGTATTGAAAAGCAGGTTCGGCAGGCTTGGGAAAACCGGCGCGGGGCACGCCAGGCGCGTTTCGTCGCTAAAAGTGCCGAGCCGGCGCGTCGATATTATTGCCATTGGTTCATCAACCGGAGGCGTTCAGGCGGCGATCAAGATCGCGTCGAAACTGCGGGATGGCCTGGCGCCGATCGTCTGGGTACAGCATATGCCGCCATATTTTACTAAAAATTTCGCTCAGATCCTTGATTCTGTTTCTACGGTGCGCGTCAGGGAGGCCCAGGATGGTGATTTTATCGAAAGAGGCCATTGTTACCTGGCCAGGGGTGGCTTGCAGATGAGGCTTAAGCGGTCGGAAAGCGGGTATCGCGTCCAGGTGGGCGACGCCTGTAAGATATCGGGCCACTGCCCTTCATGTGACGTGTTGTTTGGTTCTGTCGCGGAAAATTTCACTGACAACGCGCTGGGCGTCATACTTACAGGGATGGGCAATGATGGCGCCGTTGGTTTATCGCGCATGCACGACAGGGGAGCCTATATTATAGGACAGGATGAGGCAAGCTGCGTAGTTTACGGCATGCCAAAGGCAGCCTATAAGGCCGGGGCGGTTGATATTCAATTGTCTCTGGAGGATATAGCTGATGGCATAAGCCGCGTGGCAGGGCGATAGCCGGGAAAAAATAGGGGTAATTTTATGGGTGATCCGGTTTTTGGAATGTCTCCGGAAGAGAAGAAAGAGTTGTCTCTGGAGTTTATAGCGGAGGCTATAGGGCACCTGGAGGTTTTAAACGAAAAACTCCTGGTAGCTGAAGAGTCGCTTAAGAACAACGAGCTGATATCGAAGGAAGATATCGACGCGATGTTCCGCGCTGTGCATACCATAAAAGGCACGGCATCATTTATCGGCCTCAGGCAGATAATAAATCTCACGCATGAGATGGAGACGCTCCTGCAGAACATTAAAAGCGGCGCTATAGGCTTCAGCTCTGAGATCGGCGACCTGCTTTTTTCTGCCATAGACGCCCTGGAGGGTCTATGTTCTAGCCTGAAGGAGAAAGGCGATGATGAAGGAGATATCAGCGAGTGTGTCGCAGGTATCAAGCGCATAACGGAGGCGGCTGCCCCGCAGCCTGTTAAGCAGGCCGGTAAGACTGATATGAATAAGAAGTATCTGGATATGTTCATATTTGATACCGAACAGAATATCGCCAGTTTTGAGAAGCATCTTCTGGCGTTTGAAGAAAATACGGACAGGGACGACCTGCTCAACGGCTTGTTCCGGATAGCGCATACGCTTAAAGGCTCAGCCGGGGTCGTTGGGGCTGTGGCTATAATCCGTCTGGCGCACAGCGTAGAAAATATCATCTCGTGTCTCCGCGATAAGTCCATTGAGCCGTCAAAAGATGTCATGTCTATGTTGTTTGAGGCCCTGGATGTTTTAAAGGGTTACATAGCGTCATTAAAAAAATGCGGCGATCTCCCTGATGAGATACCGCAAATCTGCGGGAAACTGGACAGTTATTATAAACAGGTACTGCCGGAGTTTCAGGGGCAGCCATGTACCTTGGAGCAGGGGGACCTGCTTCAAAAGGCACTGGCGGACGAGTGGGATGTTTTTAGGATAAATGTCCGCCTTCAGGAGGGGCTTTCTTTTAAGAGCGTCAAGGCAGCGCTGCTGGAAGAGCGTTTAAAGAAAAAAGGCGTTATTTTTTCCATTTATCCGGGCCCAGACGCCATATCGGATGATATGCCGCAGTCTTTGGATGTGGAAATAATTTTTTGCGCGGCTATCGATGAGAGAGAGATAAAGTCCCTGCTTGCGACCGACGGAGCGGATATTGTTTCAATAGAGAGGATGGCAAAGGAAGATATACGCAGGATATGCGGCATGCCGCAGCCTTTTCAGAAAGAGATGGCCCGGGCAGAGCTCGCGCCTCAGCAGGCGGGAAGGTTAAGAACAGCCCAGCCCCATGTGGCGCCAGGAGCCGGACACGGCATTGAGATATCCACCATAAAGATAGATTCCCATAAATTAGACGCGCTGATGAATCTTTCGGGTGAGCTTGTGATAACAAGGGCGCGCTTTACTCGACTGGTGAACAATCTCAAGGAGGCGATAACTGATGAAAAGGCCTTTGCGCGCGGGCCGTATAAGGCGTTTTATGAAAGCATGGCCGGATTTGCCAGGACATTTGATGAGCTGGCAGGAGGCTTAGGAAAAATATCCGGAGGCATACAAAGCGGCGTGATGCAGACCCGCATGGTGCCTATCGAAGGCGTGTTCACAAGGTTCAAGCGGGTTGTCCGTGATCTTTCAAGGGAGCTTGACAAGGATATCAATTTTGTGGTTGAAGGCGAGGAGACGGAGCTCGACAAGAAGATCATAGACAGTCTTGGCGATCCGTTGACGCACATGGTGCGTAATGCCATAGACCACGGCATCGAAGACAAGTCTGCGAGGATAAAGGCCGGCAAATCGGCAGTGGGCATGCTGCGGCTTAAGGCATACCATAAGGGCAATGATATATGCATAGAGATATCCGACGACGGCAGGGGAATGGACCCTGAAAAAATAGGCCAGTTGGCATTGGAAAAAGGCCTTTTATCCAAGGAGGCTATTCTCGCCATGCCTCCGGACGAAAAACTGAAATTGATCTTTATACCCGGCTTTAGCACGACCCAAAAAGTCACCGATCTCTCGGGCCGGGGGGTCGGCATGGATGTTGTAAAGAACATGATAGATACCGTTAACGGCTCCATCGATATAAACACCGAGTTAGGGCGCGGCACGACATTTGTCCTCAGGATGCCTTTGACACTCGCTATTATCCAGGCCCTCCTGGTTATTGTCGGCCGCGAGACGTACGCGTTCCCCATCGACACTGTGACTGAAATAATCAAGGTGAAAAAGAACGAGATCTATTCGGTAGACGGCAATGCCACCATAAAATTAAGGGGGCATGCCCTGGGTATTGTGGAATTAAAGGATGTTATAGGCATAAAGAATTCCGCCACACGCGATGTTCCGGTAGGCACAGTGGTTGTAGTGACGGACGGACAGAAAAAACTAGGTGTTGTTATAGACGCGCTTGTCGGCAAGGAAGAGATCGTCATCAAATCGCTCTCCGATCATTTTTCAGGGGTCAAAGGTATAGCAGGGGCGTCCATATTGGGGGACGGCAGTATCGCGCTTATCCTTGACGCGGCGGGAATTATCCGGGAAGCTTAGCAGGATAGATATTATGGACAACGCCTCCAGTGATCTTCTGGTCGTAGGTGTGGCGGATATAAAGATCGGACGTTCTCCGTCGGTCATACGGACAGTGCTGGGTTCATGCGTAGCAATATGTCTTTACGCCCCGTCATTGAAGGTCGGAGGCATGCTTCACTTCGTGATGGCCTATTCTTCGCCGCACAAAGAGCAGCTCAGGTGCGCGCGTTACTGCGACACGGGCCTGCAGGAGCTTATCAAGCAGATGAGGGCATATTATAAGGTAGGGGCGGAGGGCCTCACAGCGAAGATATTCGGCGGGGCGCATGTAATTAAGGCCATAAGTAACCCTATAGGAGAGGAAAATATAGCGGCGGCGCGTCAGTTCCTGGATAATCACGGCATAAAGATAGCCGCCAGCCGCACAGGCGGAGGCAAGGGCTATAGGATTGAGTTTGATGTGGCAAGCGGTAAGGTCAGTTGTCAGGTCTTTGGTGAGCCTGTGGAAGAATATTGAGAGGTTTTTTATGGAAAAATTGAAGGTAGATAAGACTATAAAGCTGGTGGCGCAACTGGCCATAGATATATCTTCGCAGGTGTTCTCAAAGATCGTAAAGAGGAATACGCGTGTTACGCTCGAGAGGGTATTTATTGCCGATATAACTGAGATAACAGAATCGATGGCCGCGTCCGAAGGCGAGATAGTGGCATCTTCCATAGACCTGACAGGCGATGTGGATTTTAAATTCCTGTTTTTTGTAGATACCAAGGATAGTTTTTTGCTTTCGGACCTTATGCTTGGGAAAGAGCCGGGCACGACAAAGGCGCTTGATGATTATGCCCTGAGCGCCGTGCAGGAGACCGGTAACATCCTGGCAAGCTCCATTTCTAATGTCTTTAGCACGAATTTCGAGGTTGACCTGAAGCCAAGCCCGCCGGCAGTGCTGCATGATTATCCGGGGTCTATATTCGAAGAGTTCATACTGGATGTTGCCAGGGAAAAAGACACGATTTTCGTCATTGAGAGCGTGTTTGAGGTCGGGGGCCTGGATATCAAATGCAATTTGTTTCTTTTGCCTTCACATGACAGCGATAAAATTTTAACTTATATCGCGGATACGATATGAGCGAAAGAGGTGGTTTATGGCTAAACGTATATTAGTGGTGGATGATGCTCCTATAACGCGCCTTATGCTTAAGGATATCCTGGTAGCGAACGGATATGATGTCGTGGCGGAAGCGTCCGACGGCGTTGAGGCGGTAGAGAAGTTCCGTCAGCTTCGCCCTGACCTGATGACCATGGATATAATCATGCCTAACAAAGACGGCCTGGCAGCGCTTGAAGAGGTCCTTGCGATAGACAAGGATGCCAAGGTGGTCATGGTTACAGCCATAGACCAGCGGGATTCACTTATGAAAGCGATCCATCTGGGGGCAACCGATTATATCGTCAAGCCGTTTGAGGAAGAGAGGGTCGTTGCCGCCATTATTAATATTTTTGGAGGGACGAAGTGATATTGCAGCAGATCTCGCATTTTTTGCAGTCACAATTTGACTATATATTTTTTATATACGGCCTGAGTTTTGTTTTATTGGGCATTAATGCGCTTGTCCTGTGGAGGATCGAGAGGGAGAATTGCTTTTGGTTATGGCTGGGCCTGTTCGGAGTTATCCACGGGATACATGAATGGGTAGACCTTATATCCGTCAGTTTCTTGGCCAATCCTTCCATTGATATTTCTCTGTTTGTCGTACGTTTCCTTTCTTATGTATGCCTTTTTGAATTTGCCCGCAGTCAGGCGGAGAGATTATGTAAGTGCACTATCTCAAGGCGATACCTTTTGTTACTTTCTGCCCTGCTTTTTCCGGGGGTCTTCTTTGACGGATTAAAGGGTGTCGGGACCATGGCCCGTTATATATTTGGTATGGGGGTAGGCCTATGGGCTGGCATAATTATTTTTAAGAATTCCTTCATTGATGTATTGAGAGGTGATGTTAAGGGGAGGTTGTTGCGCAGGCTTGGCGTCTTTTTTTGTATTTACTCCGTCTCCCAGATGGTTGTGGTTTATACTGATTTTCCTCCGGCAAATATTATAAATCAGGAAAGTTTCATCGGATTATTTGGTTTTCCTGTTCAGCTTCCAAGGCTTTTTATAGCTTTTTACAGCGCCTTTCTGGTATTTGAATATTACAGGCACAAAAGACAGGACAGGTTTCCCGAGCTTTATGAAAAGCGCGGGAGTTTTTTTGAGAAAATGGTCGTTTCTGTCCTGGTAGGCATACTTTTTCTCGGGTGGCTGTTTGTTGATTCAACAGGAAGGCATGAAAACAGTGTGTATAGGCAGAAATTGACGGAGCTGGCCGTATCCATGAGCGCCTCAATGGACCCTATGGTCGTGCGCCATCTGGCAGAAGTGCCGGGCGATACCAGAGATGAAACATATCTTTATTTGAAAGAGCAACTTGTCAGGGTGCACAATGTTTTAAAAAGGACCACCACAAAAGAACTTATATGCCTTTCGATCGTGATAAAAAGCGGAGGACGCGTTGTGGTGGGGGTGGATTCTTTTCCGGCCGATGTCCATGACCATCAGGCCCTGCAGTTTTTTTATGCCGGCCTGCCTGGTTTTGACGCATCTTTTAAGTCCGGGGAAGCCGACAATATGGGGCCTTTTTACTTTGACGGAGCTAGGGCCTTTTTCGGAATGGCCCCTATCAGAGACCTTGAACAGAATGAACTGGTAGGTTTTGTCGGTGTTATCGCTGATGCTTCCGAGCACAATCTCAGGGTAGCAAGGCAACGTCTCGAAGCATTGCTGGTCCTCTTGCTTTTTTGCTCTGTATTTTTGGTCTTCTTTTTTGCCTGGGTAAAGACAAGGGAATCCAAGGACGATATGATGCAGCAGCAGGAGATCGAAAGGAAATTGCGTTTTTTGGCTGAGACAGCTTCTCAGGTAAAGAGCCAGTTCCTGGCGAATATGTCACACGAGATAAGGACACCCATGAACGCCGTTATCGGGTTCTCTGATCTTTTGCAGCAGACGAACCTTGATGAACAACAGAAAGATTATGTGGATATTATCTGCGATAGCGGCCATGTGCTTTTGAAGCTTGTAGATAATGTGCTGGATGTCTCAAAGATAGAGGCCGGACAGCTTAAATTAGAGGAGATCGTATTCGATCTTGATTATCTGGTATCCAGTGTTATAAAGATGCTCTCGCCGCGCTTAAAGGACAAAGACATTGAGTTGCTGTATGATACAGAACCGGGATTGCCTTCGCGATATACAGGCGACCCTACCCGTGTAAGGCAGATCTTTTTAAACCTGTTGATCAACGGCATAAAATTCACGCATAAGGGCTATGTCAGGTTGACTATTGCCAAAGACCCTGCTTTTTCCCAGTTCGGGCCTTATCATGTGCTTCGATGCTGCGTGGAAGACAGCGGTATCGGTATCGCAAAGAATAAATTAGAAGAGATATTCGAATTTTTTAACCAGGCGGATTCCTCTACCACACGTAAATATGGAGGGGCTGGGCTGGGCCTTTATATCACACGGCTCTTGGTTGAGAAGATGAACGGTAAGATCATGGTCGAGTCGGAGCCGGGCAAGGGAAGCAAATTTATTTTCTCGCTGCGTTTTAAGAAAGCGCAAGATAGGGGGGAAGATAAGGTTCGGCTCATTGATATGTCCGAGTTAAGCGGCAAAAAAATAGTCGTCTTGGATGATAATACCGATTCCAGGTATATCGTCGAAAAATATCTTAAGCAGCTGGGCGTAGATATTGTGCATAGCAGTCTGTCAGCGAAAGAATGCCTGGATTGGCTTTTTTCCGTGCGCGAGCTGCCCGACCTTATACTCTCCGATGTTATTATGCCGGGATTTGACGGCTATACTTTTGCCCGCGCGGTGCGCTTGGACAGAAGATATGACGGAATAAAACTTGTGGCTATGACCAGTGACGCCATGCCGGGCACAGGACCATTGTCCGAAAAGTCCGGTTTCGACGGTTATCTGCCCAAACCCATAGAAAAAGCAGATCTCACCAGGATCTTAAGGGCTGTCCTGGCAGTCCGTTCCGAGGGGGAAACATCTTTCGTTACACGGCACTCCATAGCAGAGGCATCTCTCAAAGGTGCCGATATTCTTTTGGTCGATGACAATCCGGTAAATTTTAAGCTGACATTTGCGATGCTTGAGTCATTCGGCTGTAAAGTGCACGGGGCAAAGGATGGCCTTGAGGCCGTAGAAATGATCAAGAAAGGCGCGTTTAAGGCGGTGCTTATGGACCTTCAGATGCCGCAGATGGGCGGCATGGAGGCCACATTCATAGTCCGCAGGGATATCAATAAGACGGTGCCGATCATAGGCCTTAGCGCGGCCGCATTAAAAGAAGATGAAGAAGGGGCTTTAGCCATGGGCATGAATGATTATATGGCTAAGCCGATAAATTCCGCCCAATTGAAAGCCAAGCTTATGAAGTGGGTGACAGGAGACTGACTTTGATCGAAAGCCGTTTAAAGAAAGACATATTAGGCCAACTCGGTATCAGTGAGTCGGTTTATGATGCCCTTTTGGAAGAGTTCGTTGGCCAGGCGCGGGAAAAAATTTCTGAATTAAGAACGGCATTTTTATTGAAGGATTCCGAAAATGCCCGAAAAATACTCCATTCATTGAAAGGAGCGGCTGAAAACCTTCGTATAAAAAAGATGGCGGGTGTTATAGATGAAATAAGGGGCCTGGCAGAAGGCGGCGGAAGTGAAAATGAGATAGAAGAGCGGCTTAATACCCTGGAAGGGCATG
Source organism: Candidatus Omnitrophota bacterium (assembly GCA_003451585.1). Classification (GTDB taxonomy): domain Bacteria; phylum Omnitrophota; class Gorgyraeia; order Velamenicoccales; family Velamenicoccaceae; genus UBA9636. The sequence continues at coordinate 71,256 of DMEU01000023.1, read as the reverse complement.
CCAGTAATATTGAAGATGCTTTTTGATGAGTAGCGGGAGTTTTTAAAAGACAAGAGGAACAAGGCTGGAGGAGAAGGAGGCTGACCAGATGTGGAATATTTTGGTGGTAGATGATAATTTTCTTAACCGTAAACTGATACTTGAGATTTTGAAGAATAAGGCGGTTTGTGATTCTGCTGCAAGCGTTCAGGAGGCCATCGAGGCGTATAAACTTTCCTGCCAGCAGAACAAGCCTTATGACATGGTACTCCTTGATATAGCCATGCCTGAAGTCAGCGGAATAGAGTTTCTTAAATACGTAAGGGAAGATGAGCGTAAAAAAGGCATCCTCCTGGGGAAAGGCGTACTTATTATAATGGTAACCGCTTATAAGGAGCATTTTTTGAAATCTTTTGATTTTGGCTGTGATGATTATATCTTAAAGCCTATAACCTCGGATGTCCTCATGACCAAGGTTGAGAAGTACCTGTCCGGAAAGTAGTTACGAAAGTTTAGAATACGGGCTTTAATTGTTTAAAAACCTTTTTTTTTGAGGTTTTTTCTGATATACTTTTTCATATCTGTCAGAAAAAAGTGGAATTTTGCATATGTGAAGTATACGGATATTAACAGAAAATAGGAGGAGCCATGGCAAAGATGAACTGTTGGGAGATCAAAAAATGCGGCAGGGAGCAGGGCGGCGCGAAAGTGGTGGAACTGGGAGAGTGTGCTGCTGCTATTGAGGTAAAAACGCACGGAATCCACGGCGGAAAAAATGCTGGGCGCTGCTGCTGGGTAGTTACCGGTACGTTGTGCGGAGGGCAAAAACAGGGTGAATTCGCCAGTAAGCTGGGCAAGTGCATGGTCTGCGATTTTTTTAAATCTGTTATGAAAGAAGAAGGCAAGGATTTCCTGCCGGCGCAGGAGATCTTGAAGAAACTTAAATAATGCCTGCGTGGTTCTTAGAGGCGGGATCTTTGCCGTCATCCGTAAGCCGCGCGCTTTTTAAGGTTGAATATCATGGAAGAGAAACCTGCGATTGATATGGGGGCTGGTGGGAAGGGCGAGGAACATATCCTGGTCATTGATGATAATGAAGATGTGCGCAAGATGTTGAAGGATGTGCTTGAGCGCCGAGGATTCTTTGTAACGACGGCTGTTAACGGCGAAGAGGGGCTTGAACTGATCGCTAAGGGCGATATTCGTATTGTCCTTAGCGATATTCTGATGCCGAAGATAAACGGCATAGAATTTTTGGATAAGGTACGCGAATATAATTTATCTGTAGAGGTCATTATGGTAACAGGCCGTTCAAGCCTGGATACCTGTGTCGAGAGTATTGAAAAAGGCGCCTGTGCCTATCTTATAAAACCGGTGATGGTGAATGAGATCTTTGAGGCGGTCGACAGGGCGCGGCGCAATATAAGGGAGAAACAGGAGATGATCCAAAAGATATTGAAGGACAAGCAGCATGGTTAAAAAGAATTGTTGGGAGATAATGCTGTGCGGCAGGGAGCCCGGAGGAGCACATGTTGGAGAGCTGGGTTTGTGTCCTGCTGCCAAGCCGTTTTCGTATTATGACGGTAAGAATGAGGGTAAAAGCGGCGGCAGGTATTGCTGGAGGATAGCCGGCACTTTATGCGGAGGCAAGACACAGGGTACTTACGCAGACAAGATAAAGGATTGCAAGAAATGCGAGTTTTATGTGATGGTAAGGGAGCAAGAGGGAGAGTATTTTATTGAGTAGCGTGTCTAACCAGGTCGTCGCTTTATGGAGGGGCGCAGGATGAAAAAGATGTCAATAGGGTTAAAGATCGGATCGGTTGTCGGCATTGTTATCCTTTTGTTTGCCACTGTGGCTGTTATTTCTTATTCGGGCATCAAACATGCTGTTATAAAGGGCGAGGAGACGATCTACGGCGGAGATCTTCAGGCGTTGATCGCGGCAAGGCTTACCGACCATTTGCGCTGGGTGGGGCATCTTAATGATTTCCTGAACAATCCGGATGTAAAGACCTTAGATGTCGAGCTCGACCCTACGCAGTGCGGGTTGGGAAAGTGGTTTTACGGCAACGATAGGAAAGAGGCTGAACGGCATTTTTCGGAGCTCGCTCCTATCCTTCAGTCTTTGGAGGCCCCCCATCGTTTATTGCATGAGTCTGCCAGAAAGATAAAACAGGTGTTCCATAGGGCAGACCCTATGCTGCCGGGCATTATAAGCTCCAGGTTAGTCGATCATTATAATTGGAAGGACAAGTTCCGTAACGTGCTTCTTGAGAAAGAGCGCGATATAGACGTGCAGTTGGACCACGCGCAATGCGCTTTAGGAAAATGGCTTTACGGGGAGCAGGGCAAGAAAGCGTATGAAGAAGGTTCCGAGGAGTTTAAAAAAGCATTTGATGACATCCTGGAGCCGCATAAAAAGCTGCATGAGGCAGGGGCCGTATTCGTCAAACGCCTGAACTCCGGGAAAGATGAGGAATTTTTGGCCATAGAACCTGACCTGCGCCATATCTATGACATTAAGATGGTGCCTGTATTCCACGGTGTTATAGAGCATTTGAATGAAATGAAGGCCGCGGCTGAGAAGGATATAGAGCACAATCATGAGGCCATAGCCGTATACAATAATAATACGACCCCTAATTTTAAGGAGGTCCAGAAGTTCCTTTCTGAGGCTGAAGCTGTTGTTAAGAGGAGCAGGCCTTCAGATACCGCGATGGTCGAGATAGCAAGGTCGACGCAGAACAATGTTTCTTTGCTGAGCATCATAGCCATTTTGTTTGGCATCATTTTGTCGTTTATGGTGATACGTACTATGACCCGGACTTTGTTGCGTATCCTGGGCGAGCTGATAGACGGTTCCAGGGAGACCGCGCAGGCCGCGTCTGAGGTTTCCATGTCCTCACAGCAGGTTTCTCAAGGGGCTACAGAACAGGCGGCTTCCATTGAAGAGACGACAAGCGCTTTGGACGAAGTGAAGACCGCTATCGGCAGGAACGCGGATAACGCCAAACAGGCCGATCAATTGGCTATGGAGGCGCGTTCTTCCGCCGAACTTGGCGACACGGCGATGACGGACATGAAAGGCGCGATGAGTGAGATCAACGAAGCTTCCATGAAGATCTCAAAAATAATAAAATCCATCGAAGAGATAGCGTTCCAGACCAACATATTGGCATTAAACGCCGCGGTTGAGGCTGCCCGGGCAGGCGAACACGGTAAAGGTTTTGCCGTTGTGGCAGAAGAGGTGAGGAACCTGGCCAAGCGTTCCGCGGAAGCGGCCCAGGAGACCGCCGGGCTTATCGCCGACAGTGTTTCAAAGACGGGCAAGGGCTCATCTATAGTAAATAGCGTGGCGGAGGCGCTTAGGGCTATCGTTGATAGTTCGAAAAAAGTGGCAACCGTTGTCTCAGAGATAGCGACAGAGAGCTCTAAGCAGGCAGAGGGTGCCTCGCAGGTAACCAATGCCATGACACAGATGGATCAGGTGGTACAGCAGAACGCCTCAGCGGCTGAACAGGCGGCTTCAGCTGCTGAAGAGCTTTCCTCCCAGGCGTCGGTGGTCAAGGGGCTTATCGGCGAGATGGAGAAGATGATAAAAGGCAGCAGCACAGAGTTGTCAACGCATGAGCATGCGCGGCTGGCCGGCCATGACCGCAGGGCAAAACTTACGCATAACAAGACGCATATGCCTTTGGCCGAAGGGAAGAAGCCGGGTGAAAAACACGGCGGTGGTCCAAAGGTAATGAAGCCTGACGATATAATACCTTTTGATGAAGACGAGATGAAGGAATTTTAGGCAGCAAAAATTGGAGGGTATGTTATGACAGTTACGGCAAAAGAAGGTAAATATTTGACATTTGCCTTGGGTGGCGAAGAATACGGCCTTCAGATACATCAGGTGCGCGAGATCATAGGATTGATGGGAATAACTCCTGTGCCGCAGGTACCGTCTTATGTCAAGGGTGTTATTAATTTACGCGGAAAGATAATCCCCGTTGTGGATATACGCGCGAAATTCGCCATGGGGCAGGTTGAATATACGGCCAAGACTTGCATCATTGTGCTTAATGTCTTGAATGTTTTAATGGGGATCCTTGTCGACAGGGTCTGTGATGTCGTTGAAATGGTGCAAAAGGACATTGAGCCCGCGCCGGCTTTTAACACAACGGTAGACATGAATTTTATACTTGGTATAGGCAAGATAGGCGAACGCGTAAGGATACTTCTGGATATAGAAAAGATTCTTATGCAGGATGCCGGGAATGCCGCGGCATTTTAAGTCAAGTATGAAAAGAGTGTCTTTTCGGAATTAGTGGATAGCGATCAAAAAACATTCATAGAGTCCACGATCGACGAGCTGGCGTCAAGCCTGGTCTTGCTTGACTTTTGTTCGTCTGATGAGATCACAGGCTTTAAAGACCGCGTTCGGCAGTTGCGGCAAATCGCGCAGGAGTTCGGGGCCGCTGCCTTGGCAGAGGCCGCCGGTTTGCTGGCCTCAACTTTAGACAGCGCGTTAGCCGCCGGCGAGAGCAAAACACGGAAATTAGTCGCGTGTTGGATAAGCGTCATACAGGCGTATCTTAAAGGCGGCGAGGCTTATGCCGGCGATCCGACTTCATTAGCGCGTCATCTGAGCGCTCAATTCAGCCAGGTCCTTTCAGATGAAGCCCTTCCTGGTTCCTTTCTTCAGCCCTCATCTTTACGGGAAGCCGTTGAGAACGGCCTCAATATTCTTTCGGATATAGAAAAAAGCCTTTTGTTGATAGAGAAGGACCCCTGCGCGAAGGAAGCGCTCAATGAGCTCTTCCGTTTTTTTCATACGCTTAAAGGAGAGGCGGGTTTGTCAGGCATGAAGAATATCCTGCGATTGGCGCATGCCTCCGAGGATATTCTCGAAAAGCTCCGCGACGGCCGATACAAAGTTGATTCGGACATGATAGCGTTATTTCTGAGCGTGAAAGACACGCTTGAAAAAGTGCTGCGCCTTTATTTGACGGATGTCAAGGCGGCGTCCGATTATGATGTTTCCGGCGCGGACGCGCAACTCAAATGTTTTACCCAGGTTGCGCAAAGTGCTGATAAGCAAAACCCTCCTGTCCTTGACCTCTCGGAAGGCCCGGACCTGCTTTTTGAGTTTGTAACTGAGGCAGGCGATCACCTTGAGGCCGCGGAAAACGCGCTTATGGAGATGGAGAATTCGCCGGACCAGGCGGAAGGGATAAACAGGATATTCCGAAGCTTTCACACCATAAAAGGCGTGGCCAGCTTTTTGAGCCTTGAAGACATAAGGTCTCTGTCTCACGAGACGGAAACAATGATGGATTACGTGCGCTCCGGCAGGCTGGCCCTGGATGAGACAATTGCGGGCAATGTTTTCCGGGCTATTGACGCGTTGCGCAAGCTCCTGGCGCTCTTAAAAGAGCAGGTATCAAATAACGGCGTGTTGAAAAGCCCTTATCAGGTTCCGCCGGTCATAGATGATATACGCGCGGTCATAAAGAGCGTCACGCAGCCCAAGGACAAGGCCCTGCCGAAAAAGCTCGGAGATATACTAATAGAAAAGGACATTATAGACGAACAGGAGCTCTCGAGAGCGCTGAAGGAACAAAAAGAGGCGGCCGGAGAAAAAAAGATAGGAGAGATCCTTGTGGATATCGGTGCTGCCACAAAAGAGCAGATCAGCCGCGGGTTAAACGAGCAAAAAGCGGCTGTTGTTTCCGGGGAATCGATCAAGATCGCCATACGCAAGCTCGATGACCTGGTCGACACCATGGGGGAATTGGTGATAACCGGCACACAGGTCATGCACCATCCTGGGATCGCTTTGTGCGAGGACAAGCGGCTGAGCAAGGACATAGCCCAATTAGACAGGATTATCCGGGATATCCAGAACATATCCATGTCCATGCGGCTTGTGCCTATCAAGCCGGTTTTTCAGAAAATGGCAAGGCAGGTAAGGGACCTCTGCGTCAAATCAGGCAAGAAGATAGAGATAGAGATGTCAGGCGAGGAGACCGAGATAGATAAAAATATAACAGAGCTTATCAGTGATCCCCTGGTGCATATGATCCGTAATGCCGTAGACCACGGCATAGAGCCTCCTGATCTGAGGCGCGCAGCCGGCAAACCCGAAACAGGGCGCATATCGCTCGACGCGTATCACAAGGGCGGCAATATCATGGTAGAGATATCGGATGACGGTGCGGGATTGAACAAGGAGAAGATACTTAAAAAAGCTGTTGAGCGCGGCCTAGCCTTGGAGGGCGCGTCGTATGACGATGAGAGAATATATCATTTTATTTTCGAGCCGGGGTTTTCTACTGCGGATAAGGTGACGGATGTATCCGGCCGCGGCGTGGGCATGGATGTGGTCAAGCGCAATATAGAACAGCTGCAGGGCCGCATAGAAATAGGCTCAAAGCTTGGAGAGGGCACTAAATTTTCCATACGGCTGCCTCTTACCCTTGCCATAATAGAGGGGATAGTGGTCAAGGTGGGCGATGAGCGCTATATCCTGCCGATATTTATCGTAGAAGAATTTTTTCAACCCAGGACTGAGGATATTACGCTGGTGGCCGGGCAGAACGAGTTGATAAAAATACACGGACAGATGTCCCCTCTGGTGCGGATGGACAGGTATTTCAACAGCTCTTATAAAAGCACGAATGTGGAAGAGCTCACCGGCTGCCTTGTCAGTTCAGATTACGGCCGTTTATGCTTTCTTTTTGATGAGCTGGTAGGCCAGCAGCAGATCGTTATCAAGAATCTCGGGAGTTACCTTAAAGACGTCAGGGGCGTATCCGGAGCTACGATCTTAGGGGACGGACGCGTGGGATTGATACTCGATGTAAACAGTATAGCCGCTTTTTACAAGGCATGATATGACAGAAGATAAACACCTGCAGAATTTTATCGAAGAGACTGAAGATATGCTGCGCAGCCTCCATGAGAGGCTTGCCGGCCTTACAGTGGGCGCCGATAATACCGAGATAATAAATGAAGTTTTCCGCGTTGTGCATACTATTAAAGGCAATGCGTCTTTTTTCGGGTTTGCCGGCTTGAAGTATACGGCCAATTCCCTTGAGGATTTTTTAAGCGAGGTCCGTTCAAACAGCGCGCCCATCGATAAGCACATAATAGACCTTTTATGGAATGGCATTAATCTGATCGCCCTGAATATGGAACATGTCAAGGCCGGGCAGGCCCCTGCAGGGGCCACGCCTGCCGAAGAAGCTTTTGTTTCAGAGGTCAAAAAGATATTGTCTGAGCGCGCGGTGTTGACCAAAATAGTTTCCAGGAATTACCGTATGCAGGACAGCGTGGGTTATCTATGCGGGGAGGCCGATATCACGCGGCCTGTCTATATCGTCCGCGGCTTTCTGGAAAAGGCCAGGATGCAGGCCTTAGACGGAGATATCAATGCTAAATTCGTTGATACACTCAGCGTGCTGGCAGAAGTGTTTTTGAAGAACGGATGCCAGCAGGCCAGTGATATCTCTAAGAAAATGTCCTCTGACATGGATACCCTGATAAATGATGACGGCCAGGCGGGAGATTTTTTGCTCGGGTCATTGGAAGAAGATTTTAAGAAGCTTCTGGGGTACATAAGAGAGGTGGAGATACGCGACATCACGTCCGCCTGGAGGGAGATCCGGCCCCCTGTAGAAAAGGTGCGCCCAAGTTTCCGTATTGATAAAGAAAAGATAGATGAGATCCTTGCGGCTGTACGCAAGCTGGATACGATAAAAAATGAGTTCAGCGGCCTGCGCGACAAGATGGCACGATCAGGGGTTGAGAATTCCGTGCTTTTGGAATTTCAGAAGGCGCTGAATTCTTTTAATTTCTGTTCGCGCGACATACTTCAGCTGATAATAAAGATGAAGGTCACGTCCCCGAGGTTGTTATTAGAGAAGATGGAACAGATCGTTGCGCTTTTAGCGCTTTCTTGTTCAAAAAAGATCAAGATAGACACCATGGGAAAGGATATCTTTATCGACAGGGGGAAGATAGAAATACTCGAGAAGGTATTGCCGCATATCGTGCGTAACTGCATAGATCACGGCATAGAGACGCCTGAGGAACGCATCCGCCTGGGCAAGGCCGAAGAGGGCCGCATATCGATTGAAGCCAGTAAGAATAATGAAAGCCTGGTCATCAGCATTGCCGATGACGGCAAAGGCATAGATGAGGCCGCCCTGAACAAAGAAAATGGCGCGTCTTCGCCGTCTGACAAGAAGAATATCTTTGCCCCGGGCGTCAGCAGCCGTCAGTTCGTCTCTGAGTTATCCGGGCGCGGCGTAGGCATGGATGTGGTGCTAAGGGCGCTGGAAAAGGTCGGGGGCGAGCTTGAAGTCTTCTCAGAGGCCGGGCAGGGAACGCGTTTTGTGATAACGCTGCCGGAAGAAGCGTTTTGACGTATATGGAAACCAAAAAAATATTTTTACTTCCTACGGAGCTGTGTTTTTCCAAAGAACCCGCGGAGATCGCGACCCTTCTTGGCTCCTGCGTGTCGGTGTGTCTTTTTAACCGCAAGTTCAAGGTTGGCGGCATGAATCATTTCATGCTCGACAGGACCCCAGACGGCCACACGCCCTCCGGAAAATTCGGCGATTATTCGATGAAGACCCTTATCGGTATGATGCTTTCCTGCGATAAGAACGCCTCGAATATGGAAGCGACTATCCTGGGTGGAGGCAATGTGGTCGGCCATCTGAATGTGGAAAACGGCATAGGCTCCAGGAATTTAGCCGTAGCCCGCAGCATACTCGATGAGAACGATATTCGCGTCATAAATGACCGCGATGTCAGCGGCGACCACGGACGCAAGGTCCATTTTAAGACCTGGACCGGCGAGGTGGAAGTCCGCCGCATACAGCGCTCCGAAGATACGCGCCTTATCCTTGAAAAGAAGAAAGACTTAATGAACCGCAGGGTGCGCGTACTCATAGTCGATGATTCAAAGACAGTTCGTTGCATTATTTCATCCGCCTTAAGGGAGGATCCGCAGATAGATGTTGTCGGTGAGGCTGAAAACCCTTATCAGGCGCGTGAATTATTGCTTGAGTACGACCCGGACGTGATCTGCCTTGATATAGTGATGCCAAAGATGGACGGCATAACTTTTCTTAAGAAGCTTTTTCTCTATAAGCCTACGCCGGTGATAATCATAAGCACTATCGTGCAGGCCGGCAGCAAGATACGGGAGCAGGCCAAAAAGATAGGCGCGATAGATGTAATCGATAAGGCAGAGCTGGATCTTTACGCCAGGCCGGATATCGTCAGGTCTGTTTTGGTGTCTAAGGTCAAGATGGCTGCCGCGACATATGTCAAGAAGAAGACGGCCGAAGAGCTCAATAAGATATAAGGGGCCATTAAATGGATGCGTTCCTGGGCAGTGTGACCATAACGGAAAAGGAATATAAGGATATAGCCGAGCTTGTGTATAAGCGCAGCGGCATAAACCTGGGCGATTCCAAAAAGGACCTTGTCAAGGCGCGCCTCTTAAGCCGCATGAGGCGCTATAGTTTCAGTTCATTCGGGGAGTACTACGCCTATGTCGTGCATAAGGCCCATTACGACGAGCTCATCGAATTCATTAATGCCATAAGCACCAATGTCACGTCTTTTTTCCGCGAAGAGCCCCACTTTTCATTTTTAAAAGAAGTCGCATTCCCAGATATCATAAAGAGAAAAAATGCCGCAAGGGACAGGAAGTTTAGGATATGGTCGGCGGCCTGCTCGTCAGGGGAGGAAGTTTATTCCATTCTCATTGTTTTGGCCGAGTTTTTAAAAGACCCGTTGATGTGGAATGTAAAGGTGCTCGGCACGGACATCTCCACTAAGGCATTGGGGCGCGCAAGGGCCGCGGTTTACGAGGCGGAAAAGCTGAAAAAAGTGCCCTTGGACCTGACAAACAAATATTTCGATCAAGTGCTTAGAGACGGCGTGCCCTGTTACAGGGTAAAGGACAGCCTGAAAAATCAGATCATTTTAGGGCGCCTGAACCTTATGGATGATGTCTTTCCTTTTTCAAGCAAACCCGATATAATTTTTTGCAGGAATGTCATGATATATTTTGACAAAGAAACGCAGAAGGCGCTTGTGAAAAAGTTCTATAATTGCATGGCAGATGGCGGTTATTTCTTCACCGGACATTCAGAGAGCCTGCTGGGCATAAACGTCGGGTTTAAGAACGTGGCTCCGGCGGTATATCGTAAATAATATATTTTCGGAGGATATGAAAGGCCAACTGCAGTTTTACAGGTGTTTTGTCCATGCCGGGCATGTGGTTTTCAGCGATAAGCCGTCGCTCGCCCTGTCTGTCTGCGGCAATGGTGTGGTGGTGACTATTTGGGACAGGGCGCGGCGTTTTGGGGGCATGGCGCATTGTATTTTTCCAAAATCTGGCCCCAGGCAGCGGCGGACGAATTATCACGCTGATGTGGCTATCCCATTGTTGGTCAGGCAATTTATTTCATCTTCGTCCCGCATTAACCATCTGGAGGCACAGGTGTTCGGCGGAGGTAGCCTGAGGGGCGTATCGGAAAAGAGGGCGGCCAGGACCTTAAAGGCGGTAAGGCATATCCTCAGGCGTATGCGCATATCGGTGGTCTCCGAAGATGTCGGCGGCGCGGTAGGCCGCAAGATCATTTTTAATACTTTTTCGGGTGATACCGTAGTGTATAAGACAAAAAAAGTGCGTTTAACGGATTGGGCTCCGGAGTATTTAACTGGGTAGGTTACCGTCGTAACCCTCAGTAACCTAAAGATTAGGATTTTTGAGTGGAGAGAATACGATTATTGATTGTGGATGACTCGGCGGTGGTGCGGGACATGCTTTCGCGCGAGCTGGCTAAAGATCCCGAGATAGAGGTAGTGGGCACTGCCGCCGACCCTTACGCGGCAAGAGAGAAGATAATAGCGTTAAAGCCCGATGTTTTGACCCTCGATATTGAAATGCCGCGTATGGACGGCATCACGTTCCTAGAGAAGCTCCGGAAGTATTACCCCATCCCTGTGGTTGTGTTCAGTTCCCTTACCCCTGCGTCGAGCGAAACAGCCTTGAAGGCGTTTGAGCTTGGTGCTGTCGAGGTCATGGAAAAGCCGGTTATCGACATGCCTTATAAACTGGAAGAGATGGTGGTGATGTTATCGGACAAGGTCAAGGGCGCTGCCGCCACAAAACACCGGTTAATGAACAAGGTCTACTGCGCGAAAAAACCTTTAGGCCCTTCTTCGAGCTCTATGATACGGACAACTAATAAGGTGATAGCTGTGGGCGCGTCTACCGGGGGTGTTGAGGCGATACGCAGCATATTGCCGGTTTTGCCCCGCATGTTTCCCGGCATAGTCATTACCCAGCATATGCCCGAGCGTTTTACGAAGATATTCGCCGATGACCTCAACAGGCAGTGTAAGATAGAGGTCCGGGAGGCCAAGGACGGCGATACAGTGCTTCCCGGTATCGCTCTGGTCGCGCCCGGCAATTACCATATGCTGCTTGCGCGCAGCGGGGCGAGGTATTACGTGCAGATCAAGGAAGGGCCGCTTGTCTGCCGGCAGCGTCCGTCGGTAGAGGTGCTTTTTAATTCTGTGGCAAAATACGCCGGGAAGAACGCGATAGGCGTCATCCTCTCTGGCATGGGCAAGGATGGTGCGTCCGGCATGCTGAAGATGAAAGAGGCAGGTGCCTTTACGCTGGCGCAGGATGAGGAAAGCTGTGTTGTTTTCGGCATGCCTAAGCAGGCCGTTGAGTCAGGCGGCGTAGATAAGGTCGTGAACCTTTGCGATATCCCGCAGGAGTTGATCCGGCTGTGTTCTGAGGCCGCGTAGATTATAGTTTTCAAAGTTTTTTATTTTGTTATAATAAGTGTCTATATTGGAGGGGGTACGCATGAAGATCCTGGTAATTGATGATTCGTCGTTGCAGAGAAAGCTCATTGGGCAGATTATCCGTAAGGCCGGGTTTGATAATGAGATACTGGAAGCAGGTGACGGCCAGCAGGCTATTCAGCTGCTCGGCATTAATTTCAGCGAAATTGGCCTGATCCTTTGCGATTGGAACATGCCTAATATGACAGGCGCCCAGTTCCTGGAAGGCGTGGCAAAGGTGCCGCAGGTGGCAAAAATACCTTTTTTCATGGTCACTTCCGAAGGTACCGAGGCAAGGATCAAGGAAGCTTACGAAAAACATCCGCTTTTGACAGGTTATATAGTAAAGCCTTTCACGCCTGATCAGCTGCGTGAGAAGATAGAGCCTGTTCTGAAGAAATAAGGCATACTATTTATTTTAAAACCTCGGAGAAAAACATGTCATTAAAAGAACAAGTTACCCTGGCGGTGAAAGAATCGATTACCGAGGCCCTGACTACTATTGTATCTGTGATGCCCGTTATAAAGGACAGCGAAAATATGCTGGAGCTAAAGGATGATGGTAACGTGGCAGTATCTTTGGGTATAGCCGGTAAATTAGAAGGCACTATTTTTATCTTATTTTCTCAGGAATCAGCCGCGAAGATCATCTCAAAGATCCTGGGCTGTGATCCCAAAGAACTTACTTCGGATTCTCTTGAGGGTGTAGGGGAAGTGCTTAATATCATAGCAGGAGGCATAAAGACAAGATTGGAGCCGGCAGGTTATGACTTTGTGCTTAGCATTCCTTCTTTTGTCAGGACTTCTGACGGGCTGAGCATAGGCAGTATGGCAAAAATGGAATCTCTCAGGCTTTTCGTATCATGCGCTGACTGCAGTTTTGAATTCTTGATGTTTTATCAGGTCAAGTCCGATACGGGAAAGACCGCGTATGAGAGGTTCAAAGAGCAGAAATCCGAGGCAGAGGAAGAACTCAGGAAATTCTTCGAGAAGAAGGGCTGATGAAGCTTAATATTGTGGATATAGTTACAAGCGGCATGCGCGCGGTCAATAAGACGCTGCGCAATATGTCGCAGATAGTCTTAACGGAGATGCCCGAGCTGCGCAATGTCAACGTGGTCAATATCCGCGCCATGGCCACGGAAAATACTTTTACGTCGGTCATGATATTGCAGCAAAAAGAAAAGGATGCAGTTGTAAAGGGCGGACTGATAGTTTATATATCGAAGTTCAATATAAAGAACCTTTTTGGAGCTTTGGAATTAGATGAGTTTTCAGGCCAGGCAGAGCTTGAAGATATGTGCGGAGAATTCTGCAATGTCATTGCCGGCTGTTTTAAGACAGAGCTTGTGAATTTAGGGTACGAAGATGTGCAGTTGTCCCTTCCTGAGAATTTTTACGGCGTTATCAACCAGGATTACGGCATAGAGGCGACTGCCAAGCATACTTTGAATTTTTCCAACGCGGGCAGATCGCTTCTGACCATAGATGTCTTTATGGAAAAGTCGTCCACGGTTTAGCCTTGTCTCCGCGCCGATTATTTTTAAGATTCCGCGCCCATAGCTCACGCCGATGGTTCTCTGCCATCGGCACTTCGCGGTGAAACAAAAGATGTTTCACCTTGTCGTTGGATATAAGGAGTTTGAGCTATTGGATACAAAAAGATTTTTGCGCCCATAGCTCAATTGGATAGAGCATCAGCCTACGGAGCTGAGGGTTAGTGGTTCGAGCCCACTTGGGCGCATTTTATTTTATGTTCTCCGACGAATCGTTCATGAAGAGGGCCCTGCGGGAGGCTGATAAAGCGTCTTCCTCGGAAGACGTCCCGGTGGGGGCGATAATAGTCCATAAGAACAAGATAATCGCCCGTTCCTGTAATCAGGTGGAGCTCTTGGGGGATCCCACGGCCCATGCTGAAATGCTCGCCGTTACCCAGGCGGCAAATTTTTTGAAGAGCAAGTGGCTGATAGATTGTGTTTTATATGTGACTATCGAGCCATGCAGTATGTGCGCGGGCGCCCTGGTATTATCCCGTATCTTAAGGGTGGTATACGGCGCCAGCGACCCTAAAACAGGCGCAGCCGGTTCTGTTTTTGACATCCTCCATAATAAAAAGCTCAACCACCGCATCAAGGTCACCGGCGGTGTCTTAAAAGAAGATTGCGCCGCCATCATCAAGGATTTCTTTAGGAAAAAAAGGGCCGCAAACAACTAAACTTATAAATTAAATTCGGAGAGGTCGCGTAGCCCGGTTTAGCGCGCGCGCCTGGAGAGCGCGTAACCCACAAGGTTCGAGGGTTCGAATCCCTCCCTCTCCGCCATTTTGCCACCTCTGGCGGCAAAAGGCGGATGCTGAAGGCCCTGACTTCGGCGCCGCACCATAGTTTTGCCACCTCTGGCGGCAAAAGGCGGATGTCGAAGCCTCTGGTCTTCGACGCCGCACCTTGAGAGCGCAATAGAATGTAGGCTTTATGTTTATTCATAGATCATGGAGGTGACATTATGCAGAATGCAGAGTTTGAGGTTTTTAAAAATTCTTTAAAGTCAAAATCCGTAGAAGAACTGCACACGATCTGGGTGGAGAATGACAGGTTTGGCTGGTCGGATGATGCCTTTAAGGCCATTAAAGTGGAGCTTGTTGCAAGAGGCGCCGATATTCCTGAGCAAAAGAAATTTACCGGTAAAATAGATGACCTGGACTTTCGTAAAGCTGTTGGAGCGCCTTTTTTTGCGGTTTCCAAAAAGAAGCTTATTGTAATGTCTATCTTTACAGTAGGATTCTATGAGATATTCTGGTTTTATAAGAATTGGAGATTTCTGAAGGAAAAATATGGCGCAAAGGTAATTCCGGGTTTGAGGGCCTGGTTTGCGATTTTTTTCTGTAATGGTTTATTCAGGGTCATAAAGAAGTATGCGCAGCAGCATGGCCTCAATGCGGACTATAAGCCTGTACAGCTCACGGTTTGTTTTATTCTATTGCTTGCCGCAAGTAAGCTGCCCGATCCTTTCTGGCTGGCCGGATTTCTTTCATTTGTGCCTTTATTGCCGGTTCAAAAGGCCATCAATGATCTCAATGCCAAGATAAACCCCGGGGAGGAGATAAATAGTAAGTTTTCGGGGTGGAATATCCTCGGGATCGTGTTGGGTGCCATTTTTCTGATATTTATAATCGCCGGTATCTTTCTGCCAAATCCGCCCGTTAATTAAGTTTTAGATATTGTTGTAAGATCACACGAACAGTTGTAGATGCGTGCAATATGCCATAAAAACTTTGGTGTTGATCTTGGCATCGTCTGGACTATCGTCTTAGATGAGCTTTCTTATGATCTTTTGTGGCGGATAAGCCGTGTCTTTTCTCACGTATGAAAAAACTGATAAAATCTTTTGTTATTGTTCTATTGATCATAGGCTGCGGGGTCTTTATCCAACAGCGGATCCTGCGCTATATCAATGAGAACAGGACGTTAAAAGAGGTCATAACACGCTTAGAGGCTGATTCGCGTATTGCGGAAGTCCTTGTTACCGGCGTTAATTTCGATGAAAAGGCCGGCAAGAAGATGACCACTATTAAATTCCTGGAGTACGGCGCAAAAGGGGAGCCCCTTGAGCCTAAGTATTTCACCTTTCCCGGCAATATCATTCAGTTCCAATCCCTGGTGATACGGTTTGATGATTTTTATGTTAAAAAGAACCATCCTTTTAAGGGCAAGAGCGCTTACCTTTTTTGGAAGGTCTTCCTGCTCGACGGCGCCAATACGAGAGAATTCGAGATAACGAAGCTTAAGCAAATACCTCAAGGGTATAGGACAGGGCGCGCGGACAGCCTTTTTGAAGAGAGGCTTTGGGAGAGGTTCTGGGGGTATGCGCTGAGCCCGGAAGAGGCAAAAAAGGTGGGTATAAAGAACGCCCAGATAGAGGCGCCGGGTGCGATGTTTGTCCCGGGCACTCTTTACACCATAAAAATAGAGCATGACGGCGGCATGAGGATAGACGCCAGGTCTCTGCCTTCAATATTGAGGGGCGAGAAAGTATTGTAAAATCACACTAACAGTTGTAGAATGCGTGCACTATGTCATATTTAGTCTTTGCAAGAAAATGGCGGCCAAGGGATTTTGATGAAGTCGTAGGCCAGGAACATGTCACCAAGACCTTAAAGAGCGCTATCGCGGCCAACAAGCTGGCCCACGCGTATCTTTTCGCCGGTTCCCAGGGGGTTGGCAAGACTTCCTGCGCCAGGATATTAGCGAAGTCCTTAAACTGCGTGAAAGGCCCTACAGTCAAGCCTTGCGGCGAATGCTCCACATGTATGGAGATAGCCGAGGGACGCAGTTTAGATGTTATCGAGATAGACGGCGCTTCCAACCGCGGGATAGATGAGATCCGCACCCTCCGCGAGAACGTCAAGTTCGCGCCTTTGAACGGCCGGTATAAGATATATATTATCGACGAAGTCCATATGTTGACGCCCGAGGCGTTCAATGCGCTGCTAAAGACCTTGGAAGAGCCGCCGTCGTATGTGAAGTTCGTTTTTGCCACTACACATCCTCAGAAAGTGCTCCCCACGATACTGTCGCGCTGCCAGCGTTTTGATTTTATCCGCATACCTAATTTAAAGATCGTAGATAAATTAAAGGAGATAGCAAGGCTTGAAGGCGTGGAGGTAGACGCCGACGTATTTTTTGCCATAGCCAAGGCCTGTGAAGGGAGCCTTCGCGACGCCGAATCCATCTTAGACCAGCTTATTTCTTTTACGCAGAAGGACATAAACCTGCAGGATGTCGTATCAGTCCTGGGTATCATAGAGCAGGATTCGTTCATCGATCTTGTCAATGCCGTTGCCGCGCAGGATGCATCCTGCGCGCTTAAGCTTATCGACGGTGTTATGGCCCGCGGCAAAGATATGAATTATTTTTTAGAAGGGGTCCTGGAGCATTACAGGAACCTTATGGTTTTAAAAGTCGTAAAGTCTGACGCCGACGGCCTTGTCGACCTACCGGCTGACACGTTAAAAAAACTCGTAGAGCAGGCATCCCGCCTTAGCTTATCGGACATCATGGTCTCCATTAACCAAATTTTTGCGGCCCAGGATATGGCACGGAAACTCGGTGAAACCCGCATCCCTCTGGAGATCCTGGCGGTTAAGCTTTCGATGCTGGGGCAAAAACGACCGGCCGTCGTTGAGCCTCAAAATTTGCCCGGCATGGCCATTTTAAAAGAGGAGAAGGGTTCCGTAGACAGTTCTCTTACTTCCTTTGGCCCGGCATCGGCATGTACTCTTAGCGATGTAGCCGGCAAATGGGATGCTATTATCGCGCAGCTGTCGCAGACCAAGATGTCCCTTGCCACATACCTTAAGGAGGCCAGGGCCACGCGGCTGGAGAACAATACTTTGACCTTGGGTTTCCCTAAGAACGCCGTCTTTTTTAAAGAGGCAATGGCGCATAAGGATAATTTAAAGATATTTGAAAGTGCCTTGAAGTCCGCTGTAGGCGCGGTGATTGCGGTAAAGCTTGAGATCGTAGACAGTGTCGAGCCCGATACGGCCGAGCAGGATGAAGTAGATGAATCGCCACTATTAAAGTCGACGCTGGACCTTTTTAAAGGCAGGGTCATAAAAAAGGTGTGATATGGCAGGATATAGTTTAGGCACGATAGAAAAACTGATAGAACAGCTTATGAAATTACCCGGGATAGGCCGCCGGAGCGCGCAGCGCATCGTCTTTCATGTATTGGAGGCCTCAAAGGATGAGGTGGCGGCTTTGACCGAGGCGGTCTCCGATGTAAAGGCTACTGTGCGGTTTTGCAGCGTGTGCAATAATTTCAGCGAAACAGAGGTATGCGCAATATGCCAGGACGATAAGAGGGATAAAAAGTTGGTCTGTGTAGTGGAGAGCCCAAAAGATGTGGAGAATATCGAGCGCAGCGCGACTTTTCACGGGACATACCATGTATTATTGGGGGCTATATCGCCTTTAGAAGGCAGAGGGCCGCACGATTTGAAGGTGGACAGCCTTATAGATAGGATAAAGAAAGGCAGTGTGGCCGAAGTTGTTCTCGCGACCGACTCCGATACAGAAGGAGAGGCAACGGCTATTTATCTGACGAGGCTGCTGCGGCCATTGGGTGTAAAGGTCATGCGTATAGGGATAGGCCTGCCGGTCGGCTCAAACCTTGAATATGCCGACCCTGCCACACTGGCGCGAGCCATAGAAGGAAGAAGAGAGATGTAGGGATAGGGCGTAGAGCGAAGGCAATAATTATAAGCCTCCTAAAGTTTTGGGAGGCTTTTTTAATTTGTGTTAGTTCTTAGAAGATAAAGGCAGGTCCAGGTCGGGGTGCAGAGTTTTATAGATAGAGACTATACTGTCTATGTAATTTTTTGATATCGTTCCGTCAAGCTTGCCATATTCGTAGCTAAGGTCTTGAATTATTTTTTTCGGAGTATTATGTATTTCAAGGACCTTCCCCTTATCCGAGACGAGCAGTTCTCCGGTGTTACGGGCTATCGTGACCGCCAGCTCCCCGTAAAGGGCCTTTTCATTCTCTATTATCCTGTCTAACAGATCTATATAGATATCTTCGTGGGTTGTCATTGGGCGTTATCGTTTGAAAGTCTTGATAGCGATGGATCCAGCCGCTATAAAGAAGAGCGACCCAAAGGTGATCAATGCGCCCATGATAGGCATGATGTCATTTTCAGCAATAAAATTGTATGCGCACGCCAGCTCTACTGCGGCGTGTGTGAAGACCGAAAAGAAGATGCCCACTACGAGTAATTTGAGTATTTTTCCTACGGTGCCGCCTATTTTTGGCGCGGCGATGGCAAACTGGATCATGGCGATGAGGGAGCAGATCATCGCGATAATATTAACAATGCTCTCTGTGTGCATTTTTCCTCCGGGTATCTTTTCTGTCCTGGCTTATGTTTTTTGGGCCGGCATTATAGCGCCGTACTTGGCGGTGTAATATTTCAGCCTTGCACGGTCCTCCTCGCCTATTTCCACGAATTCGATACCGGCATCAAAGTGGTTCTTGCCTTGTATGTTAAGGAAATCCGAGGGCCGTGTCCATGCTACTCTGCCTTTTGTCTCTATCGGGGTGCTTCCATCGAGCAGATAGATCGTTATAAGGAGGAAGGAGTTTATCGCGATGTTCTCATTGATGAAGATGCATATTCCGGTGGTGCTGATGTTTTCGGTAAAGGCCTGGATTTTTTTTGAAGACGCGTCCTCTACGCGGCAGTATTCCACAAAACTCGAGTAAGTGCGTTTGGCCCTGCGCCGTTCCGACTTTTTATCATTATCTTCTGTTTTCATGTTGTTTTAATCATACTCTAGGCATGCGCCTTTTGTCAACGAAAACACTCGACACTTTATCTTGACGAAGGAGGCTGTTTTCTTTATAATTATCAGCACGTATTTATTGTTCTTTAGAAAGATCTATTCCCCTGTAGCTCAGTCGGTAGAGCGGTTGGCTGTTAACCAATAGGTCCGAGGTTCGAGCCCTCGCGGGGGAGCCATATTGACGTCTGACAGCGGATTGCGCCGTCAGACGCCGCTGTATCAAATAGCCCTATTTGGGGATACTTCCCGAATAGGGCTATTTTTATGCCATCGGGGCCCAAGACGGCCTTCTTGAGGAGAAGCTTGAATATCTCCTTCTTCTGGTAGGGATGCAGGGTGTCAAAGAGACTGTTGAACTTGTCCACAGCCATCATCACGTCCTCTTTGCGGATCGCATCGCGCTGGATGTCCTTTATCTGAATATCAATCGCGTTGAAGCCGGTCTCGGCTTCTTTGCGTTGTTTGGCAAGCTCATCGAGTTTTTCCCTTAAGAATATGCTGTTGTCGTCCGTGGCCATGTTAGTCCACTTGACCATGATGCCGTCAGCCTGCGACTTGATCGTCTCGATCTTGCGCTGGAGCGCGTCACGCTGGGTTTTAAGCTGTGGCAGTTCCTTCTGCAGTTGGGAGTTGGCTTCACGCACCATGGCCTCGACCATATCTTCTCGTGAGCCTAACATCTTAATGTGGTCAATAATGACTTGCTCGACTTCGCTTGCGGGCATCTTGAATTTGCAATGCTTGCAGTGATAGTAAAAATACTTGTTTCCTTGATGTCCGGTTCCGCAGGTTCCTTCCATAGGCTTGTCGCATTTCGCGCAGACAAGCAATCCGCTATTCAAAATATAGGTGTGTTTAAATTCGGTCGTGCCGTTATGTTTCGTTGCCGCGTTTACGGACAAGAGGTGCTGGACTTTGGTGAAGGTGTCTTCATCAACAAGCGGGTCCCAGACAGCCGGGACATGGCGGTATCGGTAATTCTCCGCGAGCTTTGCCTGATCCTGAGTTTTTAGATTCTTATTAATTTCCTTTTTCCCGATGTAGGCGAGATTTGTGAGCAAGGTCTTTGTCGATGTTCTTCCGAATTTTTGCGGGGAGCGAATTTTACCTCGCCGGGACGTGTATCCTTTGGTTCTGAATCCATTGGCGTTGAGCGCCCTGCCGGTTTCGACAAGCGATCCGCAGTCGAGGTACTTCTTGAAGGCAAATTGGATCGTGGCTTTTTCCTGTTCATTAATTGCCAGATATCCTTTTCGTTTTTCATCGAGGTCAAACCCCAGAAGATGACCGCCGTTCCAGAGGCCGCGCTCTGCCCGGGCGATGGTCGCGTCGCGGTTTCGCTCGGAGGTTTGCGTTCGCTCAAATTCGGCCAAGGCCATCATGATCGTAATGAAGAGCTTGCCCTGCGAGGATGTTGTGTCGTAGTTTTGTTTTAAGCAGACGAACTCGACGTTGTATTTGGTTAGAACCTCAAAGAAATTCAGGAAATCTTTAACGGATCGGCTGATGCGGTCAAGCGCGGTGCAGATGACCGTGTTGACCTTGCCGGATTCCATGTCGGAGAATAGCTGGGCGAATTCGGGACTTCGGATCGAATCCTTGCCGGATACGCCTTTAAGGATATAGCGACCGGCCTCAACCCAATGCTCGTCACAGGCGGTGTTCTTGTATTCAACATGCGCCTGCAAGCGTTGGAGCTGGTTCGTGAGTGATCCTTCGGGGTTTCGGGCTTGCTTGTCCGTACTGACCCTGATCACAAATCCGCATCGTTTATTTGTCTCTGCCATAGCGACCCAACCCTATCACAACCCCTGCACAAGCCAAGCTGAATCAACCCTTTAATCGGTAGTTTCACGATTGATGATTTCCCGGGCCTTATCCATGGCCTCGCGGACTTTTTCTTTGCGCTTGGGGTCTATCCGGAGCACGCCTTCCTTTTTAAGATAGGCATAAACGCCACCCGCAAGGATCTTGGCGACCTTCTTCATGCGTTCGGCCTCATCCGGCGTCTCGATGTATTCGACCGTTACTTTTAATCTTCTTTTTTCTTCCATAGTGAGTACATACAACTTTTTTGCGTGAACTGTTGCAGGGCATTTTAAAAAAGTCCTCTGGTACGTGTATTACGCTTTTTTTAAAAAAGTGTCGGAAAAATCTTTGCCCCAAGACGTATATACCGGATTTTTTTGAAAAGTGTCCCGCCCTAGGGCGTATATACGATGTTTTTATTCAAACTGTGGCAGGCAAAATAAAAATAATTCCGACACTTTCACGAAAAAACCGGAATACATGCTTAGGCAAGAAAGTTCCGACACTTTTCGGGAAAAAGGGGTATGTACGCTGTGGGGTGAGACACTTTGGCGAAAAAGGTTGTATGTACTATCAAGAAGCCTGCAACACTTTGAGATTTTTTTACGTATATACCCGTTAAGGGGGGACAAATCGGCAAAAAAATCTGTATGTATGGGTGGGGCAGTTTTAAGGATCACGTCGTATATACCCATTGGGGACAGCGAATAAAGGAGAAGGAAAACATGAGAGAACGATATTTTGAGGCCGGGAACCTGTATCTGGCCACCTACCTGCTCTTTTGCGGCTTCACCATGAAGGGTCTTAAAGGCGATGGGAAGCTAAAAAAGATCCTTTTCGACCATACCCCAGAAATTACCAAGGCTTGCGAGGATTTTTACGCGGATTCAGACGCGAGACGCCTCTTTGACTGTTACCGAAGGGCTAAAGATTACCTATTTCAAAACGGAGTGTGAAATGAGTGCCGAGAGAAGAGAAGAAAAGAAATGGTTTGTCGAAAATATCCCGCAGGAATTAAAAGCCCTGCCCAACTGGGTCGGGTTTAAATTCGTCCCGCAAAAAGACAAAAAGCCTAAGAAAGAACCGATCAATGCCGCGACCGGCGGCCATGCCAAGTCTAACGACCCGAAAACATGGCGTTCCTTTGATGAGGTTGTCGCAAAGGCTGAGTCATTGAAATTTGACGCAATAGGTATCGCTGTTGTTGCCCCGTATATCGTTTGCGATATTGATCATTCCGTTTGTGAAAGAATTATTTCTCCACTTGGGAAGAAAATAATATCCGCGTTCCCCAGCTACACCGAATTCTCGCCGAGTAAGACCGGCATTCATATTGTCGGCAAAGGCAAAATCCCAAGGGATCGCAAATTTACCACTCTCGATGTTGAGATGTATTCCGGTAGCAGGTTTTTTACTTTCACTGGTGACCTTGTGCAGGGATGTTCGCAGGATATATGTGAAGTGGATATTTCGAAGCTCTATGGTGAGCTCGAGCAGATGGATGATTCGAACAAGCAGATTGACGCTCTTTTTAAGCGCATACGAAAGAGTAATGACGCCACATTTTTCACGCTCTATGAAGGCAAGTGGCAGGAGTCGTATCCTTCTCAATCAGAGGCAGACCTTGCGCTCTGCAATAAACTCGCCTTCTGGACTGGCAAGGATCCGGCGCTCATGGATTCACTCTTTCGCAAATCTGGCCTCATGCGCCCTAAGTGGGATGAGAAACACTTTTCAGATGGCAAGACTTATGGGCAGTCGCTGATTGAGAAAGCCGTTGAGAGTTGCGCCAACATTTATCAGTCGTCGGGATCAGAATTTAAACATAAGCCAACCCAGGGCGAGATCATCACCCGCGACTGCGAAGATAACATCAAAGACTTCTTCCGCGATCAGCACGGAAATTATTTCATCGTACTTCCATTTAAAGATCACAGCGAAGTCTGCCCGACATCAACCTCGCGCTTTAGGAATTGGATGGCAACACGTTATCGGGAAAAGTTCGGCGTTCCTCCGAAAAGCGATGCCATTAATCAAGCGCGTATCCAGATTGAAGCTCGGTGTGATAGCGCCCGGCAGGTTGAGTTGTTTAACCGTGTAGGCTGGCATGACGGCGCGATCTATTACGATCTAACGACTCAAGACTGGCGTGGTGTCAGGATTAGCAAAGATGGCTGGGAGGTTATTTCGCTCCCACCGATATTCCGTCGCTATCAACATCAGGCCGAACAAGTCGCTCCTGTTAAAGATGGCGATCCGCAAGCGATATTGAAGTTTTGCAATGTCAGTCCGGACGATCATTGCCTGTTTATGGTCGCCATTGCGTCATTTTTCATCCCCAATATTCCGCACGTCATTTTAAGTCAGAACGGTGAGCAAGGTTCCGGCAAATCTAACAACTCCCGAAAGATTAAAGGTTTGGGCGATCCGTCACGGGTCATGCTGATCTCGACGCCAAAAGATTTGGAGCAGGCGCAAATGACAGCTGAAAAACACTGGATCAATACCTTCGATAATATTTCAAAGATTCTCGAATGGTTTAGTGACTTCTTATGCCGTGGTGTTACCGGCGAAGGTGACATGAAACGCAGTCTTTATACCAATGACGATGAATTTATCCGGTCTTATCGCAGATGTTTCGTTCTGAATGGCATCGGCGCATCCATGTGGCGCGCGGATTTACTCGACCGCGCGGTCATATTCGACATTCCGATTCTAAAAAACACACGCCCCGAGAAAGACATGGACGCCGAATGGAAAGAATCCCTGCCCGGAATACTCGGAGGCTTTTTTACCGCTGTTTCAAAAGCCATGAATACCGTTTCGCAGGTGCGTGGTCATCATAAGTTTAGAATGTCCGACTTCGCCCAATGGGGCGGTGCTTTGGCTGAGGCACTCGGATATTCGCAGGATGAGTTTTTCAGGAAGTATCAGGAATCCGTTGACCGCAAGTGGCAGGAAACCGCTGAGGACAGTGTGTTCGGTAAAAAAATATCTGAGCTATTGGAAAAACATGGCGGTTATTGGACAGGTTCAACAGCAGAGCTTCTTACGGAGATAAAGCCTGATGACGAGGATCAAAAAGGAATACCCAAGACCGCCAAATGGCTTTCAACGGAGTTGGTCAGGATCGCTCCGGTCATGCGTAACATCGGCATCGACATCGTGAAGAAAGAAAAGCGCGAAGCTGGAACCGGCAGACGCATCTTTGTGATCAGAAAATTCGAGAAAAATGGCTGTGAGGATGGTGTGAGCAGAGACGCATTTTGTGAGGCTAATCATGAGGTGGACAGTGACCGGCCGTTTTGAAACCGTGAGCTTGCTCACAGAACCTCACACTTGCTCACAGCCCTGCTCACAGGGTCAAGGTGCTTATCGACAAGGAGTTACGCAAATCTGTGAGGATTGTGAGGCTATTTTTCTAAAAGGACAAAACAAAGAAATATTTATAGAAAGAGGCATATTCAGCTCACAAGGAGCTGTTGAATGCCTAAGGGGTAAGGAGAAGGATTTTACCCTCACAATGCTCACAAATCACAAAAAAGGAGGTGCGGTCTATGGGAATGTAGCGGCAAAAGGTCGGTGAAAAATAAACGGTAATCAAACACAAAGAAAGGATAAAACCATGAAACTGAATTTTTTGAATGCGTTAAACGGTAAGGTCAATCACGAAGAGATTGCCGAGCAGATCATTGCTCTGGAGATCAAACAAAAGGAATGCGAGAACGAGCGGAACCTCTCAAAGATTCTCTGCAAGGAAGTCCGAGGCAAGACCCTTTGCGGAGAAAAGATCAGCCTCGACGTCATTAAAAACGCGGATAAGGGTTATGAAGAGGCATCGCTTAATCTTGAGATCGTTACCGAAAGCCTCGACGAGCTAAAACGGAAATTATCCGAATCCTTGATGGTAAACTGCGACGATGAATCAAAGCGGCTCATTGAAGCGCGCAGGCGGCTGGATCAGGAGCGCGACAAGGCTATGTGTGAGTTTACCAAAGCAAAGGGCCGTCTATTCGGCATGGCGCTAAGCATATACGGCTATGATGAACGGGCGCGCATTAACCTCGAATGTTTAAGGAGCTTCACGCCGTGCAATACGGATCCGTTCTTCGAGGAGTTTGAGTACGAGAAAAAGAAGTCGCTGTCAGAAATAAAGAAACCGACCGTTGCGGACATTGAGCGGGATTGCGAGATTAAGGAACGCTGGATTACGACCTTCAATCTTGACGAGGAGCATGCCAAGATCCTTGATAAGTACCGAAAGAAGTATGCGTCCGTGCCGGTTGAGGAGCAGGCGGTTGAATCGTAGAGGCAAAGGATTGCGGAGGAGCGGGCGCGGGGCTTTTCGTTTTGTTCCCCTCGCGTTGGCTTTGTCGGAGAAGCGCGTCCGACAGGGGCGGCCTTGTTAACCGACCTCTCCGCACGCCTCCCCCTTTACGGGTCCTTGGAAGGGGGTGTCGGGCGCGGGTCGGGCGAGGCGCGGGCTTTGAGTGATGTCAGGTTTTGAAAATGTCATGTCGTGGTCGTATGGCCGTATTTCGGGGTGTCCGGTTGGAAAGGGCCCAAAAAGCGTTTCCCGTCGGGAAATTGGCTCAATTTTGGCTCAAAATCGCCTCAAAAACGATGTCCTAAGAGTCGGACATATACGACATTTTCGATGTCCGAATGTCCGAGTGGAGGCTACCACTACAATAAATATGTCGAAACCGCCAAGACAATCAGTTTTCTACGCTTTTAATGTGAGTAATACGAATTATACATCGGAGTTAGCTAAACGCTAAAATAATACTTGACAGAATTATGGCTGTGTGCTATAAAGTTTCATCAACGCTAAAGGAAAAGATTACAGATGAAGAAGAAAATATCACAAATCGCAAAAATAAAGTCAGGGTACCTCTTTAAAGAAGGCATCAAGTCCGACAAAGAGGGAAACGTGAGTGTCGTTCAGCTCAAGGACGTAAACGATCGAGGCGTCCTTAACACGCGTGATCTTCAACGTATCGAGTTAGATAAAACTGGCTCAGAGAATTTTCTTGCTGTTGGTGATGTTCTTCTTAAGGCAAAGACGAATCATCCGGTTTCGGCTCTTGTCACTGAGCAATTACCGAGCACGATAGCGACCGCGCATTATTTCATCATCAGCGTAAAAAAAGCGGATGTACTTCCGGGGTATCTGGCATGGTATCTCAATCAGCGTCCGGCTCAAATCTACTTTGACAGAAATGCGGGTGGCACGCGTATACAGGTAATTAATAAACAGTTGCTGAGTGAGCTCGAGGTCGTTGTCCCAGATTTAAAGACTCAGGAGAAGATCGCAAAGATTTACGAACTGCACCAGCGAGAGCAGGATCTCGTGGATGCCATAAAAGAAAAAAAACACAGACTTATTTTAGCTCAGTTGCTGAGTGTCATTTCAAAGTAATCATAAGGAGGTTGTCCATGGCTAACGGTAAAACAAACCAAGATGAAATAAACGCGGTAGCGTGGAAGGCGTGTGACACGTTTCGCGGTGTTGTAGATCCATCCGAATACAAGAATTACATCCTTGTGTTTCTCTTCCTTAAATATTTAAGCGATCTGTGGAAGGATAAAAAAGAACAGTATCAGAAAGAATACGGCAATGACCCTGTCCGTATCAAACGCAAGATGGATCGCGAGCGCTTCGTTCTGCCCGAGAATTGCGACTTTGACTCTGTCTATGGCAAACGAGACGTCAGCAACATTGGAGAAGTCATTAATCTGGCATTGGAAGGCATCGAAGAGGCCAATAAGGCAAAGCTCGAAGGCGTTTTCCGTAATATCGATTTCAATTCTGAATCAAATCTTGGCCAGACTAAAGACCGCAACAAGCGCCTCAAGCATTTAATCGAAGATTTTGCTGACGAACGCATGGATTTGAGACCTTCAAAGATCGGTAGTTCCGATGTTATTGGCAATACGTATCAATACCTAATTGGAAAATTTGCTAGCGATGCTGGGAAAAAGGGTGGCGAGTTCTACACCCCGGATGAGGTGTCGGTTTTATTAGCAAAATTACTCGGTCCAAAACCCGGAGACAGAATTTGTGATCCCGCCTGTGGTTCGGGGTCGTTATTAATACAGGTATCCAAGGAAGTTAAAGACAGAAACTTTTCGTTATTTGGTCAAGAGAGCAACGGCAGTACATGGGCACTTTGCATGATGAATATGTTTCTGCACGATATTGATAATGCTCGAATTGAATGGGGAGATACGCTTAATAATCCCAAGCTCATTGAGAATGACGCTTTGATGAAGTTTGATATCGTCACAGCCAACCCTCCCTTTTCCCTTGATAAGTGGGGTGCAGAAAATGCCGGCGCCGATAAATTTAGACGTTTTCATCGTGGTGTACCGCCTAAGAGTAAGGGCGACTACGCTTTTGTAACCCACATGGTTGAGACCATGAACGAATCAGGACGTGTGGCGGTTATCGTGCCTCATGGTGTTTTATTTAGAGTTGGTTCGGAGGGTGTTATCCGTCAAAAATTTGTTGAGGAAAATATCCTTGATGTCGTAATTGGCTTACCTCCCAATCTGTTTTATGGGGTGAGCATTCCAGTAGCCGTTCTTGTCTTCAAGAAAGGACGCAAAACTAAAGATCTACTTTTTATCGATGCCAGCCGTGAGTTTGAAAAAGATAAAACTCAAAACAAACTCCGGTCGGAAGATATTGAGAAGATCTTGAAGACGTATAAAGACTACAAAACGAATGATAAATACTCATACCGAGCGACATTAGATGAGGTCAAGGAGAACGAATTTAATCTTAACATCCCTCGCTACGTGGATATATTTGAAGAGGAAGACGATGTTGATATCGCAAAGACTCAAAAAGAAATCGGAGCATTGGAAAATGAACTCTCCGCAGTCCAAAAAGAAATGGCGGGTTACTTAAAGGAATTGGGGCTTTAATATGGTACGAACTATCCCTCGGGACTGGCAAGAGCTCGAGATTAAAGATTTTTTGAAATTCACTCCTCGTGAGGTTGATAAGCCTAAGGTTAAATATCGTTCTTTAGGTATTCGTAGTCACTGTAAGGGAACCTTTATTCGTGAGGTTGAGAATCCCGACAAGGTTATGATGGAAACCCTTTTTGCAGTGAAAAAGGACGATCTTATTGTAAACATTACTTTTGCTTGGGAGGGCGCGGTTGCCCTTGTCAATAAAAGCGATGAAGATGCTTTAGTATCACATCGCTTCCCAACTTACGTTTTTGACCGAAATGTGGTTATTCCGGAGTTTTTTCGATACTTGATACCTTCAAAAAGATTTGTTTATAACCTTGGCATTATTTCACCCGGTGGTGCTGGCAGAAACCGCGTCTTGGATCGTAAAGATTTCCTGCATCTCCAGCTACTTATGCCTCCGGTAGCAGAGCAAAAAAAGATCGCAGAAGTTCTCTTAACTTGGGATCGGGCAATCGAGACTCTAAGCGGGATAATCGAAGCCAAGATTGAATTAAAAAAAGGGCTTATGCAAAAACTTTTAACCGGTAAGTTATTGGTTAAGGGGAAAATGCAAGAATATACGCTTGGAGATATTGGTAAGCCATACGCAGGGCTTAGCGGAAAAGAAAAAGACGACTTTGGGCACGGTAAGCCCTATATAAGCTATAAAAATATTTTTGCAAACACTAAGGTTGATATAGATAGCTTGGAACTGGTTCGCATAAATGATGGCGAAAAGCAAAATACCGCAAAACGAGGAGATGTATTCTTTACCGTATCTTCTGAAACGCCTGAAGAGGTTGGCATGTCTTCAGTGCTATTAGATGAAGTTGGTGAGGTGTACTTAAATAGCTTCTGTTTTGGTTATAGATTAAATGATTTTTCAAAACTGCTTCCCGATTATGCCAGATTTCTATTTCGTGGGTATGATTTCAGAAGAGAAATTTACCGACTAGCCCAAGGATTTACAAGGTATAACCTATCAAAAAATGAAGTGATGAAGGTAAAAATTAAACTACCGTCCATCAAGGATCAGGTTCGCGTGGCTTCTCTTTTATCAGCAATTGAAGCAGAAATTACTTTCTTAACGAAAAAACTGGTATTTTGGAATAGGGAGAAAAAAGGGCTTATGCAAAAACTTTTAACCGGCAAGATCCGGGTTAAGGTTTAGGAGGGACGTTATGAACATGAAGGATTTTAAAGCTGGCACATATAAGCAACAGTACGAATATAAAAGTTTTCTGCCAGCTAAGGTCAATCAACCTTGGATATGGGATGATGCAAAGATCAATGTCCTTCTCGAACAGGCAACGCGGTCTATGGGAGAACTAAACGCTTTTTCTTTGATAGTGCCGGATGTTGATCTTTTTATCCAGATGCACATTGTTAAGGAAGCGCAGACTTCAAGTCGGATCGAAGGCACAAAGACGAATATGGATGAAGCTTTGATGGCCAAGGAGGATCTGTCACCCGAGAAGCGTGATGACTGGCAGGAAGTTCAAAATTATATCAAAGCGATGAATTTCGGCATCAAGCAACTTGAGAAGTTGCCTCTTTCCAATCGTCTTTTACGGGATATGCATAAAATTTTAATGACGGGCGTTCGCGGCGAACATAAATATCCCGGTGAATTTAGAAAGAGCCAGAACTGGATCGGAGGGTCAACCATTTCTGATGCGGTTTATGTCCCGCCTCATCATGATGATTTGCCGGATCTGATGAGTGACTTCGAGAAGTTCTTACATAACGATGCGGTCGACGTCCCGCATTTAATTAAAATAGCCATAAGCCACTATCAGTTTGAGTCTGTCCACCCATTCTTGGACGGCAATGGAAGGATCGGTCGCCTTCTGATCACCTTCTATCTGGTGAACCATAAGCTATTGATTAAACCATCTCTTTATCTTTCGGCTTTTTTTGAGAAACACAAGCCGTCGTATTACGATGCCCTGTCGCGTGTGCGGGAAGCAAACGACATGGCGCATTGGGTTAAGTTCTTCCTTAATGCGGTTATTGAGACCGCTGGCGCGGGCAAAGAAACCTTCCAAGGCATCTTAAAGCTCAAGGATAAGGTAGATTCGAAGATTGTTACGCTTGGGCGCAAGGCGGAGACAGGTAGGCAATTTATTCACCTGCTCTATAAAAAGCCGGTTATTACTGCCAACGACGTTGGCAAGCTCATGGATCTAACGCCCAAGTCGGCTAATGCCTTAATTCGTGACTTTGAGAAGCTCGGAATTATTAAGGAGATCACAGGGCATCAGCGTAATAGGATTTTTGAGTTTAAGGAATACTTAGCCTTGTTTAAGAAAGGATAATAATGGTATCCGTAAATTTACTTTATGGGGTCAAAGTAAAACAGCAGATTTCTTATTTTACTTTAGGCAGTGAAAGTAAAATAAAGAATTTCTTATTTTCCACAGGGAGTTCTTATGGCGCATAATCCTGAAATACCATCCTTTAAAGAGGATCATATCTCGCAGGTTCCGGCGTTGCAGTTGCTGATTAACCTTGGCTATACCTACCTTACGCCAGAGGAGGCGCTCATTGCCCGCGGCGGTAAGACCTCGAACGTAATTCTTGAAGCCATCCTTGAAAAGAAACTCCATCAGATCAACACGATCACGTATAAGGGCGATGAGTATAAGTTTTCAAACAACAACATTACCAACGCGATCAGCACGCTAAAGAATATCCCCTATGACGGTCTTATCCGCACCAATGAGAAGATTTATGACTTGCTATCACTCGGCAAGAGCTTTGAGGAGACGATTCTTGGTAATACAAAAAGTTTTGACTTGAAGTTTATCGATTGGGAGAACCTCGATAAGAACGTCTTCCATGTTACGGAAGAATTTGAGGTTATGCAGTCTGACGGAAAGGCGCATCGCCGTCCGGATCTCGTCCTCTTTGTAAACGGCATTCCCTTTGCGGTTATTGAATGTAAATGCCCGGATATTAAGGATCCTATTAAAGAGGCAATTTCGCAGAATCTTCGCAATCAAACCGATGAGTTTATTCCGGGCCTTTTTGTTTATTCACAACTGCTTGTGGCGGTCAGTAAGAATGAGGCCAAGTACGGTACCGCTGGGACAGCTGATAAGTTTTGGGCGGTATGGAAGGAAAAGGAAGATTTTGAAGCGGAGGTTAAACGGCTGGTTAACAAGCCGTTATCCCTTGATATTAAGGACAAACTCTTTGCTTCACGCTTCCAATATGTCAGACGCTATTTTGATTCGATTGAGTCCGAAGGGCGCATGGTGACTAATCAAGATCGAGCTATTTATTCCCTGCTAAAGCCGGATCGCTTGCTTGAGCTAAGCCGTCAGTTCGTTATTTATGACTGCGGGGAGAAGAAAATCGCCCGGCATCAGCAGTATTTTGCCGTCAAGAATACGATTGAACGCGTTTCTCAATATCAGGAAGGCAAACGAAAAGGCGGCGTGATCTGGCACACGCAGGGAAGCGGTAAGTCCATCACCATGGTTATGCTTGCCAAGGCACTGGCTCTTTGTCCGTCTATCCCCAATCCAAGGATTGTTATTGTTACTGATAGGATCGATCTGGATCAGCAGATATGCGATACGTTCAAGCATTGCGGGATGGAGCCGGAAAAGGCAAAGACCGGCGCTCATCTAATGGAGATATTGGATAAGAATAAAAAATCTATTATTACGTCCGTTCTTGATAAGTTTCAGGCTGGTCTCAATAAGCGCTCAGTAGAAGTCATGTCAGAGAATATCTTTGTTCTGGTAGATGAAAGCCACCGAAGCCAGTACGGCATTGCTCACGCTCTGATGAAAAAGGTTCTGCCCAATGCTTGCTATATTGGTTTTACCGGCACGCCCCTTCTCAAGAGCGAAAAAAGTACCGCGGAGAAGTTTGGTGGATTCATCCAACCAATTTATACCATCAACGATGCGGTCGAAGACAAGGCAGTTGTTCCATTGCTTTATGAAGGGCGTCATGTCATTCAAGATGTGGATCAGAAGCCGATTGACTCATGGTTTGAACGGGTCTGCAAGGATTTATCAGAGAAACAGGTTATTGATCTTAAACGTAAATTTAGCAAAATCGAAAAGCTTAATCTTACCGATCAGAAGATTTTCATGATCGCCTACGACGTAAGTGAACATTACAGCAAAAACTGGCAAGGCACCGGCTTTAAGGCGCAGATCGCGACTGATTCCAAGGCCGCGGCGCTGAAATTCAAGAAGTGTCTTGATGAAATCGGAAAGGTTTCTTCCGAGGTCGTTATTTCGGCGCCCGATGAGCGCGAGGGCTATGAGGATGTTTACGAGGAGCCTACGGAAGATGTCGTGAAGTTTTGGAAGAACATACTAAAACGCTTTGGCAGTGAAACAGAATATAACAAACAGGTCATTGCATCATTCAAGCACTCGGAACAGCCGGAGATTCTGATCGTTGTTGAGAAGTTACTGACCGGCTTTGATGCGCCTCGGAATACGGTTCTTTATATTGCCAAATCCATGAAGGAACACACCCTCTTACAGGCCATTGCGCGGGTTAACCGTATCCATGAAGGCAAAGACTACGGGTTTATCGTCGATTATTACGGCATTCTTGGAGAGCTTGACCTTGCATTGACAGCATATGAGGAACTATCCGGCTTCGATAAGGAGGACTTGGAAGGTACGCTGGTCAATATCGCGGAGGAGGTCAAAACTCTCCCCCAGAAATACGCTGATCTATGGGACATCTTTAAAGAGATAAAGAATCGGCGGGATGAGGAAGAATACGAACGGTTCTTGTTTGACGAAGAGATCCGACATAAATTTTACGAGAAGTTGACGGCCTTCTCGAAAACGCTCAGCATCGCGCTTTCATCAGAGAAGTTTTACGAAGAAGTGCCGGAGAAGCAGATTAATAAGTACAAGGATGATTTTAAGTTCTTCCAGAAACTGCGGGTGTCGGTCAAAAAACGCTATGCCGAAGTCGTCGACTTTAAGGAGTACGAGGACAAGATCCAAAAACTGCTAAACACCTACGTCAGCTCGGATGAAGTCATCAAAATTACTGACCCTGTGAATATCTTCGACAAGGAGAGCTTCCAGAAGGAAGTCACGAAAGCTGTTGGTGAGGCCGCGAAAGCGGACATGATCGCACATAGGACAAAGAGGACAATCGAAGAAAAGTATGACGAAGATCCCGTGTTCTATGAAAAATTCTCCAATCTATTGAAGAAAGCCATTGATGATTATAGGCTGGCGCGAATCACCGATGCGCAATATTTTCTAACGGCCAAGGAAATCATGGAGGCTGTCCGGGATCGTAAGGATACGGACATACCAGACATATTGCAGGACAAGGATGTGGCAAAGGCGTTTTATGGTGTCGTTTACGAGTCTGTCAACCAGCGTAACAACGACAAAGGCGCTTCGGCCAAGATCGCTATCGATATCGATGCGATTATTCAGAGCAACATTGTGGTGGATTGGCACCTTAAGACAGATATCCAGAATAAAATGCTTAACGAGATCGAGGATTATCTCGCTGATAAAACGAAGCTTGGCCTAAGTTACGAAGAGATCGACCTGATTATGGAAAAGATTATCAATATCGCCAAGCGAAGGTATGCGAAATGACAGAACATGCAGTTGCCTTCGGACAGAAAACAATCCGCTTCTCGCTTGAGCAGAAGCCGCGAAAAGCATTAAGAATTAGTGTCATGCCGGATTTGTCTGTAGGCGTAAGCGCACCGCATACCTTTTCGGTCGAAAAGGTACTGCGCAAGGTTCAGAGGCGCGCTTCGTGGATCGTGAGGCAAATTAATTACTTCAAGTCATATATGCCCAAAGAACCGCCAAGGCAATTTATTAGCGGTGAAACACATTATTACTATGGACGGCAGTATCGTTTGAAGGTGATGTCGGCTAAGAAACAGGATGTTAAATTGAAGGGAAAATATATTTTCGTTTATTCCCTGCGGGTGGATAGCCGACCGCGAACCAAAAGATTGGTATACGAGTGGTATCGATCTCGCGCCCAGCAGATGTTTGCCGTAATCGCCGGGCGATGTCATGAACGGCTTGAAAAATACGGCATAAAATTACCGGCTATCGATGTTAAATCGATGAAATCACGCTGGGGTAGCTGTGTTCATACCAAGGGCAGGATTGGATTGAATACCGAGTTGATCAAGGCACCCTCACATTGCATTGAATACGTAATCATGCACGAGATGTGCCATTTGAAATATCCCAATCACACGAGACATTTTTATAACTTTCTTTCGCTGGTCATGCCCGATTGGGAAAAGCGCAAGGCAAGGCTGGAAAGGGTTGTGATTTAATGGGAGGTTACTTTGGATAAATTATTAACGGATTTGTTGAAAATGGCCAAGGAAGCCGCTCAGAAGTTTTTTCAGCCATTAGCTTTTTATACCTCGCATGACAAGAACCCGTTATCCTTCCATGTATTAAATGTTGGCGAGGGGTTAATGGTTTTGATTGTGTTCCCTGACAAAACAACCATGCTCTATGATTGTAACGTAACTCAAGGTGATAAAGATGACGTAATAAAATTTTTAGGACAGCACATACCTAGTCGTTACGATACGTCAAAGAAACAGAACGCCCAATGGATCGATATTTATGTGAATTCACATAGAGATCTCGATCATTATCGGGGGCTCTGTGATGTTTATGATGCTTTTCAAATCAAATCAATATGGGATTCCGGTCGAAGCGGTGAAACCACCCAAGATGCAGATTATCAGTACTACATGCGACTACGCAGAACATTGATAGAGCAATATGGGGATAGCGCTGTTTTTGTTCCGGTTCCGAACACCTCATCGATTCGAAATTATGGAGGTGCGCAAGTTTATTGTCTCAGCTCATCTGCATATATGCCGGAAAAGGCTTCTCTTGTTGAAAAAGCAAAGATTCAACATACGGAAGCATTGGTATTATCTATTCATTATGCTGGGCGTTCATTGTTGCTGACAAGCGATTCTGATTGGAAAGCATGGAAAGAAAAAATCGTCCCCGGGTTTGGAGGGTCGGGGATCTTAAAAACAAGTATCTTATTGGCAAGCCATCATGGCTCGAGGTCGTTCTTTACTGATGAAACGCAAAATGAACATATAGATATAGAAGCTAACCCGGAAACGACATACCTTGACCACATTGCCCATATTTCCCCTGACATTGTTTTGATCTCATGCGGTGATTATGACCACTTCCATCATCCTAATTCTGAGGCCCTTGCTATTTACAAAAATAAAGCCACTAATAAGCAGGTTTATACTACAAAGGAAAAAGACCATTTTTCTGGCTTTATAGATAGCGCTGGCAAATGGACTGTAACCCCAAGTAGATTTCATAACCGCGGTGGTAGCGGTAGTCCAACTTTTGATATTTCGTGCCAGATGACTTTTAATGGGAGCGTAACAAATAAAAAATCCGGTGAATATTTCCCGATTAAGTCATCCTTAAAATTTATGGCGAATGCTCATGGTGGTCTACTCGACCCCTATGACCAAGTTGATGTATGGTGGGAGGTTTCAAATGGTGGAATCGGGGAACATCATAGTCACCAAGAGATATATTATAAAGACAAGAGCGAAAAGACTGACAAGTTGACATTCGGACGCGACGTTGCTTTCGAAGGGACGCATCTACTCCGTTGCAGAATTAATAATAAAGAGAAGAAGATAGATATTACGAAGATATTCGTTGTCAATGGATATAAAGCATAATCGGGAGGTGTGTATGAAAAAGGTCTCAGCATATTTAATTTTTATTTTAACTTTGTATGCTATAGCTTTGTGGGCGTTGATCCAGAAAAAGATCATCATGCCAGAAACAGTTCAGCTCGTTTTAATGTGTAGTATTTCCGGTGGCATAGGCGGTGTTTTGTATTGTTTACGGGGAATATATCTGAACGCTTCGGTTTTTCAGCGGTGGAGTGAAGTCTGGTACCCTTGGTACTTTCTTCGTCCACTAACAAGCTTTATCTGTGGTGCCGCCAGCTTTCTCTTCCTAAAGGCTGGCTTAATAATGTTAGAAGCAAGGCAGATTGAATCACCATCTAATTTAGCTTTTTATGCTTTTGCATTCGCGGCAGGACTTAATGTGGATAAATTTGTCGAGAAAATCGAAGATATAGCTCAGGTGACTTGGGGTATTAAAAAAAGCCGTACTGCTAATAAGGATAGCAAAAATGCCGGATCCGAAGATTCATTGTCTTAATGTTAAACAAGGAGATTGTTTTATCATCGAACGATCAAGCGGTCGAGCAACCATGATCGATATTTGTTGTGGCAATCTCGGAGAAAAATCATTCTTGGATAAAATGCTAGAGTCTTCCTATGCGCAAAGGATTCCGGGCGACTATAGAATGCGAGATAATCCTACAAATCCAATAACATACTTGTCATCGCGTGGAATATCCGAAATATGGCGCTTTATTTTGACTCATCCGGATATGGATCATATGGATGGTCTTGGCCGATTGTTTTCCGAGAAAACGGTTCATAACTTCTGGGATTGTGGTGTTCGAAGAGAGCCCCCAGATTTCGAGAAAGAAACTGATTTCAGGAAAGAAGATTGGGAGTGTTATGAAAAGATTATTAGTGGTAAGGCGTCTTCTGTAAACGTGGTTTCACCAAGGGCAAGTTCACATGGTAAATACTGGAGTGCGGATAATGATCAAGGCGAAGGGCATGGCGATTATCTTTCTATTATTTCACCACATGATGCATTAATCGCATCTGCTGGCGAAACCGGGGACATAAATGATGCTTCATATGTTGTCGCTTATCGCAGTTCTGCCGGACAAATAATATTTCCAGGTGATTCAAATGATAATACTTGGGAGTATATTCTGAAGAATCACGCAAGTTCTGTGAGAAATGCCGCAGTTTTATTTGCGCCACACCATGGCCGCAAGTCAGATAGAGATTATTCTTTTTTGGATGTAGTAAAACCACGCATATCTTTTTTTGGCTGTGCTCCAAGCGAGCATTTAGCCTATTCAGCTTGGCAATATCGGAATCTGCCGTACTTTACAAATAATCAATGCGGCAATATTCATATCTACCCCGTAGATAAACGGGTTGAGGTATTTATTGAGAATCAAACATTTGCTCGAGATTTTACAGGCGGGAAAACGTTTCAGAAAGATGGTTATTGGTTTCTTTGTAGTGCGTGAACCTATGCTATTTCTTGAAGGTTTTTTCTAAAGTTATCCTGCTCTTTGGGATCTTTCAGCATTTTCCGTAGTTGCCGCTCAGTGATCAGCCGTTTAGGCATGGGATCGCCAAGCGCTTCGACGGCTTTGACCAGCGAGGGGTCAAGCTCGAGAAGGCTGGTATATTGCCAGATTCGGACCCGGGAGATGCCTACCTTGCGGGCAAGGTCGCTTTCGTTCTTGGCAAGGCCTGATTCGATCATGCGGGCGTATTCCTTGGCTCGGAAGATGGGGTTTCGGTAGGTCTTGGGCGGTTTGGGGCGTATCCTGCGGGCTTCGTCGAGCGTCTGGCCTTCGCGGACGATGGAAATGATGCGGTGGTTCCATTTTCCCTGCTCGGTCACAAGCGCGGTGAAGTGCCATAACAGGCCAGAATCTGAATACCGTCCGGGGAGCCATTGTTGACGAATAGACGCACCTGGCGTCGTTCAGCTAACGCCTCGTTCAGAGCAGTCTGGGCGAGGCGTTTTTGATTGGAGAGGTAATGAATCGTTGGGGTATTCCAAGGAGCTTGGAAGATGAGATTACGGTGCGAGATAAAGTTTGTGTTTATTGTGGTGTTAAGTTACTTGAGGGGGTCTCTCGTAATGGATCCCGAAAGTATGTGGCAACCTGGGAACACATCATTAATGACGCAAGGATCATAACTCGGGAAAATATCGCTCGATGTTGTGCCGGATGTAATTCGAGCAAAGGCACAAAATTGCTCGCCGACTGGATACAATCGGATTATTGTAAGAAGAAAGGCATTAGCGAACATACAGTTGCTATAATTGTTAGGGAAGTATTGAAGCGCACTTGAAGATTAGGGATAAAATGGTCTTGACAATATGTAGCTTGTAAGCTACACTTATAGCAGATGACGGAAAAAACAGTTATAGTTTATAAAACACATGACAATAAAGAGCCTTTTGTTGATTGGTTGTTTTCTTTGCGCGATAGAATCTTGCGGCATCGTGTTGAAACGCGTATAGATAGGGTTAGGCAGGGTAATTATGGCGATCATAAGCGTTTCCAAGGAATTGTAGAATTGCGTTTGGATTTTGGTAAAGGGTATAGGCTTTATTGCGGCGAAGATGGGCATGCGCTGGTAGTATTGCTTATGGGCGGAGATAAAAGTTCGCAAGATAAAGATATAAAGAAGGCATTAGATTATTGGAGGGATTATCATGAGCAAAAGAAAATTTAGGACATTTGATGAAGTGCAGATCGAACGTTACAAAAAACATCCGAATGAGCTAAAGAGCTATATTCAAGTCGCTCTTGAAGAATATCAAAAGGATGGCGATGAAAAAGCTTTTCTTTCAGCACTTTCTGTAGCAGCGCGGGTGCATGGTGGTTTCAGTAAGCTTTCTAGAGAAACAGGACTTAACCGTGAGAACTTATACCGGGCACTTTCTGAACATGCCGATCCAAAGCTTTCAACTGTTATGCAAGTGTTAAATACCTTGAAATTTTCACTGAAAATTGCTTAGTTCTTGAAAAATAGGGCATAGCTTATATCCTAGCTCAATCATTTTCTTTCCGTGTGCCTCGCGTCAGCGTTTCATTCTCACAAGTAGTGTCACCCATTTATAACGATAGGTGTATTTGGGGCCATAAATGTAGAGAAAACGCCTATCGTTTTAACGGTAGGCGTTTTCCTTTTGCTGATAAATATGATATAATATGAACATGAAAAAGATATGGATAAATAAGGCGAACTCGTTTCGAGAGGCTGCAGAGTTTGATTCCGCTTATTATGCTAAGATGTCGAGATCGGAACGGATAGGTACTATGCAGTTTTTGCGAGAAGTTTACCATAAGCTGAGGGCTTCAAAAATTGAAAACGGAAAAGGACTTCGAAGAGTTATTAAAATTATTTAACAAAAACAAAGTAAGATATTGTATTGTCGGCGCTTACGCCGTTGCTTTTTATGGGGAGCCAAGATATACGAAGGATATGGATATCTTCGTAGAGCCTGATAAAGATAACGCTCATAGAATAATAAAATCGCTTGCAGAATTTGGGTTCAAAAGTTTAACCCTTGAAGAAAAAGATTTAATCCGAAAGGGAAAAATCATTCAGCTCGGTTACGAACCGGTACGGATTGACTTGTTAACCTCCATAGATGGCTGTGATTTTAAGGAGGTGTGGAAAAATAGAGCTACCGGTTCTTACGGAAAACAAAAAGTGATATTTATAGGATTCGACGAGTTGATAAAAAATAAGAAAAAATCCGGGCGTAAGCAGGATAATGTTGATATCTCTATATTGATGTCAAAGAGAAAAAGATAGCAGTTTTAAAGGAATGAATTAATTGTGAAACTCGTCATATAGGTTGAGCTTTTAGTAAGAAGGGCCCGTTTTTTGGGGCCCTTTTATTTTGATTCCTTAAAACCTTTATTGACAAGGGGATAATTCGGAGTTATACAGAAATCCGGAGGGACGATCAGGATGATGAGCGCCAGGGGGACGGTATTATTATTTGTTTTGTTGGCAGGTTGTTGGAGCCCTGCTCAAGAGCGCGCCAGGCAGGAGGAGCGCGAAGAGAGGCAAAAATTGGAAGAGCGGCGGTGGGACCAGGCCGCTTTTTCCATTAAAGAGGCAATCACGCCTTTGCATCCGAAGGTCAGGGCGTTCGCCTTAAGAATGGCGGGTCTTTCCAGCGGTGAATATAATTTTGGCCAAGTCAGCGCTATCTGGTCTTACCTGAAAGGCAATTGGAATTATGCTAACGACCCGCGCGGTTTTGAGTATTTCGCCCCTGCCTTTGAGAGTGTAGAGGCTAATTTAACCGGCGACTGCGACGATTTTGCTATTTTGATGGCATCATCCATAGAGGCAATAGGCGGTTCCGCAAGGGTCGTCCTTGCTTACGCCAAAGACAGCGCCCATGCCTACTGTGAGGTCTATGTCTCAGATAACCCGGAGCATGCCAGGGGCATCGTAGAGGAGTTGGCCATTATCGAAAACTATAAGGGGGTCCATTTTCATAAGGACCAGCAAGGTTATTGGCTTAATCTGGACTATTCTGCCGCATATCCGGGAGGCCCGTTTGCGCCGGCGTTGTTTGAGGTCGCGGTCTATCCTAATGGAGAGTGGACGGTTATTAGCGGTCAAGGCGCATAAAAATCTTGACGATAGGTAGGCACTGTGGAAGTATATAAGTCATATATTCATCTATTATTAACGGCACCAGGCTTTGGAGGGGGCAGGCATGAACGCAAAGGATAAGAAGCGTCTGTTATTTGGGATAATTTCCGTCATCTTTTTTAATTTCATACTCATTCTTACCAGCATAATAAGCGGTATCAATAAGGGTAACTTGATGCTGCGCTTCGGGGAACATCAGACAGTTACGCTGTTTTCCGGATTGTTCCTCGGGTTTACCGCAATGACAAGCCTGTTTATTTATTTTTTAAAAAGGCAGGCCGGCTTGAAGTCTGAGCGGTACGCGTTTTGGATGTTTTCCGCCATCGGGTTTATCTATTTATGCCTGGATGAGTATTTTATGGCCCATGAAGGCATTGATAATTGGGTAGGTTCGTGGTTTGGCAAGGATGTCACCTATTTGAATCTCGACAACCTTGTTATCGCGTTTTACGGCCTTGTAGCTTTGTATGTCTGCTACCATTTACGCCGGGCTGTTTTGAGCCATAAAGTAATGTGGCCCTGTTTGGGCCTCGGGGGCTTCTGCCTGGCAGGCACTGTGGTGTTCCATAGTTTTGAGAAGATCAATATTATATTTGAAGTCGTAGGGGAGAGTTTCAAGATAGTGGGCGTAACGTTCTTCTTCTTAGCTTATTTCCTGGTACTTTTGGCATCGTTGGATAGGCTGACCATTATTCAAACAAGGCCGGCCGAATAACCGCGAGAGGCATCTTAGATGATATTGTTAAAATTGTTCATCACCTTTCTAAAAGTCGGTTTGTTTACCGTTGGCAGCGGCTATTCCATGTTGGTCCTGGCCCAAAGGTATGTGGTAGACACTTATCATTGGCTGACCCCGCAGGAATTTACCGATCTGGTAGCTGTTTCCGAGATCACCCCGGGGCCCATTATGACCAACCTGGCTACGTTCGTAGGCACCAGGGTGGCTGGGTTTGCGGGCGCGGTTTTTGCGGTCGTAGGCGTCATAGCCGTCCCTTTTTTTGTTTTATACGCTATCGGCTTGAATTATACCCAATTCAAGAATTACCCTGTAGTGGAGGGGCTTTTAAAAGTTGTAAGGCCCATGGCTATAGGGTTCATTGCCGTTGCGATAATAAGGTTATTTAAAACCTCCATAACCGACACAAAAAGCGCGTTGATCGCCGTAGTTGTGATATTGGTGACATATGTTTTTAAGGTTAATCCGATATATACGGTATTGGGTGGGTTGGCATTTGCTTTGGTGGTAAAATAACAAAGGGCCCGAATAGGGCCCTTTGTTTGTTTCTGGCGGGTTTTTGAGGCGAAGCTTTACCTGGTTTTCTTCTTCATGGCTTTTTTCCCGGTGCCTTCCTTTTCGCCGGCCATCATTTCCTTTTTTTCAGACCAGTATTTCTTTTGGATGTCCTTTGCTTTTTCTATCTGCTCTTTAGTCAGTATCTGCCGCAGTTCGAAATATGCCCCAAGGACATCTTTTGTCTTCTGCTTCTTGAGCTCATATTTTTTATCTATCAGTTTATCGACAGCATTCATATCTACTTCTTCTTTTTTCAGTTCATCCATGATGTCTAAGCCCAGCACTTTGATCTCGGCGTCTTTCATTATAGCGTTTTTTTTCAGCCTGGATTTTAACTCTTCGATCTTATCTAATTGTGTTTCGGTGATCTGCAGTTCTTCAGAGTACTGGTAGATAAAACCGGCTTTTTGAAAGAACTTCTTTTCAAGCTCCGTCTTGTCTTTCATTATCATCTTTTCATGCATTCCTGCCATGCCCATCGTGCGCGAACACATATCTTTTTCATCGGCAGATGCATATCTTAGCGGCATAA
Source organism: Candidatus Omnitrophota bacterium (assembly GCA_003451585.1). Classification (GTDB taxonomy): domain Bacteria; phylum Omnitrophota; class Gorgyraeia; order Velamenicoccales; family Velamenicoccaceae; genus UBA9636. The sequence continues at coordinate 29,101 of DMEU01000023.1, read as the reverse complement.
GGCATAAACAAAAAACAGCTATTACGATCTTTGTTATGTTCTTCATGTTGGTCTCCTTTCGATTTATCCTGTTTTGTTGTTTTATTTTAGCTTTTTTACTTTTTAATGCAACTGTCTGTTTCCACTTTTTATTGACTTTTTTCGTGTTGGGCTTGACACTTTGTAACAGCCATGGTTAAATAAAGCAAGTGTTAGCGGGGAGGTCGTAAGCGGCCTGAGAGTTCTGCGATGAGCGGATTACCCGAATAACCTGATCTGGGTAATGCCAGCGTAGGGATACAATCTAAACGGACTTTTTAAGGATCCCTATGCGAAAGCATAGGTTTTTTTTGTCAACCTTAATGTGAGTAAAGGACAACCCTGCGAAGCCAAAGACGATAAGACTTCGGCGTAGTGGGGTGTTGGAGGGCAATATGATAGCAAGGATAAACGGCGAGGATATGGATATTGCCTGCGGTGTTTCTGTTGAGGCTTTTTTGGCGCAAAGGAAGATGAGCGAAAAGAGCGTTGTAGTGGAATACAACCGCAGGATATTGGAACAGCGTGAGTGGCCGCACGTCATTTTGAAAGATAACGACAGCCTTGAAATAATCTCTTTTGTAGGCGGAGGATGATGATGGAAGATACATTGGTCATAGCCGGGCGCCGGATAAGCAGCAGGTTCCTCTTAGGTACAGGGAAATTCGCTTCCTATACACTTATGAAGGAGGCTATAGAGGCATGCGGCGCCCATATCGTAACAGTAGCGTTAAGGAGGGTCGATAAGGGGTCAAAGGATGAGAATATACTTGATTTCATACCAGCCGGCCGCATATTGATGCCCAATACTTCAGGCGCGAGGAATGCCGACGAGGCGATACGGCTTGCGCGACTGGCCCGCGCCGCAGGCTGCGGGGAATGGGTGAAGGTCGAGATAATAAGCGACAATAAATTCCTCCTGCCGGATAATGCCGAGACCATAAAGGCTACCGATGTGTTGGCCAAGGAGGGGTTTATAGTTATGCCGTATTTCAATCCTGACCTGATGGATGCCCGCCGCTTAAAAGACGCAGGCGCGGCTTCAATTATGCCGCTCGGCTCCCCTATAGGGACCAATAAAGGCTTGCGTACGAGGGAACTGGTCTCCATACTTGTCGAAGAGATCGACCTCCCGGTAATCGTAGATGCCGGGCTCGGACTGCCTTCACAGGCAGCTGAGGCGATGGAGCTGGGTTGCGACGCTGTTTTGGTGAACACCGCTGTTGCTACGGCAGATGATCCTGTGCTTATGGCGCGCGCTTTTGCGATGGCTGTCGAGGGCGGCAGGTCCGCCTGGCGCGCAAGGCCGGCCTCTGCCGGCAGATATGCGAAGGCGTCATCTCCTTTGACAGGTTTCTTGAGATAAATTTTATGGGCTTTTACGATTCACTTGAAAAATTCGAAGGATTTGACCTGGAGTCCTTTTTTAAAAAGGTATCGGATGACGATATCCTTCGCGCCATAAATAATACCAGTATCGACGAACTTGATCTCCTGTCACTTTTGTCGCCGCAGGCCGGAAGGCATCTTGAGGCCATGGCGCAGAAGTCGCAGGAACTGACCTTGAGGAATTTCGGCAGGGTGATCTATTTATACGCGCCGCTCTATCTGGGGAATTTCTGTGATAACGAATGCCTTTATTGCGGGTTTAAGCGCGATAACCCGATCGAACGCAGGAAACTCTCCCTGCCGGAAGTCGAAAAAGAGGCAGAGGCCATAGCCGCGACAGGCATACGCCATATCCTGATACTTACCGGCGAGTCCAGGCAACAGACGCCCGTTTCCTACCTTAAAGACTGTGTTTTAGCCCTAAAGAATTATTTTTCGTCTATCTCCATCGAGGTTTATCCATTGGAGGCAGGCGAGTATAAGGAACTCATCGATGTCGGCGTCGACGGCCTGACGCTTTATCAGGAGACTTATGACCGTAGTCTATACCGCCAATTGCACCCACGCGGCCCGAAGAGTGATTTTTTATACCGCCTGGATGCGCCTGACAGGGCGGCAGGTATGAAGATGCGTTCTTTGAGCATAGGCGCTTTGCTGGGCCTGGCTGATTTTCGAAGGGAGGCATTCTTCTTGGGCCTTCATGCTTCTTACATGGAGCATAGGTATCCCGAAGTGGAGTTGTCTGTTTCACTGCCGAGATTCCAGAGGGCGGCCGGAGATTTTTCACCGGTATTTCCTGTGGGTGAGGCCGAGTTCGTGCAGATAATGACGGCCTTAAGGCTGTTTTTGCCGCGTGCGGGAATAAACATTTCTACCCGCGAGGGCCACGCTTTACGCGCAAATCTTATAGGCCTTGGCGTTACGCGTATGTCCGCCGGTTCAAGGACAGAGGTTGGCGGCTATGCCCTTGACGGTAAGACCGAAGGGCAGTTTGAAGTAGCTGATAAGTGCGGGGTCAGCGAGGTAAAAGAGATGATAGTCAAAAGAGGGTATCAGCCGGTCTTAAAGGATTGGCAGGCGATATGAATGTATTTGAATCGGCGTTAGCGGAATATTTCGGGCCGGATAACTTAAAAAAGATCCAGGATGCCAGGGTCGGGATAGCCGGATTAGGCGGCCTTGGTTCCAATTGCGCGCTGGATCTTGTGCGAAGCGGCTTCCGCAAATTGACTTTGTGCGATTTCGACAAGGTCGAGGCCAAAAACCTTAACCGGCAGTTCTATTTTCTAGACCAGATCGGGATGGCAAAGGCTGAGGCCTTAAAGATAAACCTTTTGAGGATCAACCCGGGCTTGGAAGTTAAGTGCGTCCTTGAAAAGTTAGACGATGATAATATCAGCGCAATATTCAGTGATAGCGACGTGGTCGTTGAGGGGTTTGACAATGTTGCGTCAAAGCGCATGATAACCTCAACCTATGGACGTTGCGGAAAATTTTTTGTTTCAGCATCGGGATTGGCCGGGTGGGGTGACGCCGATGCCATCGTCACGCGTAAGATACACGATACATTTTATCTTATTGGTGATTTAAGGTCGGAAGTTTCGCGGGAATGCCCGCCTTGTTCTCCGCGAGTCGCGCTTGCCGCTGCCAAGCAGGCGGATTGCATCCTTGCCTGGGTTTTGAAAAAAATAGAATAAGCCGCTTGCCATATATTTATAACATCTTATAATATTTATAGATGAAAGAAAAAACAGGAGGATGTATGTTTAAAAGGATAGGCGTTGTATTGGTATCGGCGTTATTCGCACTTAACCTTTGCGGCTGCGTTTTATTGCTTGCAGGCGCGGCCGGCGGCGCAGGGACAGCTGTCTGGCTCGGAGGTAAATTAAGCCAGCAGGTGGAGGTGCCCAAGGACAAGGTGGTGGTGGCGGCAAAAAAGGCCATGAACGCTCTTAAGCTTACAATCACCAAAGAGACTACAAAAGAGGAAGTGGTCCAGTTGATAGGCGAGTATAGCGACGGACGCCAGGTGTGGATAGATGTGCGCGCGCTTTCGCCGTCTTCTTCGAAGATCGAGGTGCGGGTAGGCGCGACAGGGGACAAGACCGCCGCCGAAAGCATAATGAATAAGATAAAGCGTTATTTGTAGGTAAGGTCCGCGGGTTTTTAAATAAGGCGCCGGGCGTAAAATTGCCCGGCGCCTTGTTTTTTATCAGGCGAGTACGGCCTTTTTTACTTTTTGAGCAGTTTGTTTACCTGCTAGTTTTTCCGCTATCGCAAGGGCAAATTGCATAGCTGTGGAAGGGCCCTGGCTGGTTATTATGTTGCCGTCTACGACCACTCTTTTCTTTTCGCGTCTTGTCTCTTTTCCAAAACCTTTTTCCATCCCGGGATATCCGGTCGCGGCCTTGCCCTTTAGCACGCCGCAAGGAGCCAGGACAACCGATGGGGCCGCGCATATGGCCGCGATGACCCTTCCTTTTTGATACATCGCGGTTATGATAGACCTAACCTTTTTTGAGGCGATAAGATTGCCCGCCCCAGGCATTCCACCAGGTAGTATAAGGCAGTCATGATCCTGCTCTGTCCCGTCCAGTTTTTTATCGGTGATTATCGCTATGTTGTGAGAACCTCTCACAGTTGTGCCGGAGAGGCCTGCCACAGTGACATTTATCTTTGAGCGCCTTAAGATATCGATGACCGTCACGGCCTCAGTCTCCTCAAAGCCTTCCGCCAGGATCACTATCGCTTTTTTAGGCATGGCGATTTCCTTTCCATTATGAGCTATGTTATAATATAATATCTTATAATAACTCGATAGGGGCATTATGCAAAGAGAAGAAAAATATATAGATAGGGCATGGGAGGCAACCTTTGATGCTATCAGCGACTGGGTAGCGATCATAGATACCGACCACCGTATTTTGAGGGTCAACAGGGCTTTTGCCCAAAATTTCAGTAAGACGCCCGCAGAGATCGAAGGAAAACTTTTTTCAGAGATAATCAAGAACAGCGCGGAGTGCTATGCTGAATGCCCGCACAGGAAGGCTATGGATACCGGACAGCCTGCTTCAGCAGAGATCTTTGAGCCGGCCCTAGGTAAATATCTTGAGATATCAACTTATCCGATCTTCGATGAGGGCGGGGTATTTTTTACCTGCGTTGCCATAATCAAAGATGTTACCGAGCGTAAAAGGCTGGAACAGGTAAAGAGTGAATTCATCAATACTGTTTCGCATGAACTGCGCACGCCGCTAACAACGATACGGGAGGTAGTTTCCCAGTTTATGGACGGGGTCTTAGGCGAGATCACCGCCGAACAAAAGGATTTTCTCTCAATTACCATCGAAGACATCGACCGGCTGACGCGCATCATTAACAGCCTGTTGGATATTTCTAAAATTGAGGCAAAGAAGGTTGACTTAAGAAGAGAGCAGGTGGATATGGCCGCGCTGGCAAAAGGCGTGGCCGTTTCTTTTCTGCCGCGTTTTAAAGACAGGGGACTGGAGATAAGGACCTCTTTTTCCTCCGAGAAGATAGAAGTTTATGTGGATAGGGATAAGGTCATCCAGGTCTTTACCAATCTCGTTGGGAATGCACTGAAGTTTACTGAAAAAGGTTCTGTCGAGATCCGCGTGGAAGACAGGCAGGATGAAGGTGTGGAGTGCAGGGTGGTTGATACAGGTAGGGGTATAGCCGAAGAGGATATCCCGAAAGTTTTTAGTAAGTTCCAGCAGTTTGGCCGCATAGAAGGGCCTGGAGAAAAAGGGACCGGCCTTGGCTTGTCTATAGCCCAGGGGTTAGTGGAGCTCCACGGCGGCAATATCCGCATCGAAAGCCGGTTTGGGGAAGGCACTGAATTCATCTTTACGCTGCCTAAGTATACGGCTGAAGAGATGATACGGGATAGCGTTGAAAGAAAGATATCTTTGTCAAAAAAAGAAGAAAAACCGGTCTCTTTGTTCATTATTAGATTAGACGATTACGGAAAAATAGAAGATAAATATACGAAAGAAAAGGCCCGCGAGATCTTTCTGAAGGTCTCATCTGCTTTAGAGCGCTCGGTGAGGGTAGGAGAGCTCGTTATGCAAAAAGGCAGGGATGAGGTCATTGTTTTAGAAGAAATAGGTAAACAGCATATCTCGTGCGTGGCGGAACGCCTAAAGAAGGTCGTAAAGGAGTCGGTCCTTGAATTCAGCGAAGTAGATGAGATAAATTTTTCCTATTGCAGCGCCACTTTCCCGGATGACGCCAAAAATACCTACGACCTTTTTGAACAGGCCCGCCTGTGTTTTGTCAGCGAAAAAGAGGTCAGGCTCAGCAAACATATTATGGTGGCCGATGATGATCCGGCTGTCCTGGCTACATTGCAACGCGCCTTTAACGCATTCGGTTATAGGTATATCACACAGGCCGGCGACGGTGACGAGCTTTTAGAAAAATTGAAAGTAGCCATACCGGACCTCATAGTCCTTGATATGAAGATGCCTCACATGAACGGATATGAAGTAATAGGCCGCCTTAAAGAGGATGTGCGCACAAAAGACATACCTATAATCATCATGTCGGGCTATAAGGTCGAGTATGAACAGCTTAGCGAATATGTAAAAAAGAAAGCCATACCTGTATTGGGCAAACCGGTCGATATGGAACAGTTAAAAAAATTCGTAGGCCATCTCTTGTAGTATCGGGCCGAATAAGAGGGCAGATGCATATCCTAGTGGTGGATGACAAGAAAGAGATAGTCGATCTTCTGGAGACATTTTTAAAGAGGAGAGGCCATGACGTCGATACGGCATCCGACGGCAAGGCGGCATCGGAGCTGTTGACAAAGAACAATTACGATATCGCTTTCTTCGACCACAACATGCCGGAGATGACAGGGCTGGAGCTGGTAAAGTTCGTAAAGGCGAACAATCTTAAGACTAAAACCGTAATCCTGACAGGATATCCTACGATGAAAGATTTTTTGGCCAAGTCTGTAGGGGCTGACGAGTATTTGAATAAGCCGTGCCAGCTTTCGGATGTCGACAATATAGTCAAGAAGTATTCTTAAAGGGCATGAGAGCGGGGGTATTATGGAAAAGAAGATCTTAGTGGTAGATGATGAGCCAAAGATAGTCCAGGTCATAACAAGCCGCCTTAAGGCCAATCATTATGAAACATGCGCGGCTTTTGACGGCATGCAGGCGGTGCACTTAGCCCATGAGCAGAAACCGGACCTGATAATCCTGGATATCCGTATGCCGGCAGGCGGCGGGATGAGCGTATATAAGAACCTTAAGATGTCCTCCGATACGGCCACGATACCTATTATTTTCCTTACCGCGGACGCAAGCCCTGAGACAAGGGAAAAGGTATTAGAGATGGGGGCTGAGGGTTTTATTACGAAGCCTTTTGACAGTGAGGACCTTATGAAAAAAGTGAATGATATCTTAGGGGAAGGGGCCTAAAAGATGACCCATTTGATACAGAGTCTTTTACAGCATGGCTTGATCACCGAAGAACAGCTCAAAGATGCCCAGATAAAGCAATTAGGCGCAAAGAAACCGCTTCAGGAGCTTCTTGTCGAGATGGGTTTTATCAATGAGGCTGACCTCCTGAGGGTCACGTCTGAAATATTCAAAATGCCTGTTTTTGGCCTCCAGGCAGAAGCCATCGATGCATCTGCCGTAAAGGTCCTGCCATACGAAGTCGCCAAGCGTTACGGCGTTTTTCCGGTAAAGAAAAAGGATAACACACTTGTCGTGGCGATGAGCGACCCTAAAGATGTAGTGGCGCTCGATGACCTAAGGAGCCTGACAGGTTTTTCCATAGAGCCTGTTTTGAGCGCGAAGAGCGATATATCCTTGAATATCGAGAAGTATTACCAGTCCGATGAGATGCTCTATGACGTCTTAAAAAACGTAGTAGAACATAAAAAGGCTGATGGGGATGAGGAGGAAGATTACGGCCTGCGCACCGGTTTCGACGTAGGTACGCTCTCCGGCCAACATGCCCCGGTATCGAAGTTCATTAATCTGGTCTTAAGCGATGCTGTCAAGGCGCGTGCCAGTGATATCCACATGGAACCTCAAGAAAAGGCCTTTAAAGTCCGCTACCGCATTGACGGCGATCTTAAGGATATCATCGATGTCCCATCCAAGCTTTTGAGCCCTCTGGTGGCGCGTCTTAAGGTAATGAGTGACCTGGACTTGGCGGAGACGCGTAAGGCCCAGGACGGCCGTTTTAGTATCTCAAGCCGCGGCCGCAAGGTTGATATAAGGGTCTCGGTCATACCGACATATTACGGCGAAAGGATAGTCTTAAGGATACTCGACCCGCAGGAGGCCAAGACTGAACTTGATAAGCTTGGTTTTAGGCAGGAGGAATTGAGTATTTTAAAAGATACATGTAAGAGCGCGCAGGGTATGGTCCTTGTTACGGGCCCCACCGGTTCTGGTAAGACATCTACGCTTTATGCGGCGCTCAATTATTTAAAGAGTTCGGAAAAAAATATCATTACGATCGAAGATCCAGTGGAGTATTTGATCGGAGGCATCAACCAGATACAGGTGAACCCCATCAAGGATGTTACTTTTGCGACCGGCCTAAGAAGTATCTTAAGGCAAGACCCAAATGTTATTTTGGTCGGCGAGATCAGGGACAAGGATACGGCGGATATCGCGTTTCGGGCGTCTTTGACAGGCCATCTTGTGCTTTCGACCCTGCATACAAATAATGCCGTGGCATCTATAACCAGGCTTTTGGATATAGGGCTTGAGTCTTATTTGATATCTTCCGCGCTTATATTGATCGCGGCCCAGCGGCTGCTTAAGGTAAACTGTAAGGATTGCATCACGGAATATACCCCTCCTTCTGAGCTCTTGGAAAAGTTCAAGAGTTACATAGAAAAGTTCGAAATCCGCAAATTTCATCGCGGCAAAGGTTGTCAGAAGTGCAACTTTACCGGTTTCTTCGGCCGGACAGCCATTTTTGAGCTATTAAAGATCAACGAAGATGTCCGGGTCCTTATAGCGGATAAAGCGCCTGAAGAGACCATCCTTAAAGAAGCAAGGAAGAGTGGACTGCGTTTATTGGCGGAATCCGGCATTGAAAAAGTCTCTTTAGGCCTGACAACCCTTGAGGAAGTCGGCAAAGTCGTTGATGTTGTAAGAGAAGCAGTTTCGGAGCCGGTAACTGCGCCGGTTGCCGCAAAAGAGGAGAAGCCGCCTTCAAGGGCCAGGATACTTATTGTTGATGATGAAGAACATATTCTAAAGATATTGGAGGCGCGTTTAAAGAGTGCCGGATATGATTGTATAAAGGCTAAAAACGGGCGCGAGGCTGTGGAGCGCGCCGTCAAAGAAAGGCCTGATATCATTATTATAGATGTCATGATGCCGGAGATGGACGGATTCCAGGCCACAAAGATACTGAAATCACAGCTTGAGACAGCCGCTATACCTGTTATGATGCTTACCGCAAAGAAAGACACTGAGAGCGAAGTCAAAGGCATAGAGCTTGGGGCCGACGATTATATGAGCAAGCCTTTTGACGGCGCGCGGCTCCTCGCGCGCGTAAAGATGTTATTGAGAAGGCCTTAATATCCCACCAGAGTTTTCTAAAAACCGAGGTATGATGTGTCGAACTTAATGAATAATAAGCATGTAAAACAGATATTGGTCCTTGCCGTTCTTTCCTATTGTTTCTTGATGCTGGGTAACGGGGTTTTAAGCCTCACCAATCCCGATGAGGTATTTTATTCCCAGACAGCCAAGGAGATGATGCAAAAAGATACCTGGATGACGCCTTATCTTTTTGGCCAGCCGCAGTTTGAGAAGCCGATACTCACTTATTGGCTCCTGCGTACGGCTTTTGAGGTGTTCGGCATATCGAGTTTTTCCGCCAGGTTCTTCCCGGCGCTCTTTGGGATGTTCGGCGTCCTGGCTGTATACGCGTTTGGCCTTGCGGCTTTCAAAGACAGCCGCCGTGCGATGTGGGCCGCGTTCTTTATGATGTCTAACAACCTCTATATAGGTTTGTCCAGGACGGTCTTTACGGACCTTTTTTTCAGTGTGTTCATCTTTTTTTCTCTGGCGTCATTCTTCTGGGGATACGCGGGCCGTGGTAAAAAGGGGACAGGCTACTTTTTGTTTTTTGTATTTTCCGCCCTTGCCGTGCTTACAAAGGGGCCTCTTGGTTTCCTGATACCTGTTTTAACCGTTATCGTTTTTCTCTCTATAAGAAGAGAATTGAAATTCCTGCTCTGCAAAGAAGCTCTTTACGGTTTTTTTGCCTGTTGCCTTGTGGCTGTGCCATGGTACGCGCTTATGATAAAAAAATACGGCGCAGTTTTTACACAGGAATTTTTTTATAACGACCATGTGCGCAGGCTCCTTGAGGCAGAACACCTGGGTAACGATACCTGGTATTTTTACCCGGCCTCTATCATTGGCTGTATGTTCCCATGGAGTTTTTATCTTTTGGCCGGCTTTGGCCATTGGGTAAGGTCTTTGAAGCGTGACGCGACCGGCTTCTATCTCTTCCTGACTTGCTGGGTAGCTGTTGTCCTGCTCGTCTTTCAGCCTGCCCATTCAAAACTGGTAAGTTATATTTTTCCGCTTTTTCCTGCGCTGGCACTGTTTTTGGGGGATTATGTGGTATCCGTGCTTGAGGCGGCCAAGCCGCCCAGGTCTTTCTATGCGGCAGCCTGGGCGACGGCGTTGTTCTTTCTCTTTATACCGGCTGGGCTCTTTTTTGCCACCATGTATTTCTCGGTCTATGTCGTCAACGCGACACCTGTGCATCTTTTGATATGCGTGTTTGTGTTTTATCTATTCTGGCTGTTCTATTTCCTCATGCGCCGCCGCTTTGTTTTGCATCTTGCTTTGACGTCGCTCGTCCTGCCGGTCCTTTTGTATTTTGCGTTTATGGTACATGAGGATTTTGAAAGCTACGCCTCAAGCAAGGAAGCTTGTGAATTTTTAACGGATAATTACCGTGTAGATAACACGATACTTACAGCCAAGTTTTACGCGCGCGCGGTGCGTTTCTATACGGACAAAGATGTGGCTGTCGTAGATATAGGCGGCAAGGGGTATTTCAGCCCGCACCCTATACCGTATTTGAACAGGCATGAAATGGTTGCGGATTTTCTGCGGCGCCAGCCTTTGACGTATGCCGTGTTGAAAAAGAAGGGATTGAAAGATTTAGAGAGGGTGCTGGATAGCGAATTTACGTTTGAGGTCCTGAAAGTCGCCGGCGATGAATATGTCACAAGGATAACGAAACGCTAAGATGCAGGCAGAGACCGTCCGTCCGTATACCAAAGAGGACCGCCAGGCTGTCCGGGCGATAGCCTGGCAGACTGCTTTTATGGGTGGGCCGGCCTCGGTCTTTTTTGACGATGAAGAGCTTCTGGCCGACCTCTTGACATCTTACTTCACCGATCACGAGCCCCAGTCCTGTTTTGTCGTTGAAGACTCAGGAGAGGTGGCAGGATATATCACAGGCAGTACCTACGTAAGACGCCTTAACATGGTGTTCTTTTTTGAGATCCTGCCTCGCCTGGCGCTGAAGGCGTTTTTCCGCGCGGCACTCCTCAATAAGAAAAATTTTGCCTTTCTTTTGGCCCTGGCGAAGAGCTTTTTAAACGGTGAATTCGCCGCCCCTGATCTTTCACGCGAATACCCTGCCACACTGCATATAAATTTAAAGGAAGGCGCGCGGCGCAAAGGGCTTGGCTCAAAATTGATGCATGCCTATCTGGGCTACCTGTTCGATAAAAAGGTTGCCGGCGTGCATATGGCGACAATGTCCGAAAAAGGCGCGTCTTTTTTTAAAAAAGAAGGGTTTGGCGTTCTGCATGTGCAGGAGCGAACTTATCTTAAGCATATCACGGGCGGTAATACCCGCGTTTATATCTTCGGCAAAAAAATAACTCTGTAGATGCCAAGTAAGCCATCCAAACCACAAGATAGCCCAGCCCAGCGCGGCCCGGCCTTCCCGCATGTCTGCGTTGTCGAGGCATCAGCCGGCTCCGGCAAGACTTATGCCCTGGCAAAAAGATTTATACAGCTTTTGATAAATCCGTCGCTTGGGCCCGAAGAGATACCCTTAAAGAACATCCTTGCCATTACCTTTACCAATAAGGCCACTGCCCAGATGAAGGCGCGCATTTTGGGCCTGCTTAAAAAAATAGCCCTGGATAAATTTTCGCGTATCGATGAAAAAGAGCATATTACCGCATTTCTCGGGGTTGATTTTGCCGAGGCGCAAAAAAAGGCGCTGCGGATCACAGACGAGCTCATCTCCAACTATAATTTCTTCCAGGTTCAGACCATACATAGTTTTATCAATGCCATCCTTTCCACATGCGCTTTAAGGCTTGGCCTGTCGGCCACGTTTGAGATACGCAAGGATGCCGCCAGGTATCTTGAGTATAGTTTGGACAGCCTTATAGACGCGGCCGCCACAGACAGGGAAGTGCGCGGGGCTTTCCACTGTTTTTTGAGGCAGTATTTATACCTTGAGAACAGGACGGGCTGGTTCCCTAAAGATAACATCTTAGAGGTGGTAGGCGGGCTTTTTGATAAGATGAATCAATACGGCGGAGATTTTGTGCCCAGCGGCATTGACCCCGGTTCGCTTTCAGACGGGAAAAGGAACATCATTTCTCTGATGAGGCAGTTGAAAGAGGATTGGCCTATAGGGGTACATAAGTCCTTTGAGAAGGCCTTTGATGAGTTCCTGCGCGGGCATAAAGATGATTTTGATTATAAGGAACTCTCGGGTTATCTGGCACGCCAGGATATTCCATTGACGAAGGCAGGCAAGATATCGCCGCGCGCGGAAAAGCTATGGGCGCAGATACGGGCACAGTTTGCCCTGATGGCCGAGGCCGAATCCGCTGTTTTGATCGATCCGTACCTGGCCATATTTTCCAGGGTTATGTCATATTTCAGGGCGCGCGCCGAAAAAGACGACGTATTGTTCTTAGATGAGCTTAACCGCCAGGCGAGATTTTTGTTCGATGAAGGCGGGATGACCGTGCCGGAGCTCTACTACAGGCTTGCGATGCGGCTTAAACATATCTTGATAGATGAATTCCAGGATACGAGCCCTTTGGAGTGGGAAAACCTTTATCCGATGGCCAATGAGGCCCTTTCGACAGACGGGTCCCTCTTTTATGTCGGTGATAAGAAGCAGGCTATTTATCGTTTTAAGGGCGGGGACGCGACGCTTTCCGACGCGGTAAAATCAGGATTTCAAGGCATAAACCTTGTCACGGAGGCCTTAAACCGTAATTACCGCAGCCGCGGGGAGATAGTCGCGTTCGTAAATGATGTCTTTTCAAAAAATAACCTGCGGCTTTTTTTAGAAAGGTGCAGGGAGGCGAAAAAAAACGCCTTTGAGCTGACGCCGACAGATGAAGACGCCGTATTAAAAGTCTTTGAAGGGGCAGAACAGGAGCTTGCGGAAGACTCGCAGGGCGGTTATGTGCGGCTGCAGGTGTTCGAAGGGGAAAATAAAGAGGATAGGTCTGCCTGTATCAGGCAGGGGCTGTTAGAGCTTACCAAGGAGCTCTCCGGCAGGTATAGATACGCAGACATAGCTCTTCTAGTGCGCAAGAACGACGATGCCGAGCTTGTGACGGAGTGGCTGGTTGAGGCAGGCATACCGGTAGAGTCGGAAAAGTCGCTTAATATCCGCAACAACGCCCTTATCAAAGAGCTCGTCTCATTCCTGAAATTCCTTAATTCGCCCATCGACAACCTGTCTTTTGTTTCGTTTATTTTAGGCGACATATTCCTGTCGGCCTCGGGGTTAGATAGGCAAGGCATGCACGATCTCATCTTTTCTTTAAGAGATAAGCAGGATAAAGAAAAAGCCGTGTATTTTTATCGTGAGTTCAGGCGCAGGTTCCCTCAAGTGTGGGAGGATTTTTTCGAGGAGTTCTTTAAGAACGTCGGTTTTGTCCCGCTGTATGAGTTGACGGTCAGCATACTGCGCCGTTTTAACTGTCCGGCCTCTTTCCCCGAAGGCCAGGGTTTCTTCATGAGGTTTCTTGAGTTGATAAAGGAACAGGAACAGGAGAAGAACAGCCTTTCATTGTTTTTGGAGTTTTTTAGCGAGGCCAAAGGCGAGGAGCTTTATTGCCGTGTCTTGGGTGTTGACGCGGTCAAGGTGCTGACGATACACAAGGCCAAGGGCCTGGAATTTGATGCCGTTGTCCTGCCTTTTATGGAGATGAGTGTGGAAGCAGGCAAGATGGCGGCCAGTTTTGAGCGAGGCCATACCGTGTTGAGGAGCCTGCACAAGAAATACAGGGATTTTTCAGGGAGGCTCGATGATATTTACAGGCATGAGTATGTGAAGTCTTTTATCGATGAGTTAAACGCGATATATGTGGCATTGACCAGGGCCAAAGAGGAGCTGCACATATTTTTACCTCAAGGGGTAAAACGGAATTCTTATGCCGCGCGGCTTTTTGCCTGTGGATCACGGATAGACAGGGGCAGTATACCCGAGGGGACAAGAGGCAAGTGCGCGGCCGGCATGCGATCCGAGGTTGAGCTGCCGCCTTCATCTTACGTCGACTGGGTAAAGTTTTTAGGGCAATCTCTTAAGGGGGAATTCGGAGAATCACGGCTGCTCAGGAATAAAGACAAACTCTTTTTCGGCGAGGCCCTGCACTATTTTCTTTCTTGCGTAGGCACCCTTTCGCTTAAAGAAAAAGATGCGGTATTAAAAGAGGCGTTCCAGAGGGCGCAGGATAAGTTCCCCGGTATTTTGAACATGGAAGATTGCGCGCGTATCCTGGAAAGATTCTCGTCAGATAAGAGATTTTCTCCTTTTTTCCTTTCTGGCGCTTCGCAGGCCTTTAATGAGGCCGAGGTGGTAGATAAGTCCGGTAATGTTAAAAGGATAGACAGGCTTGTCGTGGCAGAAGACAAGGTGTACGTCCTTGACTATAAGGCCTCGTTTGAAAAGGACACGCGCGGCACTGAACAGGTGCGGGAGTATGTATCCTTGATAC
>DMEU01000023.1:0-14592 GCA_003451585.1 Candidatus Omnitrophota bacterium | reverse complement strand
ATAACGTCATAACATACAGCCTCGCTGATGATTTTATAAAAGAGCTGGCCTCGTTCATCGAAGCCAACATTATAGGCCAAGGCAAAGATTTAAGTAAGTTGGCAGTTGTTTTCGGTGGTGCCAGGCCGCGCCTCTTTTTGCAGAAGGAGCTCTCCGGTAGGATCAAGAAGCCGTTCTTGCCTCCTAAATTTTTCTCGATGGATGAATTTGTGGAGGCCGTGCTTTTAAGGCGCGGCCATTATACAAAGATATCGGACCTGGAGGCGTGTTTTACTATTTATCGCCTGGCTGAAAAGCTGGCTCCTGACGTGCTGGAAGGCAGGAGGACTTTTGCTAAATTCCTTCCGTGGGCCAGGGAGATTTTGGCTTTCATCGAACAACTTGACCTGGAGTATGTCGAGGCGAAACCTTTGACGGATATCCAGCACCATGCCGCGATAGGGTATGATGTGCCGGAGAGCATAAATATCCTGCTTACCCGTATAGTATCTTTGCGCCAGGCCTTCCATGAGGTATTGAGAGATAAGAGAGCCTACACAAGGGGTTTTATGTACTTCTTGGCTGCGGCAAGTATAAAGGATGAAGGGTTCCCCGAGTTTGACGATATCTTTTTCTGTAATTTTTTCTATCTGCATAAGACCGAAGAGATGTTGTTAGAGTCGTTATATGACAGGAAAAAGGCGTTTCTATTTTTTCAGGGGGATGACAGGGAGTGGTCTGTCTTAGCCCGTGCTTCCAAGTGGCTGGGCGTCGCCATAAGGCCCAAGACAGTGAAGGTGCCTGAGTATGAACTTTCGATCCAGTCGGGTTTTGACCTGCACTCACAGGTTTGCTACGCGAGGGAGGCCTTAAAGTCCATAGAGGACCCGGAAAAGACCGTCATCGTGCTGCCTGACCCGGAGAGCATAGTCCCTCTGCTTTCGGAGAGCGCCGCGTTCATGGGCGGCCCATTCAATATTTCCATGGGGTATCCCGTATCCAGGAGCTCGCTGTATTCTCTTTTTGAGGGCTTGTTCGCCGCCCAGGAGACAAAAAAGCCGGGGGCTTATTATTCGAAAGATTACCTAAGGCTTTTGAGCCATCCGCTCATAAAAAACCTTACATTGGCGCATGATGCCGGCGTGACAAGGATACTTATACATAAGGTAGAGGAGGCGCTGGCGGGTTCAGGCGGGGCGTCTCTGGGCGGGAGCCTTTTTGTCGGCCTTGGTGATATCGCCAATGAGGGGCTTATATATGAGGCGGCCCTTGCAATGACCGGGCACATGGATGTCCGCATAAATACCCAGGACTTAAAAGATATCTTAAGTTTTTTGCATAAGTTTTTATTCACTGATTGGGAAGGCGTAGGGACGATGGGGGATTTTTCCGTATGCCTGAAGAAGTTCCTTGATGTGCTCTTAGAGAAGAGCTTCCTGGATAAGTACCCATTGAACCTGAAGATAGCCGAGAAGATATACGCGATAGCCGAGGAATTTGGAAAAGCCTCATTCAAGGATGAGCTGTTCGGCAAAGATGATATTTTCAATGTTTTTAAAAATAAGCTTGATACGGAGATGGTCAATTTCAGCGGTTCGCCCTTGGCAGGCCTGCAGGTCCTGGGTTTATTTGAGACACGCTCTTTGAATTTTGAGAATGTGATCGTTTTGGACGCGAATGAATCCGTCCTGCCGAAATTAAAGATACATGAGCCGCTTATCCCCAGAGATGTTTCCTTAAGCCTCGGGTTGAACAGGCTCGAGAAGGAAGAAGAGATCCAGCACTATCAATTCATCCGGCTTCTTTCAGGCGCAAGGCGGGCACATCTTTTTTATCAGGATAACGATAACAAGGAGAAGAGCCGCTTTATCGAGAAATTGATGTGGGAGAAACAAAAGGCGGCAGGTACATTGGAGGCAGATACCATCCCCAGGGCAGGCTTTATGGTCAAGGTCGCCCCGAAAGAGATAGAGGTCCCTAAGAAGCCGCACATCATGGATTTCCTGGCAAGCTACCGTTATTCGGCATCGAGCGTTAATACCTATCTGCATTGCCCATTGAGATTTTATTACCAGTATGTCCTGGGTTTGAAGGAGAAGGATACGCTCTTTGACGGGCCGGAGGCCGTGGATGTAGGAATATTCATTCACAGCCTGCTGGAGGAGGGGTTTAGGAAGTTCGTAGGCAGGAGACCCGTCATCGACGATAGATTCAGGGAATATTTTATGGGGCTGTTTGAAGATAAATTCGAGCAGGAATTCAAAAAGAAGATGAGTTCCGACGCCTTTCTTGTCAAGGAGGCCATGGATATGAGGCTGGCCGGTTTCCTTAAGTTCGAGGCCGGGCAGGAGATAGAAAGGATCGAATCTGTCGAGAAGGTATATGAAGACAAGATAACGCTCAACGGCAGAAGTTTCAGGTTCAAGGCAAAGATTGACAGGATAGACAGGCTTCTGGACAACAGCCTCCTCATTATAGATTATAAGACAGGCGCAAGCGATGTTATGCCTGCTTCGGCAGAGCGCGTCCTTGCCGCAGGGACAAGCCGCCAGGCTATAAAAGATGCGGTCAAATCATTCCAGCTGCCTGTTTATTATTATTTAGTGCGCCAGGAAGAGAAAGACGCTAAGATAAATGCCGCGCTGTATAATATACGCAATCTTGAGAAGAACCTGTTTTTCAAGGACGAAGAGGATGACAAGGAAAGACAAGACGCGATGACTGTCTTTTTGAACTCTTTAGGCGCTTTGTTTGCCGAGATCATGGACCCTGGAGTGCCTTTTATCGCCGACCAGGAGGACAGCAGGTATTGCCAAAACTGCCCGTTCTTCTATTTATGCAGATGAGATCATCTGGGAGGTAAAGCAGTGCGGGAAGAGACATATGTTTTTTTAAGGAAATTTTTTTTCTGGCTTATGCTGATCGCTTTTTTGAGCGTCACGCCTTTGGTGGTCTTGTTCTCTCTCGGGTATAAGTTCAACTGGGATACGAAGAAGTTTTTAAAGACCGGTGCGATCACCATAGAGACATTCCCTAAAGATGCGGCCATAATCTTGGATAATGAAAGAATGGACAGGGTTACGCCTGCTATATTCCGGGAAGTGGCGCCTAGGACTTACCCTCTGATCCTGGAAAAAGAAGGGTTCTATCCTTACAAAAAGATCATTGAAGTCAATCCTTCCAGTATAACCAAGGTGGATGTAGTCCTTTTGCCTAAACCAGGTTATGCGCAAAAGGTGGATTTTGATGCCAATGTGTATCGCTTTTTTTTGGTCAGGCATATTTTCGGCGAAAAGATCATAGCCTTTACGGGTAGCGGCGTGTTCCAGCTGGGTGGCGATTTTAAAAATGCCCGCATGATATGCGCACAGGACCTGGGGCCTGAGTTTGCGGCAGGTTTAGGCGGCCTGGAGGAATATAATAATGGTTTTATATTCTGGGATTCCCACCATGTCTGGATGTTAGAGTTCCCCGAGGCGCAGAGAGAGGTATGTGCCGATATTCTTCTGGTCTATAAGGCCGATGAAAAGATACAAAAAGTCTTTTTGGGGATAAAGGACAAGTATGCCATCGTTCACGACGGCAGGAAGGTCGTTGCAGTCGACATCCAGAATCCGGCCGCATCTTTTCTTGTCAGGCGGCTGATAAGCTCGGTAGCCGCCGTATATTATGACAGCCGTTCCGAGGTGTTGTATTTCCGTGACAAGGCCGCGGGAACGGATACATATTCCATATTCAGGATAGAGTTAATGCCTGTAATAGGAGAAAGGAAGGAATATGAAGAGGGCCCTTGAGATAATACCTGCCTTTTTAAGCTGGTCCATCCTTGCTTTCTTCGTTGTAATTTTTTTTACGAGGCCGCTGGCTGCGGCCGTAGTCATCATCATCTTTCTTCTATACTGGGTATTCCGTCTTCTCTATATGAGCATCTTGCTTATTCTGGCGCACCATCGCGTGGCGGCCGGGAAGGACCTTGATTGGCTTAAATCCTGTCAAACCGCAAAATCGGACTTGAAATTCGGGGATATGATCCATGTGGTGCTCTATACCGTTTACAAAGAGCAAAAGGAGGTTTTAGAGGACAGCCTCGATGCCTTGAAGGCAAGCCTTTATCCGAAAGAGAATGTGATAGTGGCCCTGGCAGGAGAACAGAGGGATAAAGATGCGCACGAGAAGCTGGATTTTTTAAAAGCGAAATATGGCGGGTATTTTAAGGACATCCTGGTAACTTTTCATCCCGAAGATACCGAAGGCGAGATCCCTGCCAAAGGCGCAAACGCCACTTATGCCGCCAAAAAAATAAAAGAGTATCTGGAGCAGAACGCCTATGACCTTGGCCGCGTCATTATCTCATGCTTTGACGCGGATACATGCCCGGATAAAAATTACCTGGCGTGCCTGACAGCCAATTTCTTAAAAAACCCAAGAAGATACCGCACCAGTTTTCAGCCTTTCCCTGTCTACAGTAATAATATATACAAGGCCCCGGCCTTTGCGCGCGTGATAGAGATGGGCTCTACCTTTTGGCAGTTGATAGAGAGCATGCGTCTTGAAAAATTCATAACTTTCTCTTCCCACAGCATGAGCTTTAAGACCTTAGTAGAAGTAGGTTATTGGCCAGTTGACCTTATATCCGACGACTCGCTTATATTCTGGAAGTGTTTTATCAAATATGACGGTGATTACAGGACGTACCCTTTAGAGGTCCCGGTATTTATGGACATAGCCGTAGGAAGGGGTTTTTTTGATACTGTGCGCGTCCAGTATAAGCAGAAGAGGCGCTGGGCATGGGGCGTTGAAAATCTCGTTTTTGCCGGAACGGCATTCATAAATAATAAGAACATCACTTTTTTAGAGAAGGCCAGGAGGTGTTTCCAGATATTAGACAACCATATCAACTGGGCCACGTGGTCTATCATAATTAGTTTTATTACGCCGATGGCGCTTATCTGGGGACGTGCAGTATTTAAAGACGCCCTCGTCTTATTCAACCTGGCATATATAAATAATATAATTTTTCATACCTTTAGTTTTATCCTCATACTTTCGGTCGTCATAAGTTACGAATTCCTGCCGCCCAGGCCGCGCGAGGTCTCGCGTTTTATCCATGTCTTGTTCGTGCTGCAGTGGCTGCTGGTGCCTTTTATTTCAGCCTTCCTGGGGTCTTTCCCTGCACTTGATGCACAGACGCGGCTTGCGTTAGGCAAACCCTTGTATTTTTACCCCACGCCAAAGAAGAGGGAAGCCTGAAGATATGAAAGCATATAAAAAGATACTCCTGATCACGTTTATTGTAGCGGTTTTTTTTGTTGTGGCGGCCGCAGGTTTAGCATTTTATTTTTTGTGTACAGCCTCAGGGGGGAGGTTCCTTATATCACGGTTTTTAAGCCGATACCCTTCGTCTTTTGATGTCGATATCAGCAAGATAGACGGCAGCCTTGCCGGTCAGCTTGTCTTGCGCGATATTGAGTTAAGGAATATCAAGGGCTGGCCTGAGGAAGCAGTAGTCCGTATCCAGAAGGCTGATGTTTATTTTGCCTCCCTGGATCCTAAGAGCTTAAATATCGAGGCGCATAACGCGCGGTTCCTTTTTCCGAGCCTGGGTACGATCGTTATAGACGGCATCTACCAGGATTCCAGGGTGGATGTGGATGTCTTTTCTTCATGCATAGAAGCAGGCCAGATACCGGGCCTTTTTCCCGCCGCGTCTTTTTTAAAGAATTCTTCTGGTGCCGTGCGTGATATCAATATTTCCATAAAAGGGCCGTTGGAGTCCTTGGAATTCAAAGGTTCATTTGTTATCGATTTGTTTTCAAAAGAGGCCTTGTTATTTAAGGAGATTGCTGTCGTATTTGATCTCATGGCCAAAGACCTGGGGAATACCCCTGCTATTTTTGGGGAGATAACGGTTGAAAAAGGTGGTATCGCGCTGCCGAAAGCGTCATTTGAGTTGTCTCCGAGTAAGATCACGTTCAAGGGGGATCCGGTAAATCCATTTTTGGAGCTTAGGGGGACTTCTCGTATTGAAGGCGCGGATGTAAAAGCTGTTTTGCTCGGAGAACTTTCGAAGCCCGGCCTTAAGCTTACTTCAGACCCGCCCATGCCGGAGGAGAAGCTCATAATGATGTTATTGACAGGCATTGGAGATGTCTCCTTCAAATATGACGAGCAGGCAAAGGTGTTTAGTTTAAAAAAAGGCATTACCGGAGCGCTCGGGGTAAGTTATGGCGTCCAGCAGGCACAGCCTCAGGCCGACGGCCAGCAAAGCAAGCAGAAGCTGGGCATGTCATGCAAGCTTACCGATACTATATCGATAGAAGGTGAAAAGGAGCTACAGGCCCAGGAGGCCCGAGGCAATCAAACTAAGGTGAGGCTTCCTGACGATGCGGTTTTTTTGAAATACAGAAAGAAGTTCTGATATAATATTATAATATATGAAACTCAAGCATAGAGTTTTCCAATATCTTATCTTCCTGGGATTCATCCTGCCGATAGTGGTAATGGCTGTGTTTAGCTATGCCCACCTGAGCCGTGATCTTAATAGGGCCGTATTTGACCGCAGGGCCGCAATGGCGGAGATCGCAGCTACTTTTGCAAAGGAAAAGCTAGACCACTTTGTCGACCTGGGTATTTCTTTCTCGTCGCGGCCGTATTTCGTAAAATTCGTCAAGGATGGGAACTGGAAGGATGCAGCCGAGATATTAAGGAATACTTTGGCGGATTTCTCTTTTATCCACCTATTTTTCTTGACTGATACGGAGGGGACCGTTCGGGCCGGCCTGCCCAGAGATGACGAGCTGATAGGCGAAAATTTCGTTTTCAGGGACTGGTATAAGGGTGTCAGCCGTGATTGGCGGCCGTATGTAAGCGAAGTATATGAGACGAGGTATACGCCTTTTTATAAGGTCGTAGCTATTGCCGTACCAATAAAGGACGAGGAAGGCAGGCCCATAGGCATTATGGTTTTTTTGGTGAAGCTCGATGTTTTCACGCAGTGGGTGGGTACTTATAAGTTCGGCGCGTCGGGGTTCTTGTTCATTGTAGACCATCACGGCCATATCGTCGCGCATCCAGGTTTTCCTCCGCAGGGGGATATCATAGATTTTTCAGGCGTCCCAAGTGTCCGGAAGGCCTTGAAAGGCGAAGAAGGAAGCCTCTTATTTTATAACGATATAGAAAAACAGGAACGGCTTTTAGTCTTTAAGCCTGTTCCTCATTACGGGTGGGGTTGCGTCGTCACGCAGTCGTCGAGAGAGGCGTTCATGGTGCGCGACGACACGCTTAAGATCGCCGGTATCCTTTATCTTATCGCTCTGTTCCTTTCTTCAATTATAATGATCTTTATCCTGCGCTATATCTCCGCGCACGAGGTGACGGAGGAGAAGATACGCAGGCTTAATGCCGAGCTTGCCCGTCGTCTAGTGCAGCTCAAGGATGTCAATAAAGAGCTCGAGGCCTTTTCTTATTCGGTCTCACACGACCTGAGGGCCCCTTTAAGGAGCATAGACGGGTTCAGCCACATAATACTTGAGGAATATGCCGACAGGTTTGATGAGAAGGGAAGGGATTATTTTAAGCGCATACGCGCCGCGGCCCAGCATATGGCGGAGTTGATAGATGACCTGTTGAGTTTGGCGCGCGTCTCGCGAAGCGAGTTGCATTTTGAAGAAGTGGACTTGAGCGCGCTGGCGCATAAGATCGCAGGCAGTTTAAAAGAGCGGCATCCCGGGCGCGATGTTGAATTTTTGATATCCCCCGGGATGACGGCGCGCGGGGACAGCCTGCTCCTGGAAGGCGCGTTAATAAACCTTTTGGAGAATTCATGGAAGTTTACCTCAAAGCATGTTCGTGCTAAGATAGAATTCGGCGTTTTTAAGGAAAAAGGGAAGGATGTTTTTTTTGTCCGCGATGACGGCGCCGGGTTCGATATGAACTACGCGTCGAAATTGTTCGGCGCTTTTCAGCGCCTGCATACCCAGGGTGAATTCCCTGGCACAGGCATAGGGCTTGTCACCGCCCGCCGGATATTGCACCGCCACGGCGGCCGTATCTGGGCTGAAGGCGCAGTTGAAAAAGGGGCGACGTTCTACTTTACACTTGGAGGATGACGATGCATAACAGGAACATACTGCTGGTCGAAGACAACTTGGATGATGTTGAATTGACTCTGCGCGCTTTCAAAAAGAACAATATCGCAAACGAAATAATAGTCGTAAATGACGGTGTTTGCGCCCTGGATTACCTGTTTGGCCAGGGCAAGTATAAGGGCAGGAATATAGAAGATATTCCACAGGTCATCCTTTTAGACCTTAAATTACCTAAACTTGACGGGCATGAGGTATTGCGGCGCATCAGGGCCGATGAACTTACAAGGCTGCTTCCCGTGGTCATAATGACATCTTCTAAAGAGGAGCAGGATCTGATCGAAAGTTATAAGAATGGGGCGAATAGTTATGTCCGCAAACCGGTGGATTTCAACCAGTTCGTTGATGCTGTGAAACAACTTGGCTTTTATTGGCTGCTTTTGAATGAGGCCCCGCCTGTTGAGAAAGGGAGATGACAGTGGCAGACCAATTGCGTGTATTAATCGTGGAGGATTCGTCCGACGACGCGGACCTCTTGGCCCATGAACTAAAGCGCGGCGGCTATGAGGTGGAGTCACAGCGCGTGGATACAGAAGAAGGCATGGCCCTGGCTCTTGAGCGAAACATATGGGACCTGATCATCTGTGACTATAGTATGCCTCACTTTAACGCCATGGCCGCGCTCGTCCTTTTAAGAGGTTCAGGCCTGGATATTCCTGTCATTGTCGTCTCCGGCGCTGTCGGCGAGGATGTGGTTGTGGAGACGATGCGCGCGGGCGCAAGGGATTACATCTTAAAGGACAGCCTCATGCGGCTGGTGCCGGCGGTAAAACGCGAATTACTGCAGGCCCAGGCCAGGCGCAAGGAGGCAGAGCGCGAGAGGCTTATAAGCTTTTTATTCGAGCTTTCGCATGATTTTTTCTGCATAGCCGGTTTTGACGGATATTTTAAGACATTGAACCCCCAGTGGTCGAAGGTCTTAGGGTGGAGTGAGACCGAGCTTACCACAAAACCTTTTATTGAATTTGTCCATCCTGAAGACCGGGAAAAGACGAACGATATGTGTAAGAGTTTAGCTGCCAGGAAAGATGCTATGGCTTTTGAGAATCGTTATCTTTGCAAGGATGGTTCTTTGAGGCTCTTTTTGTGGAATGCCACTCCATTGGTTTCGGAAAGGCTGTATTTTGCTTCAGCCCACGATATCACAGATATCAGCCGGTCGCACGAGGCGGTCTTGCAGGGCGAACGCCGTTTCCGGGAGTTATTGGAGGAGACCCATCTTTTTTCCGTCATGCTCGATATCGAAGGACGCGTTACTTTTTGCAACTATGCGCTTTTGAATAAGACCGGTTTTATGAGGGAGGAAGTCATAGGAAAGAGCTGGTTTGATGTATTTTTGCCTGATGATGCGCGCCAGTCAGTAAGTGATATGTTCCATGGAAAGATACGGGCAGGGGAGATGCCGTCCTATTTCGAAAACGAGATACAGACGCGCAGCGGCGCAAGGCGTTTAGTCATATGGAACAATGTCATTTTGCGCGATGAGGCAGGTAAGATAACAGGCACGGCGAGCATAGGCGAGGATATAACGGAAAGAAAAGAGTATGAGAAGGTCTTGCATGGAAAGATGCTTGAAATAGAGAAACTCAATAAATTCATGACCGGCCGCGAGCTGAGGATAATCGAGCTCAAAAAAGAAGTGGATAATCTTTTAAAGGCCGGCGGCCTGCCACCGAAATACAAGGTTTAGGATACTATGTTAAAAAGAAAAACGGTATTGTGCTGTTTATTCTTTGTCGCCTTTTATCTTACTGGATGCTCGGATGCCGATAAGCCTTTAAATGTGAACTTATCGAAGTCCGCCCCTTTAAAAAGAGAAGAGATGTTTTCTACCCGCCGCTCCTTGCGCGTAGGCATAGCCAAAATGGCCGCGATAAAACAAAACCGCGATTACTATATTGACCTCATCAATTACATAGGGAAAAAATTAAATACTGAAGTTATTATCATCGGCAAGGAGAATTATAACGAGCTCAATTCCCTGCTTAAGGGAGGTGAGGTGGACGCGGCTTTTATCGGCAGCGGGCCATATATCGACGGGCATGATGCCTTCGGTTTAGAGCCGCTTGTGATGCCACAGGTCGCAGGCCAGGCGGCTTATCAGGTTTATATCATCGTCCCGGCGAACAGCCCGGCAAAGGACCTTAAAGACCTGAGGGGCAAGGTATTCGGTTTTTCAGAGCCAGAGTCTAACATGGGCAAGTTTGTGTTGGAGTATTTGCTGGCCGGTATGAAGGAGAGGCCGGAAACTTTTTTCACTAAGTATGTTTATACGCACGGCCAGGAGGTATCCGTCAAGGCCGTTGCCGACAATAAGATAGACGGCGCTTCGGTAAGCAGTTATGTCTGGGAGTATATCAATAAAAAAGACCCGGGACTGGCGTCAAGGACCCGTGTTATCTGGAAGTCTGAAAGTTATGCCAGCCCTCCCTTTGTGGTGCGGCCAGGGCTTTTCCCGGAGCTTAAAAATAAGCTTGAAAGCATATTGCTTGGCGCAGATATTGACCCGGAAGGCAGCAGGATACTAAGGTGCCTTATAATAGAAAAATTCGTTCCGGCAAGAGATGAGGCGTTTGATAAGATACGCGCGATAAAGGCCGGGCTGATCAATTCGGGGGGAGAATAGCTATGTTGCGCCCGCCTGGTTTGAGGGTTAAAACACTTTTCTTAATATTTTCATTTGCCGTTGCTATTGGCCTGGCATCATTTATTATCATAAGTACTTTTGTCAAGGGGCACTTCGTTGACGAGCTTAGAGAACGGGCTGAATATGTCATCTACGAAGTTGCCCAGGATGCGGCCGGTTATATTTTAGGAGACGATATTTTCGGGCTTGAATCCTATCTTGAAAACAAGCTCCTTTTAGACAAAAAAGTCGGCCATCGTGATTTATTATATCTCTTTATCCTTGATAAAAAAGGGCGCGTTCTTGCCCATACCTTCGGAGAATTTTTTCCGACAGAGTTAAAGGACATAAACAGGCTTAAGGTGGGTGAGGATGAAAGGGTCAGGTGGTTAAGGACAGAAGACGGGATCGTCATGGATATAGTCGTGCCTGTGCAGGGTGGCGCTCTTGGCACGGCGCGTATAGGCCTGTTGACACGCCATCTCGATCAGATCTTAGCCGGGATGCTATCGGTATCTATTACCGCATTTATTTTTTGTCTCATTCTCGTTATGCCTGCTGTAATTTTATTTACAAGACGATGGTTTAAGCCCTTAGGCGAGCTGGAGGGCGCGGCTGAACGCGTGAGGCAGGGCGATCTTACGCGTAAGATCAAGACATCTTCGCGCGATGAAATAGGCCGTCTGGCGCAGGTGTTCAATGAGATGACACAGAAACTCCGTGAAACAATAGGATCTAGGGATAAATTAGTTCAAGAGATAGAGGAGGCCAGGGAGAGCGAGGTTGGGTTCTCAGACCTTATTAATAATTTAGATACCGGTATTTACCGCAGCACCCCGGGGCCTGACGGCACTTTTATAGATGTGAACCTTGCGATGATAAAATTATTTGAGGCTGATTCAAAAGAGGAGTTGTTAAGACATAATGTGGGCGACCTTTATGTCGACCCGTCCAGGCGCGCGGCCTTCAGCAAGAAACTGATGGAGACAGGACAGGTCAAAGACGAAGAGGTTGAATTGATGTCGATAAAAGGCAGGCGGTTTTGGGGGGTTGTAACTGCTATACTCTGCCGCAATGATAAAGGAGAGGCATTTTTTTACGGCATCGTAGAAGATATCTCCGAACATAAGGAGACGCAATACAGGCTTAAGCGGAATTATGACATACAGGCCGCTTTAAATAGGATATTGAGCGTTTCGCTTGAGCGGGCATCTCTTGTGGAGCTCCTTGAGCATGCTTTAAATGAGATCTTAGATATTTCCTGGCTGTCGCTTGAGTCTAGAGGCGCTATCTTCCTTGTGGAAGATGACCCTAATACGCTCGTGCTCAAGGTCCAGAGGAACCTGGCTGTGCCGCTCCAGACTATTTGTAATTTTGTCCCTTTCGGCAAGTGCCTGTGCGGCCGCGCCGCCCAGACAGGTGAGCTTGTTTTTTCAGGCTACGTCGACGCCCGCCATGAAAATATCTACACAAACATGCCTCCGCACGGCCATTATTGCGTGCCTCTGAAGTCTGCCTCAGGTAAGGTGTTAGGCGTAGTCACACTTTACATAAAGGTCGGTTTTCGCAGAGACCCCAAGGAGGAATCTTTTCTTATGACCTTGGCTGGGGTCTTGGCCACGATAATCGAGAGAAAGAAGATAGAGGATAGCCTCGTGGGCAAGATAGAGGAAGTGGATAAGTTGAATCACTTTATGATAGGCAGGGAGAAAAGGATCATAGACCTTAAAAAAGAGGTTGATGATACTTTGAAGGAAATGGGCCGGCCGCCGCGTTACAATATTGTTTAAAGCAAGTGAAAAATAAACCTCATGTCTTAGATCTCGCCGCGAACAGCCTCGAAGTCTTATTTAGGGGTTATGGGTAATCTACATATTTTATCGCATGGCAGCGAGCCTTTTTCGGACCGGAAAGAGGCCGGGGGTATTCTAGCCCAGGAATTAAAAAAATTGCGCTTAAAAGGCGCGGTTGTGCTCGGGATACCCCGCGGCGGCATAATAGTAGCTCTCGAGGTTGCGCGCGCACTCGAGGCGGATATGGATATCGTCCTTTCCCGAAAATTAGGCGCGCCTTTTAACCCGGAGCTCGCTATAGGCTCAATAGGCGAGGACGGCCATGTTTTTTTAAATGAGGACATCTGCGCCTCGCTCGATGTAGACGAAGGATATATCCAGGAAGAAAAAACGCGCCAGGCGGCAGAGATCAATCGCCGTGCCGCCGCTTACCGGGCCATATTACCGCGTGTGCCGCTTGAGGGAAGGACCGTGATAGTGACGGATGACGGTATCGCCACAGGCGCCACTATGCAGGCCGCTCTTTGGGCCGTAGGGGCTCAGAAACCTTTAAGGTTGATAGCTGCCTTGCCTGTAGGGCCGCCTGATACGTTAAAAGGCCTGGCCTCAAGCGCCGATGAAATAATATGCCTGCGCGCCCCGGCGTTTTTTTCCGCCGTGGGGCAATTCTATGCCAGGTTTAGCCAGGTAGAAGATGCGGAGCTCCTGGAGATATTAAAAAAAGAATCAGCAAGGAAAAGAGGCCGGTTATGAATCCTGAAACCTTAAAAAACGCGGTCGAGCTCAGTAGATCCGTAGGGCATGTGCTTGTAGCAACTTCCGGCGCAAAAGGTTTGCCGCATGTCGCCGCGGCAGGCAGGTGTGAGCTTGCCGGCGAAGATACTGTGGGCGTATCCGAGTGGTTTTGCCCGGGTACTTTGGAGAACCTGGAGGAGAACAGGCAGGTCTCTATAGTCATATGGGATGTAAATAAGGATGCGGGCTATCAACTGCTTGGCGTGGCCCTGGATGTCGAAGATGTGGGAGTGTTGGATAATTTTGCCGGCGATAAGGAGCCAAAAAGGGCTTTGCCTCAGGTTGAACGGCGTATAATCGTTAAGGTGGGAAAGATCACCGATTTTAAGAACGCGCCTCATAGCGATATTGAGGGATGAAGCCGTGCATCTTCGCGTAGAAGGGGTAACACTTGAGGGTGATCTGGTTTTGCCGGCGAATGCCAAAAGCATTGTGGTCTTTGCCCACGGCAGCGGCAGCAGCCGGTTCAGCCCAAGGAACCGTTTTGTCGCAGGTGTCCTGAATAAGGCAGGGATAGCAACCCTTTTAATGGACCTTTTGACCGCGTCGGAAGACGAGGAAGACGAAGTTACCGCCAAATATAGGTTTGATATTTCGTTGCTTGGCAGGCGCGTTATAGGCGCTATCGACCGGCTTATATCTGACGAAAGGACGGCAAGGCTTTTTTACGGTGTCTTTGGGGCTAGCACCGGAGCCGCAGCCGCGTTAGTAGCGGCAGCAGAGCGGCCAAAGGCGGTAAAGGCCGTGGTTTCGCGCGGCGGCCGGCCTGACCTGGCTGATGCGGCGCTTCATTTAGTCGAGGCGCCGACACTCTTTATTGTAGGCCAGAGAGACGAGCTCGTAATAGACCTGAACAAAAAGGCCTTTGATAGATTAAAGTGTAAAAAGGAACTTTCTATTATCCCGCGCGCCTCGCATCTTTTTGAAGAGCCAGGCACATTGGAAGAAGCGGCCCGCCAGGCGGCGGATTGGTTTAAACGGTATTTAATTTAAGGGGTAAGTTTGTAAGATGAAGACGATACTTCTTCTGCTTGTGTCTAACATTTCAGGGTTTTCAATGATAATCCTCGCCGTAGTCTTCATCTTCAAGAAGTGGTAACCCCACCGTGCACCATCAATAGCCACACTCTAGCCTTCCCGCCCCATCCACAGCTACTCTAGCCTCCCACAGCCGCTTCCGGCATTTTTTCCGCTCCGGGTGTCCTTTTGCGCTTCGCGCCCATAAAAAAATACCTAAAAACACACAACTCGCCCT
>DMEU01000008.1 GCA_003451585.1 Candidatus Omnitrophota bacterium | reverse complement strand
TATTTCATTGCCGGGGTTGGCATAGTCTATATCCGCTAATCCATCGCTGACTGTATAGCTGATAGTGACTGTTCCCTTGTCCCAGCCGTAGGTATTAGGATCGATATCCCTTGATGCCGTGATTACCGGGGCTGTAGTATCAATATAAAAAGCGCCGTGGCTAGCTGTTTCCGATTGCCATTCCCAGTCATCTACTGTTGCGACATTGAAATACCAATCCATTGCATCGTCCAACTCAGGAGACGTGGTTGAAAAAACCCAATTGCCGGATACAAAATCGGTAAAAAATAAACCTAAGTCAGAATCTGGGTCGAAACTACCATGGGTCCAGGTGTATGAAAACCCCTCTCCGGGGTAGCTGATATCTATCGCCTCTTCCGCTGCGCCGTCCTGTCCGTAATCAACTTCCGACGTAGAAGTAGCTGATAAAGTTATGGTGCGGCCGATGATATCATAGTCTTCAGATGCAAAATTCAAATCATTGTCTATGATCAGGCCGTTTAAAGAAGTTATCGTAACGTCGCCATTTCCTGCATCTATTAAAGTAAGAGAAATATCATTATTTGCGGTTATACTGAGATCCCCGCCATTGGTAGTGATATCAGCCCACTCCTCTTGTGTATAAGCGCCTCCAGCATTAGCGGTAAATGAGTAGAAATCCCATTCACTTTCAGCTAAAGTCCAGCTTATGTCTATTGTCGGGTCATTTGATACTCCGGATGACCAGCCGTCTATCGGATGAGAAGAATCGATAATTTGAGGAGTAGGCAGCTCATACCCTTCATATTGATTTATGGTTATATATTCATATTGATTTATGTCTCCCGTAACATACAATCTTATATCTCCGTAGCCCTCTATCGGAGCCTCGATGTTCAAAATACCATCAACTGTCAGCTCTATCAAACCTCCTGGCGCATCGTTAGTTATTCCTTCAAACCAATCGGACTCTGTTATATTTAAATCGCCGGCATTATCTATAATGATATTGCCGCTTCTTATATTCCCAGCCGAAAGATTATTTACCTGAGTCTCTAAAGCATCAGAAGAGCCGATACCATTAGCAGCAAACATGACTAAGTTATTGGCAATTATATTAAGGTAAGCGCCAGTCTCATCGACAATTGCACCCCCATCATAAACTTCGCCTCCCCCAGAAGTTTCGATGCCTACGTCACCTAAGGTTTGCAAACGTCCTGTGTTCTGAAAATTAACGTTATTATAGGCATACAAATAGATCGTGCCTTCGCTACCACCACCAAGCGTATATCCGTTAACTACTGGCACATCAGTCGTTGTGGTAGTCGTAGTAATAGCGGATATAATTATGTATGGGGCCCAATCAGGATGGGTTTTTCCGTAAGTTTGTACAACGCCGTCATTAAAATGGTATTCCTTAGTCGTGGTTTGCAGGGAACCCTGCAAGACAACTAATTCGTCAGCTGTCAAATTATGCACGTACCATCCACCATCGCTCTCCAAATAATAATAGATCTCTGCGCTAGTAACTACTATTGTATTGGGAATAGAGCTTAGATCAAATTTTAATCCGTACCCCTGCCCTTGGTTCGTAGCACGCAAAATCTCGTCACTGCCGTATTCGGTAGCAGTGGTAATAGTGATAACTGCATTCCCGTGGTTAAAATCTATCCCTGCCGATTTTATCAGGCCGCGGACATTAATGGAGCCGTCAAAAGCTTCGGCATAAAAATCACCTGCAAAATAGACATCAAATAAAGTTACTTCTGCTCCTGTAATCTCCACAGAACCACCGGAAATTATCTTTGTATTATCAGCTTGCTCTATACTGCCGTAAGCATGCAAGTTAACGCTATTTTCGCAAACGATGTCGGAATTTATGGAAATATTACCCTCTGCATATAGGTTTACACTAGGGGAGACAAAAAGTTCATCGGATAATGTAATATCACCCCATGCATAGGCCTCAAAAGAATATGCCCCATCCCCCCCGGAAGTAATCTTACCCAGGCTAAGATTGGCGCCTTCAGCATAAAAATCACCTGCGGCAACGATCCATGTATCTGCCGCCTGATTAAAATCGCCAAAGCCGTCATAATCAGCATCTGCATATAGAGTAATGCCGCCATTTACGATTAAGTTGGCGTTTATCCAAATATTGCGCCCGGCTTCTAAAGTAAGTGAGGTGCCTGCATTAGGGATATAAAGGTCATCTGCTAAGGTAATATCATTATCAGCTTGTAGGTATATATCTGCTGTGGCGGATTGAAGCGAGGAAACACTAATATATTCTGTATCTGGGGTAGAAGGATCTGAGACACTTATAATTATATTGAGGGGGTCGAAAAGGACAGTCGCGACATTATATCCCGGAGGCGCGTGGCCATTTAAGATGCCGTAAAAACCCAGCTGATCAAATGCGCTTACCTCTATATATCCGGCATTGCCGGCAATCGCTCCTGCGGAAACGTCTATAACGGCAGTCCTGTTGACTACAGTACTTCCGCCTTTTGAATCTATCGTGATCTTGCCGCCGTTACCTATAATACCTAAGGCCATGGCCTCTGTAACGCTGCCGTCATCTAAGATGGTCGAAACTTCGGAGACCAGGCTTACCTGGCCTGCGTTGCCTGCTTCAAAGGAATTCGCGGATATCAGGCCCTGCTGTAGTATGGCGCCTGCTTCTATGGCTATCTTGCCGCCATCAGGCAGGTCCTGGGAACCATTGGCTGTCACCTTACCTATATTAACATAGGACGTATCCGGGGCGCTTATTATAACTTCGCCTGCGCTTATGGTGCCGGTATTGACTACAGGCGCGCCTTCTGCCACCAGCTCTATTACGCCATTATGCTCTACTACTGAATTGGCCTGTATAATGCCGGTATTGTTTATTGCCTTATCAAATACGCCGTTTAGGACCTTTGCGGTAAGCAGTATCTTTCCGCCATCAGCAAAAATAGAACCGCTGTTGGTTATGGCGCTCTTTAACGTGTTGCCATCCGGCCCGAAAACCGCCCCTGTTACAGCCTCATCAATGACTACGGATATATCGCCCGCGTCATCCAATGCCAGTGTCATCTTTTCGCCGCTTGCCAAAACCACTGTGCCAAGGTTTGCGATAATTGCGCCCTGGTTTTCAATGCCCTGGGAAAGCAGGCAGACATAACCGCCATTCCTGACCGTAATATTACCCTGATTTACTAAGAAAGCGTTTTCTCCGGACTTAAAAAAATTATAATTTCCGTTTAGGAAATCTTCATCTGAAATATCTAATGTGGAAGCGACTAATGCGGGTGCATCAACTCTTGAATTCGGCCCAAATAAAACACCGTTTGTATTGATAACAAAAAGCCTGCCGTTTGAAGTAAGCGCGCCAAATATTTCTGATGGGCTTGTGCCGATAACACGGTTTAATGTTATTGAATTCGCGGTGGGCTGATTGAAATTAACAGACTGTTTTTCTGCAATGCTGAAACTGTCGTAGTTAATTATGGTCTTATCGGTTGATGTTGTGACTTCTAAGTGGTCTGTGGTGGAGCGGTCAAAAGCGGCCGATCCGGCAACAATATTTTCGCCCTCAGGAAGCGCGAACGCGCGGAAAGGAAGAGCTGTAAAGGCCGCTAGAACAAAAAAAGCTGAAAGCGCTTTCTTTATTTTTGCTAAAATCCCGTTATTTTGGTTTGCCTGGCTCATTAACTCTTTATTTGCTGGAGGTTTTGCGCCTGAAGTAATGTATAAGTGTTAAAAATATACACTATAGACCCGATTTTGTCAAGAAAAACTTTTTAAAAACTTTTAGAAACTTCGAACCAGGTGTGAAGCCGGTCGCCATCCGACGGCAGCTTGTCCAAAGGCCAGGCAAACTCGACTTTGGCTGAAAAGTTCTCAGGCAGATTGACACGGACCCCTACCCCTGCGCCCCTTAAGGTGGTATTCTTCTCTTCACCGGCCGCAGGCCTTCTTAAACGCGTATTAGCCCAGTCATAAAAAGCCACAACCCTTATAGCATCATACAGTTTGGCCTTTGAAAAAGGAACCTGGACATCTTTCGGGATAAAATACACAGGGAAAGACCACTCCCATGTCATGGAGTAACCATTATCACCCACTGCCTCTGCTGTCGGATAACCACGGACGTTGGCAATGCCACCTATCTGGAACTGCTCTGCCGCAGGCAAAATATACGGGCTAAGCTGTATCTGATTTTTCCAAAGGATGGAGGAATCAAAAGGCATCTTTTGCAATCTTATAAAATTAATGTTATTTTTTACGAACTTGCCTCCTGAGCCGTCACGGGAAGCGCGGGCATCCTGGCTGTCTAAGCCGCCCATGATATCAGGTATGCCGTAATCTATCTCATATGTGGAAAGCGTCCTTCCAAAATTATCTGTCACATCAAGATCAAGCCCTGCCTTTACAATACGCAGCCTGTCGCGGCTTGTCTCATCACCGGATTGAAAATTAAAAATATCTTTATAATCAAAACCGGTATTAAAAACGAGGTTGGCATTTTCGGTATCTAAAAGCGTCTTTACCGCATACGCGCTATAAAGCCTGGTCTTGCCTCTTGCATTCAAGTCTTCAAACTCCTTGCCTAAACGAAGCCTTGACTCAGCCCCAAAAAAACCTATTTTAAGATCGCTCGTTACCGGAAAGACGTAGCGCCCCATAAACAGCTTGTAATGGTCTGCTTCAGACATTTGGTATTGGATAGTAAGGGTATCGTCAAACCCAAGCAGGTTATTGTGGGTAAGAGTAGTTCTATAGCGGTTACGCTCAATATAGCGCGAACCGTAGTTATCCCAGGCAAGGCCTATATGCATAGGCAGGCGGTCCTGGACTTCAAGAATGACATCTGTAGTACCCGGTTCTTTGCCTGGCGCAAGCACCGCCTTAGCGCTCCTGTCCGGCTGTTGGTTAATGCGGGACAAACCCTTTCTTAAGGAGTTGTAGTCAAAAGGCCCGCCTTTAGGCAAGCCCATCATCTTCTCATATAGGTAAGTCTTGAAATATTTATTCCCCCTTACCTCCAGGCTGCCGGCCATCCCCTCAACGACCTTTATCTCGACCCTTCCGGACTCTATTTTTTGAGGCGGCAGGTATGCGCGCGAAGTAATATAACCTTTTTGGCGGTATATGTCCGTTATAAGGTCCGCTATCTTCTGCATCTCCCTTACAGTGAGCTCCTTATTTATATTCTGCGCGATTATGTCGTTTATCTCTTTTTCCTTCAGCAGGGTTACGCCCGTAACATCTATCTTGGTAATGAGCGTTTTGGCATCCGATGCGGAAAGCGCAGACTCAGGCGCCGGTGCCTCCTCTTCCACCTGAGGCTTTACCTTTTTAGCCTCTATCCTCTGCCGCAACTGCAGTTCCTTCTGTATCTGCACCTCCGACCTGTCCACCTTTTCGACCTGTGCAAATACGGAAGAACTCAAAAACACATAAACGCATAAAAATACCGGAACCATTAACTTTCTACTCATTCTATCCCCCATTTTTTTCATCAACGAGCACGCTCCACTACCTTGATTTTTAAGACCTTCTTTTTTATCTGGTAAGTCACCTTAGTTAGCCTGTCCTTATACCCTTTTTCCTCGTACGCCTGCTTTAACATGGATATCAACTGCTTGATATCATCCTTTGACAGCCAGTGCCCGGTAAAGGGCAGGACGGCCTGCTTTATCTCTTCTTCTCCAAGCAGGCTGACTCCCTCGACGGTAATTTCTTTGATGAATTGCTTTCCGCGCCTTTCTATCTTCTCCCTTAAGTCCAATTCCTTATCGATTATCTCCTGCGTCCTCTGTATTTCGCTCGCGCTCGACTGCGCATAGGCGGGCGCCGGCCCCTTGGCAAAAAGGAGAAAGATGCCGGAAAGAAGAGCCAGCGCCAGAAAATAAGGGGTGGCCATCCTCATTATGCCGCGAGAGACCAGCTGAAAGGCTATCTTGGCCTTCTTAGTCCGGTCGGATACTTCAGAAAGATACGAGAATATCTCAAGCTCGGGAACGGCCGCGGCCTGGGGCATACTGCCATAAGCGCGGGCGGACGGCTCTAAGACGACCTTCTTATCCAGCATGATCGCGTTAATGAAAGTATAGGGGTCTTCCGCTGTGATACCGGCCGGAAAATACCTGAACAACGGCTTTCTTACGGCATAAACGGCGCCGCGCGCGCTTAATACCAGGCCCAGGCCGCCCTCCATCTCCCTTATAGTCTGCTCATACCACCGCAGTAAACCCTCCTCTTTGGCCACGGCGGCGCCTTTTTTTTCAAAAAGCTCTCCGCTGACAGCGCCTACGGCGTCATCGGCAAAACACCGGGTCAGCTCTTTTATTATGCCTCGCTCAAACCCCTGGCGCGTATCTATAAAGACAAATATCTCTCCGCGCGCGTCTTTTGCCATTTTATTTATCATGGCCGGCTTGCCTACAGGCTGAAATGAAACAGCGTAACGTATCTGATTTTCATCGACATATTTCTTTAAAAGCCGGTATACCTCGTCGGTGGCGCCGTCGCAGCCTACGATGATCTCCATCTTGTCCCTGGGATAATCCAGGCCCAGGAGGCCGCTTACCTTTGCTTCGATATTTTTCTCGTCTTTATCGGCATAAACAATTATCGAGACCGGAGGATAAACATCCCTCTTTTTGACCGGCTTAGCCGATAGAAGAGACATGATAAACAATATCAATGGATAACCTGCGTATGTATAAAAGACGGCTAGCAGGCTTATCACGAACAAAAATTTCATCATAATTTGGCCTGTGCCTTTTTCCTGTGCTTACGCTTGAGATTCTCGAGTTTTTCCCATACCTGATACCCCAGCGTCTTCCTTAAAACCGCTCGTATGCTTTCTCCGGAGCGCACTATGACAGACGGCTGTCCTGCCGCGATAGACCTGAAGGCGTTTAAGCCGTAATTTTTCCTGACGGCAAAGCGCTTAAGCAAAAACAGGCCCTCGGACAGAAAATCGTTTAGGCCGGCGTCTGAAACGCAGACCCCCTTGAACCCCACGTCACGCGCGATAGCCAACACGCGCCTGTTATAGAACCCTCCGGGGGCTGAAAGGAAATCCACCCTTTTCCTGATATATTTTTCCAGTATCTGTTTTGACATCAACAGGTCGTTTAAGACCGTATAATTATTGTGCGCCGTCAAAAAGGAGCTGCTTAAGCCGCCTGAGGCCACGCCCATGCCCTGGCGGGAAAGGTCATAGACCATAGGCCAGTCCATCTTGCCGGGCTTGCCTATCTCGTTTATCGTTACGAAAAAAGTGGCGCAGAAACCTTTCTCTTTTAAAACCGGCAGGGCAAAATGGTAATCGCTTAAGTCCCCTCCGTCAAATGTCAATACCACCTTTTTCCGCGTATCCTGTATTTTTCTTTCCGGCTTCTGGCTTGCGCCTTCCGACTTCTGTTCTTCCGTCCTCCAATACTCCGCCTCCGCTACGATCTTTTCCAAAGACACTGCCGTAAAAGCATTTTGATAAAGCCAGTCCATCTGCTTCTTGAAGTTATCCCAGGTAACGGCAAGGCTGTTTTTCGACTTGTCCGTATCGGAACAAAAATTATGATAAAGTAAGATCGGGATCTTGTCCATATGACCGGTATTCTACCACCTAAACCCTATTCCGCCAATGACCGCCGCTTCTTTTCGCGAGACAAGGCCCTTTATGAAAGCTTCACCGCGGCCTTTCAAAAACGTCCTGGATAATTCAGCCTTTACCTTTATATTGTCCCCTCCGGCATTAGCTATTTCATAAAAGAGCTCTGTATCCTTATTGACCTTCCACTTGCCGAACAAGGATATCGTCTTTCTCCTTACCCCGTAACCGATACTCAAACCGTAACGAAGGGCCCTGTTTTCAGCCCTCTCAAAAGTGGCCTT
Source organism: Candidatus Omnitrophota bacterium (assembly GCA_003451585.1). GTDB lineage: Bacteria > Omnitrophota > Gorgyraeia > Velamenicoccales > Velamenicoccaceae > UBA9636. Next base: position 11,106 of record DMEU01000008.1, on the reverse strand, counting down.
AAAATCAAGGCGCGGGCCGCCATCATTATTTAAGGCATAAGATAACCTGTTCTTAGCGGATATATCCCAATGCCCCTGCAAAGTTATAGTGTTCTCTATCCTGTCTTTTGTCTTAAGACGCGCCCTGGATGCGGTATAGATGATCTCGTTCTGCCTGCCTATCTCCCACTTGCCGCGCAAGACAAGCTCGTCTTTAGCGCCGCTGTCCCTTTCGACATTAAAAGCCAGACGGTTATATTTATCGGCCTGCCAGGCGCCGTTTAACTTCAAAATATACACGCGCCTTCCGCCGGAGACATCCCTCGTGCCCAGAGTAAAGGCCAATTCATCTTTATTGGCGCCTGCCAGGACGCTCTTTAAAATAAGCTTGTTACCCTCGCACTGGTTGTTCCATTTGTCGAGCGTAAAGGCGAGATCGTGGTTCTTGCCGATAGACCAGCCGCCTGAGAATTTGATCTCCTGGGGCGTATCGATATTGTCGGATCTTTTTATATGATATGAAAGGCTGTTGCCGCTGCCTACCTTGAAATCCCCGTCTACCACGCGCCGGAAACGGTAAGGCCCGCGCAGGACCAGCCGGTTATGAGGGTCTATTTCGTAACGTATCTTTTCCACGGAAATGCTCCACGGTGCGTCTTATGCCTTCCTCGAAACCTACCGTAGGCCTGTATTTTAGGAGCTTCTTTATCTTGGATATGTCGGCGCGGGTGCGGAATACGTCTCCGGGCCTGACATCCAAGAACTTCGGCTTGATGTTCTTCCCGATTATCTTATTTAAAACATCCACCAGGCTTAATACGGTCTGATCGCGGCCGGTGGCTACATTAAATACTTCGAATTCTATGCCGTCTGTAGTTGCCGCCATGATGTTGGCGGATACCACATTATCTATATAGGTAAAGTCGCGTGACTGTTTGCCTGTGCCGAAAACAGGGGGTTGTTCGTCATTCAATATGCAATGGATGAACTTAGGGATGACTACGGCATATTCGTCGTCTAACGCCTGCTTCGGGCCATAGACATTGAAGTAACGAAGGCACACGCCCGGCAGGCCGAAGAATTGCGCGAAGATCTTGCAATAATACTCGTTTGTAAGCTTGCTCAACGCGTAAGGAGAGATGAGTTTAGGATAAAAATCCTCTCTTTCCGGGAACTTATCGACGTCGCCGTAAACAGAGCTTGACGACGCGAGGACGAATCTTTTAACCTTGGCGCGCGATGCCGCCTGGAGCATATAAAGCGTGCCGTTGATGTTCACATCATTATAACTCTCCGGGTCCTTCATGGATTTCGGCACGGAGCGGAGCGCCGCCTGATGCAGGACATAATCGATGCCCTCGCAGGCCTTTTCGCAGGCGCCCTTATCGCGTATATCGCCCACTATCAAGTCGATATCAGATGGCCTTTGACCTATGGACTCAATGCCCAGGTTCTCCGGCTTGCCTGAGGAAAAATTATCCAAGACCCGCACAAAATGGCCGTCTTTTAAAAGTTTATCGACAATATTAGAACCGATGAATCCTGCTCCGCCGGTAACTAGAAATCTGCCCAAGTAAAACCCCCTTTTGGCTTTTAGCTTATAGCAAATGGCTTACAAACTGGATCATATGAGTCTTTTTGGCTTTTTGTGTCATTATAATTTAATGATCTTTTCGCTTTTTATTTTTATGGCGTTGCGCGTGTCGTAGATAAGGCCCGCATACCGCGCTATCCGAGGATAATCATACTTCGCGTGATCGGTAATGACCACGACGCAATCGCTCTTTTTTAAAACTTCGGGCGTAAGCTTTACGCTCTTCATCTTTAATTTACCTTCGGTGAAAAAAGGCACGTGCGGGTCATTATAGGAGACGCGCGCGCCTTTTTCTTTTAAAAAGTGGATGACTTCAAAAGCCGGGGATTCGCGGTAGTCGCTGACGTTCTTTTTATAAGCGACCCCAAGGATAAGGACACCGGCGCCTCTTATGCTCCTGCCTCTCTCATTTAAGGCATCCACGATCTTTCCCACCACGTATTCGGGCATGGCAGTGTTGATCTGGCCTGCCAACTCTATAAATCTTGCCTCAAAACCGAAAAGGCGCGCCTTCCACGACAGATAAAAAGGGTCTATGGGTATGCAGTGGCCGCCTAAGCCAGGCCCTGGATAAAATGCCATAAACCCGAAAGGCTTGGTCTTGGCCGCATCGATCACTTCCCAGACATTAATGCCCATCTTGCTGCACATCAGGGCGAGTTCGTTCACCAGGCCGATATTCACCGCGCGAAATGTGTTTTCAAGGAGCTTCACGGTCTCGGCTACCCGCGTAGATGAAACGGAGAGGACGGTATCCACGGCAAGTTCGTATAAGGCCTTGGCGGCCTCGGTGCATGCCGGGGTTATGCCGCCTACGACCTTCGGGATGTTCCTGGTGGTATATTTCGGGTTAGCCGGGTCAACGCGCTCAGGCGAGAACGCGAGGTAGAAATCCTTACCCACCTTCAGACCCTTGGCTTCAAACATAGGCAATAGCACCTCATCTGTTGTGCCAGGATACGTGGTGCTTTCCAAAATGATAAGCTGGCCCTTTTTTAGATACTTGGCTATTTGTTCGGCGGATTTGACTATATAGGAGATATCGGGCTCTTTGGTCTTGCGCAAAGGTGTGGGGACGCAGATATTTATAGTATCTACGTTCATTAAGACGCTGTAATCCGATGTGGCGCGCAGCCTGCCTTTTGATACCAGTTCCCTTACCTTCTGCGCGGGGACATCCTGGATATAAGAGCCCTTATTATTCAAGCGGCGCACCTTTTCTTTGTCCAGGTCGATACCTACCACCTCAACGCCGCTTTGCGCCAATTCAACAGCCAAAGGCAGGCCCACATAACCCAGGCCTATTACGGCGCTGCGTATCTTTTTCTTCTTGATCTTATCGACCAACTTCATATCTTATCCTTGCGTTACATCCAGCCGGCTATTTTAACCGCTATACCCCATATCTTCGGGACGAATATTATACTGCCCACGACAAAAGCGTTTACTGCCGCTATGAAGACGCCCCCGGCCACGATGTCCTTTAAAAGCTTGACGTCCGGATGATAACGGTCGCCATGGACAAAATCCAGGAGCAATTCAAACGCCGTATTGGCTGATTCCGAGATCAAAACGAGCGCGATAGAAAAAATGACAAAGACAAACTCCATCGCGCTGACCTTAAAAATAAAAGAACAAACTACCGCCATAAGCGCGAAAAAACAATGGACCCTCATATTGCGCTCGGTCTTAAAAACGAATCTCAGGCCTTCAAAAGCCAGCCTGAAACTTTGCGATAAAGTCCTTTTATACAATACCGGCCTCCGGGTTCCTTTTTAGGTAAATTCCACCATCTTATCTATGGCTCGGCGGGCTTTTTTACGGATCTCATCGGGCACGCGCACCTCTGTCTTCATCTCGTCCAATGACCAAAGGACCTTCTCAAGCGTTGTGCGTTTCATATTGGGGCATACGGCATGCTCGGAGGCGGGATAGAATTTTTTATCCGGGTTATCTTTCTGGAGCCTGTGTATGAGGCCCACCTCCGTGCCTATAATAAATTCTTTATCGTGGGATTTTTTGGCGTGGACACACATCTTTCCCGTAGAAAGGACTTCATCGGCCAGCTCTACCACTTCAGGCCTGCACTCAGGGTGAACCATGACCTTCGCGTGCGGATGCTGCCTGATCTTTTTAATGATATCTTCCGGAAGTATCTTGACATGAGTGGGGCAATAACCTTCCCATGCTATCAGACGCTTGCCTGTCTTTTTTGACACATAATCGGCAAGGTATTTGTCAGGGATGAAGATTATCTCTTCGGCTTTTATCTTAGATACTATGTCCACGGCATTCGTAGAAGTACAACAGACATCCAACTCAGCCTTCACATCCGCCGGCGTATTCACATAACCTACGACGACCGCCTTTGGATGGCGCGCCTTAAGCTCTCTGACGTCGTCTGCTGTTATCATATTGGCCATAGGGCAGCCGGCCAGAGGATCGGGGATAAGTATTGTTTTAGCCGGGCACAATATCGAAGCGGTCTCTGCCATAAAGTAGACGCCGCAAAAAACAATGACCTTCTTATCGGACTTGGCGGCCACACGGCTTAACTCCAGAGAATCGCCTGTGTAATCAGCTGCGTCCTGGACCTCCGGCAATTGGTAATTATGGGCCAAAATGACCGCGTTGCGCTCTTTTTTTAACTGCTCGATCTTCTTCATCAATTCTTTAGGCATTAGGAACTTCCATTATCTTGGCGGCGGCTAATACAACGTCGCCTTTGTATAGGACGACGAATTGGCCCGGGGTGATGGCGGCCTGTGGCGCGCGAAAATCGACTTTTAGTTTGTTTTTTGTCAAGAATGTCACCTTAGCCGGGCTCTCCGGATGATTATACCTGATTTTAGCCGATACTTGAAATACAGTTTTTTTACCAATGGATGCGGCCAGGATATTGGGTTCAACGGCTAAAAGGCTCTTGGCGTAAACGTCTGCCTTGTTGCCTACGATAACCCTGTTCTTAGGCTCATCCAACCCTACTACATAAAGAGGATATTTAGCTGATATGCCGAGCCCTTCCCTTTGGCCTATAGTGTAATTGAAGACGCCGTTGTGCTTGCCCAATACAACGCCCGCCTTATCGACTATGTCCCCTTCTTTAAAACACGCCTTGTTCATCCTCGACTTTAAGAACGCCCTGTAATCGTTATCGGGGATAAAACATACCTCCTGGCTGGCGGGCTTATCAGCGACATAAAGGCCCCTCTTCCTTGCCAACTGCCGCACCTCGTCCTTCGTCATTTCCCCTAAAGGGAATAAGATACGGCCCAGGTCTCTTCTTTTTATTTGGCACAAGAAATAAGACTGGTCCTTCTTGGCGTCTACGCCTTTTTTTAATATAAAAGACCTGTTTTTCTTTTCTATCCGCGCGAAGTGCCCGGTAGCAAGGTAGTCCATACCGAGCGCCTTAGCTTTCTTAAGCAGTGTCCCGAATTTTAAATACTGGTTACAGCGCACGCAAGGGTTAGGGGTCCTGCCGGAAATATACTCTACGATGAAATCAAGAACGACGGCTTCTTCCAGGTCCTTGCCGAAATTCAGGACATAGTGGGGTATGTTGAGCTGGTGGGCTACTTTCTTTGCATCTTCTATGCCTTCAATGCCGCAACAGCTTGGGCGGCGGCTGTTACCGGCAGGCAGAGAAAAACACATCGTAGCGCCCACAACATCATAACCCTTATCTTTTAGGAGCAAAGCGGCGACAGAGGAATCAACGCCGCCGCTCATCGCAACCATAACTTTCTTAGCCATTGAACGCCTTTTTAACCACGCTATAACTCCTGTCCAGAATATCCTCAAGCTCAGCCCGCTTAACACATAGAGGCAAGAAGAAATAAATTATATCACCCAGGGGCCTTAAAATCAGGTTTTTTTCAAGGCCCGCCTTATAGACCTTAAGCCCCGTCCTTTCCCTAAAATCCAATGCCTCTTTAGTCTTTTTATCCTTGACCAACTCCAGCGCGCCCACCAAACCTATACTCCTGACATCACCCACAAAAGGCAGGGCCTTAAAACCCTCCAGCCTTTCCCGGAATAACGGAATAAGCCCTGCGGCTTTCTTCAACGTGTTGTCTTTTTCAAAGATCTCCAAACTCGCCAAGGCCGCGGCGCACGCGACAGGGTTGGCCGTATAGGTATGGCCGTGGTAAAAGGTCTTCTTTTGCTCAAAGTCGGCATAAAAAGCCTTATATATCTTGTCCGTGGTCAAGGTTACGCCCATCGGCAAGTAGCCCGAGGTGATCCCTTTGGAAAGGCAGATAAAATCAGCAAGCACGCCCGCTGATCCCGAGGCAAACATCCTGCCTGTCCTGCCAAAGGCTGTGGCAACTTCGTCTAAGATAAGATGTACATTGAACCTCTTGGCCAGGCTGGCCGCCCCCTTAAGGTATTTTTCCGGATAAATGATCATGCCTCCGGCAGCCATAAGCCTAGGTTCAAGTATAATACCGGCTATCTCTTTCGATCTTTTTTCCAAGAGCCTCTCCAGCGGTTTCAGGCAGTCAGTATCACACTCCCCCTCTTGCATCCCGACAGGACAGCGATAACAATACGGACTCGGCACCTTAAAAGACTCAAAGAACAATGGAGAAAATACCTCATTAAAAAGTGAGACGCCGCTGACGCTCATGGCGCCAAAGGTATCGCCGTGGTAACCCCTGTCTAGCGAAACAAATTTCGTCTTTTTGCGCTCGCCTGTGTTATGCCAATACTGGAACGACATCTTAAGCGCCACTTCGACAGAGGTAGAGCCGTTGTCGGAGTAGAACACCCTGCTCAAACCCGCCGGCGCCAAGGCCGCCAGTTTTTGCGCCAACTCGATAGCCGGCTTGTGCGTGAAACCGGCGAATAATACATGCTCTAATAAATCCAGCTGTTTTTTAATAGCGCTTTTTATGGCCGGATTATTGTGGCCGTGGACATTGCACCACCAGCTCGAGATCGTATCGTAATAAAAACGGCCGCGTGTATCGTAGAGCTTTATGCCTTTGGCGCGTTCTATCAAAAGAGGTGGCATGTTACGGCAATCCTTCATCTGAGTATAAGGATGCCAGACATATTTCAAATCTTTTCCGACCCAATCGGTCATCACACCTTTCAAACTACTTAAATGAGACTAAAAGGGCCTGTCCCTTTTAGTCTCATTTGTATTTTTTGGGCGATCGGGACAAAGGATCTGTAGATCTCCTCGCCGGACTTTCCGCGCGGCAGTGTACCAAAGACCCTTACACCGCTTAACTTTTTTATTATGCGCGGGTTGTCTTTCAATATCCTTGCGTCGTATTTTTTAAGATCGTTGAATATCACGCCAAGAACATCCATACCCCTTGCCCTTAAGGCCTCTATGGACAACAGGGCCTGATTAATGGCGCCCAGCCTGTTCTCCGCGACTAGCAAGACCGGCAGCTTAAGGTCTTTGGCGATATCTATAAGGAAGTGCCTTGAATCAATAGGGACGAGCACCCCGCCTGCGCCTTCCACAATAACAGCGTCAAAACAGGACGATAACGCGCCAAATGACTTTTTGATCTTCTTACTACTTATATTCTTACGTTCCAACCTCGATGCCAGATGAGGGGATGCCGAAAGATTAAAGACATAAGGCATGACGGTATTTTTATAATCCCTTATATCGTCCCTGTCCTTGCCCATCATCTTCAAGTGAAAATCTATATCCTCCGAAATATCTTTTTTCGCGCCGGTCTGGACCCACTTCTGCGTTATCACTCGAAGGCCTTTTTGTGAAAAAAACCTGGCCAGGCATCCTGTAACGACCGTCTTTCCCACCCCAGTATCGGTCCCTGCGACAAATATAGCTTTCATAGCGCCTCGCACCTGCAAAAAAATACCTGATAAGTCGCCGTGATAGCCCCGAAAGTACTTTTGTAAACTTTCTCGATCTCTTTTAAACGGTTTGGCCCGGAAAAGATATTATTAGCCATGCTGGTTCCGGCCGTGCCCGTATGCTTGATCTTGCTCAATAGCTCCATTAAAAAGGTGAAGCTTTCGCTATATTTTATTTCGTCTATAGAGACCTTTCTAAAATGCCTCTTAAACATAGCCTCAAGCACTTCTTTGGAATTGAATTGTGAAGCCACAACAGACTTACCTTTAGAAACATCTTTTATGGCCGACTCAAGCTCCATAAACGTCTGCGGCCCGAATATGGAAAACAATAAAACCCCGTTTTCCATAAGCTTTGCGCTGCACTTCCTAAGCGCGGCCTCAAGGTCCGCAAACCACTGCATAGAGGCGTTGGAGGTGATGAGGTCGAAATTCCCGTAGGGTAATACATCTTCGGCATCCGCGACCGTAAACTCTACGCCACCCTTTAATTTACCCTCGGCCACCCGTATCATCTCGGCGGATATGTCTACGGCCTTCAAAGCCGCTTTATCGAATTTTTCCTTCAATAAAGACGTATAAATACCGGTGCCGCACCCGATTTCTAAAATATTACGGCATTCATCCCTGGGCTGCCGGCTTAAAAGCTCAAAGGCAGCCAGCCTCTGGATATCCGCATATTCATCGTAGAGGCGCGCCGCCTTTGAAAAATTCCTGATGACGCTCTTTTTATCCATTGTTGAACTTTTCACAAAACCCGCTGTTTAAAAAAGGTATGTGCCCCATTTTTGGCAGGCCGATGAACCGCGCGCGCGGCAATTCCGATGCAAGCCCGCGCGCTTCCTCGAACGGCGCGATCCTGTCTTCTTCTCCGTGAAATATCCTTATCTTCTCTAAAGCGCTAAAAGCCTTAGGCCCTATAGAGGTTGTAGACAAATAATCAAGCCCCTCTAATAACCCTTCTATCGGCATGTCGTCAATATAACTCTTTAGAAGATTTGCCGCAAACCACAGCCGGCCTTCGTCGCTTGCGGAAAAACAATCCCTGTAGAAACCCGAAAGGAACGCCCTTTTGTTTTTCTCAAGTTTTCGCCTTACTCCATCGAGCTCGTTTGCGCCGTAATTTTTCCGTATGCTTACAAGAATAAGCTCGTAGATCTTTTTAGGAAAACTTACGGCAAAATCTTTCGCCAGGAAGCCGCCTAAGGAATAACCAAGTAAAGACACCTTTTCGAGATGGCATTGCTCCAGCACCTTATTCAAGTCTTCCACAAAACTTGACAGCCTGATCTCCTGTGCAAGCAGGTAATTATAATCCAGTTCCATACCGGAGAAGATGCGGTAGTCCGTAGCCCAACCAGGCACCAGGACCAGGGTCTTTCCAAAACCCCTGTCAAAGAATTTAAATCCCGAGCGCAATGATATCATCTGTTAATTTTTGTATCGTTTCTTTGCTGTAGTAAACGGAGAGCGAGAACCTCAGGCGTGCCTGGCCCGCAGGCACTGTCGGGGGCCTTACAGCTAAAACCCAATAGCCCTTACGGCCTAACTCCTTAGCTGCGGAAATGGCCTTAAAATTATCCCCGATCATCACAGGGACTATCTGTGAAGAACCTTTTGTACTAACACCTGCGTCTTTAAGCCCCTGTCGAAAACAACGGGACGTCTCCAAAAGCTGTTTACGGCGCCACGGCTCCTGTTGCACAACATTCAAAGCAGCCAGATTGCCGGCTATTACCGACGGCGGCAAAGCGGTCGAATAGATAAAACTCCGACATGTATTGACCAGGTATCCTACCACCTCTTTTGAGGCGGCAAGATAGGCGCCAAACCCTCCAAGCGCCTTGCTGAAAGTGCCCATAATGAGATCGATCTTATCCGCGAGCCCCGTCATCTCAACGATACCTGCGCCGCTTGAACCAAAAACTCCGGTCGCATGCGCCTCATCGACCATAAAGCTGCAGTCATACTTCTCTTTTAAGCGGACCAGCTCTTCCAGCGGGGCAACATCCCCGTCCATACTAAACACGCTCTCGGTAACAATAAGGCACTTTTTAAAATCCTTCCTCTTGTCCTTAAGTAATTTCTCTAAGTGAGTGGCGTCATTGTGCTGGAACCTAAAAAGACGCACTCCGGACAACAAGATGCCGTCGATTATACTGGCATGCGCAAGGCGATCGCAAAATACGGCGTCACCGCGCCCAAACAAAGAGCTTATTATGCCGACATTCGCCTGATATCCTGAATTAAAGGCGAGCGCGGCCTCCTTATTCTTGAAACCAGCGGTCCTTTCCTCGAGTTGGTGGTAGAGTTCGGAATCTCCGGTCATGAGGCGTGAGGCCGAGCTGCCGGAACCAAAGCGCTCAACAGCCTTTATGCAGGCCTCTTTGATAAGCGGGTGTTCCGACAGGCCAAGGTAATCATTGGAAGAAAGGTCCAGGTATTCTTTTCCTTCCACAACTATGCGTCCATTGCAGCGGGAAACCACAGGACGAAGAGTCCTCAATAACCCGTCTTTTTCCCTATCCTTTAAATAATCGCCTAATTCTGCCATAGTTTTTTCACTTCACTGACCAACTTTAAATCCTCTTCGGGCATCCTGCCTTTTATAGTAAGGTAGCCGCCTATGAGCATACCGTTCGCGCCTGCCATGAACGCAAGCGCCTGAAAATCCTTGAGCACAGATTCCCTGCCGGCTGCTATCTTTATTATCTTATCTTTTAAAATTATCCGGAAAATTGCTATGGTCCTTACGGCCTCTTCACACGAAAGGGCGGCCTGTCCCTCCATAAGCGTGCCCTTAATAGGCACAAGGATATTTATGGGCACGGAATCAACTCCGAGCTCTCTAAGGCAGAGGGCCATATCTATCCTGTCTGCCATTGTTTCACCTAAACCTATAATACCGCCGCTGCACACCTCTAAACCTGTGGCCTTAGCCGCCCTGATAGTCGTAAGCCTGTCTTCAAAGGTGTGGCTTGAGACTATCTTATGGAAGAAATTCCTGGAGGTCTCGATATTGTGGTGGTAGCGTGTCAGCCCTGAATCCTTAAGAAGCAAGAGATCTGCCTCTTGTATCTTGCCAAGTGAGGCGCACATCTTAATGCCTATATTCCTGGTTATATCGGAAACAGCATCCGCGATGACCTTTATCTCGTCTTTGGTTAACGTATTGCCGCTTGTAACGATATCGAACCTGTGCGCGCCGGCCTCTTTGGCTCGGCGGGCCGCCTCGAGCATCTCATCTTTTTTCTTCAAAGGATATGTCGAGACGCCGGTAGCATGATGCGCTGATTGCGCGCAGAATTTACAATCCTGGCTGCATGAGCCGGATTTGGCATTCATTATATTGCATAATTCCAGGCCCGGGCCTGCGTGCTCCCTTCTGACCGAATTAGCCGCCGCGATCAACTCTATAAGAGGCAGGCGTAGTAAAGAATCGATTTCTTCATGTTCCATCAAATTTACCCTCCACTCCGTAAATTGTGTCCTTATTCAATCGTCAACTATTTTAATTTATCAGGTTTACTATTGCAATGAGAATTTATCTACCTAGCCTCCCAAGCCGCTTCCAGCATTTTTTCCGTATGCAAGCTCCATAGCCTTCTTTAGCCTTCACGGGCCGCCGGTAATAGCCTATTTTAGCCTACCAAGCCGCTTCCAGCATTTTTTCCGCTCCGGGTGTC
>DMEU01000002.1 GCA_003451585.1 Candidatus Omnitrophota bacterium | reverse complement strand
TTAGGTATTTTTTTATGGGCGCGAAGCGCAAAAGGACACCGGAGACGGAAAAAATGCCGGAAGCGGCTTTGGGAGGCTATAATGGGCTATTAAAGCAAAACGAGGGTATTTAGATACGGGATTACTTGGGAGTTAGCTTTTTATGTAGGCGGTACAGACTTTATTCTTGCCTGTGCGCTTGGCCTCGTAAAGGGCGGAGTCCGCGGCGCGGATCAACTCATCCTTATTATTTCCGTCTTCAGGAAAAGAAGCCACACCTAAGCTCACCGTGATCCTCTGCTCAGGATGCCCCGGCTCAGGGATAAAGTGGTATTGTTCGATATTAGCACGTATCCTTCCGGCAATGATGCTTGCATCTTTTTTCGTGGCATTAGGGAGAACGATGGCAAACTCTTCTCCGCCATAACGGCAGACACAATCGACTTTACGGGAAGAATCGACTATAACCTTTGAGATCTTAGCTAAGATCTCATCGCCCTTCTGATGGCCCCATGTATCGTTATAATTCTTAAAATTATCTATATCTACCATGATGATACTCAGGTATGAGACATGGTTTTTAGCGTGCCTGAGTTTGTCTTCAAAGAAAAACTGGAAGTAGCCATGGTTCCAAAGGTCGGTCAAAGAGTCTTTGTGCGCCCTTACAACGGCCTTTTCATAGAGCTGGGAGTTCTCTATGGCCATCCCTGCCTGGTTTGCGAAAGTCATAAGTATGCGGATGTCGTCCTTTGTGATCGAGCGCCGCGTAAAAATATTATCTGCGACTATCAGGCCGATAGATATATCTTTGGCCTTAAGAGGCACTACAACGAACTCATCGGAAGTAAAGATAGCAAGGAGGGGGTCTCCTGGGAAAGACCCGAAATTTTCCTTTTTGATATGAAAAGGCATGCCGTCGCAGAATGCCTTGGCCAATATGCCGCCTTCAGGTTCTTTAACCGGTATCTTCAAGCCTTTTACCTGATTGAAAAAACGTGAATTGTTCAAAAGCTGCCTGGAAAAAGAGTAAGAATCTACCAGGCCGTCCAAGTCCATCTTCTGCTCATCGATAAGCGACCAGATACGCTTGGCCTCTTCGCCGTTGTCCGGCCCGATACCTATCATGCCTTCAAGGTACTTTCCCTGGCTATCCAGTAAAAGAAGCATGGCCCGGTTAAAACCAAGCCCTGAATGGGATGTGACCCCGGTCAAGATAATGAACAAGATCTGCTCTAAATCTAAGGTCTTATGCATGGCATTGGAGATCTCAAAGAGCGTAGAAAGCTCCTGCCTGGCCTTGCTCAATTCATCGAGTTCTATATTCTGCTGCTCCGGCTTTTCCATGCTGCTAAATTAGCACATACCAACCCCAAAGTCAAGCCAACGCACCGCCATGGATTATTATTGACATTGGAATGAATCAAGCCTAGAATAATTGCATTTTTATGGGTAAGGTAAAGTAACCGTATGGCATATTTTCTGGACTCACCTATCTCATTTTTACACGACCCGCTGTCACTGTTTTTTCTAGCCGTGATCGCCGTTGTCGCCCTGCCGGCATTTGTATATTCCATAGGATACCTGGAAAGATACCCGCGCTCCAAAAGGATCGAAGGGCACATTTTGTTCGCTGCTTTCGTGCTTTCAATGGCGGCGGTAGTCACTCTAGATCACGCCTTTGCCTTTCTTGTAGCCTGGGAGATCATGTCCCTTACTTCATACTTTTTGGTCCTATTCGAACGGGAAAACGAGTTGTCCATACAAGCTGCGACTATTTATGTCATTATGACGCACGCGGGCACCGCTTTTCTGATAGCCGCTTTCCTTATGTTTTACCGCTTTGCCGGCTCTTTTGATTTCCAGGCCATAAAGATTGCATGCCAGACGATGCCGGCGCAGACAAAAAACATCATCTTCATATTTTTACTTATAGGGTTCGGCACGAAAGCAGGCATCGTCCCTCTACACATATGGCTCCCGTATGCCCACCCCCAGGCCCCAAGCCACATCTCGAGCCTAATGTCAGGGGTCATGATAAAAACAGCTGTTTATGGAATACTGCGGTTCATCATCACAATACTAGGCGCCGATACTACCTGGTGGGGCATACTTATAATGATCTTGGCGGCAATATCTTGCCTGGTAGGCATTATTTACGCCCTTATGGAGAACAATATAAAAAAACTGCTTGCGTATTCCAGCATCGAAAACATGGGGATCATATTATTCGGGGTAGGCGCATGTATGTTCTTCTTGAGCAAAGGATGGACGATGCTGGCGGTATTGAGCTTAATAGCCGGCCTGTACCATCTTATCAACCATGCCATATTCAAAGGCCTTTTATTCTTAGGCAGCGGCAGTATTTACCACGCTACAGGAACGCTCAACATAGAAAAACAGGGAGGGCTTATCCACAGAATGCCTTACACGGCAGGCACATTTCTCGTAGGCTCTGTGGCCATAGCCGGTCTCCCGCCTTTAAACGGTTTTCTCAGCGAATGGCTGACCTTCCAAACATTTTTCCTTGGCGCCACGCAGGGGAACGGCGGAATAAAGGTACTCTTCGGATTGTGCGCGGCCATTTTAGCCCTCACCAGCGGGCTGGCTGCCGCATGTTTTGTAAAGGCATTCGGAATAACATTCTTAGGCTTACCCAGGAGCAAACATTCCCAGGATGCTAAAAAAAGCCCGGCCGCTATGAAACTGGGCATGCTCTTTTTATCCATCTTGATCTTTGTCTTCAGTTTTGGGGCATGCTTTATTATCCGCAAGCTGACGTCTATCTGCGGGCACATTACAGGCATAAACACAGACGCCATGAATTTCACCGTAAATAATCTGACCGTCACCCCTTGGGCATCGAAAGGAATATATTTATCTACCCCTGCCATTGCAGCCGTCCTGTCAACGATCATGCTGGTGGCCGGATCAGCTATCTATTTTATTTTGTGCCGCAGGAAAAATATAATATATAACACATGGGACTGCGGATATTACAAACTGGGGGCCCGTAACGAATACACCGCCACCGCATATTCTAAACCTTTCCGCATACTTTTCAGTTTCTTCCTGCTGCCCCACAGAAGAACTAAAAAAATATGGGAGTCATTCTACCATGTTAAATCATTTTCTTACGAGACCGGCACGACGTCCATTTTCAAAAAATATGCCTACAAACCTTTTTTGAATGCTATCTTCGGCTCAGCAGAATTAATCAAGAGGATGCAGGCCGGAAGCATACATATTTATATAGGCTATATTTTTATAACTATAATTTTACTGCTCATTTTTAAGGACAGGTTCTAACATATGGAGATCATACTCTTAATAGCGCAATGGGCGATCTTTCTGACAGCCGCCCCTTTGGCTGGCGGCCTGATCACTAAAATAAAAAATTACCTGCGGATGAGAAAAGGGCCCAGTATAACACAGCCTTACTACAACCTTGCCAAACTGCTTCTTAAAGGAGAGGTCGTATCGCAAAATGCCTCATGGATATTTAAAGCAGCGCCCATGGTGGTACTGTCTTGCGTTATCGCGGCTTCAATGCTAATCCCTATTTTCGTCCCGGCAGGTTACGCGCAATATACAGGAGATATTTTCGTCTTCATCTTCATCCTTGCTCTAGGCAGGTTTTTTCTTAGCCTGGCAGGCCTTGATACAGCCAGCGCCTTCGGCGGCATGGGTTCTTCACGCGAGATGTTTATTTCGAGCATGGTCGAACCGGTCCTTTTTTTAAGCCTTTTCGCCATATCCTTAAAGACTGCCACGACTAACACGGAAATGCTGCTCAACATCCCGGCGGCATCTGTTTCGACTATCTTAGCCGGGGCTGCCATCTTAATGGCAACCCTGGCTGAAACATCGCGTATACCTATCGACAATCAGGAGACACATCTGGAATTGACCATGATACATGAAGCCATGGTCTTAGAATACAGCGGGCCGCGCCTGGCCATGATCGAATATGCCTCATACCTTAAACAATTCATATTTTTTGCCATTATCGCCAATGTTTTATGGCCTACGCCGATCCAATATTCCACGACATACGCCCAATTATTCATGAATATGCTTATGATCTTGGCCAAAATATCCGGAATAGCCGCCTGCGTGGCGATCATAGAGGTCTCGATCGCCAAAATGCGGCTTTTCAGGGCAGCTGATTTCCTCTTATTCTCATTCGCGCTTGCAGTCATGGCTACGGTAGCCGCAGCTTTAGGAGCCTAAAAAATGCAATTTTCAATTTTGTTTGCGATACTAGCGTCCACATACATGATGGCCATCGCCAAAAGACTGCCGACGCTTATCCAAAGTTTCCGTTATCAGTCTTTCTTTCTTTCTCTGGCCACATTTCTTGCGGCCAGGCATGAGAACAGCGTAGAACTTTTGTGCGTCAGCATACTTTTATTTTTGCTAAAAGTTATCGCGATACCGCATTTATTGCTGCGGATCGTGCGGCGCATCAAAGCAAACGAGAACATTGGCCTCTTCATAAACACCCAGCTCTCTTTGGTCTGCGCCCTTGTCTTTACGTATGTTTCATGGGCCTTTTCAAGACAGACCCTGCCGGCGGCAGGCGAAACGCAAAGCTTCATGTTTACCGTTGCGCTCAGCGTAATATTAACAGGCGGTTTCCTGATGATATTCCGCATGAAGGCGTTAACACAGATCATCGGCCTGCTCGTCATGGAAAATGGTGCTTTTTTATTGGCTGCCCTGGTATCCGGCGGCATGCCATTCTTCGTAGAGATATCCATATTCTTCGATGTCCTTATAAGCATGATAATACTCGGTATTTTTGTATACAAGATCAACAAGCTGTTTACGCATATCGACGTACACAAATTAACTGAATTAAAAGGGTAGGGCAGGTTACATGAAGACGGACGGATTAAAGACGATAGGGAAGCTGAACTCTCTGGGGCATCTTATTATCCTTTCCTTGAGCTCATTTTCTCTGGCGCGCATGTCCTCACCCGGAGCCAACATCTCATTATTTGGATTCATACATATTGACGCGCTCAGCTCCTTTTTTATTTTTGTCACGGCTGTGGTCAACTTCGCTGCTTCGCTATACTCCATAAACTATATTGCCCTGCGGATAGAAGACGGGGACATCACAACAAATAAAGGCCGGCTCTATTATCTGCTTTTCAATCTTTTTGCCGCATCCATGTTCCTGGTCACACTGGTAGACAACCTCGGGATGCTCTGGGTGGCGATAGAGATGACAACCCTCATATCGGCTTTTTTGGTCGGCTTCTATAACACCAAACGGTCGGTCGAAGCCGCATGGAAATACATCATCATCTGCTCTGTCGGCATCATACTGGCCTTATTAGGCACCATACTTTTTTCTTATGCCCTTCACTCAGGCACGGGGTTAAAAAGCCTTAATTGGACGGATATGTCAAGGCTGGCGCCGCAGATGGACAAAAATATCCTCAAGGTCGCCTTCATCCTTATCCTGGTGGGTTACGGTACCAAGGCCGGATTGGCGCCAATGCACACCTGGCTTCCTGACGCGCACAGCCAGGCTATAGCGCCAATAAGCGCCATGCTTTCAGGAGTACTGCTAAAAACAGCGATATACGCGATATTAAGGTTCGGCATCATAGTCAACCAAAACCACGGCGCCGCTTATATGAATTCCCTTTTGATAATGTTCGGGCTTATCTCCATGGCTGTCGCCTGCGGCTTCCTGCTGGTGCAAAAAGATATCAAGAGATTGCTCGCCTATAGCAGCATAGAGCATATAGGCATCATATGTGTAGGCCTAGGCATAGGCAGCACTCTTGGAATAACAGGCGCGCTGCTACATATATTCAACCACGCTACCACAAAATCCCTTATGTTCTTCGGCGCCGGCAACGTCGTCAGCGCCTATCACAAAAACAACATCCATGCCATAAGGGGCGTTTTAAAAACAATGCCGTTGACCGGGGCGATCCTTCTTTTAGGCGTTTTTGCCTTAACCGGATCTCCTCCGTTTTCTATTTTTTTCAGCGAAATAATGATCATCGCCGGTGCATACTTAAGCGGGGCACATCTAGCCACGGGCCTATTATTGACATTCATAGTAGTGGCCTTTGGTGCCATGATACACCACTTCGCTGCGGTCCTTTTTGGAAACGCACCGGCTGATATGCCCGAGGTAAAGGAACCTCTGAATTTAAAATTAGCGTACCTGTTCCTGCTTTTGCCGATATGCACGCTGGGCTTCATAACACTCGGGCCATTAAAACAAGCCATTATCGCGGCTGCAAAGATCATACAAGGGGCTTAACATGGACCATCTTTCTATCATATCGCATATAAAAGAAATAGATGGGGTAGAGCTGCTGGATATACGCGAGCCCCATCCGGACGAAACTATCATCAGCATCAGGCCGAAAGATTTTAAAAAGGTATGCATGCACCTGCACACCCTGTGCCCCTCGCCGGTCATGATGCTTTTTGCATGTGATGAGCGCAGAAAAGGGGCGGGTTTTTCCATATATGCCGTTTTTATGGCCGCGCCGCAAAAAAAATGGTTTGTCATCGAAATGAACATAGCTGAAAATGAGGCACGTTTCGATTCGCTGGCAAAAGAGATATACTCAGCCAGCCTTTTTGAAAGAGAGATAAAAGAAATGTTCGGCATAGAGCCGGTCGGAAATCCGGACACGAGAAGATTGCGCCTGCACGATGAAATATGGCCTGAAGGACATTACCCCATGCTGAAAGATTTCATCAGGACAACAGATACAACAAGCGTATCAGGCGATTACCGCTTTACGAAAGTAGAAGGGGAGGGCATATTCGAAGTGCCTGTCGGCCCTGTGCATGCCGGCATAATAGGGCCCGGCCACTTCCGCTTCAGTTCTGCAGGCGAACCCATAATCAACCTTGAGATAAGGCTCGGGTTCACTCACCGCGGGATAGAAAAATTAATGGAAGGAAAAGACCCGGCCGATGCCGTAGCCATCGCCGAACGCGTCGAAGGCGACTCGTCTTTCGCGCACAGCCTTGCCTTTTGCCATGCCGCAGAAAAGATCAACGCGATCGCCGTACCGGAGCGCGCAAAATATTTAAGGGCCCTGTTCCTCGAGCTCGAAAGGATGTATAACCACGTAAACGATATCGGCGGCATAGCTACCGACGTTGGTTTCAGCTTTCCGGCTGCGTTAGCCTCAGCGATCAAGGAAAACATCCTTTCCTTAAATGAAGAACTCACATCGAGCCGCTACTTAAGAGGGGTAAATATCGCAGGCGGCGTCTTAAAAGACGTTTGCCGGGACAAGATAAAACTCTTAAAAAGGGCCCTTGAGGTTGCAATAAAGGATATTAACCGGCTCAAGGAAATACTGGATAGCAGCAACTCTTTTCTTGACCGCGTAGATGGGACAGGTATCTTAAAGAAAAAAACGGCGCAGGACATCGGCATCGTAGGGATGGCCGCCAGGGCATGCGGTATCGCAATGGACTTAAGAAAGGACTTCCCCGGCATCTATGACAAAATTAAATTCAATATCGCCCTTGAGCATAGCGGGGACGTACTGGCAAGATTACGAATAAGATTTTCCGAATTCATGGAGTCGGTCAGGCTTATCGGCCTGCTTATCGAAGGGCTGCCTCCGGGTGATATACGCGCCTGCCATGCGCAACACAAAGAAGGCCTGTCCTTAGGTTACGCGGAAGGCTGGAGGGGGCAGGTACTGTATGCGCTAAAACTAGATCCTGCGGGAATAATAGAAAGATGCAAGATCGTCGACCCGTCATTCCATAACTGGCATGGGCTTTCTTATTCCGTTTTGGGGGACATCATCCCTGATTTTCCGCTATGTAACAAGAGCTTCGACCTCTCTTATCCTGGAAACGACTTATGATACACATATTAAAAACACGGCTCAATAAAGGCATCCTGACAAAACCGGCCGAGATCTTCCTTCAGCCGGACTCCGGCACACGCGAAGAGATCGAGGCCCTTGGCAAAGAACTCAGGTCCCTTATCATAAAAAGATTCGGCAGATCACTCTTTCTGCGTGAAGTCGACACAGGGTCCTGCGGCGCCTGCGAATCAGAGATCATCGCTACTACAAATCCTATCTATGACATTCAGCGGTTCGGAGTAAATTTTGTAGCATCGCCACGCCATGCGGATGCCCTCATGGTAACCGGCCCTGTATCAAAGAACATGCTATTGGCGCTAAAAAAAACATACGAAGCTGTCCCCGAACCAAAATTCATCATAACTGTCGGCTGTTGCGCGCACGATGGAGGGGTATTCAAAAACTCTTATTACACCCACGGAGGGGTAAAAGACTTCCTGCCAGTAGAACTCCATATACCAGGCTGCCCACCCACGCCTACACAGATCATCAAGTCACTTTTAGCTTTTTTAAGATAGGAACATAATTCCTGCCGTAGCCTTGACTTAACGAGCTTCATATGTTATACTTTCAAAAATTTTTGCGAAAGGTCCATGCTAACAAAATACTTCATCGGGATAAACTGGGCTGATTTTGTCGTCATCGCCATCGTGGCGAGGATGTGCTTTATAGGCACAAATACCGGCCTTGCTATAGAGCTATTTAAACTCTTTGGCCTTTGGCTGGCCACGGTCATAGCATTCCAAACATACACAACGCCTTTATCGGACTTCCTTAATACCAGGGTACCGGCACTGCCCCTGGACGCCGGTGATGTCTTTGTATTTGTCGTAGTACTCGCGGTAGTCACCATCGTTATCAGGATCATACGGGAATCATTTTTTCTTTTGGTCAAGATAGAAGCACAAGATACATTCAATAAATTGGCCGGATTACTGATAGGGTTACTTAGAGGCGTGTGGATCTCCAGTATCGCCCTATATATTATGACCATCTCCACAGCCGAATACCTTGAAACAAGCGCGAAATCATCCCTATTCGGGCACAAGGTCATTATCTTTGCGCCTTCTGTGTACAAAGGTAGTTTCAACGGCCTCATCTCGAAACTTATCCCTGGCATAGAGGTTAATCCTCAGGTCGACCAGGCCCTCGAACGTTAATCGTACAAATCGCGTTTTTCGGAGAAGACAGATGAAACTAAAAAAGATCTATGACTTAGCTGTCCTGGAAGGTATCGTTGCGGACCCCCGCGGTAAAACTGCGGTCTATGAAGAACTAAAAAGGACAAAAGAACAATTTGAATCTTTAAACCCCAGGGAAAAAGAATATTTTGACCGGGAAAGACTGGTAAACCCTTATGATGACACGAGAATATTGTCAGGAGACCAAGGGACAGAGGTAAAGACGGTCCTTGCGGGCATCGATATAGATGCCTCCGAGCTGCTCCTGGCTGACCGCATGAATTCTAAAAACAGGTCAAAAATAGACCTCGTCATGTCTCATCATCCGCAAGGCCTAGCCTATGCTAATTTCTATGAGGTGATGGACATGCAGGCTGATATCCTGGCCTGCCAGGGCATACCCATAAATATCTGCGAAAAACTGGTTGAAACACGCAAAAAAGAGGTTGGAAGAAAAATACATGCCGCCAATCACAATCGCGCAACTGACGCCGCCAGATTACTCGGCCTGCCGTTCATGTGCGCGCATACCCCTGCGGATAATCACGTGGTTACTTACCTGAATAAGATATTTTCGCAAAAAAAACCGGCTTATTTAAAAAATATCATGGATATCCTGTTGGATATCGCAGAGTATAAGACCGCAAAAAAGGAGGGTTCCGGCCCGGTAATTCTCTTAGGCGGGCCGAATAGCCGGTGCGGCAGGATATTCGTCGATATGACAGGCGGGACGGAAGGCCCCAAAGATATCATCGCGAACTTATCGGCGGCAGGTATCGGCACTATCGTTGGCATGCACTTGAGCGAAGAACACTACAAAAAGTACCAGGAAAAGAATATGAACGTTGTTATCGCAGGGCACATCGCTTCCGATAACCTGGGGATGAACCTTCTTTTAGATAAGATCGAGAAAGTCTCAAAGCTGAACATTCTCTCCTGTTCCGGCTTAAGAAGAACAAAACGCTGATGGCAAAATTGTTTTCGGATACGGTCATAAATGAGGTCCTCGACCGCAGCAATATCATAGATATCGTAGGAGGCTACGTCCCTCTCAAAAGGGCCGGGCGGAACCATAAAGCATGCTGCCCATTCCACCCGGAAAAGACCGCGTCTTTCATCGTAAGCGCGGACAAGCAAATATTCCATTGTTTCGGCTGCGGCGCAGGCGGCAACGCGCTGACCTTCATCATGCAATACGAAAAGGTGAACTTCCGCGAGGCGCTGGAGATGCTTGCGCAGCGCAGCGGCATACCTCTGCCGGAGCCTGAAAAAACCGACTTCCAAAGATCCAAAGAAGACAATTCGAAAAAACTTTATTCGCTTTACGAAAAGGCCGGCACCTTCTACCACTCGAACCTGTTGAATTCACCGGAAGGCAAGACAGCCCGCGCATACCTGCAAAAAAGAGGTATATCCAAAGAAACAGCGCGGCATTTCAAATTAGGCTACTGCCTGCCGGGGTGGGAGACCCTCATACAAGATCTAAAGAGCAAAAAGGAACCTTTGTCAATAATAGAGAGCTCAGGACTTGTAGTTTCCAAGGATGGAGGCGGTTACTATGACCGCTTCAGGAACCGCATAATTTTCCCTATATGTGATATCAAAGAGAGGGTAGTGGGTTTCGGGGCGCGCGTTATGGATGATTCCTTGCCCAAATACATCAACTCGCCGGAAACTCCGATCTATACCAAAGGCAAGAACCTCTTCGGATTAAACCTTGCGCGTGACTTCATACGAACCCTAGACCAGGCTATAGTTGTAGAGGGTTACTTAGACATGATCGTGCCGTTCGAATGCGGGATAAAGAACATAGTCGCCTCCTTAGGGACCGCATTGACCGCAGACCAGATAAAACTTATCAAGCGCTTCACATCCAACATCGTCATGCTTTACGACTCCGACCTTGCCGGAGAAATGGCTACTTTAAGGGCCCTAGAGCTTCTGATCAAAGAAGATATGAACGTACGCATAGCCCTTCTGCCAAAAGGAGATGATCCGGACTCATTCGCGCGCAAGCACGGCAAGGATGAATTCCTGAATATGATATCCCGCGCAAAACCGATCTTCGATTATAAATTCGAGCTCCTGCTTTCAAAATACCAGGCAAATACCTCGACAGGCAAGGACAAGATCGTCAAAGAAATACTGCCCACGGTCAAAAAATTCAAGAATCAGACCATGCGCGCCGAATGCCTCAAGCGCATAGCCGAAGAGCTCTGGCTCAATGAAGGGGCATTGTTCAAAGACCTGGAGGCCGCCAAAGAAGAATACGAGGATACCGGCTCAGACGAGCAAGATTTCACCAGCACCGCCGTAGGCCACTATCGATTAAAAGAGATACCGGTCACCGAACGAATGCTGGTCAAGCTCATGCTGGAAGAATTACACATCGTTGACAAGCTAAAAAATATGATCGACCCATCTGATTTCGTGGAAGAAAAATTAAGAAAGATCGTCAAGTTCATTTTCGACTTTTTCGGGCAGGGCGGTGTTGAATGCAAGCCAAATATACTCATGAATTACATCGACGATGAAGAGGCCATAACGCTGATCTCGGAACTATCAGCCTTAGAGATCCACGATTGCCCTGACAAGGAAAAACTTATCGAAGATTGCGTGAAGAGGCTTAAACGCGATAAGGTCCATTATCTGCGCCAGGAGATCTATAAAGAAATACAAACAGCGCAAAGTTCCGGCGACGATGAAGCCCTGACACGGCTTATGCGCCAACTTGATACGCTGAATAAAGAATATAATTCCTTAGACAAACAAAGGAGCATGGTAAATGGATAAACCTGTTATAAAGAAAAGCTTGGACAAACTTATAGCTATCGGCAAAAAAAAAGGATACCTGACATATGACGAAGTCAACGACGTCCTGCCGGAAGATATCGTCTCCAGCGACGAAATCGACGAAGTATTTGAGATGCTCAATGACGAAGACATCCAGATAGTGGATAACGAGTTGACGGAAGACAAGTTGGAAGACATCTCCAAGGCCGAAGAGCCTAAGGAAGCCGACGAAGTACAAGACAGGCTGCTTCCGTTAGACGACCCTGTGAAGATGTACTTAAAACAGATGGGGCGCATCTCGCTGTTATCCAGGGAAGACGAACTGCGGCTGGCCAAAAAGATAGAAGAGACCGAAAATAACTTCAGGCAGCTCATATTATCCAGCAGATTCGTAAAACGTGAGATCGCCTCTCTCATCAAAAAGGTGATCACAAACGAAATACATATCGAAAATGTGGTCAAGGAAGACATAGCTATCCGCCGCGAAAAGACAATAAAAAAATTCAGCACGATATTAAAGAAACTGAACTCTACCAAGAACGATTCCAGGGTTTCGACGCTTCTGGCTGAGTTAAACCTGGCCACACCGACTTTAGAAGACATGGTGCACAACATGGCCGGCTTCATCAAGCAGGTGGATTCCATAGAACGCGAATGCAAAAAAATACGCGAAAGAAGGGCCAAGGGCGATATAAGGGCCTTGAATATAAAGAAGAGAAAGATACTGCGCGGTTTGAGCATGCCTGTCGCGAAATTCAAAGAACAGCTCAAATTGATAAAAATACGCCACACTCGGTTCCAAAAAGCCAAAAAGGCGCTGGTCGAGGCCAATTTAAGGCTTGTGGTCAGCATAGCAAAACGCTATACAAACCGCGGCCTATCCTTTTTGGACCTTATCCAGGAAGGAAACATCGGCTTAATGCGCGCTGTCGAAAAATTTGAATACCAGAGAGGCTATAAATTCTCGACCTATGCTACCTGGTGGATAAGACAGGCCATCACCCGCTCCATAGCCGACCAGGCGCGCACCATACGCATACCCGTGCACATGACGGAGACGATCAATAAGATCATCCGGATATCCAGGATCTTCGTGCAGGAATACGGCCGCGAGCCGGCCCCTGAAGAAATAGCCAAATCAATGCACATGCCTCAAGACAAGATCAAGAATATCTTAAAAATAGCCCAGGAGCCGATTTCCCTTCAAACACCTATAGGCGATGAAGGGGATACCCACTTCGGCGACTTTATCGAAGATAAAAAAGCCGTTTCCCCGGCCAATGCGACGGTCCACGTCATGCTGAAAGACGAGATGAACAACGCATTGAGCACTCTGACTGACAGGGAGAAAAAGATCCTTATGCTGCGTTTCGGCATCTCTGATGGAGCGGCCAAGACTTTAGAAGAGGTGGGCAATGTATTTAAGGTGACTCGCGAGCGAGTCCGCCAGATAGAGGCTAAGGCCCTAAGGAAATTAAGACACCCTACCCGTTCCAGAAAACTGCGGACCTTTCTGGATATGACTTTGGCCCATGAGCGGGAATACTGATAACGGTATTCCATGCTGATCGCGTGAAAATGCTGAAAAATTTCATCATATGCACGCGGGCATGGTCATTCAATATTACTTTTATCCCCGTTACATTAGGCACCGCGCTTGCTTTAAGAGAAGGCGGTATCTCTTTTATTTTTTACGCGGCGTGCCTTTGCGGGGCCATTCTGCTGCATGCGGCGGCAAATACGCTCAATGATTACCTGGACCTTAAAAATAAAATAGACACCCCCGAGGCACCAACCGCACTATACCGTCCTCACCCTGTATTTACAAACCTTCTTACGCCGAAAGAGCTGCTCAGGCTTTCGGTATGCCTTTTTTTAAGCGGGGCGGCCATCGGGGCCTTTTTCGCGTTCTTCGTATCGCCGCTGATATGGCTTCTTTTGACCTGCGGCTTTCTGCTTGCTGTTTTCTACACTGCGACAGCCCATGGATTAAAGTACATAGCTTTGGGAGAACCCGCGGTATTCCTGGCATTCGGCCCATTGATGGTTGAAGGGGCTTATTGCATACAGCGCTCGAGCCTCTCATTTAAAACACTCGCCGTCTCTATTCCGATAGGCATTTTTGCTTCACTTATCCTGCTTGCCAACAACATAAGGGACATCGAATTCGATGCCGCAAGCGGGATCAGGACCATAGGCACGCTTTTAGGAAAAAGTCGGGCGCTAAGGCTATACGCCTATCTATCTTTTTTCCCATACTTGCTGGTAGCTGTACTCGTTGGAGCCGGGGTCTTAAAGCCGGTCTCCATGGCTGTCTTTTTAATTTTACCTCTCAATTTAAAGAACATTAGGGCATTTAGCAAAAAAATACCAAAAGATGCCGACGCCAAGACTTCCCAAGTTACTTTTCTATTCGGGATTTTTCTTATCTTATCGATCATATTTCCATAAAGGCAGCGATGCGCCCGCCTGTACATCTTTTTCTTAAGATATTGCGACATAATAGTTTAATCGCCTGAAATATGGAAAAACAGGCCATCATTATGGTATACTTAAACTAGATAAGCTATAAGACCGCTATGCTACAAGAAGACTATAGTGCACTTGTTTTATAACCGGGGGCCGGGATGGAGCTTGATTCAAACACAGACATAGGCTCAATGCTTCTTGAAAAAAAGCTTATCAGCACAGAGCAGCTCATTGAGTGTTTTGATCAACAAAAGATAAAAGGAGGCTATCTGAGCCAGCACCTCCTTGATGCAGGTTATATTAAAGATTCCGACTTGACCACGTGCCTTACATGCCAATACGGTTATTGCTATCTGCCCATTAAATCCTATTATATCGAAGACGCCGCCCTCAAGGCCATACCTACCGAGTATGTTTACGATTATTGCGCTATCCCGATCGAGAAAAAAGACAAACTGCTTTCAGTCGTCATGGCCGACCCCATAAACAAGGGCGTTATCGAAATGCTCCGACGGGTCAGCCGGTGCGAGATCGTAGTGTTCATCAGCAATAGAAACGATGTTAAAGAGACTATAGAAAAATGCTACGGCATGACATTTGAGAACTTTGAGCTGGACAAGTTCAAAGAGGACACCGTTTTAAGGGACAATTTTTCAAAAAAAGAGATCGAAACCAGCTTTTACGAAGGCCCGAACCGCCGCCGTTACCGCCGCCTGTACTATGATATGGACCTGGAATACTATGCCTACCCTCATGCCATCAGAACGAAGATCTTAAACATTAGCATGAGCGGTATCTTGTTCGAGTCCAATGTCGCCATACCAAAAGGCATGCAGATAGCCGTAAACATACACTTAGACGGCCATATGTTCGTAACCGGTGTGGTGGAGGTTGCGCGGTGCGGATCGATACAGATGCAAAACACCGTCTTCGGTGATGACAGCCCGACTTTTTACTTCTATGAGGTAGGTGCCTTTTTTAACTTCCTGACAAGGGAAAACCAGACTACCATGGCGGAATTCCTAAGAAAAAAACTAGACATGTAGCCAGAGCAGCACACATTGCCCCTCCTTTAAGGCCCAGTCGTATTTAAAACCGCGGAATAATAAGATCCCGAATAAAAACAATTGATTTATCGTTATATTATTTATATAATATTTGTCTAACTTTATGCTATTTTAGGGCCCATAGCTCAGTTGGTTAGAGCAGGTGACTCATAATCACTTGGTCCGGGGTTCGAGTCCCTGTGGGCCCATTGAATTATTCATAGTACGCTCCGTAGAACACCGGACCAAAAGGGGTGTGGGGAAAAGTTTTCCCCACGCATTTGGGGTAACAGTCCCGCCTATGGCGAGCTACGAGTGGAACGAGGAGCGAATTGTTCACCGGGCGCATAGCTCAGCTGGTTAGAGTGCTGCCTTCACATGGCAGAGGTCGAAGGTTCAAGTCCTTCTGCGCCCATATCTGACTTGAACCTCAAAGGGGTGTGGGGAAAAATTTTCCCCACGCATTTGGGGTGACAACTGAACGAAGTGAAGCGTCAGAGGGGCAAAGCCCCTATGAGGAGCCCGACACAGTCGGGCGACTGGTTCCAGTCCTTCTGCGCCCACCATTCTATATAGCTTGAAAGGAGTAATTTTGGCCCAGTTAAATATGAAAGAAGAGATCCGCAAGCTCGTTTCGCTCCAAGACCTGGATAAGAAGATATACGACTTAAACAAGGAAAAGGCGCAGCAACCGGCACTCCTGAATGATATCCAGGTAGAATTTGAAGCAAAAAAAGCGAGATTTAAGGCGCTTGAAGAAGCACGCCAGAAGATCCAGATCAAACAAAAAGAGAAAGAGATAGAACTAGGCACAAAAGAAGACGGCATAAAAAAGACACAGGGCCAGCTGGGGCAGCTAAAGACTAATAAAGAATACAACGCTAAACTCTCTGAGATCGAAAGCCTCAAAGCCGATAAATCCATAATCGAAGAAGAGATACTAAGGTCAATGGATGAGATAGACACGTTAAAAAAAGACCTGGATGCCGAGAAAAAGGCATTAGAGGCCGATGAGTTGACTTTTAACGAAAAGAAAAATGTTACCCTCTCCCGCGGCAAAGAGATCGATTCGACCTTAAAAGACCTTGATGGAAAACGGACCATACTGGCCGGTTCTGTCGATAAAAAAATACTGGGCAGTTATGAGCACATCCTGCACGGCAAAGAAGGCGTGGCTCTGGTAAAGGTTGAAAATACGTCGTGCGGCGGATGTTTTATGAGCGTGCCGCACCAGGTCATAAACGAGATCAAGATGCACGAACGCCTTATAAACTGCGATATGTGTTCGCGCATACTGTATTTGGAAGAGGACATCCAGGCTTAAACCGAACATGGATATTTATATTGATGGCTCATCCATCGGGAACCCGGGCGAGGCCTCTATCGGTATTGTCTTCCAGGAAGGCGACACTACGGTTAAGAACATTTCTCGCCGCATCGGCATACAGACAAACAACGTGGCCGAATACACGGCACTGGTCTTTGCACTGCAGGAAGCCCTGGTGATGAAAGCCAAAGACATTACCGTGTACTCCGACAGCGAACTGTTATGCAAACAGTTAAAAGGTGAGTACCGAGTAAAAAACGTTGCGCTTAAGGACCTTTTTTCGCAGGCTATCAATCTAATACAAGGGTTTAAAAATTTTCATATCCAGCAGATCCCTAGAGAAAAAAACCGCGGGGCAGACAAATTGGCGCGCCTTGCGACAAAACAATAAAATCCAAAATAGACGGGATAGCTACCCGTTCCGCGATCGCGGTTGGGAGGAAAGTCCGAGCTCTAAAGGGCAGCGCAGCGGCTAATAACCGCCACCTGCAGCCTTAAGGCTGCAGGGAGGAATAGAGCCACAGAGACGAGTCCCGCCGTTTGAACTTCGGCGGGGGTGAAACGCGGTAATCTCTGCGCAGAGCAATGTCAAGTAGGTCCTGACGTCCCCGCGCCAAGATCATATGATTTCGGTGCGAGGAATAGAGTGGTCCGCTCGAAGATTGTCAGGACGGGTTGACTGCGAGAGCTGGCGGAGCGATCTACCGGCTAAGTCAAATGGCTATCACCCCCACACTGTGGGGGGACAGAACTCGGCTTATACGTCTATTTTGGGTCTTAAAATCTGATACTAAAAACAATAAGCACTGAAGGGAGAATCACATGTCAGGTCATTCTAAGTGGGCAAGTATTAAACACAAAAAAGCGGCTATAGACGCCAAACGCGGACAGCTCTTTACAAAGGTCATCAAGGAGTTGACCGCTGCCGCGCGTTCCGGCGGAGGCAACACAGACACAAATATCCGCCTGCGTACAGCTATTGCCAAGGCCAAAGAATCCAATATGCCTTCGGACAATATAGAAAAGGCCATTATGAGAGGCACGGGCGAACTTCCCGGCATAACTTACGAAGAAGCGTCATACGAAGGTTACGGCCCTGCCGGCATCGCGATCATGTTAGATGTAGTCACCGATAACAAGAACAGGACAACAGCGGAACTGCGCAACCTGATGTCTAAAAAAGGCGCCAATATGGCCCAGGCAGGGGCCGTAAGTTTTCTTTTTCAAAAGAAGGGGTACATCGTAGTTGAAAAAGATGTCGTAGATGAAGACAAGCTCATGAACATCGTCCTGGAGGCCGGCGCCGAAGACATGAAGACGGATGACCCGAAGGTATACGAGGTCATTACGCAGCCGCAGGACTTTGAGGCCGTTAAAAAGGCTATCGAAGAAAAAAATATAGCCATGCAATCCGCCGAAACCACAATGCTTGCTTCTACAACGATAAAGATAACGGACAAATCGGCGGCAAACACTATCCTTGGCTTAATGGATGTCTTAGAAGAACACGAAGATGTGCAGCACGTCTATTCGAACTTTGACATACCTGACGAACTGATAGAAGGATAAAAGTAAGCCACATGCTTATTTTAGGCATAGACCCAGGCCTAAACACTACCGGCTACGGCCTTATAGAAACGACCAAAGGCGGTTTTATCTTAAAAGGCGCGGGTTTCATCAAGACCAGCGCGTCCGAAGGCCTGCCGCGCCGGCTTGATAAAATATATACGAGCTTAGCTGTTATCTTAGATAAGCACAGGCCGCACGCCATGGTATTAGAAAAACTATATGCCCACTATAAGCACCCTGTGACAGCGGCACTTTTAGGGCATGCTCGCGGCGTGATATGCATGCTCTCCGAACAGAAGAACATACCTTTTTTTGAATACGCCGCGACCCGGGTCAAAAAGATGACTACAGGAAGCGGCCATGCTTCAAAACTACAGATGCAGAAGATGATAGAATACGCTTTCGGCGCCAAAAGGGAATCCCTGGGCCCGGCAGACACGACGGATGCGATATCGCTTGCTATAACGCACGCCTATATCTTAAGGGCAAAAGTATGATAGTCAGGATATCCGGAAAAATAGCGGAAAAAAAACCCCAATCCATAATCCTGGAAAATAACGGCTTTTCTTACGAAGTCTTCATGCCGGTCATCACATTATCCAGGATAGATGAGAACACATCCGTTGACGGACAGGTCAAGCTCATCACATACCACTATCACCAGGTGGAACCCTCAAGAAGCATCCCCGTTTTGATCGGCTTTCTGAATGAAATTGAAAAAGAATTTTTTGAGGAGTTCATCACCGTCTCAGGCATTGGCCCGAAGGCCGCCCTCAGAGCGTTGAACATGCCGATATCCGAGATCGCGCGCGCTATCGACGAAGCCGACATCGACTTTTTGCGTTCCCTGCCGGGGATAGGCCCGCAGCGTGCCAGAGAAATAATAGCCAAGCTCCAGGGAAAGATAGGGCGCTTCGGCCTGATCAGGGATGCGCAAGCGAAGGCGCCAAAGGCCGGACAGATAGGCCTGATCGATGAAGCTACGCTCGTATTGACCCAGCTGCAATATAAAAAGCATGAAGCCAAAGACATGATCAACGAGGCCTTAAAAAAAGCCCCTGACATCAAAGATGTAGAAGAACTTTTAAATACTGTTTATAAACAACGCGCCAAAAGATAGGGTGAGGATATGGAAGATATTTTAGAGCTCGAAAAGATCAGATCGGCGGTAGAATCACTGATCTTCATAAGCAATAAGCCCATGACCATCGAAGACTTAAAACAGCTTTTTGAGGACATCGATGGCGCTAAACTGCGCGAGATCATCGAAGCGTTGAAGAAACAGCTTGAAGATACCAACAGCGGCATAAGGATCGTTGAGATCGCAGGCGGATACCAGATGGTCACGTCCCCTGAAAATGCCGATATGATCAAGAATTTTTACAAGATAAAGAATACCGAGAAATTAAGCGGCCCGTCGCTGGAAACACTGGCCATCATCGCATACAAACAGCCTGTTACGCGCGTAGACATTGAGGCCATACGCGGGGTCAACGTTGACGGGGTAGTAAAGAGCCTCATGGAAAAGAACCTCATACGCGTGGTTGGCAGAAAAGAGGTCATAGGACGGCCTTTCGTATACGGCACAACGCGTATGTTCTTAGACTATTTCGGCCTCAAATCCTTAGACGAACTGCCTAAGATAGAAGAATTTGCCCAGCAGGACATGGTATTAGACATGAAACTTGCCAGCGGCGACGCCGAGATCACCCCGCTGACACGCGAAGAAGAAGAAAAATTCCAGGAAGAGCAAAAAATTGAATCGGAGGCGCAGAAAGGCGCCGAAGATACAAAACCTGAACCAGGAGCCGCTGATGAAGATCAACAAAATCCGTAACTCAATAGACAAACTCGACAACAAGATCGTAGGGCTTCTTAATGTGAGGGCAAAACAGATCTTAGAGATCGGCAAGCTGAAGAACAAACAAAAAACATCCATCTATGTGCCCGCAAGGGAAAAAGAGGTTTTCCTGAAAATAAGCCGCAGCAACAAGGGGCCGCTTGATAACGATGCGCTTAAGGCCATCTACCGCGAGGTGATGTCGGCTTCGCTGGCTTTGGAAAAACCAGTCGTGATAGCCTATATGGGCCCTCGCGCCACGTTCAGCCACCTCGCATCACTTAAAAAATTCGGTGCCTCAGTGGATTATTTAGCGTGTAACAGCATAGGGGATGTCTTTTCCGAGGTCGAAAAGGACAACGCTGATTATGGCGTCGTGCCTATAGAGAACTCTATCGAGGGCGCTATCTCGCATACGCTCGATATGCTGGTCGATTCGGACTTAAAAATATGCTCGCAGATCACGCTGGATGTCTCGCACAATCTTTTGGCACATTCTCAAAAGGAAGAAATAAAACGCATATACTCAAATCCGCAAGTCTTCGGGCAATGCAGGATATGGCTGGAATCCAATCTGCCTAAGGCCGACCTCATAGAGGTATCCAGCACGACCCGCGCCGCCCAAATAGCCTCAGCTGAAAAAAACTCTGCCTGTATCGCGTCTATACTGGCGGCAAAAGAATACAGGCTCAAGGTCCTGGCGCGCGATATCGAAGACAGCCCGCACAATATTACGCGCTTTTTGGTCATAGGTAAATCCGTCGCGCAACCTACCCGCTACGATAAAACATCCATAGTATTTTCGATCAAGGACAGGGTGGGCGCCCTTCATGATATGCTGGTGCCTTTTAAAAAACACAAGATCAATCTCACGAAGATCGAATCAAGGCCGTCCAAAAGAAAGGCCTGGGACTACTTTTTTTTCGTTGACCTGATAGGCCACGCGCAGGATAAAAATGTCAAAGGCGCACTAAGCGAGCTGGAAGAAAAGTGTAAATTTTTAAAGGTACTCGGCTCTTACCCCTTAAGTGAATAATATGGAAGACCTGATACGCCAGGACATCTTAAATATCGAGGCATACAAACCGGGCAAACCCATCGAGGAAGTAGAGAGGGAGCTTGGATTAAAAGACGTGGTTAAACTAGCCTCTAACGAAAACCCGCTCGGGCCTTCTCCGGCGGCGTTGGCCGCCATACGTAAAAATCTCAAGTCGCTTAACCGCTACCCTGAAGGGACGTGTTTTTATCTAAAGAAAAAACTGGCTGCCAAGCTGGGCGTAAAAGAAAATAACCTGTTATTCGGCAATGGTTCGGATGAGCTTATAGACATTATCTTAAAGACCATAAAAGGCCCGGATGCTGAAATAATCACAAGCGATACCACCTTTGTCGAATATAAGATCTGTGGCGCGATCAACGGGTTTGACGTCACGGCCGTGCCTTTGAAAGATTTCACCTTTGACCTTGAGGCCATAAGATCAAAGATCACGAAACGCACTAAGGCCGTCTTTATCGCCAACCCTAACAACCCTACCGGCACCTTTGTCAACGCAAAACAAGTGGCTGACTTTTTAGACGGCATGCCAAGACAGGTACTGGTGGTCTTTGACGAGGCATATTTTGAATTTGTGACAGAAAAAGATTTTCCGGAAATGATCCCGCTGATCGAAAAAAAGAATGTGATCGTCTTAAGGACGTTTTCAAAGGCCTACGGCTTAGCCGGCCTGCGCATAGGTTATATGGCGGCAAGCGAAAAGTTCATAGGATACGCGCAAAGAGTGCGCCAGCCTTTTAACGTGAATTCCCTGGCGCAGGCAGCTGCAACCGCAGCGCTCAATGACAAAAAGTTCCTTAAGAGAACGCGCGAATGCATCGCCAAAGAAAAGAAGCTGCTTTATAAGGCCTTCTTAAAACTGGGCGTATGGTTCAAAGACAGCTCAGCCAACTTTATTTTTGTCCGCTTGGAAAAGGACGCCGGAAAGGTCTTCCAATTGCTCTTAAAAAAAGGAGTGATCATCCGCGAAATGAGCCAATACGGCTTAACTAACTATGCCCGGATCACCGTGGGCACAAGACAAGAAAACATAAAACTTATTAAAGGATTGGACGAGGTTTTAAACTCCAAATAACCTTAGTCGTACAGTCCAGAATCGAGAGGGATCATGATCATCGTACTAAGGCCGGATGCCACAGAAGCAGACATAAACCATGTAGTTGAACGCGCTCAAAAACTGGGCTTAAAGTCGCACATATCAAAAGGCACGGAGAGGACCATCATAGGCCTTATAGGGCCCGAGGATGCGTTGCGCGCCGTACCTTTAGAGGCCTTTCCGGGGGTAGAGAATGTCATCCCTGTATTAGCCCCGTACAAACTGGTTTCACGTGAATTCAAAAAAGAAAACTCGATAATAAATATTAATGAGCACTTGAAAGTAGGGACCAAAAAGATCATCATTTTTGCAGGGCCGTGCGCCATTGAGAACGAAAAGACCTTGCTTGAGATCGGCGAAGAGGTAAAATTCGCCGGGGCATCTGTTCTCAGGGGCGGTGCTTTTAAACCGCGCACTTCACCGTACGCCTTCCAGGGGCTCGGTGAAGAGGGGTTAAAGATATTAAGCCGCGTAAGTAAAAAACTGGGCATGTGCACCGTAACCGAAGTAATGGACACAAGACACGTAGGCCTTGTAGCGCAATACGCCGATATCCTTCAGATAGGCGCAAGGAACATGCAAAACTTCAACCTGTTAAAAGAAGTAGGCATGACAAAAAAACCCGTACTCTTAAAACGCGGCCTCTCATCGACCATCAAAGAACTATTGATGTCCGCCGAATATATCATGGCTGAAGGGAACCATAACGTCATCCTCTGTGAGCGCGGCATAAGGACATTCGAAGACTCCACTCGAAACACACTTGACCTAAGCGCGATACCGGTGGTCAAACAACTCTCGCACCTGCCTATCATAGTAGACCCAAGCCATGCGGCAGGTAAGTGGTCTCTTGTAGCCCCTCTTGCCAAAGCGGCTATTGCCGCCGGTGCTGACGGCCTTATCATCGAGGTCCACACAAAGCCGGAAGAGGCCATGTCCGACGGAGTTCAATCGCTTTTACCGGAAAAACTCACCCAACTGATGCATGAATTGGAAAGAATAGCGGAAGCCGTCCATAGAGAGATCTGATGAAACCATTCAATAAAATAACCATCGTAGGCGTTGGATTGCTGGGAGGTTCGATGGGCCTTGCGATAAAAAAGAATAGGCTGGCCCGGGAAGTCATAGGTTTCTTCAGGGACAAGAAAAAGATCGCCGCTGCCGTAAAGATCGGTGCTATTGACCGCGGTACTACCGACTTTAAGGGAGCAGTCGGAGAAAGTGACCTGGTCATCCTCTGTTCGCCTGTAAACGATATCATCGAAAAGTTAAAACTTATTAAAAAGTGGGGATACAAAAACACCCTGGTAACAGATACAGGCAGCACAAAAACTGAGATCATCCAGGCGGCGCGCGGCCTGGATTTCATAGGCTCTCATCCTTTAGCCGGCTCCGAACAAAGCGGCATAGTTTACGCTAAGTCCGGGCTATTTTCAGGGTCTCTATGCATTTTGACGCCTACGGGCAGGGAAAAGGCGTCTTCTGTCAGACGGATAGAGGGATTATGGAGAGGCCTGGGGGCCGATACAGCGGCTTTAACGCCTGACGAACATGACCATATCCTGGCATTTACCAGCCACCTGCCGCATGTAGCGGCCTTTTCATTGATAAAGGCGATCCCCGAAAGATACATGAGATTTTCCGCAGGGGGCTTGAAAGACACGACCCGCATAGCCTTGTCGAATCCGGACATCTGGGCAGGCATATTCACGACAAACAAAAAAGATATATTGCTCGCCGTTACGGAACTCGAAAGATGTGTCCGTGAATTCAAAAAGACTATCGCCACGAACGACAAGCGCGGGCTCCTCTTATTCCTAAAAAGCGCCCAGGGCAAAAGGAAAAAACTGGTTCCATGAGCGCTTCAAAACCCATAGTAGCTATCGACGGACCAGCCGGTTCCGGCAAGAGCACAATTGCCAAACTCATAGCCAAAAAACTGGGGCTTTTTTATATAGACACCGGTGCTATGTACCGGGCCCTTGCCTTTAAAGCAAAGAAAGCCGGTATCACCCCCGATAATGAAAACGGCATGGCCGAACTGGCCAAGGCTATAGACCTCGACCTTCGCTATGACGCCCAGACCGGCAAACTGGTAGTGTTGCTCGAAGGACAGGACATATCAGAAGAGATACGAAAACCATACATCACGGAGGATGTTTCCTTTATAGCCAAAATAAAAGAGGTCAGGGAACATATGGTCAGGCTCCAAAGAAGGCTTGCGGAAGGTAAGAGGTCTATCCTCGAGGGGCGCGATATAGCAACCGTGGTATTTCCGGATGCCTATAAGAAATTTTACCTCGATGCCAACCCTGCCGAACGCATTAAACGCAGGTATCTTGAGATGAAAGAAAAAGGCATACCCATCGATGAGTTTAGCGTCAAGAAAGACATCGAACGCAGAGACAGGATAGATTCAACGCGCGAACACGCTCCGCTCAGGCGTGCCCATGACGCGGTATACATAGATACTACGGACATGGCTATCGACGAGGTAGCAAGACGTATTATCGAAGAGATCGAGAAGACATGAGCACCCGCCTGATACGCAATTTCTCCATTATAGCGCATATCGACCATGGTAAATCCACGCTGGCAGACCGCATACTTGAATTCACCGGGGCTATCGACAAACGCCGGTTCCACAACCAACTGCTGGACTCCATGGATATAGAGCAGGAGAGGGGCATTACAATAAAGGCCTCCGCGGTAACGCTTAAGTACACCGCCGAAGACAAGAATACATATATCTTGAACCTTATAGATACGCCGGGACATGTAGATTTTACATATGAAGTATCGAAATCTTTGGCGGCCTGCGAAGGAGCGCTCCTTCTGGTAGATGCCTCTCAAGGCATCGAGGCCCAGACAGTAGCTAATTTTTTCCTTGCCCGCGAACACAACCTTAAGATCATACCGGTAATTAATAAGATAGACATAGCCGGGATCGATATCGAGAAAGTAAAAGAGCAGATACGCGACATCTTAAGGATGGAGGACAGCGAGATCCTGCTGGCATCTGCCAAAGAAGGCACAGGCATCAAGGAGATCCTCGAACACGTCGTACATTCTGTCCCGGGCCCTACGGGCAGCGGAGAAAACCCGCTCCAGGCCCTTATCTTTGATTCGACATTCGATATCTATAAAGGCGTTATCATCTACGTGAGGCTTTTTAACGGAGGGCTAAAAGTCGGCGATAACATAACGATGATGCAGGCAGGCAAGATCTGCACAGTAGAAGAAATAGGGGTCTTTAAGCCCGATATGGTGAAGGTGGACGCGCTATACTCCGGGGAAGTAGGCTATATAACGGCAAACATCCGGGACCCAAAAGAGATCATGATCGGGGACACCGTAACATTGGTTGACAATCCGGCAGCCGCGCCTTTACCAGGATACAAAAAAGCTAAACCACTGGTCTTCTGCGGTATATATCCGGTAAATTCAAAAGACTTTCCTGACTTAAAGATCGCTATAGAAAAACTGAGCCTAAACGATTCCTCTTTCGTCTTTGAGCCGGAGACATCGCAGTCTTTCGGATACGGATTCCGCTGTGGATTCCTGGGCCTCCTGCACATGGAGATCATACAGGAAAGGCTGGAGAGGGAATATAACCTCAACCTCGTCCTGACAACGCCAAACGTCGTTTACCGCATCACTGACCGCAAAGACGGAGTGACCGAAATAGATAACCCGGCAGACCTTCCAGAACCGACGGATATAAAACTTGCCGAAGAGCCGTTTGTGCGCGTCTTTATGATAGTCCCGACAAACTGCATAGAAGATACCTGCGAACTTGCCAAACAGAGAAGAGGCGAGTTCATAGCCAACGACTACTTAGGTGAGGACAGGGTAAAGATCATCTACGAAATGCCCTTAGCTGAGATAATCGTAGATTTTTATGACAAGATCAAATCCGTTACGCGAGGTTACGGCTCGCTGGACTACGAATTTATAGGCTATAAACCCACAAAACTCGTAAAACTCGACATACTCATCAACGGCAAGATATGTGATGCCTTTTCATGCCTTATCTTTAAAGACAAGGCCCAGGCAAAAGGGCGCATGCTGGTCGAAAAATTAAGAGAACTGATCCCGCGCCAACTCTTCATTATCAGCCTCCAGGCTGCCATAGGCGGGACCATACTGGCATCAGAGAAGATAAGGCCGGCTGGCAAGAACGTAACGGCCAAGTGTTACGGCGGAGACATCACCAGGAAACGAAAGTTATGGGAAAAACAGAAAGAGGGGAAGAAAAGGCTCAAACAAGTCGGTAACGTAGAGATCCCGCAAGAGGCATTTTTAGCGGCACTAAAAATATAATTCATACCACTACAAAGGACAGGCATGTTCCTAAAACTAGACGCAAAAAAGAAGGCCTTTTTCAAAGAGACCTTTGAGACCATAGGGGTAGCTGTAATACTGGCACTTATCATCCGGTCGTTCATTATTCAGCCGTTCAAGATACCTACCGGCTCCATGGAACCAACGCTCCTGCCTGGGGACAGGATACTCGTCGTTAGGTATATTTACGGCCTCAGGATACCTTTCACATTCAAAAGGCTGGCGAAATTCAAACATCCGCAAACAGGCGATATCATAGTATTCAACTACCCCGAAGACACCAAGAGGGCATTTATCAAACGCTGCATAGGAACCCCCGGGGATGAGATAGAGATCAAAAATGGAGAGATACGGCTCAACGGTTCCACGTTAAAAAAACAGCCTATAAACGGGATCTACTACTACAACCGCGGGGATTTTGCCAGAGAGAACAAGTCCATAAAAATACCTGAAGATTCCTTTTTTGTCTTAGGCGACAACAGCGCTTCTTCCAAGGACTCGCGATACTGGGGATATCTTGAAGATAAATACCTTATAGGAAAAGCTGTTATGATATACTGGCCGTTAAATCGTATACGCATACTTAAATAATATGACATTTGCCAACAAGATCACGCTGTTCCGCATAATAAGCATACCGTTCTTTATCGCTTGCCTTATTTTTTATACCCCTGAAAAATATTTTTTGAAATATTATGCCTTGGGCATCTTCCTGCTTGCTATCGTATCCGACGCAGTTGATGGCTACATAGCGCGCACCAAGAGGCAAAAAACAAAAGCAGGCGCCATCCTCGACCCTCTGGCCGACAAGGCGCTCTTAATAACGGCTTTTATCTTCACATATCACATAAGCAAAGCGTATTTTTCCGTCATCCTGCCGTTATGGGTGCTCCTGGTAGTGATAAGCCGCGACGCGATAATACTCATAGGCAGCGGTATCATTTTAACAGTGCGCCAAGGTGCACAGATAAAACCTACGTGGTGGGGGAAACTTACCACATTTTTTCAAATGACGACCATAATAGCCATACTACTTGAACTGGGATTTTCACCTATACTGTGGCAGATAGCCTCGGCCTTTACAGTCATCTCCGGCATAGATTATGCGCGTAAAGGCATAAATACCATCAACTCTCTTGACCATGCACGCAATAATAATATCAAAGCTTCTTCCGGGCCTATTAATTAGCTATCTTTTTGGTTCTATTCCCACGGCATACCTTTTTGGTAAGATCGCCCGTGGCATAGACCTGCGCCAACACGGCTCGGGTAATTTAGGCGCTACCAACGCATTCCGCGTGCTGGGCAAAGGTATCGG
Organism: Candidatus Omnitrophota bacterium; assembly: GCA_003451585.1. Classification (GTDB taxonomy): domain Bacteria; phylum Omnitrophota; class Gorgyraeia; order Velamenicoccales; family Velamenicoccaceae; genus UBA9636. Next base: position 68,905 of record DMEU01000002.1, on the reverse strand, counting down.
CACGGCTGTATTATCCATTGATATCTTTAAAGGGACAGCCGCTGTCTTAGCCGCATCATTTTTTTTCTACAGCCACAATACGGCTATCTCCAGATATCTTTACGTATGCCTGGCCGCTATTACAGCTGTTGCCGGCCATAATTGGACTATTTTTTTAGGATTCAAAGGCGGTAAGGGGATAGCTACAAGCCTGGGGACTCTCATAGCGTTCTCTGTAATAATACCCGGCTTCATCAAAGTTGTTTTGATCATTATTTTTATGTGGCTGCTGACATTCCTTTCAACCGGATTTGTATCTCTGGCATCGGTAATCTGCTCTATAAGCCTGCCTGGCTTTGCCATAATTTTTAACCTCCCCAAAGAGATCACAGCCTTTCTGCTGATATTGGCTATTTTCTCAGTCATCAAGCATAAGTCTAATATTTCCAGGCTGTTGCAAAAAAAAGAAAACCGCTTTAACACCAGATCATTCCTCAAAAAACTCTCCAAATAGTTAAAAGGTAACGCTTTCCAAACACCCCCTTGAAGTCATTGAATTAGATAATACGGCTGTGTTATTCTTTGTCTGTAAGAGGTTTAGGACGAAATAGACCCAGAGATCAGCGTTGATAAGCCGGGTTGTCCAAATAAGTAGAAACTGCAATAAGCAAGGACAGCTCGGCTAAAAATTTGTCCAAACCTCGAAAGGCAGACATGAGAGACATGGTCTTCAAAAACTTAACGTCACAGGACAAGAAAAAAAGGGTCTTATGGGCGTCCGAGGTCATTAACGAGGACGGTATCCTGACAAAGATCCACAAATACCTTATTTATATCGTCAAAGAGGTCCCTAAAGAAACTGCGCACAAGACCGAGCGGCCTGAGGTTTTTGTGATCAAACATCGCGACACGAAAGAGAAGACCGAAAAATTCCACATAAAGATAAAAGGCAGCGTCTACTGCATGACGGAAGACAGATGCTTCTTCGTATCATTTTCACACACCCTAAAGATAGACCTCTGCGAAGCACCGCACGAAGCCTGTTCATAACATTCCAGCAATACTTTCTAAGTGAGACTTTTTGGACAGACCGTTTTGTCTCATTTGTCTTGTCCACATTTGTCCCGGTCTTTCTTGACCCGCAGTAAATCGATGCTAAAATGGGGGTATGCTCTTAGACCTGATCCAAAAAAGGCAGAGTTCAAGGGACTGCCTGCCTAAGCCTGTGCCGCGCGAATTGATAGAAAAATGCATTGAAGCGGCACGCCTTGCGCCTTCCGCGTGCAACTCACAACCATGGCACTTTATCATAGTGGATGAGCCCGCACTCAAAGAAAAACTTGCCGAAAAAATATTCAGCGGGCCGTATGCCATGAACAGTTTTGCCAAAAAGGCGCCTGTCATCATAGCTGTCATCTCGGAAAAGTCCTCTTTTATGGCTAAGATCGGCGGCTACTTCAGGGGCACAGCCTACTATCTAATGGATATAGGCATCGCGGTAGAACACTTTATACTACAGGCAGCAGAACTGGGCTTAGGCACATGCTGGATAGGATGGTTCAACGAGAGAGAAACCAAAAGACTTTTGGGCGTGCCTGCAGCCAAAAAGATCGACTGCATCATAACATTGGGTTATTCCCAGGAACCGCTCCGCGCTAAAAACAGGAAACCCGCAAAAGAAATATACTCATACAACGAATATAGAGGAGAGAACACATGAATAACATCCTGATCCTTGGCATGCAGATACCGGCATGGCTCATAGGGCCTGCCATAATATTCATTTGGCTGAGCATCCTTTTTATCATAAAAAAATTGGTTTTTTTAAACCTCAAAAAATGGGCGAACCGCACCAAGAGCGGCCTGGACAACATCCTTATCGAGTCGCTGGACTTCCCTTTGACCCTATTGATATTTTTCAGCGCTACATTTTTCTTAGAAAGGTTGTTTCCCGCGACAAAAGATACCACGGTCATAAACTATCTGTATGCCGGTTTCAAAGCGGTCGCGATCATAGCGGTGATATTATTTTTCGATAAACTGCTTAAGGCGCTTATTGAAACATACTCTTCGAATATCGAGATCCTGAAGGCGTCAAAAAGCGTGGTCACGGCTGTCGTGCGCATCCTTGTGATCGCTGTGGGCCTGTTGATCATATTGGACAGCTTCGGCATATCAATAACGCCTATCCTGGCCTCACTCGGCATAGGGTCTCTGGCGGTAGCGCTGGCTTTACAACCTACATTAGAGAACTTCTTTTCAGGCATCCAGATGATAATAGACAAGCCCATACAAGTAGGCCAATTTGTAAAGTTAGATACCGGAGAAGAAGGCTATGTTGAAAAGATCGGATGGAGGTCGACCTGGGTCCGGATGCTGCCGAACAACATGGTCATCCTCCCGAATAAGACGATAGTCAATTCAAAGGTCATAAACTATTACTATCCGACAAAAGAGACAGCGGTACTTGTGCAGGTAGGAGTACATTATAATTCCGACCTTAAGCATGTCGAAAAAGTTACCGAGGAAGTCGCTGAAGAAACTTTAAAGACTGTATTAGGCGGCGTGCCTGAATTCAAACCTTTTATCAGATACCATACGTTCTCGGATTTCTCAATAAACTTCACGGTGATATTGAGCGCAAAAGAATTTGTAGATAACTACCTCATCAAGCACGAGTTCATAAAACGCCTGCACGAGCGCTACAACAAAGAGGGCATCATTATCCCTTACCCCATACGCGCTATCAACACAGAGCAAGAGCAGAAAAAATGAACCGAACTTTTGCCACGATCAACCTCTTGGGCCTTCTTTTTTGCTATGCATGTTTTGCACCTGCCGTTTGCAGGCCTTATTCGGTAATGGATGAAGAAGAATTTGAAAGTCTGCGTAATGATATGGTGGTAACCCAGATAGAAGCGCGCGGAGTAAGAGATACCCGCGTCTTGGAAGCGATGAAAAAGGTCAAAAGGCATCTGTTCGTGCCCGACAGGATGCGCCGTAGGGCATATAACGACAGCGCCCTCCCGATAGAAGAAGACCAGACGATCTCACAACCTTATATTGTAGGCCTTATGACGGAATTGGCCGGCATCGAGCCGGAAGACGAGGTGCTTGAGATCGGGACCGGCTCCGGCTACCAGGCGGCCATACTAGCCGAGCTCGCAGAGAAAGTTTATTCTATCGAGATCATAAAAGTACTGGCTGACCAGGCAACAGCCAGACTCCAGGACTTAGGTTATATAAATATCGAAATAAAGCACGGAGATGGTTACCTTGGCTGGCCGGAAGCCGCGCCGTTTGATGCCATCCTGGTTACAGCGGCAGCGCCCGAGATACCGCAAGAGCTGGTCAAGCAATTAAAAACAGGCGGCCGCATGGTCATCCCGTTAGGCGACTTCTTCCAGGAACTATACTTGATAACTAAAAACGAGGACGGCAGCATAACCAAAGAACACATCATCCCCGTCCGCTTCGTCCCCATGGTAAAACAAAAATAGCCCCCGCATACTAAAAAGGGGACAGGCTACTTTTTTAATAAAAAGTAGCCTGTCCCCTTTTTTGTCATGTAACTTTCGCTTGACATCTTTTGGCAAATATTTGATAATCTAACTAAACGTATGAGGCAAGGGAAGGCCGTGCAAATCGGCCACAGTCCCGCTGCTGTAAGGGCAGACGAAAGCTTAAAAATGCCACTGTCATAAAAGACGGGAAGGCAATAGCGAGTAGGAAGAAGCCCAAAGTCAGAATACCTGCCTATACACAGATCTCCTCGCGGAAGGGCCAAAGCATATAACAGGGTGCAACCCGCCACATATTAGTTGGCGGGTTTTTGTTTTATCCTATGAGAAAAATATTGTTTCCTCTGATATTGGCGTGTCTTTTGATCTTTCCCGGCCTTGCTTTGGCTGCTGAAGGCCATGGCTTAAGGATCGTCTCGCTTACGCCTGCAACAACAGAGATCCTTTTCGCCCTGGGGCTTGATGAAGAAATAGTAGGGGTAAGCTCTTTTTGCAATTACCCCGCGGCTGCGGCAAAAAAAGAGAAAGTCGGGACATTCAGCCAGGCCAATATAGAAAAAATACTATCCTTAAGGCCGGACATCATCTTTTGCACAGGATTAGAACAGGCTCCGATGGTAACAGAATTAAGACAATTAAAGCTTAAGGTCTGCGTATCCGACCCGAATAATCTCGAAGAACTATACACCTCTATACTGGAAATAGGCCGGCTGACCAATAAAGAAGCCAATGCGCAAAGGCTTATCAAGGCCATGCAGGCATCTATCGAAGATGTCACTTCACGGCTGAAGTTAAAACCTGACGCCGCCAGGCCAAAAGTATACGTAGAGTTTTGGCACGACCCGATAATGAGCGCAGGGCAAGGCTCATTTATCGATGAGCTCATCAGCCTTGCAGGAGGCATAAACATATCGCATGATATGCCTCGCGCCTACAGTTTTTTCAGCCCTGAGCAGGTCTTAAAACAAGACCCTGACATAATCATCCTGGCATATATGACCGGTAATAATCCCGCGTCCCTTTTAAAGGGCAGGCTTGGATGGGATAAGATCAAGGCGGTAAAAAACAACCGGGTCTACAACGACATAAACCCGGATATTATCCTGCGGCCTGGGCCGCGGCTCACAGAAGGGCTGGAAGAAATATATAAGAGGCTATATCCTTAAACTATGGAACAAGATCACGTGTCATTGCGAGGAACGAAGTGACGAAGCAATCTTTCAACGGCAGATTGCTTCGCTACGCTCGCAATGACACTAATTTAGACAGCTATGAAACAAAATAACAGGATAAAATTCTTTTTGCTTTCGGGCATACTTTTATTTTCCATAATCCTTGGAATAACCAAGGGGTCTGTCGATCTTTCACTGCGGGAATTACTTCTCGAACAGAACAGGCATATCCTTCTGCTTCGATTATTGCGTGTTGCCCTGGCCATCATCGCAGGCAGCGGGCTTGCGGCCTGCGGCATAACGCTACAGGCCATCCTGCGCAATCCTCTTGCCGAGCCATACCTGCTTGGTACATCGAGCGGGGCAGGATTAGGCGCTGTGGCCGCGATAATATTTGGCGCCCTTAATATTTACCTCCCGCTTGCCGCGTTTGCAGGCGCGTCCTTAACCGTTGTGCTGGTCTATTTACTAGCCAGACAGGACAATAAGATCGAGATACAGTCTTTAATACTTGCCGGCGTGGTAGTCTCCGTTGCCCTTTCAGGTATAATCGTCTTTCTTGTATCATTCTACGACAATAAGGCATTGCACGGCATTCTCTGGTGGCTCTGGGGCAGCCTGCAGGTTTATGATATCAAACTGCTTGGCACGATATCGATACTGGTCATAGGCGGAATAATATTCATCTACACGCTATCGCAAGACCTTAATGCCTTAAGCCTGGGGGAAGAAGAAGCTATACATTTGGGCGTCGATGCCGAGACGATCAAAAAATATCTGTTTTTGGTCACATCGCTGATAACCGCCGGTATCGTATGCATATGCGGAATAATAGGTTTCGTCGGGCTCATCATCCCGCATGCGACCAGATACCTTGTAGGGCCCAACCACAGGGTACTGATTCCGGCGGCCTGCGTAGCTGCGTCTGCCTTCATGATATTATGCGATCTTATTTCCAGGACGCTCACTCCGCCGTTCGAGATACCTATAGGCGTAATAACCGCATGCATAGGCGCGCCTTTATTCATCGCGCTTCTTAAGGCCAAAGAAAAGATAAAATGAAAGACGATAACCTGATCTCAACGGAAAATTTAACTGGCGGATACGGGAAGAGCGCGGTTATCCGCGACGTATCGTTTGATATCAAAAAAGGGGATTTCCTTGGTATTATAGGGCCCAACGGCTCAGGAAAATCCACCCTCCTTAAATTGATGAGCCGCGTTCTTACCCCTCAAAGCGGCCGCGTAACGCTGGATAAGACCGACATACGGCATATGGGACTAAAAGGGCTTTCTCAAAAGATCGCCTTCGTGCCGCAGGAGACCCTGATAAATTTTTCATTCAGTGTTGAAGAGATAGTGCTTATGGGCCGCATCCCGCATCTTAAGCGCCTGCAGCACGAAACAAAAAATGACCACGCCATAGTTCAAAGATCCCTCCAAGAAACAGACACGGTAAACCTGAAAGACAAATATATCAACGAGCTAAGCGCAGGAGAACGCCAGAGGGCGATAATAGCCCGCGCCCTGGCGCAGGAACCGGCGATCCTATTTTTAGATGAACCTACATCACACCTGGATATCGGCCACCAGATACAAATGCTTAACCTCCTAAAAAAATTAAACAGAGAAAGGTCCCTGACCGTCCTGATAGTCTTACACGATTTAAACCTGGCAAGCGAGTATTGCGATCGGCTGATCCTTCTGGAAAAAGGCAGGATCTTTAAAGTTGGCGCCCCGCACGAGGTCCTTACCTATCAAAATATAGAAAAAGTCTATAAGACGATAGTCGTGGTAAATGAAAATCCTATATCAAAAAAACCGTATGTACTTCTTGTCTCCGGCGAGCGAAAGACAGAATGAAACTTTACCTTATACGCCACGGCCAAACATCTTTTAATGTATTGAAAAAATACATGGGGCATACTGACTGCCCGCTTAACAAAGAAGGCTGCAGGCAGGCAAAACAGATGGCCCTTCATCTGCAAAAACAAAATTTCCATAAAATATATGTAAGCGACTTGAAACGGGCCGTAAACTTTGCAAAGATCATTTTCCAGGATACGCCCCTATGTGAAGCCAGGCAACTTCGGGAGATCAACTTCGGCTCTTTAGAAGGCCTGACCCACACACAGATCACAAAAAGGCATCCCGATTTTTACCCCTCTTGGCTTAGATCACCGCATAACATAAAATTCCCTGACGGAGAATCTCTTTTAGACCTTAAAAAACGTGTCACAAAATTCATTGAGCAAGTCTACCACAAAAATCAAAAGAAGACCGTAGGCGTCGTTACACATGCTGGGCCGATAAAAGTCATCCTTGAAGATATTTTGCGCTCAAAGAACTTTTGGGATATAGGTATCGACAATGCATCCTTGACCATAGTCGGATACAAGGGCAGAAAAAAAGACCTTAAACTCCTTAACGATACATCATTTTTATAACTATGGGCAAGATCACATTTATACTGGGAGGCGCACGCAGCGGAAAAAGCTCATACGCCTTAAAGATCGCCAAAGATAGGCCTGGTAAGGTCGCATTCATAGCCACTTGCGAGGCTAAGGACAAAGAAATGAAGGGACGCATCGCTATCCATAGGACTACAAGGCCAAGCCATTGGACGACCTTCGAAGAACCAAGAAATATCGATAAATGCGCCGGAAAAATAGGCCCCTCTTTTAAAACCGTTATCATCGATTGCCTTACACTTTGGATAACTAATCTTATGATGGAAAATATGGCACCTGCGTCAATCGAAAAAAAGGCTAAGCAACTAGTTGGCATCATGAAAAAAATGAAGGCTGATTCAATAGTGGTCAGCAATGAGGTGGGCTTAGGGATCGTCCCGGACAACAAACTCGCCAGAGACTTCAGGGACATAGCCGGGAGGATAAACCAGATCATAGCCGGCCGGTCAGACGAAGTTTATTTCATGATATCAGGCATACCGATGCAATTAACCAAAAACAAATAAAGCAACCTAAACAAGAAGGAGGCAAGGCCATGATGAATAAAAAGATCGGGACGCCAAACGGTAGGAACAAAAATACTGGAAAAAAAGACAAACCAGTCGACAACATCTCGTATCGCCTGAAATGCGCCAAAACAGCCAATGGCCTGTCCCACTTTGTAATGTATGGGGATGTTCCGGAAGACAAAACGCTCCTATAATAATGAAAAAAAAGACTCGGGGACTACATTTTTGGAAAAATAACGGCGATGATATCCTACTTGATGCCGATAATCTTTTTTGGGCGCTCGGCCGCCGTACTGGCGAGACAGGCACATTCATCCCAAAACGAACTCTGGAACTCTACGCGAAATTCAAAGAAGCCTTGGATGAAGAGATAGAGGACTTGCGTTTCGGCCAGGAGTTGACCGCCATCTATATAGACCCTACGGATAAATGTAATGCCGCCTGCCAGTATTGCTACATCCCTGATGATATAAAACAAAGAGGGGCCTCTCTTGGAAAAAATGAGCTCGATCTCATATTAAAAAAAATTGCCGCGCACTTCAGGCTGGAAAAAAGAAAACAAGTGATCATCTTTCATGCCGCAGAGCCCCTCCTGGTCAAAGACCTGCTCTTTGAAGCGATATCCCGGTATAAAAACACTTTTAAATTCGGGATACAGACCAATGGCCTGCTTCTTGAAAAAGAAGATGTGGGTTTTCTTATTAAGAACCGCGTAGGCATAGGCATATCGCTGGATTCGGCATCAAGAGACACAAATAACCGGCTCAGGCCATCGGCGTCTGATGCCTTCAAAAAGGTCTCACAGGTACTGGAATGGTTCAATGGATATGCCGGGTTAAACGTCATTACCACGATAACAAAACACAACGTCAACCAGTTACCCGGGATGGTCGAATACCTGCATTCCAAAAAAGTTCCTTGCGTACTGATGAACCCCGTAAGGCTGACTCAAGTTAAAGCGCGCGCCTTAAAACCTGATGAGCCAGCCATGACACGCTCATTTATCAAGGCCGTTGACAGAGCAATGGAACTCTCGAAAAAAACAAAGCATAAGCTCATTATCGGGAATTTTACCAATACGGTATTAAGCATCATCGCCCCTGCCGCCAGGAGGCTTATGTGCGATATTTCGCCATGCGGCGGCGGGCGTTGTTTCTTTACTGTCACTGCCACGGGCGACATCGTGCCGTGCGGAGAATTCATCGGCATAAAAGGGTTCACCGCGGGCAATATCTTCAAAACCTCGATCTCACAAGCGATGTCATCAAAACCGTTCAAAAAAATAAGGGAAAGGACCGTTGAAAAGATCAAAGAGTGTGCTGACTGCAAACTAAGGAATATGTGCGGGGCGCCTTGCCCGGCCGAACTCCATTCAATGGGCAATATGTACCAAAGATCCGTCTTCTGCGAATTTTACAAAAGCGTTATCATGCACGCGTTCAAAATGATAAAAGAGAACAAAATAGGATACTTACTTCGCGCTGCATCATTGGAAAACCTTAAATACAGATACAACCTCTGCGCAGAAAGGTAAAGTACTATGGATAAGATAGGCGAAACTATTAAACTGATAACGGAACCGGATGGATATTTCTTTGCCAAGGCACAAAAAAGACTGGATAACCTCACTAAACCTTTAGGAAGCCTGGGAAGGCTGGAGGAATTGGCAAAATTTATAGCCGCGGCATCGGCAAAGGAAAACCCTGAACTAAAAAATAAGGTGATCTTCACCCTGGCCGCAGACCACGGAGTGGCACTTGAGAATGTCAGCGCCTTCCCGCAGGAAGTTACGGCTCAAATGGTCTATAATTTTTTAAACGGCGGGGCGGGGATCAACATCTTGGCTAACCATGTTGGCGCGCGCGTAATAGTAGCTGACGTAGGCGTCGCGGCATCATTAAAGCCTCATCCCGGCCTTATGATCAAGAAAATAAACAAAGGCACAAAAAACATGGCTCGCGGGCCAGCCATGACAATAGAAGAAGCCTCAAGATCTATTGAAACAGGCATAGAAATATTTGAAAATGAATTAAAACATGGTATCGATATAGCTGGCACGGGTGAAATGGGCATAGCCAACACAACACCGTCTTCAGCTATAACGGCGGTATTTACCAAAACCCCGGTTAAAGACGTCACAGGATGCGGAACAGGCATCGACGCCAATGCTTTGGATAACAAGATACGTGTCATCGAAAAGGCTATCGAGATCAATAAACCAAATGCTTCTATCCCTATTGACGTATTATCAAAGATCGGCGGGTTTGAAATAGGGGCGCTGGCCGGCGTTATTCTGGCAGCCGCCGCTCACAAGGTACCTGTGATGATCGACGGTTTTATTTCCGGCGCGGCAGCCCTTATCGCATATCATATGGAGCCAAAAACAAAAAACTATATGATCGCCAGCCACTGTTCAGTTGAGATAGGGCACAAGATAATACTGGACCACATCGGTTTAAAGCCGCTTTTTGACCTTCAATTAAGGCTAGGGGAAGGCACGGGCGCAGCATTGGGCATAGGCCTGGCAGAGGCCGCGACAAAGATCATGACAAAGATGGCAACTTTTGAAAATGCCGGAGTATCCGAAAAGACAAACAAATGAATAAATTGCTTCTAGCTCTTCAATTTTTATCCATAATACCGATACGGATAAAGAGCATTCAGCCTAAAGAGATCAATCGTTGCCTGATATATTTCCCGGTAGTAGGGCTTTTAATAGGCCTGTTATTGGCCGGCATTAACCAGCTTTTATCCGGCTTTTCAGGCACTGCATCGGCCGTATTCCTCATAGTCTCGCTTGCGATACTGACAGGAGGGATGCATTTAGACGGCCTTGCCGACACCTTTGACGCAATTGCCGGCGGAAAAAATAAAGATGAAATATTGCGGATAATGAAGGACCCGTATGTCGGCACCATGGGGCTTTTAAGCATTGTATGCATACTAATGCTTAAAATAGCCTTACTGGCCGACATAGCAGCGCAACACAGGGCTTCGAGCCTTGTGCTTATGTGCGTTGTAAGCCGGTGGGCAATGGTTTTTGCGATATTCAAATTTACATACGCCCGAACCGAAGGAAAAGCAAAAGTATTTTTTGAAGAAAAAAACACGGGCCTATTTGTCTTAGCAACTCTTATAACATTAAGTATAAGCACGCTGTCCGGAATAACAACGGGCCTTACGATATTTGCGATGGCGCTGGCAACGGCCTATCTGACCGGCATATTTATAAGTAAAAAGATCGGAGGCATCACAGGAGACAACCTCGGCGCTATAAATGAATTAACAGAGGCCGGCATTCTCCTGTTTGCCTCCATATTGTACAACTAACAACCAACATCCGTATGTGTAAAGGAAATCCTGGTGACCTGCCGCAGGCAGGGATCCCAGGTGCTGTCGCGCAACGGTAATCTCTTGAGGATAGAGGAGCCCGGTCGATTGCGCATAACGGAACAGTACCTTCGCTGAAGGGGAAAGGAAACAAATGAAAGAAGCAAAGTTCAAATACTGCGGCCTGTTGTTTGCGGCTATGGCCTTATTTACCGCTCCATGCCGAGCTGAGGAATATGAAATAGAAAAAATAGTGGTGACCGCTTCACGCGCACAAGAAGACCCAAAAAATATAAGCCGCCAGATCGATATCATAACATCCGCAGATATTGAAGCGCTGCAAGCCAAAGACCTTTCCTATGTTCTATCGAATTACAGTTCTATTTATGTGACCAACTACGGAGGGCCAGGCGCCGTAAAAACCGTTAAAATGCGGGGCGCAAACCCATCCCAGGTCCTCGTCATGGTCGATGGCCGCCCGATCAACAACCCCCGTGACGGAGAAGTGGACTTGAGCACAATACCATTAGAGAACATAGAAAGGATCGAGGTGATGCGCGGACCAGCATCCAGCCTTTATGGGTCATCTGCCATGGGCGGAACCGTGCATATCATCACAAAAGAACCTCCGAGGGAAGGCCGTAAGACCGAAGTCTCAAGCGGTTTCGGCACCTTCAGGACATACCAGGAACGGCTCTCTCATGGGCAACGTATAGGCAATTTCGGATACCTCTTCACGGGCAGCCTGTTAAGTTCAGAAGGGATACGGGATAACAGCTCCTTAAACGCAAAAGACTTTTCGATAAAGGCCAAACAGGACATTACAGACGATCAGCGCATAAACGTTAATGCCGGTTTTTATACAAGCCTTGTGGGCTCGCCCGGGCAGACCACGTCCTTTGACATAGATGATAAGCAACGCGCGCGCAAGAACTTCATAAATGCCGACTGGGGCTGGACGCCGGACCCTGATACAAGCATATCTGCAAAAGTTTACAATAACTATGATAGGCTTGAATTTTCAGAGAACAGCGCCGGGTCTTTTTTTGATACCGCCTTCAAAAAGGATATTCACACCACACAAGCAAGAGGCATGGACATCCAGGTAGACAAGCGTCTACATGAACGCTACCGCGTCATAGGAGGTTTTAATTACGTGCTGAACCTCAATAACAGTACTAATGCCTCCAAACACAGTTACACGGTAAAAGCCGGATATATAAATAACGATATCACGATCAGAGAAGATCTGAAGACCAGCCTAGGTATACGGCTTGATCACTATTCAAATTTTGGCTATCAGACATCTCCAAGCGCAAGCGCACTTTACAATATCAATGAAAAAAATAAACTTCACGGCCTTATAAGCCGTTCATTCCGCGCCCCTACCTTTAACGACCTTTACTGGCCGGATGAAGGATGGGTAAGAGGCAACCCGGATCTCACGCCTGAAAAAGGCATAAGCGGTGAACTGGGATGGGAAGCCCATGTAGGTTCCATGCTGGTGACAAACCTGACTTATTTCAGAAGTTTCTACGATCAACTTATACAGTGGGCCCCGGAATCAGCCGATCCATTCGCAGCATGGACCCCAACAAATATCGGCTCTGCCGCGATTGAAGGCATAGAACTTGAAAACAAATTCTATGCTACGGATAGTATCGAAATAGACCTGGGCTATACGTTCCAGAGAGCCAAGGACGATAAGACCGGTAAATTTTTGGTCTATCAGCCTAAGCACAAAATTGATATATCAATAAATCATAAAGACCTCTTTGGATGGATCGCCGGCATAAAAGGGCAATGGACGGGCTTAAGGTTTCATGACGCGGCAAATACGGCCAAGGTAGACGGATTTTTCATCCTAGGGCTTTACGCTTCGAAAAAATGGAATAACAGCCTCACATATTCGGTAGCCATCAACAATATGCTTAATAAACAATATGCATACGTGCGTGACTATCCAGCAGCCGGATTTGAATTCACGAACAGCATCAAATATGAATTTTAATACCAAATATTGCACCTACGAGGTGCAATATTTGGGTTAAAAAATAATAGTTTTGTGGCTAAAACGGGCAGATTTTGTTAGTATAGGGGGATGAAAAAGAAGATGTTCCTGGGGGCGCTGGGGCTTTCGATCGCGATACACTCTGCAGTATTCTTGCTTATTTCTCTGCCCCAGTCCCCTTTGAAACCGCCGCCTTTTAAAAGGCCTATCGAAGTAGCCTACCAGGGGGACATAAGCGCGCCTCCTGCGCCCGCGCAGGATTACACACGTTTCGAGAAGCAAAAGCCGGAGCTCCCAAAACTCGGCAAGACAGAGCAGGAAGATGCTCTGTTCAAGCAAGAGCGCGAGCTGGTGCGCAAAGATATATTTAAAAAGGAAAAGAGCGAAGACGCGTTTTTCAAAAAAACCGTAAACCTGCCCAACATACCCGGGGAGGTATTCAAAACGCCTGAATACAAGAGCTACTATCAGCTCATCCGCGAAAAGATCAGGAAACTGGCTTATTCAAATTATAAGAAGCTTGATGAAGGGGAGGTCTTCATAACCTTTTCTCTGACGCACGATGGAGAGCTCATCGACCTATCTATCAATAGCGGAAAATCTACGGCCAATGAATACCTGCTCTCCATAGCCGAGAGGAGCGTAAAAGAAGCTGCCCCCTACCCGTCATTCCCAGAGAAGCTAAAAGACAACAAAAGACTCTCCTTCAACGTCATCATATCCTTCGAGCTCAAGTAGATACACAAATATCACATATAATATAATGATAAAGCCAAGCCAGGCATTTTGCCTTGGCGTTTCTATTGGGGAGGGGTATAATAGGACAAGTTTCAGTAAAATCATTAAAAGTTTTTTTAGACCGTTTCTAAATAACACATTGATACATAAGCAGTTTTGATATAGGTGGTTAGATATTTATTTCGGGACGGGAGAGGCGGTCTTGAATTGGGACACGGGTGTGAATAAGGTTTTTTACGCTTTTTTGGTCCATGATGTGTTCTATCGGTTCAGGTTCGCCCGGTTTTATTATTTTTTTGTGCGCCTGTTCGGCTGGATATGGTGGTAGCAGAAAATAAAGGAGGCTAAGTTGGCAAGAGATACTTATTCTTATAGCAGGCATCAGAAAGAACTGGCAAAGAAAAAGAAGCAGGAAGAAAAGAAACAAAGAAAATTGGATAAAAAGACCTCTAAGGCAGTCGGGGATTAAAGATGATGGATATTTTTATGCAGGCGGCGGTGGAGGCGGCGAAGACGGGATTGGCTGAGGGCGGCATTCCGATCGGCGCGGTGATCGTCCATCAGGGCAAGATCATCGGCCGCGGGCATAACCGCAGGGTGCAAAAGGGAAGCGCGATCTTGCACGGCGAGAATGAGGATATAGGCAAGTAAGAGTATTGGAAGATAAATAATGGGCAACGAAACTGAGAGGGATTTGGGGGAGCAGCCGATCGCAAAGCTTATGGTTGATCTTGGGCTCAAGGCCGGCGATCTGATAAGCAATTCAACCGGACAGATGACGTATAAGATGGTCAGCAGGGCTGTTAAAGGCAGGCGGCTGACGCCGCATATGCAACAAAAAATCCTAAGCGCTCTAAATAAGGCCGCGGGAAGACAGTATAGATCAAGTGATCTTTTTAATTATTAACAAATGGGGGTGGCTATGAAGTTTAAACTGTTCTGCGCTATCGTTTTGGGTTTGGGGATGATGGTGTTTGCAGGCGCGTGTTACGCGGGGGATTTCAGCGCTGATATGGTAAGCGCATCGCCCGAAGGCAGTTTTAGCGGCAAGATATATGTTTCAGGCGAGAAGTCGCGTATGGAGATGGCTGAGGCTATCACCATAAGCCGCCTGGATAAGAAGGTCGCCTGGATGCTTATGCCGTCTGAGAAGATGTATATGGAACAGCCGCTTGATATGCGTTCGGCTGCCGGGGCGCAAGAGAAGATGGAAGGCGAGATCTCACGCGTTGCAGAAGGCAAAGAAACGGTCAACGGACGCGCCACGACAAAGTACCGAGTGACGTATGAGGCGCAGGGCAGGCGCGAGACGGTGTTCCAGTGGCTCGATGAGGCGGCGCATATCGCGGTCAAGACCGCCGCTGTAGACGGCAGCTGGTCGATGGAGTTCAAGAATATACAAACCGGGCCGCAGGATCAGGCGCTTTTTGAGATCCCTGCCGGTTATCAAAAGATGTCGTTTAACATGCCCAATATGGAAGATATGATGAGAGGTATGGGCGACTGACCAAGGGTAGTGATTGACACGCCTGTCTTAACATGATATATTATTTACATTTACGGTCATATAACCATCAAATTCTGTAAAGGGGTGAAAAATAATGTCAGAAGTTGAAGTAAGGAAGGACGAGTCTTTCGAATCCGCGCTGCGCCGTTTCAAGAGGAAGATAGAGCGCGAAGGCATCTTAAAAGAAGTAAAAGAGCGCAAGCATTACGAAAAACCGAGCGAAAAAAAGAGGAAAAAAGCTCGCAGAACTTTTAAATAATGTTCGCCCTCTCCACAGCGTGGAACGCCGCAAGATTTGAGGACGGCGCAAAGATCGCAGAAGAAATACAAAAATTGGGCTTCAGAAACTTGGAGCTCAATTTTTCTTTAAGCGCAGGGATGGTTAAAGATATAGAGCGCTACGCCTTATCCTGCGGCATGGCCATTACCAGCCTGCACAACTACTGCCCTACACCGGAAGAATTCAGCCGCAATGACGCCATGCCAGACTGCTTCTCATTGTCATCCATAGATGATGACGAGCGGCGCAAGGCCGTGGATTACACCAAAAGAACCATAAGCACGGCCAAAATGCTTAAAAGCCGCGCAGTGGTACTTCATAGCGGGCGCGTTGAAATAGAGGACAAGACGCGGCAGTTAATAGCCCTTTACAATAAAGGCCTTGGCAAAAACTCCCTGTATATAGACATGCTGGAAGGCTTCATGCGCGAGCGCAAGCTCAAAAGCCCGGCCTATTTTTCACAGATCCTTAAAAGTTTCGAAGAACTCTCATCTTATGCCATTGAGCACGGCATTATCTTAGGTATAGAGAACAGGTTTTACTACAGGGAGATCCCGTCTTTTGAAGAGTTTGGCGTTATCTTCGAACGCTTTAAAAATAAGAACCTGGCTTATTGGCACGATGTCGGGCACGCGTTCATCCATGAAAAATTAGGGTTCATGCCGGCCTGCGCCCTGCTTGAAAATTACGGCAAATACCTTTGCGGTATGCACGTCCATAATATCAAAGACTTGGCAGACCACCAGGCGCTGACTTTCGGCGATTTTGACCTGGCACAGCTTAAGCCTTATGTCAAACCCGATACTATCATAGTGCTTGAGATCCACAAGCAGGCGCAGGCAGAAGACATAAAAAAGTCTGTCGCATATCTTGAGGAGATACTCCATGCTTAGACAACCTGTTGTTGCCGGGCAATTCTATCCTTCGCGGCCGGAAGAGATAAAAAAACTTATCTCCGGTTTCGGCTTAAAAAAACAAATAGAAAGGGAAAAGGCCATTGCCTGCATACTACCCCATGCAGGCTACATTTATTCAGGCAAAGTTGCGGCTGAAGTCCTTTCAAGAATAGAGGTAGCCCCGACCTGCATAATCTTAGGGCCCAACCACACAGGCTACGGCGTGCCAGCCAGTATCATGAAGGAAGGGACATGGCTTACACCATTTTCCAGCATTGATATAGATTCGGAACTGGCCGGCCTGTTATTAAAGAACTCAAAATACTTAGAAGAGGACGAAAAGGCGCACGCCTACGAACACTCTATAGAAGTAGAATTGCCGCTTATACAGGCGATAGCGCGACCCGAATTCAGTTTTGTGCCCATAGTCCTTGCGCATGCCGACAATTTGGTGTATAAAGATATTTCAAGCGCGATAGCGCTGGCTGTCCGCACATTGAAAAGAGATGTAACCATTATCGCAAGCTCTGATATGACGCACTACGAGTCACAAAAGAGCGCCAATATAAAAGACAAGGCGGCTATCGAGGCTATCCTAAGGCTTGATACCGATGAACTGCTGGCAAAAATAGAGGATATGGGCATCTCGATGTGCGGCTACATGCCCGCCGTAGTAGCTATCATGGCCGCGAAAATGCTTGGCGCCACAGATGCCAGGCTAATATCATACCAGACCAGCGGCGACGTCACCGGCGACTATTCATCGGTCGTAGGATATGCGGGAATAACGATACAATAAAGGAGCAAAAGCGTGGAAGAAAATTTAGAAAAAAAAGTAGACGAAAGCTGGAAGGAAAAGGCCAAAACCGAGCCTGAACAGGCAAAACAGGAAGCCCCCGGAGGCATGCCTGAACCCGATTTTAAATTCTTTTTAACGAGCCTTGCAATGCAAGCGTGGATAGGGCTGGGGATCATAGCGAATCCTGCCACGCAAAAACAGGAAGAGAACTTCGGGCAGGCCAAGTTCATAATAGACATCCTGGATATCTTAAAAGAAAAGACAAAAGGGAACCTTGACAAGGAAGAATCAGAGCTGCTGGAGCACGTGCTCTATGAGCTCCGCATGAATTACGTCGAAAAGACTTCAGGGAAACAGAAAAAAGATGCTTAATAAAGAGCTTTTAGAGATCCTGGCCTGCCCGGTATGCAAACAAGCAATAGAGGAAAAAGGCGATGAGCTCATCTGCCATAACTGCAAAAAAGCATATCCTGTGCGCGATGGGATCCCTGTCATGCTGATAGAAGAAGCCAGAGAGGTGAAGAATGCATAAGATCTTAGTCATACACGGCCCGAACCTTGACCTTTTAGGCAAAAGAGAGCCCGGCATATACGGCACCACCACACTGAACGCGATAAACAAAAACCTCAAAGGCCAGGCAAAAAAAGCAAAGATCGGCCTCACCATTATGCAATCCAATCATGAAGGCGAGATCGTAGATATCATCGGCGACGCGAGAAAAAAATACGACGTCATAATAATCAACCCCGCGGCTTACACGCATACAAGTGTTGCAATAAGGGATGCCATAGCCGCCTGCGGCGTAAAGACCATAGAAGTACACCTCTCAAATATCTACGCCCGGGAGGAGTTCAGGCAGACTTCGCTCGTAGCGCCTGTATGCTGCGGGTCTATTTCCGGTTTCAGCCATAACAGCTATTCCCTGGCTCTTCTGGCGGCACTATCTCTCCTTGGCCCTAAAAAGAAATGAACGCCTACAACATAAGCAACCGCTTCGGCAGGATACGCCAGGCGCTTTTGCTTCAAAAGATCGATTGTTTTCTTTTAAGCTCAGGCGCCAACGTCTCATACGCCTGCGGTTTTCACGCGCCTGATTCCTACCTGATAGCCTCGCAAAAAGGCCTTACAATAATAACCGATTTCAGGTATGCCGCGGACTTCAGAAAAATGGCAAAACCGCCTGTCAGTGTCGCTGAAATAAACGGCACCGTCTTTAAGACTATACGCGGCATCCTTAAGAAAAAGTCCTTAAAAACAGTGGGTTTTGAATCCCGTCACCTTGCCTTCGCAGAGTGCCAGGCCTTACACGAGCTTTCAAAGGGCAAGATCACTTGGATACCTCTAAAAGAAACTATAGAACCTCTCAGGGAGATCAAAGAAGATGAGGAGCTAGTCAATATAAGGAAGGCCGTACAAATAACACTGCGGGCCTATGATTTTATAGAAAAAAAACTGAAAGCCGGTATGCGGGAACTCCGGGTGGCAGCTGAACTGGAGCGCTTCATAAGGTTAGCCGGGGCAACATCCGCCTCTTTCGACATAATTGTGGCCTCAGGCCCGAACTCTTCCTATCCACACGCCCAAATAACCGGCCGCCCCATGAAAAACGGAGAACCTGTTATCATAGATATGGGCGTCACGGTCAATGGCTACAAAAGCGACTTGACACGCACATTCTTTTTGGGTAGAATTAACCCCGTTGTGCGCAAGATAGATACAATAGTGCTGCAGGCGCAACAAATGGCTATCAAGGCCATCAAGCCGGGCGTCTTGATAAGAGACATAGATGGCATAGCGCGCAATTATATAAAGGATAAAGGATTTGGAAAGAATTTTGGCCATTCTTTAGGCCATGGCGTAGGCCTGGAAGTCCATGAGGCCCCTTCTATAAACGGCAAAAACGGACTCAGGCTTAAAAAAGGCATGGTCTTTACCGTTGAGCCTGGGATCTATATAGCCGGCTCATACGGGGTGCGAAGGGAAGAAATGGTGCTAGTCACAAGCAATGGAGTGGAGGTATTGAGTGGCATCAGTAGGCATTAATCAGATCAAAGTGGGGGTAACGATAGGCTTAGACAGCGCCCCTTATGTAGTAGTTGGCGTTGAACACGTAAAACCCGGAAAAGGCGGCGCATTTGCCCGCACAAAGCTAAAAAATTTAAAGAACGGCCTTGTCATAGAGCGTACGTTTAGATCGGACGATAAGATAGAAGAGGCGTTCATTGAAGAAAAATCACTCACCTATTCCTACCACTCCGGCGACTTCTTCCACTTCATCGATACCGAGACTTATGAAGATATCGCGATCGAAAGAGATAAGATCCACGATTCAGAGAAATTCCTGAAAGATAACATAGAGGTGACCGCCTTTTATTACAAAGGCGAGCTTGTTACTGTCAGCCTGCCGAACTTCGTCGTATATACCATCACGCACACCGAACCCGGGATAAAAGGCGATACGGCAAAAAGCGGGACAAAACCTGCCACCCTGGAATCCGGGGCCGTGGTACAGGTGCCGCTTTTTATCGACGTAGGCACAAAGATCAAGGTCGACACCAGGACAGGCGAATATATCGAACGGTCCGCATAAAGGAGGCTTACCCCATGAATATTAAAGAGATTAAGGAAATGATTAATCTCATGAACGAAAACAACCTTACGGAGTTGGAGGTCGAAAAAGAAGGCATGCGCATACGCCTCAAAAAAAGCGACTCCGGAGAGATATCCATGCACGATCTGACACCTAAAATGGCATATTCACTCCCGCCGGCAGCAGCGGCTTATACGTCGCAAGGCCAATCGCAGAAAGAGACAGCTACGGAGAAGACAGGCACAGGCAAGACCACTGAGATAAAATCACCCATGGTAGGCACATTTTACCGCGCGCCTTCTCCTGAATCACCGGCGTTTGCAGAGATCAATCAATCCATAGAGGTAGGACAGGTTGTCTGCATAGTGGAAGCCATGAAGCTAATGAACGAGATAAAATCCGAGATCAAAGGCAAGATAGTTGATATCCTTATCGATAATGCGGAGCCTGTTGAATTTGGCCAACCATTGTTCCTGATAGAGCCGGCGTAATATGTTCTCTAAAATACTTATAGCCAACCGCGGTGAAATAGCCCTTAGGATAATCCGTGCCTGCAAAGAAATGGGGATCCGTTCTGTCGCCGTATACTCGGAGGCGGACAGGGATTCCCTTCATGTGCGCCACGCGGATGAGGCTGTCTGCATAGGCAAGGCAGCCCCGTCTTCCAGCTACCTTAATATTCCAGCCATCATCAGCGCCGCAGAGATCACCGATGTAGATGCCATCCACCCTGGATACGGATTTTTATCGGAAAACGCGCACTTTGCCGAGATCTGCGAATCATGTCAGATCACCTTTATCGGGCCATCGCCCCAGAATATACGCATGCTGGGCGATAAGATGACCGCTAAAGATACAATGCACAAGGCCGGCCTGCCGATCACACCCGGAAGCACATCTGTAATAAAGACCAAAGAAGAAGCCATAAAAATAGCCAGGAAGATAAAATACCCCGTCATCATAAAGGCTACCGCGGGCGGCGGAGGCAGGGGCATGAGGATATGCCATAACGACGTGAGGCTGATCAGCGCCCTGATAACAGCGCAATCCGAAGCGGAAAAGGCCTTTGGCGTACCAGATGTTTATATAGAAAAATACATAGAAGAACCCAGGCATATCGAATTTCAGATCATGGCCGACCACTACGGCAATGTCGTCCACTTAGGAGAACGCGATTGCAGTATACAGCGGAGGCATCAGAAACTTCTGGAAGAATCGCCGTCTCCGGTTATGGATGCCAAGCTCCGGAAAAAGATCGGCGATCTCGTGGTAAAAGGGGTCAAGGCCGCCGGCTACCGCAGCGTCGGCACAATAGAGTTCCTGATGGATAAGAACGCGAATTTTTATTTCATGGAGATGAATACGCGCATCCAAGTGGAGCACCCGGTGACGGAAATGATCACAGGCATAGACCTTATCAAGGAGCAGATCAAAATAGCGGCCGGAGAAAAATTAAAGGTCCACCAAGAAGATATAAAAATGACCGGCGCCGTTATAGAATGCCGCATAAATGCCGAAGACTCCCTGAATAACTTCATGCCCTGCCCCGGAAAGATAGAGTCCTTAAGCCTGCCGGGAGGCCCTAATGTGCGCGTAGATACTCACGTATACCAGGGTTACCAGATCAGCCCTTATTACGACTCCATGGTAGCCAAGATAATCGTCCACCGCGAGAACAGGCCTGAGGCCATAAAGACCATGCTGCGCGCGCTCGACGAATTTATAATCGCGCCGATCAAGACGACGGCCGTATTCCATAAGAGCTTATTAGCCAACCCGTTTTTTAAGAAAGGCGACGTGTCCACCCATCTTGTCGAAGATATGACGCGTCCAAAGGTAGAGCCTGAGCACAAAGTGAAGGAGGGCTAAAGTTGATGATGCGCGAAGACGAAAAATCAGACCTTGGCTTAATAAAGATCCATAACAACGTTGTCGCATCTATCAGCTATCTGGCTGCCCTGGAGGCCGAAGGCGTATCACGCATATGCGACGACCTGAAGTCCCTGACATTGAATATGATCGGCAAAAAGACAAAGAGCGGCGCTATCGATGTCCGCTCGGAAAAAAACGACAGCGTGACAATAGTCATCCCCTTGATCGTCAAATACGGCTACAATATCCCTGACGTAGCCCTCAAAGTACAGGACAAAGTCAAAACCGCGGTCGAAGAAGCCACGGATCTGTCGCCTAAAGAGATCATCATTAAAATCAAAGGGGTGGAAAAATGAAGACAGCCTTAAGTATCATTTTTTACACGATCATCTTTGCCTTGCTTGGAGCCCTGGCCATAGCGTTCGCTTTTCACCTGATAGACCTCACAGACCTCATCATGCGGATAGGGTTTCTCTATGAAGATACGCGCATGCGGCTTATAACAGGCTTATCCGGTGTGCTCTTGATCCTGCTCAGTTTTGCCGCCTCACAGGTAATAAGCGGCAAGATACAGCGTGAAAAGACGATAGCTTTTTCCAATCCAAACGGACAGGTTACCATTACTTTGTCCGCCGTAGAAGACCTCATCAGAAGGCTGGCCAACCAATTGACGGAAATAAGAGACGCTAAAGCAGTTGTCAAGGCTACAAAAAAGGGCATAGATATCCGCATGCGGGTAGTCCTTCGCTCGGAGACAAATATACCGGACTTTACTGCGCAGCTCCAGGACCTGATATCTGGAAAAATACAGGAAGTGTTCGGCATAGATGAGCCCATAACCGTAAAGATACACGTGGCAAAGATAGTCACTGGGGAAGAAAGATCGAAGAAGAAGGCTGAAAAATCGCCTTTGCCCAACGAAGAGATCCAGATACCGTACCAAGGAATCAAAATATAAAAAATAAATCACAAGTCGCAAGTCACAGGTCACAAGTAAAAACAAAAATTGCACTTGTATCTTGTGCACTTGTGTCTTACAACCAGGAGTAATTATGAAAATAGGTATCCTTACAGGCGGCGGGGATTGCCCCGGCTTAAACCCTGTTATCCGCGCAATCGTCAGAAAGGCATATAACGACAAACATGAAACGATTGGTTTTAATAACGGCTGGAAAGGCATAATCGAAGGCGAGACAATAACCTTGGACCTTAATTCGATATCCGGCATCCTGCCTAAAGGCGGTACCATTTTAGGGACCAGCCGCACCAACCCTTACAAAAAAGCCGAAGATGTCCAGAAGGTAAAAGAGAATTTCAAAAAATTCGGTATAGACGCCCTCATCGCTATCGGAGGCGAAGACACCCTGGGTGTAGCAAACAAACTCTGTAAAGAAGGCCTCAACGTCGTAGGGGTCCCGAAAACGATAGACAACGACCTGTCCGCTACGGATTATACATTCGGTTTCGACACGTCGGTAAATATAGCTATGGAGTGCATTGACCGCCTCCACACAACGGCGGAGAGCCACCACCGCATCATGGTAGTCGAAGTAATGGGCCGCCACGCCGGGTGGATAGCCACGTATGCCGGCATCGCCGGCGGCGCGGATGTCGTCCTGATACCGGAGGTCCCGATAGACTTAGATGAGGTCTGCGGGATACTTAAAAAAAGGCACAGCCGCGGACGCACTTTCAGCATAGTCGTAGTAGCTGAGGGCGCTAAGATGAAGGCAAGCGATATGACAAAGGACCAGAGCCTGGATGAATTCGGCCATGTCAAACTCGGCGGCATAGGCGACTATCTCGGCAAAGAGATAGAGAAAAAGACGGGATATGAAACACGCGTCACCGTCCTGGGGCACATACAGAGAGGCGGCTCACCCACGGCATTCGACCGCGTCCTCGGCACAAGATTCGGCATAAAGGCCGTGGAACTGGTTGAGAACAAAAAATTCGGACAAATGGTCAGCCTATCAGGAACGAAGATAGTGGCGGTACCTCTTGAGAAAGGCGTTGAAAAGCTCAAGACCGTAGACATGGAGCTTTACGACATTGCCAAGGTCTTTTTCGGATAAACTATGGCAAAAAGTACAGAGCGTATAAGAAAGATCATAGGGGACTCGATAACCACGAACGCGTTCCTGCTTTACGATGAGCACCTGACTGGAAAGATAGAAAAGGCAGCGTCTTTGATCATCGACGCTTTGAAGAAGGGCAAGAAAGTCCTCATCTTCGGAAACGGGGGGAGCGCCGCCGACAGCCAGCACTTTGCCGCAGA
Organism: Candidatus Omnitrophota bacterium; assembly: GCA_003451585.1. Taxonomy (GTDB): domain Bacteria; phylum Omnitrophota; class Gorgyraeia; order Velamenicoccales; family Velamenicoccaceae; genus UBA9636. The sequence continues at coordinate 44,952 of DMEU01000002.1, read as the reverse complement.
ATTAGTCGGCAGGTTCCAAAAAGAAAGAATTGGCCTTCCGGCAATATCACTTACCACAGACACATCCAACCTCACCGCCCTGGCTAACGATTATTCGTTCGACAGAGTATTCAGCCGGCAACTACAGGCCTTAGGCATGCCCGGGGACATAGCCTTCGCTATTTCCACAAGCGGAAAAGCTAAAAACGTCCTGGAGGCTGCGCGGCTTGCCGGAAAAACAGGGCTAAAGACCATAGCGCTGACAGGTAAGGACGGAGGCGCCCTGGCGCATCTTGCCGATATATCCCTCATAGTTCCATCTTTTGTCACAGCACGCATACAGGAATCTCACATCCTGGTCATCCACATCATCTGCGAACTTGTAGAAGAAGCATTTGCGGGACGCAAGAAGCGATAACCCCGCATAACCCTTCAACGTCACATGAAAAATAAAAAGATCGCATCCCTGGCGCGTTTAAAGAAAATTTTAACACAGGACAAAAAAAGAAAAGTCGTCTTTACGAACGGCTGTTTTGACATACTGCACGTAGGGCACATAAAATATCTGGCCCAGGCAAGACAAAAAGGGGACTTACTCGTAGTAGGATTAAACTCCGACCTTTCGGTAAAAAAAATAAAAGGGATAGACAGGCCGATAAACACCCAAAACGACAGGGCAGAGGTCCTGGCGGCCCTTGAAAGCGTGGATTTTGTAGTTATTTTCAACGAGGACACGCCGCTTAAACTCATCGAGGCCATAAAGCCGCACGTATTAGTCAAAGGCGGGGATTGGAAAAAAGACGAAATAGTGGGCTCAGCGCAAGTCCTGTCCCGCGGCGGAAAAGTCTTTGTTATCCCGTATGTCAAAAACCGCTCCACCACCGGACTCATCAAAAAGATCCAGAAGAACCGGTAGCATATGCCCTCCTCGGACAAGAAAAAGAAAGATAATGATATATTTCGCGGCTCCTACAGGATCATTGACGCAAACCTGAACCGCGCCAAAGAAGGCCTTAGGGTCTGCGAGGACATATGCCGTTTCAATTTGAAAGATGCCCGATTGTCCGCGGAATTAAGCAGGATGCGCCACGATCTTACATTAATATCTAAAAGATCGCGGCTTGACCAGTACATGCTGTTCGAAAATCGCGACGCTGGAGACGACATCGGAAGGTCGTTCTCTTTGGGCCCAAAAAGGAAGTCTTTTAAAGGTATCTTTTTGGCAAATAGCCAGCGTGTCAAAGAAGCCCTCAGGGGATTAGAAGAGTTCTTTAAAGTATTCGATAATGAGGCGAGCAAAAAAATACAAAAACTGCGCTTTAAGTTCTATGCCTTTGAAAAAAGATCTGTCCAGAGGTTCCCGTCTTTACTTGGTCCTAGATAAGGACGCATGCGTTGACGGTAATTTAAAATGGATACTTAAAAAGGCCCTGGCAGGCGGCGTAGACATCGTGCAATTGCGCGATAAGCTCTCGTGCGCAAAAGACATGATAGAGCGCGCCATCGGGTTACTTGGCATTTGCCGTAGCGCAGGCGTGCCCTTTATCATAAACGACCGGCTGGATGTCGCTCTAGCCATAGGCGCAGACGGCCTGCATTTAGGCCAGGATGACCTGCCTGTGCGCTACGCAAGGAAAATACTGGGTGCCAAAAAAATGATCGGCCTTTCATGCCACAGCATCAATGACATAAAACGCGCGCAGCTAGAAGAGTGCGACTATCTGGGTTTTGGCCCGGTCTTTAAGACGCTGACAAAGCCGGACGTGCAACCTCTGGGGATAGCGGCCCTTAAAAAAGCGATAAAAATATCTAAAAAGCCTGTCTTTGCGATCGGCGGGATCACGGAAGATAAAATAAACGGTATGAAGGGGCACGGGCCATTGAACATCGCGGTCATTCGTGAGATCTGTTTGTCCGGTAACCCGGAGCAGGCCGCCAAAAGATTAAAGGAAAAAATATCCAATGTATAAAAAACTATTTAAAGACAAAAACTTTTCAAGCACGTTGTCAGAGACAGCTAAAAATGAAGGCATCCCGGCATCCACGCTCAAAAAAGAGATAAATCATGGCACGTGCGTAATAACCCTGAATAACACGAAGAAGCTGAAAAAGCCATGTGCCATAGGCAAAGGCCTGAGCACAAAGGTAAACGTCAATATAGGCACCTCCACCGATAAACCGGACCTTGACGATGAATTAAGAAAACTCGAGATAAGCGTAGAGCTTGGAGCGGATGCGGTCATGGACTTAAGCCTGGGAGGCGACCTTAAAAAGGTCAGGCAGGCCATATTACGGAATTCCCCCATACCTGTCGGCACAGTGCCTATTTACGAAGCCGCCATGCGGGCGCAAAAGAGGGCCGGCACATTCTTAAAGTTAGAAAAAAATGAGATCTTTGACGTCCTTGAAGAACAGGCAAGGTCAGGCGTAGATTTTTTCACCGTGCACTGCGGCATAAACCAAAAAAGCGTGGCTGTCTTTGAAAAAAATAAGAGGATACTCGATGTCGTAAGCCGCGGGGGAGCCCTCCTGGTCAACTGGATGAAAAAGAATAAAAGAGAGAACCCGCTGTATGAATATTTCGATGAAATATTGGAGCTTTCTAAAAGATACAATATAACCTTGAGCCTGGGGGACGGCATGCGGCCAGGCTCGATACTCGATGCCACCGACAAAGTCCAGATAGCCGAACTTATAGAATTAGGCAAGCTCGCCAAACGGGCAAGGCGCGCAGGAGTCCAGGTCATAATAGAAGGGCCGGGGCACGTGCCATTACAACAGATCAAAAAAAATATCGAACTGGAAAAAAAGATATGCGACGGTGCCCCATTCTACGTATTAGGCCCGCTTGTAACTGATGCCGGATTGGGCTACGACCATATCTCCGGGGCTATCGGCGGGGCCCTGGCTGCATGGTACGGGGCGGATTTCCTCTGTTATCTTACCCCCTCAGAGCACATCAGGCACCCGTCCGTAGAAGACACCAGGGCCGGCCTTATCGCCTCAAAAATAGCCGCCCATGCAGCCGATATCGCCAAAGGCTTAAAAGGCGCCACAGACATAGACCGCGATATCTCTATAGCCAGAAAAAAAAGGGACTGGACGAAGCAGATAGAACTGGCCTTTGACCCCGGAAAAGCAAAGGAATACCGAGCTTCTTCGCACCCCAAGATCAAAGATGTCTGCACAATGTGCGGCGAGTTCTGTTCTATAAAGCTGATAGATGATTGCTTCGGAAAACATCGAGCATAAGAGATTGACTAATAACTCCTCAAATGGTAAAATACAGCCTTGCTTAAAATAAAGATTTAAAAAGTTTTGATGTAATTTTTGCGAGCGTAGTTCAGTGGCAGAACACCAGCTTCCCAAGCTGGTTATGTGGGTTCGATTCCCATCGCTCGCTCTGAAGTAGTGATCTATCAAGATGGGAATCGAAGCCGAGTCGAGCGCCACCGGTTCAAGCGAGACCGGCCGGCTACGGCGGAGTTGCGACGAATGTCGCAACGGGGGAGGAGGATTCCCATCGCTCGCTCTGAAGTAGTGATCTATCAAGATGGGAATCGAAGCCGATAATGCCTTATAAACTGCTTGTGTTGTTATTAACCCTGTCTTTGCCTGCGTGCGCCACCATCGATCAACCTTCTTCAAAGGCAACCCCTGTTACAACAGCAGCACTTACCCCAAAAGAGAGTATAAGCCACGTTGTCCAGAATGGCCAAACGCTATGGCGCATCTGTAAAATGTATAACGCGGACTTAGAGGAAGTGGTCCGCGTCAACCGCATACACGAATCAGCTACGATCACAACAGGACAGACCATAATCATCCCAGGATCAAAGTCATATCCTGCCTTGGCCAAAGGCAATCCTGCACCCAAAGACAACCACGATTTCATCTGGCCGGCAAAAGGAAAGATAACCTGCGAATTCAAACAAAAGTTGAACGGTGTCTCAAATAAAGGCATAGACATCGCCATAGGCCTCGGCCAGGATGTTTTAGCAAGCCATGATGGAAAGGTGGCTTTCGCAGGCAGCCTTGTGGGCTATGGAAAGACGATCATTATCGAACACCGTGAAGGGGTATCCACCGTTTATTGCGGCAACTCTTCTGTAGCGGTAAAGACGGGCGACACCGTCAAACAAGGCATGACGATAGCAAAAGCAGGGCAGACTCCGAGGCAGGATGGAAGCAACCTGCATTTTGAGATCAGAAGGAAAAACAAGCCTCAGAACCCGTTATACTATCTGAACTGATATAAAAGGTATTTGTATGGAACAGGCTATTTTCTGTAATCTGCGCAAAGAAATCTTTGAATCCCTTAAAAAACGCGTCTCTGATTTTAAGGACGGATACAGGCAGAATATAGCCATCTTAGGCGAAGAACTATGCGGCAAGACCACGCTTTTAAAATCCCTGTTAAACGAGCTTAATGATGAAAAGCTCATCCCGGTCTACTGTGATATAGTGCCTTTCGAATTCTCTCTCTTCCTTAAAAGGTGCTTAAACAGCCTGCTTTATAATTTCCTTAAAAAAACCCAGCTCCTCTCCTCACGCGAAAATCTTGAAATGCTGGTAAAAAGAGCCAAAGAAGCCCTGCCTAAGACAGCGCCTCAGATCGAGCTCTTCCTGGCGCATATCGACAAAGACAAGCCGGAAGCACTCTTCAAGGAATTATTCGCCATTATAGAAAACTTCGCGGAAGAGACGCAAAAACACTGTGTTATCATCTTCGACGAATTCCATCACTTAAAACAATTCGGCCCCAAGAACATCTGGCAGGAGCTCGGTAAAAAGATAATGTTCCACAAAAACACTCTTTTTATCTTTTCGAGTTCCGCAAAACATGAGGCCAAGGACATACTGGCCAACGAACTTACCCTGCTTTTCGGGAACTTCGAGACCCTTGAGCTCGGTATGCTAAACCCGGCGCAAAGCTCGGAACTCATCAGGTGCCGCTTAAACGACATCCAGATCGCTTCGGAGATAACATCTTTTCTTATACACTTCACCGGCGGCCATCCGTTCTATTTAAAGACGATCTGCGACGAGGCCGTCTCCGCCTGCCTCAGCCTTAAAAAAACCGCCATAGACAAAGATATGATCGCCGCCTCACTTGAACGCATCCTCTTTAACGACTGGGGGATATTAAACCAAAAGTTCACGAATTCCCTCTCGCAACTGACTACGAACAGGAATAAAAACGAATATATTTATCTCCTGGGGGCTATAGCTACCGGAAAGAACAGGATAAAAGACCTGGCCTCATTCTTCAGAAGGCAGAGGGCGGAGCTAAACCAGAAACTCAAAAAACTCACTGAATTAAACATTATCTCCAAAAACGGCTCCTTCTATCAGCTCAATGACAGGCTCATGTCTTTCTGGCTGAAGTTCGTCCTGGTCGAAAAATTGAACGCCCTTGACCCGGACCATTGCGAGCAGTCATCGAACTTTAAAAACAGCATAGCGGCCGAGATAGAAGAATTCATAAAGGCCTCCAGGAAAGATGTCGCCGACAGGATGTTCGACCTATTCAATCTATTCGAGGGTGACACCCTGCAGATAGACAAGAAAAGGTTCCAGCTTTCCACGTTCAAGGAATTAAAGATCATCCGGTTCGAAAATACGGACTTAAAGATAGGCCTCTTCGCCAAGTCACAGGACAGCCTGTGGCTTGCCGCAATAAAAGAAGACGGCATAGACGAAAAGGACGTTAACGAATTCTTGCAGTCCATCAAGAGATTCAAGCACGGCAAAACGGTCAACAAGCTCATCATCTGCCTCGGCGGTATAGAACGCAACGCCAGGCTGCTCGCAAAGGAATCACAAATACTTACATGGGATATCGCCAATATCAACAGCTTAATGGACATCTACGGAAAACCCAGAATCATAAAATGCGCTTAGGCGTAATAGCAGACACACACATCCCGGACCGCTACGACGAACTGCCGGCTGCGGTACTAAAAGAATTCAAAAAAGTCGACCTTATAATCCACGCCGGGGATTTCACATCGGTAGAATACTACAAGAAACTAAAAAACCTGAAGCCCTTGAAGGCGGTATTGGGCAATCTTGACTCGGCCCTCTTAAGGGACTACCTCAAAGAAAAAGAAACTTTCAAGCTTTCTAAATACAAGATAGGCCTTATGCACGGCTTCGGCCGGGCAGAGGGGGTCTTTGACCTGATAAAAAAGAGCTTCGATAAGACCTACGACCTTGTGATATTCGGCCATACGCACCAGCCACTATGCGAGAAGGTCGGCAAGACCGTATTTTTTAACCCGGGCAGCCCTACGGACAAGATCTTCACGCACGTAAACTCGTATGGCATAATAGAACTTAATTCCGAGATCGATGCCAGGATCGTAAAACTATGAACCATAAAAGGCTCTGGGCCCCATGGAGGATAGCATACATAAAAAAATTTAAAAAGGAAAAGGGCTGCCTTTTCTGCAAGGCATTTGAGTCCGGCAAGGATGAAAAAAATTTTGTGGTCTTTCGCTCTAAAAGTTCGCTTGCGATACTGAATATTTATCCATACAATAACGGCCACATAATGATAGCGCCGCAAAAGCACGTCCGGGAGTTAGGACAACTCGATAGCGCCGAGACGGCAGACCTGATAAATTGCCTGAATAAAGCGAAACGGCTCCTTGAGCAGACACTAAAACCGGAGGGCTATAATATAGGCATAAATATCGGCCGCGTTGGCGGCGCCGGCATCGAGCATCACCTCCATATACATCTGGTACCGCGCTGGCAAGGCGACACGAATTTCATGCCGGCCATCTTTAACACTAAGATCATCTCTCAATCCCTTCACGAACTTTATGCTACGCTAAAGAAGAAAAACGATGGCCTTAAACGAACTGGAAAATAGCCTGCTTGCGCCCTATGCCATGAAATCGGGTAATTCCCGCGGCCGTAAATACCGTGAAGAGGAACACCCTTACCGCAGCCTTTACCAGAGGGACAGGGACCGCATAATCCATAGCGCTGCCTTCAGGCGCCTTGAATACAAGACACAGGTATTCGTCAACCACGAAGGCGATTACTACCGTACCCGCCTGACACACTCTTTAGAAGTCTCACAGATCGCCCGCACCATCGCCAAGGCCTTGCGGCTCAATGAGGAATTGGCCGAGGCGCTTTCTTTGGCACATGACCTGGGCCACACGCCTTTCGGCCACGCAGGAGAAGAGATCTTAAACGAGCTTATGGCCGGCCACGGAGGGTTCGAACACAATCTCCACACGCTAAAAATAGTGGACGAGCTCGAAGAAAGATACCCTGATTTTCCGGGATTAAACCTCAGTTGGGAGACCAGGGAGGGCATAGTAAAGCACAGGACCGAATATGACAAGGCAAAGGTCCCGCAGGAACTAGAACCAAATTCAATGCCTACGCTGGAGGCCCAGATAGTTGACATTGCCGACGAAATAGCATATGATAATCATGACTTGGATGACGGCTTGGCCTCGGGGCTCATCCAGGAAAATTGCCTTGAAAAAATAAGTTTTTGGCATGAGGCCGGAAAAGAAATAGAAGGCAGGCACCCCGGGATCGGGAACCCAAAAAAAAGATACCAGATCATCAGGAGACTTATCGCGATCCTTGTAGACGATTGCATCACTGAGTCCAGGGCAAGGCTGGAAAAAAATAATATATCGAGCATAGCCGACGTCAGGCAATTTTCCACACGCCTGATCGATTTCAGCGACGGACTCAAGGAAAAGAGAAAGCCGCTGCGGGAATTCCTGCAGACCGGCCTTTACAGGCACTACAGGGTAAACCGCATGTCGGACAAGGCCAGACGGTTCATCCGCAAATTATTCTGCGCCTACATAGACAATACGTCAATGTTACCCGAAGAACTCCAAGGCAAGATCAGCGAGAGCTGCGATAAATACAATGTCGTCTGCGATTACATCGCAAGCATGACAGACAGGTATGCGCTGGATGAATATGAGAAATTATTCAACCCCTACAAAAAAGTATAAATCTCTTTTATCGGCCCTGCATTCGGTCTACAGGCTCATCAATACTACCTATGACCTGGCGGACCTGTCATCGAGACTGACAAAACTTCTCTCCCAGATATTCAAGGCGAACAAGTGCACATTGGCCATACTGGATAATTCTAAAACGCGCGTCTCGATCCGATCGTCTATCTCCAATAACAAGCGCACCTTCACCATGAAAAAGACCAAGATCAAAAATATCCTGGAGAACCGCATCGTCACCAAGAGTGCCGCCATCAAAAAGGACTGTTTCCTTTCAGCCCCGCTCATAGGAGACGATATTATCGGGTTCATCCTCATCTGCCGTGACAAAAAAACCTGCAGGAAAGAAGGTTCATTCGACTATCTTGATCTGGAAAATCTTATGACCATCTGCGGCCAGATAGTCATGGCCATAAAAAATATACAGTTATATTCGGAACAGGAAAAAATGATAATGGGGACCATCAAATCCCTGGTAACGGTACTTGATTCGAAGGTGCCGCCGGCATACGCTCACACGCCGTACTTTTCCAGGCTCGTCCGCGCGTTAGGCGAAGAGCTCAGATTGAACAAAAAAGATATAGACAGCCTGAAATACGCGAGCATGCTGCACGATGCCGGCAAGGTCAATATCCCGACTGAAATACTTACCAAGGCTTCCGGGTTGACAGGGGAGGAATACGACATAATCAAACGGCACCCGGTAAAGAGCGCGGAGATCATAAAACACCTGCAGATATTAAAACCCGTTGTGCCGATCATCCTTCACCACCATGAAAAATATGACGGCACGGGTTATCCTTCCAAGCTTAAGAAGAACAAGATCCCGATCGGCGCCCGCCTTATGTCGGTAGCCGACGCCTTTGATGCGATGGTATACGGAAGGCCGTATAAAGAGAGGGTGAGCGTGGACGATGCCTTAGAAGAGATCAAGAAGTACAGCGGGACGCAGTTCGATCCAGCTATAGTCAAAAGCCTCGTCAAGATCTCGCATAACAAAAAGTTAAAAAAATACTTGAATTTGACCCACTAAAAACTATAATAGGGTGCTATGAATAATGCTTCAAAAAATCAGCAGATAGAATTTGAAGTGTTCCCAAAAGAAAAAACTAACTTTTCATACCTGTCCGGTGTCCAGAGCGAAACGCCCGGTGAGGGAACGCAGATCAACGTAGTTTTTTCGCACCAGAGCGTTATCATTATTTTTATCTGTGCGGTCATGCTCCTGGTGGCCAGTTTTGCCCTCGGAGTTGAAAAAGGAAAGCTCGTCGCAAAAAACAGCCCTGAAGCAGGGCTGGGCCCGGTTACGCTTGCGGCACAAGAAGCAAGCGAAACAAAACCTGTTACTACTGCTCAAGAAAAAACCGCCATCACTGCTGACGCGGCAGGCGCGCAGGCCGCGGATAATGCGGCCCAAAATACGGCTGCCGAACCGCAGGTCTTTTCGGCACCGGCAGGGAACTTCGCGATACAGGTAGCCTCAGTCAAGTCGGAATCAGCGGCCAAAAGCCTGGCCGAAACATTAACTAAAAAAGGCATTTCTTCCTTTACGAGATCATCCGGTAATTATACAGTCGTCCTGGCGGGCAACTTCGCCAAAAGGGAAGAAGCGCAACAAAGTCTGAAGGAACTAAAGAAATCGTACTCAGACTGTTTCATAAGAAAGATCTGATATGTCTATCCATCCATCATTAGGAGCAGCTGTCAAAGGCAAACAACAAAAATCCGTCTTAAAAAGGACAGAGCGCATAAAACACATGGTGACAAAAGGCCTCTGGAAAGACGACACAAAGGTTTTTGGCCTGCCCAAGATCAAAGCTTTGCGCATCAAGTTAAAGAAGGAGAAGGCCGGCGAGAAACCCGCAGAAGCAGGCGCCGCAGCCGCAGCAGCTCCCGCAGCCGACAAGAAAGCCAAAGCCGCTCCAAAGAAATAAGCCCTTGCGGTAGACCGCAGGGTATCACCGGCGTCTTCTGTAGTGCTTATTCGGTTGTAACTCTTTAAAAAACTCATGGGCATAGTCCTATCGCTGGCCGTATTTTTTTCCGCGGTCGTTATCCACGAATTTGCGCATGCCTTTGTGGCTTACCGCCGTGGAGATACTACCGCCCAAAGGATGGGCCGGCTGACTTTAAACCCCCTGGCCCATATCGATCCCTTCGGAACCATCTTTTTACCTCTAATGCTTATAGCAATGAGGTCTCCTGTCTTATTCGGCTGGGCAAAGCCAGTCCCCATCAATTTTGCAAGCCTTAAAAACCCGAAGAAAGACATGATCTGGGTGGGCATAGCAGGGCCGTTGGCCAATCTCTTGTTCGCCGCAGCCGCATCTATCCTCTTAAAACTTGGGGCCAAAGACTTCGGGATCGCCGGGGCCCTGCTCCAATATTCAATAATCGTAAACTCCGTTTTAGCCGTTTTCAACCTCATACCTATACCACCCCTTGATGGCTCAAGGGTCCTTATGGGGCTGCTGCCTGCTCCGCTGGCCATGCAGATGGCCCGTTTAGAACCCTATGGATTTATTATTTTATTCGCGCTATTATACATGGGATTGTTCGAAAAATTCGTCTGGCCGGTAGCGGCCGTGGTGATCCACTTCATAACAACTCTATGATAAAAAAGATCAAAGTCGCTGTAAAGGGCATGCCCTATTTTGTTTACATCGGGAACGGTGCGCTCAAAGAACTGCCGGGCTTGATCAAAAAAACTGACATAGGGCAAGACGTTGTGCTTATCACCACGCCTAATCTGGCTAAGATATACGGGGAAAGACTTAAAGCACTGCTGCGCAAAAGCTGCTCCGGCATCCTTGCCCTGACAATACCTGATTCAGAAAAAAGCAAGAGCGCTGGAATAGCCTTTGATCTGATAGAAAAGATCACAAAGTTCGATACAAAGAAAAAGATATTTTTAGCCGCCTTTGGCGGTGGGGTAGTAGGGGACTTAACGGGTTTTATAGCGGCAATTTATAAAAGAGGTGTGCCTTACATCCAGATACCCTGCTCTCTATTGGCACAGATAGATTCTTCCATAGGAGGAAAGACGGCGGTCGATACGGCGTTCGGCAAGAACCTGGTCGGGGCCTTTTACCAGCCGCGTTTTGTGCTGGCCGACACTGGCCTCTTAAAAACACTGCCTGCCGGCCAGATAAGAGCAGGGCTTTCCGAGGCCTTAAAGTACGCGGTGATCAAAGATAGCAAACTATTTGAATTTTTCAGGAAAAATCTCCGCAAGATCAAGGCACTCGACCCTGAGGCAATAAATACCGTTATTTTAAGATGTGCCGGCCTCAAGGCCTCGATAGTAGCTGTTGATGAGTTTGATAAAAGGGGCGTACGCATCATTCTCAATTTTGGCCATACCTTCGGGCATGCCGTAGAGGCAGCCTCCAACTACAAGATATCACATGGCGAAGCGGTGGCGATAGGGATAGTGGCCGCATGCAGGTTGTCATGCAGGCTCGGCCTATTAGACGAAAAAATAGCCTCGGAGATCTCCGGTATCATCCGCACGATAGGGCTGCCCGCAAAAATAAAAGGCATAAGACCGGATAATGTCCTTTCCGCGCTCAAACATGACAAAAAATTCACACACGGCAAAAATCGTTTTGTACTGCTCGAAGCGATAGGAAAAACGAAGATAGTCGAAAATATCCCGGAAAGACTGCTTAAAGAAGTAATAGAAGGGTTATACTGAGGATCATTTAGAGCGAAGGATTATCTTTTTACCTTCAAAACTGAGCTCTACCCTGTCAGAAGATACCTTATCGAGCCTGGCGCCTTCGATCAAACCGCCTTCACGCACCACTCTTCCGTTTATAAGCGCTAAACTGCCCTGTTCGCCAAAAAGTATGCCGGACAATGTCAATACCGGTACAGGACTTGCCTGTTTTGCGGCACTCTTGGCCGTTGCTTTAGCATCAGGCTCTGGTATTATCTCAACGATGGCGGAAGGGGCCGGTATAGCTGCGGCCTGATCAGGCTTCTGTTTTGACGCCTCTTTTTGAAGACCCGGCCTTGAAAAAACCGCAAAAAGAAGGCCTGCTCCGATAAAACCCACAAGAACAAGGCCAATAATAAGAGAGGTAGGCAGTCCAGTCCTCTTTATATCAATGGGCTGCAACGGGGGCTTTAAGGCTGTCTGCTGCTGAGGCAGTGAAGGCTCAATGTTATCTGTCTTGTCTTCCATAGCGAATAAAATTATACCATTCTCTTAATCTTTGTAAAGCATAATATGTTTGACACAAAAGGACTTATGTGATAATCTACTGTTCAAATCGTGAAGAAAACTACGGATATTCCTGAAAAACGCAGGGCCAGACGTTTAAAAGTCGGCCTCCCGGTGACTTTCCACCAGATCAGCGCTTCAAAGCGTTTTGGAGAGACGATAACCAAAGATATAAGCATGACCGGCTTAAGGATGGACACGGATTCGTTCTTTCAGCCGAACAGCAACATTATCATAAAATTGCGTTTTCCGGAGGTAAACAAAGTGATCGAGGTAGTGGCCAAGGTAGTATGGTCACAGACCGCGCCGCGTTCGGACCAATTCCAGACAGGCGTTGAATTCTCCGAGATCAACCCTATGTTCAAAAAGTGGCTTGAAGAATATATCTTAATCAACATCACAATGGGAAGATAGAGGGCAGATCAAATGGCAGACAAAGAGTCAAAAAAAGTCAATTGCGCAAAATGCAACAAACCTGTGAAACGCTTAAAGCGCTACTACAGGAACGGGAAATTCTACTGCAACAGGAAGTGTTTCGCCGATGCAAATAAAAAAGCAGCTGAATAGAAAAGAACACGTTCAGGAACGCAGGCGTTATCAGCGCGTTTCTAAAAATATCGCCATCAAACTAAATGACAAAGAGGCCGACTTTGTCACTGAAACACAAAATATCAGCTGTATAGGTGCCTACTGTCAGATAGACTCTTATCTGCCGATCTTGACAAAGCTCAAGATCACATTGCTGATACCCCGTTCCAAAAGCTCAAAGACCGCCAAACACATAATTTGCGAAGGGACCATAGTGCGTATCGAGCGGACCGAAGGGACATTGGAACACGACAAATACAACATTGCCATCTATTTCAACTCGATCTCAAAAGGCGATATGAAACTCATAGACGCCTATGTCAAAAATAACCTCACCCGGCCTTCCTAAAAACCCGTAATGGGCGAACCAACCCGTCCTCTGCCAGTTAAACTTATCACAGGTATCATCGCCAATGATACGGCCTTATTCACACAGGCCGAAAAGCTGTTAACAAAAAAATTCGGGCCGGCCGACATTACCAGCACTGTCTTTGAATTTGACCTTACAGATTATTATTCCAAAGAAATGGGTGACGGCCTTAAAAGAAAGTTCATCTCATTTGAACGGCTTATCCCCGCGGAACGCCTGCCGGAGTGCAAGCTTGCCGCCAATCGATTAGAAAAAAAATTGTCCTCCAACAACGACAAAAGAGACATCAACTTAGACCCTGGTTACATAACCCTATCCAAGCTTGTGCTGGCAACCACAAAGAATTTTGCTCACAGGATATATGCCGGAAGAGGCATTTTTCAGGAAGTGACACTTTATTTCAAAAATAACACATTCTGCGCCGGCCGATGGACCTACCCTGATTACAAGACCGACAGCCACATAGCTTTTTTTAACAAGGTCAGAAATAAATATTATGAACAGATCGAAAAAAAATATGGCTCTTCCCAGCTATATAGATGCGTTTAAGTCCGGGGGCCTGCACAAAAAAGCCGAAACCGCGCTCTCCATGCTTGAGTCATGCGCTATATGCCCCAGGAAGTGCGGCATCAACCGGCTAAAAGATGAGAAAGGTTTCTGCCGCACTGGCAGGAACGCGCTCGTCTGCAGTTACTTTGCCCACCACGGAGAAGAACCGGCCATTTCGGGCACAAAAGGATCAGGCACCATATTTTTTTCCCGCTGTAACCTAAAGTGCCTGTACTGTCAGAATTACGACTTCAGCCAGCTCGAAGAAGGCAGAAAGGCAGGCGCAAGTGAATTGGCAGGCTATATGCTCGAGCTACAGGAGCTTGGCTGTCACAACATAAATTTTGTGACCCCCACACACGTCATGCCTCAGATCTTAGAGGCCCTCATCTTAGCTGTCAGGGACGGATTACACATCCCGCTCGTCTACAACACTTCAGGCTACGAACTTCCGGAAATGATCCGGCTCCTCGACGGCATCATTGATATCTACTTGCCTGATATGCGGTATGCGGACAATGCACACGCTGCCAGGTATTCCTTGGCGCCCGACTACCCGGAATTCAACCAAAGAAGCGTAAAAGAAATGTTTGACCAGGTAGGCATCGCAAAATTCGACGAAAACGACATAATAGAACGCGGCCTCATAATACGCCACCTTGTCCTGCCGCAAGACCTGTCCTCTACAGAACAGATATGCGCCTTTATCGCAAAAAAGCTTTCACCCCAGGTATATATAAGCCTGATGAGCCAATACCAACCGTGTTTTGAGGCAGAGAGCAATCCGCCCTTAGACCGCCGCATAACCCGGGAAGAATATGCCCGCGCCGTATCATCCTTAAAAAAATACGGCCTGGAGAATGGCTGGGTACAGGAATCACACGGCCTGGAACGTTTTGCCGGCACGAACATTAAAAGGAACATTTAACTTAACATGAAGATCAAAGTCCTGCCTGAGGATTTCTATGTCGAAGAGATACTCGGGACGCCCATATCCTCCAAAGGCCCTACAGGGCTTTACCTCCTGGAAAAAAAGGGCGAGAATACGATCGAGCTGCTGCTCGAAATTTCCAAAAGATTGCGCCTGCCCTTTTCAAATTTCGGCTATGGCGGACGAAAAGACAAACATGCCTTTACGCGCCAGTATATAACTGTCCAGGACAACAAAAAGCCCGTTGATATCAAAGAGAAGAACTGGTCGCTGACACACGTCGGTTACCTCGACAGGCCTATGGGCCCGGACTTAATCGATGCAAACCGCTTTTCCATTGTATTAAGGGGCGTAAGCGATCAAGAAGCGGATACAGCCCAAAGAGAGATCCCCAAAATAAGGGATTCGGGCTTCGCTAATTATTTTGATGACCAAAGATTCGGCACATTCGACAAAAACCAGGGGTTCCTTGCGGAAAAAATATTAAAGAAACACTTTAACGGCGCGCTTAAGATCTACTTAACGCATCTATCATCGACCGACGATAAGAAGGCCAGGGAAGAAAAGGGGTTCTTCTATGAAAATTGGGGAGACTGGCAGCGCTGCCTTCAAAAAGCCGTATCGCAAACAGCGCGGTCGGCCTTCGCCCATCTGGCAGCCAAGCCAAAGGATTTCATCCCACTATTAAGAAAGATACCGCCGCACGAACTCACGCTCCATTTTTCGGCATACCAGGGCTACTTATGGAATGAGACCTTAAGAAGATTTCTAGCGCAAAATGTGCAGGGGCCGCTCACCCATAAAGGCCTTGCAGGAGATTATATCTTTTTCGATATCCTGGAGCCGGCCCTGCGTGCTGACTGGCTAAACCTGGCCATTCCTACCATAGCCTCTAAAATGGATATTTCTGATGAAAGGACGAGAAAGATCGCTGAGATGGTCCTGCAGGAAAATGGGCTTACAACGCCTATGTTCAACATTACAAAGATACGGCAGGCATATTTCAAGAGCACGCAAAGAAAGGCCGTGGCAGTTCCGGAGGGACTGACTGAAGAGGCCTCCGCGGATGACCTATACCCGGGTTCAAAAAAAATGGTCCTTAAATTTTCATTGGCCCGCGGAAGCTATGCCACCATGCTGATCAAAAGGATATTCGCGCCCAAAATCATTGACTTATCTTCTGATTTTAGATAGACTTATATCATCACAACGGGAGAGAAAAAATGAACAAAAAACAGATAGCCGTTTCAGTGCTTGCCGTCCTGGGCATAATTTTATTAGTTATTTTTACCCCGCGTTACAAGATCATCTGGATAGATTCAAAAAATTTCATTAAGACAGAGCAGACAAGCCCGCTTTACAAAAGGTCCGGAGGAAAAGAAAGCCTGTACTGGGGAAAAATAGCCGCTTACTCCGGCCTTATTATGCTGGTATCCGGCATTCTTGTCTTCTCCCTAAAAGGAAAACGTGAATAATATAATTCTCGAGATCAAAGAACAGATCTACCAGACCATCACGCTTGCCACAGACTTTTTTAAAGGCACTGACCTAAAGACGCTTTTACTAAGCCTCGGGCTGTTCTATATAATATTCCTGCGTAAATGGCCGTTAAAGAAAATAGGCTCTTTCTTTTTCACAACTCTCCTTTTATTTATCCTGATGATACGCACAGAGTCATTTCTGGTAACGAGGTTCGGCACGGATAACTCCATGATATCCATCGGTATCTGCCGCGTTGTCTTCGTCATTGTTACCGCTGTTGTTTTTATCTACAATGCGGCGGTAAAAGAATAAGATGTCCAAAAACAAAAAAATCCTCCTGGTCATCGAAGACCAAAGCCTGGACAAAATATTAACATACCTCCTGAAGGCCTGGAATTATGACGTCATACTCTGCCATGACGGCAACCTTGCCTTAAATCTCGCCGCGCAGAAATACCCCGACCTTATACTTATCGACGCTCATCTGTCCAAGATAGACGGTTTGAAACTATGTAAAATGTTGAAATATGACTTTATCACGTCATATATGCCCATAATAATCCTGATCGAGAAAAAACAGCTCAGGCGCAGCCTGTTGGACATAGAGCAGGGGGTAGACGACTTCCTCATCAAGCCTCCGGACCCTATAGACTTAGAGATAAGGATAGCGCTGTCTTTAAGGAGCGCCGACCACCAATTCCATGCCAATGCGTTGACAAAGCTCCCGGGAAACAAATCCATCGAGAAATTCGTCAAGGGGTACATGGAAGAAAAAAAACCTTTCTCTTTCGCATACCTGGATATAAATAATTTTAAATCCTTTAACGACAAATACGGCTACATCGCCGGCGACCGCGTCATCCTTCAAACGGCAAAAATAATAACCTCGGCTGTAAGGAAATTCGGCAACGGCGGTGATTTCGTGGGCCATATCGGAGGCGATGATTTCGTCTATCTGACAACACCCGACAAAGAAGAGCTTATAGCGCAGGAATGCATCAACGAATTTGACCGGCTAATGTTGTTCCATTATTCCTTGGAAGACAGGAAAAACGGTTTTACCAGGTCCAAAGACAGGAGCGGCCACTTAAAACATATCCCTTTAATGGGCCTTTCCATAGCCATAGTCAACAACAAGGCATCAAACATCCGCTCTATTTTCGAACTCATAGAAATAGCTTTTGAAATTAAAAAATTCCTGAAAAAACACCACACCAGCAACTACCTTGTCAACCGCCGCTCAGCCGATGCCGGTGCCGATACCGTAAGCCGTAGGCTAGCCGATACAGTGCCGGAAAACCGCCCGGACTTAAAAGAACAATATGCCACTGAGCTAAAGAGCCATCATCATGCCTTAAAAAACTATAAACCGCTTGGACAGATCATGCTTGAAACCCGCCTTTTAAACGAAGAACAGCTCAATGAGGCGTTAAACCACCACTGGAATACCGGCCAGCATTTAGGCGAGGTAGTCGTATCTATGGGGCTCAGCGACGAAGAACACATAAAACGGCTCCTGGAACACCAGCCTGATTTTACACCGTCCAAAAACAGACAGGAGACAGATCCATGAAAAGATGCCGAAAATGCAGGGTACCGCTGGAGGGGGCCTTCTCGGGCCTATTGAAAAATCTTCTGAAGTGTTACCCTTCGCCCGAAGATCCCGGGCTTTGCAACCGCTGTGCCGCAGGCGCTAAAAAAAATACCGGGGCACCATATACTTGTCAGATATGCGACCGTGTCGTAGATGAAGCCAGCGCCCTTACTCACATCAAGGCCGAAGAATACCTATTGAGCCTGATCAAAAAGGACCATCCGGAATGGAGCGAAACCGAAGGCGCCTGCCCTGAATGCATAAACTATTACAAGGAACTTATAAAAAAAGCAAAAATATGAACGGGAGAAAATAATGAAAAAAATAATAACCATTGTCCTGTTAGTCCTGGCCATTTTCGGATGCCAAAGGCAGGAACCTAAGCCCGGCATTGTGAGCGCACCGGTTGAAGAGATCACGGCACAGATAGAAAAAGCGGCCGCACCCTACACTCAGCCGGCCGATATCCCTGCAACTCAACTTCCGCCGATGGTGGCGCCCATACCGACATCACCCAAAAGCCTGACGCAATATCTGCCTCAGCCGGCAATGCCGGAGACCGCGTTTAAGACTTTTTACGTATATTCGGATAAAAATGCGCCCGACAACCACTTCATACCTTCGGGTTGGATGGGTGATAGCCAGGACGTCACCCTGGTACCGGATTCCATGGAAAACCCGTATTCCGGCTCAACTTGCATAAAGATATCATATTCCAACAGGGCTTCAGGAGGAGCGCGTTGGACAGGGATGTACTGGCAAGACCCTGCTAATAATTGGGGCTCGAATTCGGCAGGCGGCTTTGATCTCTCCGGCGCTTACAGGCTCACATTCTGGGCCAGGGGGGCAAAGGGAGGGGAGCGCATAGAAGAATTCAAGATGGGGGGCATTTCAGGCGCTTATCCGGACTCAGGAAGTGCCGGCATAGGGCCGGTCATGCTGACGCCTGAATGGAGACAATACTCTATAAACCTGGCAGGCAAAGACCTTTCGCATGTGATAGGCGGATTTGCCTGGTCTACCAATCTAGACGTCAATCCCGAAGGTTGCACCTTCTATCTTGACGAAATACGTTATGAATAAAAGATGTTAAAGATCATCATCCTCGGGGCCATACAGGGACTGACTGAATTTTTCCCGGTCTCGAGCTCAGGGCACCTGGTTATCGCACAGCATTACTTAGGAATGACGGAAGATGTGGTCCTTCTGACTGCTCTTCTGCACATCGGGACGATCCTCGCGCTTTTGACCTTTTTCTCCAAAGATGTCTGGGCGGCCATAAAGACACCTAAGACCTTATGGTACACGGCCGTAGTTACGGCAGTCACCAGCGTCATAGGTTTATGCTTTAGAAAAAACTTCGAAACTTTATTCAATTCCGCCAGGCTTGTAGCCGTGTTCATAGTTATTAACGGCCTGATACTTTCTTTGACACGATTTTTTAAAAAAGGCAAGAGGTCTCCCGGCCTGGCTGATAGCGCGCTCATGGGCGTCGCCCAAGGATTAGCTATTACGCCGGGCATCTCAAGATCTGGCTTCACAATAACTACACTCTTGGCAAGAGGCGTAGAAAAAGAACAGGCCTTCCGGTTCTCCTTTATAGTTTCGATCCCTGCCATTATCGGCGCTTTTCTATTGGAAGCCAAGGACGTTGATCTTTCCATTCATTTGAGCCCCCTGGCCATAACGGCTGGGCTGGCTGCATCTTACATATTCGGGCTGGCGGCCCTTTCGTGCCTTAGCAAGATAATAAAAGCCGATAAACTGCACTGGTTCGGTTACTATTGCCTGTCCTTAGGTGTGGTACTTTTATCGATCTTAAAAACATGACAAATCTTACTGATATCCTGCATTACGGTTCTAAAGAATACCCCAACCGCACAGCCATCATCTTCGGCCAGAACAAATTCACATATGACGAAGTCTTAAACAGGGCCTCGGCTGTAGCCTGTGCCTTAAAAAGCTGGCAGGTCAAAAAAGGTGAACGCATAGCCATCCTGCTGGACAATTCACCTGATTTTATATTCTGCTATTTCGGGGTCCTTTTGGCAGGCGCCGTTGTCGTACCTATTAATCATATGTTTAAAAGGGAGGAGGCCAAATACATCCTCCAGGACTCAGAGAGCGTGGGCATCCTTACATCTTCGGCATACAGCGAAATGGCGCTTGAGCTTAATGTCATTTTAGGATCGCTCAAATTCGTAGCCCTGACCAATAAAAATACGGAGAACGCATACTCGCTTTCAGAATACCTTGACGGCAAAAAACACGCAGAACTAGATATATCTCCGAAGGCCTGCGAAGACGGGGAACTGGCCGTATTCTTATACACTTCAGGCACGACCGGCCACCCTAAAGCCGCGATGCTGACCCACAATAATCTTTTAAGCAACGCTATATCGTCATCCAAGACTATCCGCGTAGCAGCGGGGGACACATTTATCTGTTTTCTTCCGCTATTTCATTCATTTGCCGCGACCGTTTGCATGATCATGCCTCTATTAAACGGCGCCAAGACAGTTATCATGAAATCTCCCAGGCCCATCAAAAAACTGTTACGCGCCATACGCAAGAACAAGGTTACTATTTTTGTAGGCATACCGTCGCTATACCAGATACTGGCAGAGATGAAACTGCCCAAGTTCCTTGCACCATGGTTATTGCGCTTCTTTAACCCTGTAAGACTGGCCATATCCGGGGCAGCAGCCCTGCCGATAGAGGTTTTTCTAAAATTCGAGAAGAAATATGGCATACCGCTATTGGAAGGCTACGGCCTAACAGAGGCCTCTCCGGTAGTCTCCCTTAATCCACTAAAAGGAAGACGTAAGCCCGGTTCCATAGGCCTGCCCATACCGGATACAAAAGTCAAAATAACAGACGAAAACGGCACCAGCTTAAGGGCAGAACAAATAGGCGAACTTTGCGTAAAAGGGCCGGGGGTAATGCAGGGGTATTTCAAAAGAAGCGATGAGAACGAGACGGTCCTGCGTGACGGCTGGCTCATGACAGGCGATATGGCGAAATTAGACAGTGAAAATTATATTACCATAATGGGACGGAAAAAAGAGATGGTCAATGTGCGAGGCCTCAACGTATACCCTCGGGAAATAGAGGAAGTCTTATACCAGCACCCGCAGATAAAAGAAGCCGCCGTAATAGGCATACCTGACCTGCACAAAGGAGAGGTGCCGAAGTGTTATTGCGTCCTTAAAGCCGAGGGCTCCCTAACGGAACACCAGATAATCGCATACTTAAAAGAACACCTGGCGCTTTATAAGATACCAAGGCGCGTAGAGATCAGAAAAGAATTGCCGAAAAATTCTTCCGGAAAAATACTCAAACGGGTCCTGGTAGAGGAAAACATAAAGAACGTTGACATAAAAATAAAAACCAGCCATAATTGACAATGTAAATTTGACAACACGGCTTATCTTATGACGGAAATCATCAGCAAACACTACAAAAGATCGCGCTTAAAGAGTTTCTTTCGTTTCAGCGCGAAGAAGATCCTGCAGATGGGCATACTTGTCGCGATAGGGGAGTATATGCTTTTACGCGTCATCAACATGTCTCTTTCCGAACAGCAGCCTGTATTCCCTTATTATCAGAACGTCCCTTCGCAGATAGTCAGCATGGCCGTAAATGAAAAACCTATTTTGCGGATAGCAAGGGTCTATTCGGACATCAAAAAAAACCTGGAATTCGATGGGATAATAGAACACCAGTACCCTGCGCATATAAAAGGCAGGCGGCCTGATTTCCGGGCGTTAAACCTTCAGGACAAAGAGGGCGCAAAAGTAGGATACGTAGTAAAATTCTAACCTAAGAGGAAAGATCCCTAAAATAGGAGGAAGTATGGATAACCTGAAAGACACGATCCAGAAAGAAATCGAAAAAATTTGGCCGCAGGCAAAAAAGAATATTACTAAATTTAACCAAGACGCGGTCCAACTAATGAAAAAAAGCGAAAAAGACCTGGCCGTCATCTCCAAAAATATCAAAACAAACGTTGAAAAACTCGTCTGTAAAGCCAAGAGGGAAGAGCTCTACTACGAACTGGGTAAAAATATCGCCCCGCTCTTGACCTCTGACCAACTTAAAGATAAGAACGTATTAAAGATCTACACGGAGATCCAGCAGTTGAGCAGGCGCCTGCGTAAAAAATGACTATAGCCTGCGGCCTGACAGCGAAACAGGCGTCCATCCTTAGATTCATCCAGGACAAGGTCACGGAAGAAGGCAGGCCTCCTACGATACGGGAGATCGGAGAAAGGTTCGCCTTCAGGTCAACCGGCACGACCCGCGACCACTTAAAAACACTATCAAAAAAGGGCTTTATAAAGCTTAAAGCAAGGCAGTCCCGTTCAATAGAATTGGTAAAGCCCCTTGCTTTAAGGATACCGGTATTGGGCTCTATCATGGCCGGCATGCCCGACCTGGCCTTTGAAGAAATAGCGGATTACCTGCATCTCGACGAATTCCTTTCAAATCAAGACCGCCAGGTCTTCGCCTTAAAAGTGAAGGGCGACAGCATGATAGAAAAGGGGATAAATGAAGGAGATTTTGCCGTTATCCGAAGACAACGGCTGGCAGACGACGGAGATATAATAGCCGCCCTTATCGACCAGGAAGCGACAATTAAGGTATTAAAGAAAAAAGGCGCGGGCTTCATTTTAGCCCCCGCCAACAGCAACTATACCGAGATCCGGAAACCTTTCTCAATACTGGGCAAAGTCATCGCCGTCATCAAGAGATTCTAGCAGACTCTTTCTGTCTTTTCTTCAAGATCATCTTGCTGCGGTCTTTCAGGCAATAAAGAAGCAAGAGGCCCGGAGGGCCGAATACGCCCAAAATACCCCAATAGCCGCTCTGGCCCTTCCCTTTAGCGTACATAAAACAACCTGAAATAAATAAGGCATACGCCCCCGACATGATCAACTTGCCAAAATTAGCATATACAGCATTTGGGCTTGAGGCAAAAACATAGCCCATGGCAAAAAAACAAATACCGCCCCATACGCCCAGGACACTCTGAAATCTATATTCTTTAAGCATGCGGGTATTTTAACATAGCCGTGCAAAAGGACAATTAAATAATAAAAATTATCTGAATTGTTTTTCATTTTCTTTTCAAGTACAATGATCTACATATAATATGGACATACTGATTATCATTATATGCCTGGCCTTCATAGGCCTCCTCGGAACATTGGGATACCAGTTCCTTAAGGAGAATATTGCCGGCCGAAGCGTACAGGGCGGCCCCGTAAAACAAAACGATGCGGACCCGGCCCTTGGATACCAGAAAAAGATCATGGAAAACGAAGAAAAGATAAAAAAAGTAGAGCTCGATCTGGCCGCCTCAAAGCTGGAATTGGCCCAGACAAAAGAACGGGAAAAAGCACTGATAGAGCAAAACTCCGGCGCCAAATTCGATTACGAACAATACGAGAAATTCAAAAAAGACTACCAGCTGTTAAAGCAGGAGATAGTCCAAAAAGAAGACATCCTCGAAAAAGAGATATCCACGCGCAGGGCCCAGACAGCAGAGCTTGCCCAGCTCAAACAGGACTACGATGGCCTTAAAAAGAAACTGATGGAAACAGAGGACTATTACAGAAGGTCCCAGACAGTTGCAGAGAACCTGACAAAAGAACTCAATACCGCAAAAAAGACCGTAGAATACCAAAAAAAGATAGTCTCAGAGCATACCGAAAATAAACTTGGCGGGGAATGGGTATCCAGGGTAGAATTCGAAAAAGTCGAGAACGAATTAAAAGAAAAGGAAACGATGATCCAAAAATTCTTATCTTTAAAAAAGGATGCCGGCGGCCATGCGTAAAATGAGGCGGGTCCTTCCACTGGTCTTTTTATGGCTAAGCTGCGCGGGGGAGTGTTTAGCCGAAAAACTTGTGGAACCGCCGAAAAAGATCCACTACGATTCCAAGGCCTTTGCCTACAACAAGGCCTGGAAGGATGATGAATCTTATATCGAAGCGAACCTGGATATGGACCCTGAAAAAGAGATCATCATAAATTTCATGGCTACATATAAGCCGAAGGAAAAAATGGCTGATGAAGAAAGCCGGCAGGACTATTATACGCGCAAAAAAAAAGAAATTCCTATTGTCCAGAATATGGCCTTCTACCAGATCTACGATAAAAAACCAAGCGGTTATTACGAAACGGTAAAGACCATAACAGGCTCAGACAGGCTTGGCCGGATATTTCTAGTGAAGATCGAACAGGGCGCGCCTCTAGGCATAGCCATATTAAGCCCTGTAGGAGAGCGCGCCATAGACCTCGAGATCCTGTTATGGAAGCATGGCGGATACAGCATGGTCTTCAGTAAAATAGAACATACGGCCGATAATGACCTTGATTCGGCAAAAGATCGGATGATATTTGGATCAAGATTCGTATGGGATCCTGGAAAAAATACCATAGAGACAATCGAAAATTAAAAGGTTTGGCAAGCCGTAGAACTTAAGTTATAATACCTTAGTTATAAAAAGGGAGCGGATATCCATGGATAAACAACTGAATATTTTGCTGGTCGACAATGAGGCTGAATTTCTTGAAGCCATCACTTATTGGCTCGAGACAAAAGAACACCGGGTCCAAACCTGCTATACAGGGCCTGAAGCCATAGAGCTCGCTAAAAAAACCCCGCCGGATATAATCTTCCTAGATATTCACATGCCTGATATGGACGGGATGGAGGTCCTACGCCAGATAAGGAGCTTCAATCCTACCATACCGATCGTTATGGTCACAGGGTACCCAAAAGAAGAGAAGATGGAAGAAGCCATCAAGCTGGGTGTCTCCGGGTTTTTCCCTAAAACCGGGAGTTTTGAAGACCTGGGCCGCATCATCAAAGCTGCCGTAAGGACACACAAAAACCTGCGGTAAAAACCGGCTTATGCTCGACATCAAAGCAAGGCAAAAAGACAACGTTATCATCTTAGACCTCATCGGCCACATCGACGTAGATTCTGCCAATCTTATCGAGATCGTAGGCCAATGCCTCCGCGACTGCCATACCGATATCCTCTGCAATCTTGAAAGCGTGGAATCCATAGACTATACCGGCATATCAGCCGTTGTAATAGCGTACAAAGAGGTCATTAACAATAAAGGCCGCATGAAATTGGCATCGGTCCCGCTGCACTTAAAGAACATCTTCGGCGTTGCCGGCTTAGACAGGGTCATGGATATTTACCCTTCACAGGAAACAGCCTTGCATAGCTTCAAGGAAGACAAGATCATCGAAAAGATCACAAAGATGCAGCTCCGCAGAAGGTTCAAGCGCCTTCCGATCGAAATGAAGATAGAACTTAAGGCTAAATACGACAGGCGCGCCGTCTGCCACAAAGGCGATATATTGAACTTAAGCGGGATAGGCGCCTATATTTATGGCTGCGGACAATTCAAACTCGGCGATGAACTTGTATTGAAGCTCAAACTCCCCCCTAAAAATGAAGAGATAGACCTTGAGGCCAAAGTCGTCTGGCTGCCTGACAAACAAATCCAACCTAACTTCCAGCCCGGGATGGGCGTAGAGTTCCACTATATTTCAGGCCGCGTACAGCAAAAACTCCTGGAATTCATAGAGAGAAACCTCTCCACCATGTCCTCGGACAAACACTAACACTATCTTCTTGACAGGCGTTTTTGCTCTGCTATAATCTGAAATCAAACTATCAAAACCTACCCGGGGGAGAGATGCAAAAAAATATTGTAATAACAGTTCTATCAGGTTTATTTTTAACCGGTTGCGCCACAAGCATCGAAAGAATAGATGGGCTTGAAGCGCGCCTCGACACACTTGAAAAAAAGAGCGCGGTCGCAGTAGAAAAAAAAGGGCCTAAAGCATCGGAAGAAATAATAGGCACTGAGACGCTAGCCGTCCCATCAGAGAAGATCGCCATCCCCGAATCCCCCACAAAAAAAGATTACCAGGCGGCTTTAAAAAACGCCGGTTTCTACCAAGGCGAGGTCGACGGTAAATTCGGGCCAAGATCGAAAAAAGCAGTTGAAGACTTCCAGGTGGCACACGACCTTAAAGTTGACGGCAAAGTCGGGCCCAATACCTGGGACAAGTTAAAGGAATATTACGTTCCCACAGAAACACAAACAAAACAGTAGAAGAGGCCAGAGGTAGCCAACCATGAATACTCGCACCTTCAAAAAAAACTTTACCGTAACGATCGTAATGATCTTGTTCTGCGGTATAAACGTCTTGGCATTTGCGGCTGACAAAGAGACACGGCGCAAAGCTGAGATCGAACATGCGCAGAAGGAATTTGACTGGTGGCCCACAGATGCCAAGCCGGCCCCGGTCAAAGATGAGACGAAAGGCGGATATTGGTGGTGGCCTACCGAACCCGGACAGCAAGGCCCGCTATGGGGCAACAGGGGCTATGTTTATGTCTATAAAGTTATCTTCGATTACAGATCCGATGAGCTCCAGCCGCCCAAACCGCAGGAGATGCGCGCATCGTTGCTCATTAAAAAGATCATCAGGAACGTAAAGGTGTATTTTGACTATGATAAATCCGCCTTAAGGGATGACGCGGTCCCTGTACTGAAAAAAGCGGTCTACACATTAAAGAACAACCCTGAAACCGATATACTTATCACAGGGAACGCGGACGTGCGCGGCTCCGAAGCATATAATGAAAAGCTCGCCCGCCGAAGAGGAGAAGCAATAAAGCAATTCATGCTTGATGAAGGGATAGACCCCGGACGAATACGCATCGTCAGCCGCGGAAAACTTGATGCCGTAGCTCCCGTAACCGACTTAGTCGGCATGCAAAAAGACAGGAACGCCCAGTTTATGCTTGCCGAAGTGGAAGAGGTAATGATACCTTACGCCGGTGACTTGCCCGAAGAGATCCAGGGAAGCCGGACAAGCGGGACAGGAGAAGACAAAATAATACAGGAAGAAGAGCAGAGCATAGAGACAGAGGTGAAGGTATCGACCAGGGACTACATTATAAAGAAAAACGACTCGCTGTGGAAGATCGCCGAAAAAGAATTGGGCAGCGGCCATCGCTGGAAATACCTCTACGAGCTCAATAGAGGAAAGATCAAAGACCCGAACCGTCTGAAAGTCGGGACAAAGATCGCTATCCCGGTTGAATAATACAACGTTATACAGGCCCTTTGAATATCCAGAAGTTCATATGGCAATCTTATAAAAGCCGCCTCCTGCGGGATAAACAGGATATTTTACTCAATATCTCTAATTTTATCCCGGGCATCTTGGTCTTTGTCATCACATCAAGATGTAATTTCGCCTGCAAACACTGCCTCAGGAATTTCAGCAGCGCTAAAGACCTGCCCTTAGAAATACTCGAGAAAGTAGTAGTAGGGGCTAAAAAATACAATTTTAAATACGCATGCCTCACGGGAGGAGAGCCGCTTCTATACCCTCAGTTCGAGGAAGCTATAGAATTATTCGTTAAACACGGTTATCTATTTTCCCTGGTTTCAAACGGCTACAATTTCAAAAATCATGCCCCTTTACTTTTAAAGCACAGGGACAAGATAAACTTCGTGTCTTTCAGCCTTGAAAGCACGGATAAAAAAAAGCATGACGCCATCCGAAAAGATGGCTCCTTTGATAAACTCCTTGAGGATTTCCGTCTCTGCAGGGATGCAAAAATACCTTTCCGGGTCATCACCGCCGCAAGCCGCGCAAATTTTGACGAGATGTTCGACATAGCTGTCTTCGCCAAAAAGAAGGGTGCCCAGGCATTCGCCGTAACTACTGTCCTGCCTTGCCCGCGCTCTGAAGACAACAATATGGTCCTGCCGGCTGATAAACGGCAGGAGCTCTTTGTGCTATTACGCCAGCTCACAAAGGCCATAAGGCTGCCGATACTTATCGGCGCCGACATACGCGCAAACAGTAATATCAAACTATGCAATCCTTTCGATCTCAAAGAGGTAACGATAGATATGAACGCCAATTTACTGCAATGTTGCGAACTATCGAATTTTGACGATGAAAACATCAGGAAAAATGCCGCGATCGTAAATTTGAAGGACAACTCTTTCGACGATGCCTTAAAGATGTTCTCGGCGCATATACACAATTTCAATTGCATGCGCATCGAAGATTACAAAAAACAGGGCAACACCGAAGACATTGATTTCAACAGCTGTTTTTACTGTATACGCAAACTTTCGCTTTGAAATTCCTTTTTTTAAGAAATCTGGTATAATAAAAATATGGCTACCGCGGAACGAAGAAAATTCATACGCTTAAGCGTCAACTTTATAGTCACCTTCAAAGTCGACAAGCCGCCTGAGATCCGCATGTCCGTAGGAGGCATGGATGTCGATGCGCTCATGATGGACTTAAGCGAAGGCGGGATGGCCATCACCACGGACTACGAAATACCCGACAATACCCTTCTTAACATCTATTTCACGCTGATAAACCCCTACAGGAACGAAGACGACCGCGTCACAAAAATGGAACTTTTGGGCGAAGTACGCAGCTGCTCACTCCTTGACAATCATAAACAACGCAGGCTTGGCATCTGTTTCACTCAGATGAAGGAAAGCGACAAGAGAGCTATAGCCAGCTTCGTAAAACTCAACGCTGAAATAGAAAACCCCTAGCACCTCTGCATATTCAAACACTAAGGCCGCTGGGACAGGTCACTCCCTGCGGATGACCCATCCAGACCAGGCGCCTTGAAAGGAGTCGAATGAAAAAAATCCTTATTTTAGCCGCGGTTATCATCATTTTACTATTTTCCGTCTTTCTACTGAAAGGCCAGATCATTAGGTCAAGTGTTGCCGCTACAGCTAGCGCCGTGATCGGAGCGCCGGTAAAGATCAACGATTTTTCTTTAAATCTTGCATCCGGGACCGTTAGCATCGCAGGCCTGCGCGTATACAATCCGCAGGGCTTCCCTGAAGGCATGCTCATCAATATGCCCAAGGCAAGTGTATCGTGTGATCTCGCGGCCCTGCTGAAAAAAGAGATACATTTAAAAAGTGTGGAGATCGACATTAAAGAGATCGGGGTAACGCGCAATAAAGACGGCCAATTGAACGTGGACGCCCTTAAGGTCGCTGAAAAGAAAGAAGAGAAGACGCCGGATAAGAGAGAAGAAAAACCTGCTAAAGCATTGCCCATGCGGATAGATACCCTCAAGCTCAATGTCGGCCAAGTCATCTATCGAGACTACTCAAAAGGAGAGCCGCCGAAAATAAGCAGCTATGATGCCGGTATTAAGAACAAGACCTACACCAACATAACAAGCGCGGAGCAACTGGTAGCCTTGATCCTTACAGAATCACTTAAAAACACGGCTATCGGAAGCGCCAAAATATATGCTGCAAGCGCGATCTTGAGCACAGGATTCCTTCCGGCCGGAGCGGCGCTGACACTTTTCGGCAAAGACAGCAGCAAACAGGACTTTGACGTTTCTTTTGAAAAAACCTACAATGCGTCGCTAAAAAGTATGCGGGGCCTGGCCACGATCAAAAAAGAAGACAAAGAAGGCGGGATAATAACAGGCACGACGACTGACAAGATAACGATAACCGCGAAAATTGATAAGTTATCGCAAAAGTCCACGCGGGTGACCATATCGGCGAAAAAGTTCCTTTTGCCTAAACCGGAGATCGCAAAAAGCGTGCTTTCACAAATTTCCGAAGAACTCAGATGATCATGGAACCTTCCCGAGACGGGTCATTTGGCTTAAAAAAACATGCCGAAAAGGCCCATCATACCTCTAAGCTCCGAAAAATAGACCCTGAAGTAAGCACGCGCAAACTGATAATTTTCTTTTTTCTGGCGATCATCCCTGCGCTCCTTCTAGGTTATCTTATAATCTATGGCGCATATGAACTGGCGTCTAAGCAAAAAAAACCACAAAAACTTTACCAATACTACCAAAAAGACAAACAGGATTACTGGCAGTACCAGGAAAAGACCAGGCAGGTCATTCTGAAAGAAGAGGGCCGCAAAAAGAACCTGTGGGGTTCTTTGCACAAGATGGACCAGGACATGGAGGCCCAGAAAGAGGCCATGCGGCTGCAGCAGGAACAGCTCGCGGCAGAACAACAAAGGATCCACATGCTGCTTCAAGAATTCAAAAAATAACATATTATGACCGAGTATGCCTGCCCGCATTGCAAAAAACCTATATACGATGACGACGCGCTGCTATGCCTTTACTGCGGAGAAAGCCTTAACCGCGGCATAGGCAAGCGTAAACTGATCATTTCCATCATAGCCATACTCGTGCTGGTCAGCTTTGTACTTATACTGATCCGATAACTCGCTTGGATCCCGGTCTCCTGTTGATTTTTACCAATAAATATGCTAATAATAAAGAAATGTCCGCGCTAAACAAGACCCCAGGCCCTAAACAATCCGATCAGACGGAACATCTCCTGATGAAAAAAAACCAGGCTGTTTCTATAGGTGAGATACTTAAGCTGATCAACTGCTCTCCTGAGTCAATAAAAAACAACTCCGGCGAGACGGTATTCCGCTGCATTCACTGCAATAGGATGCTTGCGTCAAGATCGAAACTAACAAATAAACTAATAACCTACGATGATTTCCAACATGTGCTTTCGCATCAGAAGACCAAGGGCCTGCCCATACAGGAGACGCTGGTAGAATTAGGCTTTGTAAAAGAAGAGGACATAGTCCAGGAACTGATAACCTGGTATGGTTTCCCATACCTGCCTTTAAACAACTATGAGATAAATAAGGACGCCATCGAGATGGTCTCATACAACCTGGCAATACGCCACTGCTCTGTCCCTATTGAAAAAATGGGCTCCAGCCTGACAATAGCAATGGCCAATCCATTGGATGCTTCAGCTATAATAGAAATAGAAGTGGCTTCAAAATGTATCATCCTGCCGTTCGTCAGCACGATAAGCGACATTAAAAAAGCTATTGATAGGTGTTACAAGAACTAAGCAGGATACCGTCTTAAAACGCAAGGTTGGCAATGGCTGTTTTCCACTACATAGCAAAAGATAGGCAGGGCATGGCCCTTTCCGGCAACCTCGAAGCAGACATCCTCCAGCAGGCTATCTCCGTCCTCCACAACAAAGAACTCGTAGTCATCTCCGTAAAAGAAGAAAATACCTGTGAAATAAAAGAAAGATCTGTCAGCTTAGACGAACTGGCTATTTTTACACGGGAGCTTGCCGCCATGGTAGGTGCCGGCATCACCATAGTCCGAGCCTTGCGCATCCTATGCGAACAGACAGAGAACAAAATGCTGGCCGCTGTTACACTAAAATTAAGGGAGGATGTTTTAGGCGGAGCCAATTTCTGTGATGCCATCGGTAAACACCCTCGAATATTTTCTCCGCTATACAGCATAATGGTAAAAACAGGGGAGATCTCCGGTAACCTAAAAGAGATCCTGGTCACGCTGGCCGTATATCTGGAAAAGGCAGGCAATCTACAAAGAAGGATACGCGCAGCGATGGTATACCCGTCGATAATCGTCATCATGGCCGCCCTCATTACCGCTGTTTTGCTCATCAAGGTCGTGCCCACGTTTGAAGGAATATTTAAAACACTGGGCGGCGAACTGCCCCTGGCAACACAAATGCTCCTTATGGTCTCAACGATCTTCAGAAAATACCTTATTTTTGCCGTTATATTGATAGTTGCCTTGCTCTTCTGCCTGAAGAAATATTCCAAGACACCGAGCGGCAGAGAGATGCTTGACAGAAGAAAACTTTGGCTGCCGGTATTCGGGCCATTGATCAGAAAAGTCGCCATCGCCAGGTTCGCCAGGACATTTGCAACTACAGTAAAAAGCGCCGTGCCGCTCCTTACCGCATTAGACATTGTGGCAAAGACTTCTGAAAATAAGATCATCGAAAAAGCGGTGGCTATCACTATCTCTGATATACGCAACGGGGAATCCATATCCGGAGGGCTTGCAAAAAACAGCGTCTTCCCGCCGATGGTGACAGGGATGATCGGCATAGGAGAGAGCACGGGGCAACTATCCGATATGCTGACTACGATCGCAGACTTATACGAGCAACAGGTCGACTCGGCCGTAGACGGCCTGACAGCGATGATAGAGCCGCTTGTAATAGGTTTTCTCGGGATCATAATAGGCGGCATTGTTCTGGCTTTATTTATGCCGGTCTTCACCATAAGCCAACTTATACACTAACAAACAAAAGGAGAGAGATGCTTAAAAAGCGTTGGTTGACCACAGGTATTTTTTTAATTCTTATAACTTTAGCTAATACGGGATGCGCCGTTATCGGAGCTGCCGCAAGCGCGGGCATCGGTTACGCGATATACCAGGCTACAAAAAAATAATGAAATTGCGCGGTATTTTAGCCACTTTATTATTCATTTTTATGGTGAGATCCGACGTCAATGCAAGTCAATTCGATAGAGCAACGTTTGCGGGTGGGTGCTTCTGGTGCATGGAGCCGCCATTTGAAAGCCTGGATGGCGTGGCCAATGTAGTTTCCGGCTATACAGGAGGGGCAGGGGAGAGCCCCACTTATAAGGATTATGCCGAAAAAGGGCATATAGAAGCCATAGAGATCACCTACGACCCGTCCAAGATATCTTACTCAAAACTCCTTGATATCTTCTGGGAACAGATCGACCCCACAGACGCCGGCGGCCAATTCGTTGACCGCGGCCCTCAATACAGGACAGCCATCTTTTACCACAACGAGGAACAAAAGCGCCTGGCAGAGCAGTCAAAGGAAAAACTGGCAAAGTCAGGCCAATATCAGAAACCCATAGCAACAGAAATTATCAAGGCTACAAAATTCTACGAAGCCGAGGCATACCACCAGGATTATTATAAGACGTGCGCGCTGCAATATAAATCCTACCGGTCGCGTTCCGGCCGAGACGAATATTTAAAAGAACAACTAAAGGAAAAATTAACACCCCTGCAATATAATGTTACCCAGGAGAACGGGACCGAGCCTGCCTTCAACAACCCATACTGGGACAATAAAAAAGAAGGCATCTACGTAGACGTGGTGTCCGGTGAGCCGCTCTTTGCCTCATCGGATAAGTTCGAATCAGGCACCGGCTGGCCAAGTTTTACAAAACCTATTGAGCCACAAAATATCGTAGAAAAAAAGGACAAAAGCCTTCACATGAGCCGCGCAGAGGTCAGAAGCAAAAAGGCTGATTCCCACCTTGGCCACGTGTTCCCCGACGGTCCGGCGCCAACAGAGCTTCGCTATTGTATTAATTCTGCGGCGCTGCGTTTCATCCCCAAAGAAGACCTGGAAATTGAAGGCTACGGCAAATACAAAGAACTCTTCGAGAAATAACTTATGGTAAAGACAAAGATAATTGCGACCCTCGGCCCGGCAAGCGATAATCCGACAATTTTGAGAAAAATGATGCTGGCAGGCCTTGATGTCGCGCGGCTTAATTTTTCCCACGGCACCCACCAGGAACACCTAAAACGCATACAGATAATAAGGGACCTGAATAAAAAATACAGGCGAAGCATAAAGATACTACAGGACCTTGAGGGTTACCGCATACGCATAGGCCGCTTCAAAGGCATCCCTTCAAAGCAGATATCGCTAAAGAAAAAACAGCCGGTCTTACTGACAAACAGGGAAAAGACATCCTCAACAGATATCATCCCATTCGACTATCCGGGCTCTCTCAAGGATTTTAAAACAGGACAGTTCATTTATATCGATGA
This sequence comes from Candidatus Omnitrophota bacterium, assembly GCA_003451585.1. Taxonomy (GTDB): domain Bacteria; phylum Omnitrophota; class Gorgyraeia; order Velamenicoccales; family Velamenicoccaceae; genus UBA9636. Next base: position 11,515 of record DMEU01000002.1, on the reverse strand, counting down.
CGGCCTAATAACGCTCCAGGTCAAAGCCAAAACCAAAAGCCACCTTAAAACAGAGGTCATCGTCCCGGGGGTATTAAAAGAACACAAAGGCATAAACATCCCGGAGATAAGGCTTAAGTTCCGCGATATCACCGAAAAAGACAAGGCTGACATCAGTTTCGGCATAGAAAATAATGTTAATTTCATAGCGCAGTCCTTTGTCCGGACAAAAAAAGACATTTTAAAAATACGCGAATTGCTTGGCTCGTTCAACTGTAAGGTGATCGCCAAAATAGAGAACCGGGAAGGAATAAATAACATAGACGGGATACTAAAAGTATCTGACGGCATTATGATAGCCCGAGGAGATATGGGCGTATCTTTGCCTATTTACCAGGTCCCGGTCTGGCAAAAAATATTGATAAAAAAATGCAAGGAAAAAAATAAATTCGTAATAACCGCGACCCAGATGCTCGAGACCATGACCGAGCGCGCCCGGCCGACCCGCGCGGAAGCCAGCGATGTGGCAAATGCCATCTTTGACGGCTCTGACTATGTGATGCTTTCAGCCGAAACAGCAGCAGGGCTATATCCGGTAGAAAGCGTCGCCATGATGAACGAGATCATCAAATTCACCGAAGGATACATTGCCAGGGCAAGGCAACCGGAAATGAGGCCATATGCTTAAAAATTCGGAAGAACAGACAAGAGACATCAACTGCTGGGAATTCTGGAATTGCGCGGATAAGATAAAAATTAACTGTGTGGCCCACAAACATCAGTGCGGAAAAGAGTGCTGGTTTGTATCCCGGAATTTCACTCCAACGCAGAACAGGGATTTTAAATACTGCTGGGAGTGCTCTTTTTTCCAAAAGTTTAACCCGGATTTCCTGCAATAAAGCCTTAGCATAGCTATAGGAACGAATACTCCAACTAGGCTATATCTCCTGCGAGGCCGATCAAATAAGCCGGTATCTTTGTTTCTAACAGCATCCTCTTGCCACTCCAGGGGTGCAGAAAAGATATCGAGCGGGCGTGCAGCGCCATGCGTTTATACGTGTCATTCTTCCAACCATACTTTTTATCGCCCACTATCGGGTGCCCCATTTCAGCGCAATGGACGCGTATCTGATTTTTCCTGCCTGTAACCAGGCCGATCTCAAGAACGCTCAGATCCCTGGTCTCTTTGAGGACTTTATAGTTGGTGGTGGAAAGCCTTCCTATTGATCTGTCTTTTGTGCTGTAGACAACGTGTGCGGCATTCTCAGCCAAATACGAAGTTATAGCGCCGGACTTTTCCGGCAGTTTACCGTAAACTACAGCGAGATATTTTTTTTCAGTCTCGTCCCACTGGTCCTGCAGGCAATTCTTCGCGGCCTCGGTCTTTGCGAAGATGACAATACCCGATGTGTCTCTATCGAGACGGTGCACGATAAAAATACGTTTTGGCGATTTGGAATAACCTTTACGGACATAATCCGTAAGAATATGGTAGGCGGTTTTCTCTCTTTCAGTAGCAGATGCCATCGTAAGAAGCCCGGGCGGCTTGTCGATGACAAGGATGTCGCGGTCCTCGTAAATTAACCCTATCCCTTTAAGATGGTCTTTTCGCATTGGGGGAGATACACTTCCATTAAGCATTCTTTACAGTTGAATTTTAATAGATATTTTCGTTTGTCTTCGTCCACCAGGTACAAGGTGTCGGCTTCCTTTGCGCACAAACCTAATTCTTTTTTGACGCAATATTTTGTGATCATGACCCTGCGGCCGCTCATATCCATACCGTTTTCCGCGGCCAATTCCGTAACCTTGGCGCCATGGCGTTCATAAAAGGCTTCCGTTTTTTCATTAAGGCAATTCCCGAGATAGGTAATATTCTCGAAAGGATAGGGGATATCATTTTTGATGATGCCGCCGATTGCCTTAGGCCGGTTTTTTTCGCGCTCATCTAAAAGATCTTTGATCGCTTCGCGCCGCAGCTGGTTGAGTATTGAAAGGGGGATTAAATACGCATCTTTTAAGTTAACCGTTATGTTTTTGCATTCGAAGATCGTCTCGTTAAGCTTAGAGATCTGATTTTTAATGTTTGATCCCGCTAATGTTTTTTGTTCGGCTTTGGTTTTTTTTGTTATAAGAGAAAAGGTGCCGGCGTTCCCATCCTCATCGCGGGCATCCAGTTTAAATCCTTCTGCGGTTTCCTCAAGCGTAAAAGAAACGCCGATCTTCCGCCTGCAGGGCGATTTTTCAAGGATCTTTACAAAGGTTTTGTCGTAATTCCTGTAAATAACGGTGTTTTCTTCCAGGTAAAACATCTTATCGGGATAAATTTTCCCATTCTCAACCTTATTTATAAGAGTGCCCCTTAGGACCTGGTTGTGGTCGAAAAAGCATATCCCGTCGCTATTTATTAAATCATGTTTTAAGGATAGGGTAAAATGATCATTCCTGATCTTTGCAACAGGCCCGATCTTTTCTCCCAAAGATTTAGGCGTATGGAGGGAGGCTATGTCCTCTTTTTTTCCGCCCAAATAAAAATCCGTATATCCGCGATTAAATGTTTTGTGTGGATTCGGCGTAAAATCGAAAGTTGTCCGTCCTGACGAACTCTTAAATATATCTTTGCCGTCTATCAATTCATCGATCTTTTTGCGGTAGAAACTTGTGATATTGATAACATAAGATATGTCTTTGAGCCGGCCTTCTATTTTAAAGGATGTGACTCCCGCGTGGATCAACTCTTTCAAATGATCCGCGCGATTAAGATCTTTTAATGAAAGAAGGTATTTGTCTTTCGCAAGGACCTTTCCGCTTTCATTAAGCAGGCGATAACTGCGCCGACAGGGTTGCGCGCATGCCCCGCGATTGGCGCTGCGGCCGCCAAGCGCGTAACTTAGATAACATTGCCCGCTATAGCTCACGCACAATGAACCGTGAATAAAGCACTCAAGCTCAATTGATGTTTTGGCTTTTATTTCGCTTATCTGGCGAAGCGTTAATTCCCTGGGCAGGATAACGCGTTTAAACCCGATATTCTGTAAAAAGAGGATTTTTTCAAGAGAATCATTATTCATCTGCGTGCTTGCGATCAAGGGAATGGGGGGCAAGTTAAGTTCAAGAAGGCCCACATCTTGAATGATCAGGCCGTCTGCGCCGATTGAATAGATGTTATTAATAAGTTTAAGGGCCTCGTCTAATTCATCGTTACGTAAAATAGTGTTTAAAGCTATATAGACGCGGGCATAATATTTGTGGGCATGGGCTATAAGTTTTTTGATATCGGACAGGGTATTTCCGGCATCTTCGCGCGCGCCAAATTTTTCGGCAGCAATATATACGGCATCGGCTCCGCAATTTATAGCGGCTATCCCGATTTCAGCATTTTTTGCCGGAGCAAGAAGCTCGATTGTTTTTTTGATGGGATGCATATACGGTTACAATAATAGCAATATTTTCTATCCACAGCAATAGTAATGACAAAACCAGACTTACCGACCAGGAACCAAAACATCCAATTGACAAAACCCCCAAGCGGAGTTAAATAGAAAGGGACAGGTCCGTCAGTAGCTTTAAGACACCTCCGAGGTGGCCGAAAGGACTCCGCGGAGGTGGCGAAGCGTCAAAGAGTTATTGGTACCCGGTCCTACTAAATCGAAACGAATATCCGCGGGATTCCCGATATTACCCCTCGCTCGCAAAGCGAGGGTTTTTGTTTATAAGTGGTCAATTTATACTATTCCTTGACAGAGCTAATTAATATGATACAATTGTATATACAAATAGGCTCCTATGAAAAAGATTAGATGGGACGCCTTGAAGAGCGCGAGATTAAAACGAACGAGAGGTGCTTCGTTTGAAGAAATCCTAGCATCGGCATTTATAGGCATTGGAGAGCATCATACCCGCGCTCACCAAAAGATCATGCTGTTCAAACATAAAGGCTATATCTGGCTTGTGCCCTTTGTGGAAACAAATGAAGAAGTCTTTTTAAAAACGCTTTATCCAAGCCGAAAATATACAAAGTTTTATCGAGGGAGAACGAAATGAGAACTGCAAAATTGACGCGACAAGAAAAAGCGATTGAAGATGCATTAATAAAAGGCGAATATATCAACGTTTCCAAAGAAGAGTTTAATGAAATGGCTCAAGCTATCGCGGCTCGCCGCAAAGATGCTGTTCTAAATGTCCGGGTCAATAGTAATGACCTCAAGAACCTTAAACACAAGGCGCAAAGGCTTGGGATCAAATACCAGACGTTTATTTCAGAGATCCTGCATAAAGTGGCGCAGGCATAGATAGAGTCAATTACAAGATTCATGCGATAGGTAGGAAGTATTAAATCCGTGTAATCAAGGATGGCACATGCCATCCTTTCTTTTTACCTTTAATACCACTCGCTTGTGTGGCGTGATGTGCTTTTAGTTTTGACTACCGTCTATCGACTATAGTCTACTGACTATGTTTCACATTGACAAAACCCATAAGCGGAGTTAAATAGAAGGGGACGGTTATATCAGAAAAAGCGTCCAATAAAAGGAGCGAGCCATGAAAAAGGCAAAGAAGACCTATACGTGCGCGACCTGCGGTTTAAAATCAACATCTAAAGGGCATCTGTGCAACCCGATCGTAGGCGATAAGGGATTCAAATGTGACTACTGCGGCGCTATCGCCGGAAACCCGCGCCACCTCTGCAAGCCGAAGGCCAAAAAGATCGCCTTTGTCTGCGGCATCTGCGGCAGGGCTGCTGCCAAAAAGGCAGAACTCTGCGATCCTGCTAAGATATAAGAGGGCTTTTTGATGGAGTTATACAGAAGTGGACTTCTATCAAAACCCTATATTCCACAAGGAGTTATTGGGACCCAGTCCTATTAAATTCTGTTTTTGCGTTTTAAAAATAGGGGAAAAGTTAAAAACTTATAGCTTGAAAGGAGCTGATGGTGATTATATTCAAAAGACTTGTTTGCTTTTTAGTAATTTTGTCTTTTTCATCGTTTACATCGGGTTGTGCAAGTTATAGATTCGGTAGATTGCCGAGTCCTTATATTATTGACCAGCCTAATTCAACAACTCAAGAAAATGTATCTGTCGCGGTTAAATTCTTGAATTCAACGGAAGCTCTCGCAACTTTTGATTGTGAAATGAATAAAAGAAATATTAGCCCTGTATTTGTTGTGATAGAAAATAAAAGCGATAATACGTATGGTTTTAGAAAGGCAGATGTAGATTCGAGCTATATGCCGTGTGAAGAATCTGCCAGAAAATGTTCTCGAAGCACTATGGGGCGAGTTGCAACATACGGAGTTCTCGGTTTATTCGTGATAACTTGGATCATTTTCCTTCCGATGGCCATCGCAGAGGGAATAAATTGTCCCAGGATCAATGCACAAATGAAATCAGATTATTGTTCAAATGAGATTGCAGATGCTACTATTGGCCCTGGTCGTTCTTTGAGTGGCGTTATGTATGTAGCACCATTCAAGAGTGGAGAGGGATTTAGCATTCCGCTTATAAATAAAGATGCTGGAACTAAACTTATATTTCAATTTCAGAATACTCAAATAGGTTCTGTAGGAACATCTGTACAGGAAGTAGTAAAAGAAAATAAAACAGAAAGTAAAGCAGCATCTCCTCAACCGACACAGAATTTTGGACCAAAATAGATAAGCACCACCTTATAAAGTAGTAGTATTTTCTAGACCGGTCCCAGAACAAACAAGAATCGGGTACCTAAAGCTATCTAAGGGATAATAAGTTATAGTGGAAGCAATGCAAGAAAAATTGGTGTCGAGCTTTATTTACAACTTCAATATCGCCAAATAGTTAACCAGTTCTGAACACTAATTTACTTTAATTGACCAACTGGTTTTTGGAAAAGCGGAGTGAAAAATTAGTGTCAGAACTCAGAATTTATTTACAACTTCATTATCGCCAGATAATTAACCAGTTCTGACACTAATTTACTTACACTAATAGTACCGTCGCGAATACATACATAAAAGGAGATACATGAGAAGATTAATAGTTTTGTTGCTGTTTTTAGGTTTAGGCGGTTGTGCGACCACGATTCCTTTGCCGGATAAGCCCATTGAGAATAATAGGACGTTTGAGGCTTCTTATGACAAAGTTTGGACTGCGACTATGCAAGTTTTAGCAGAATTAACATACTCCTTGAGAATGGCAGATAAAAATAGTGGAGTCATAATTACTGATTACGTTAATTTCCCTGGCAAGGAAATTTTGCGATATGCGCAATATAATAGGCCATTTTCAGATCGATTCGGTAGATTTAAACTCAATATAACAATACAAAAAAATGATAGTGACCATATTGTTAAAATAATATCTAATATTGAAGCCGGGCTTGGTTTGGGTAGGCTTTCCGCACCTTGGGTAAATAGGCCTTCAAATGGCCACCTTGAGTCCATGATTCTTAGTAAAATACAATCAAAGATATTGGAGCTAAGATAGCTGGAAATTGGTTTGATTTTTTATGTTAATGGCGGTCCTATTTTTGATAACCTTAAGGTTGATGATTTAATCAGTTGGATATCATGAATTACTGAAGAGAGATGTAGAAAGTTAAAAAGAAAATGATTGGCGATGATGATTTTCTAGATTTCATGATGGAAGGTGGTGATGAACTGTTAAATAGTGAATTATGCCCTCATTGTGGCGGTGTAATTTATATAGATCAGAAAATTGAGTGGATAGACGAAACTAAGAAGATCGCCAAATGCCCTGATTGTGGTGGGAAAGTTAAAATTAATGAATAAATAAGATTAAAACAAGCTTGGGAAAATAAAATGCCTGAAAAAAATTGTCCGGATTGTGGTAATCCAAATACAGAAAGTCAAACCGATGCATTGGGTAATACATTTTATCTTTGTCCAGTATGTAATAATAAGTTCGAAAGTCGCAGTGGTTTATTTGAGGTGTTAACAGGTCTGCACCCTCCAATTAAGGAGATAGCAACAAGGGGCAAGGAATGGATAGACTATGCTCGAGAATATGGGATAGAAGATTTTAATATTTGGGAGATGTTTCTATGGAAGGACAAAGGAATCGATGTTTCTGATGAGAACATAAAAAGATGCCAACGATTATATGAAGAAAATCCCAATGATAAGGATAATTTACTTCGTATATTAGTGCTTAAGATATTGGCTGGGAAAGACTACAAGGATTTAGCGTCTAAATTTGTATTATTTTGGCGAAGAAGAGAACTTCATTCAAACTTCTTTTGTTGGGAATTTTTTGATTCAATAGACTTCGAAAATTTGCTAAAATTGAAACCTTTTTTGTTGGGCCTTATGGAGGTTAATCCAGCTCAATTTAAAGATGAAGCCAATACAGAATATGCCTTTTCTAGATACAGTGCTGTTGTTGGAACATCTAATTTAAGTGCTCTTATTGATCCAGAACGACAGTTATTGGAAAATTTTAATTTTCGCTGGGATGATGAGTATTTAAAATATTATGCTCTAGCAAAATTCTTTTATTCCGAGAAGAGGTGGTTTGATGCCTTTTGCTTATTTGCGAAATTAAAAATTTTTAATATTAGACTCAAGGTAACCAATGATGAATTGTTAGAATTCGAGCTTGAACATTATCATGATATTTTATGTGCGTCTCCTACGATTGAAGAAATTGAGGCGAAAGCTGAAGAATGTTTTTTGAATATTACAGATAAAGCCGAGCAAAAAAGACTTTATACGTTGATTAATTATTTACATGGTTATGTTTGGATAAATTATGATGAGGCGAAAGATAGAGAGAATCAAGTCGATAGTTATTTGAATACCTATAATCATTTAGTTGAGCTCTTGAATGAATTAGTTCTGAGCAATTATGCTGTAGCTTTTAGCAAGTGGGAAGCATGGGATAAAAGTGGAAAAAAAATGTTGGGGCTTGATGTCTTAGAAATTACAAATCGTCTAAGAGATTTAAAAGATGGGATTGGAGATAAGGATAAGATTTTAAAGAATTTATCCTTAGGAAATCCATTTATTGAGGATTTTGCATTGATTTCAAGTTTCGGAATGAAGTTGCGAGAATTCATTGCAGAGAATTTAAAGAAATTTTATGGAAGCACAAGAAAAGCTATTTTTGATGGTATTCCTAAGGAACTGAAAGTGACTATTCCAGTGAAAAATGATGAGACTGAATTTTTTTCGTATTTAGATTTTTCACATTATGTACCTATTATGCGTGTAAAAGATAACTGGAAAAATATTTTTAGAAAATATTTTATTTTTAATAAGGAAGATAATAATAAGAGTTGCGGAGAGCTTGTTGCTTTTATATGGGATGTTGTTGAATTAAGGCATATTGTCGCTCATTACAGTAGACCATTGAATGAAGAAGAAAGGAAAAAAGTAAGATCTGGAGTTGAATTATTCAATAAAATTTATGAAAGATGGAAATATGAGGGCGCGAAAAATGCGTAATCCTGTGAAATATAGAAGGGAATTTATGCGGTCAGCAGAAATGGGAAAAGAAAAAAAGTAAAGGAATAATTGGTGTCAGAACTCGATAATTGCTTAAGGCGTATGAAGTTAAAGATTAATTCTGTTAAGGTCGAGACTCGATCTCGACCAGTGTAATATAACGAGGCTAAGCCTTGTTGTTCGGGGCCGAGGCTAAGCCTTGTGAAACAAAGGGATCGAGCAGGGACCGGGTACCTAAAGCCATCTGAGGGTTACTAAGTTATGACGGAAGTGGTACAATGCCCCTTGTAAACGCCCGTTAAGTGTTCTATACTTTAATTGGGAGGACAGGCGAAAAGGAACAGTGATGAGATACCAGTTGCCTGTGAGTCCTCCCGTTTCATTTATAGGATGATCTGAAGCAGGGGAGAAGGCCAATCGCGCTTTCTCCCTTTTCATTTGCCTTGATAGCCACACAAATGTGTGGTATGCTTCAACTATGTTCAATCACGAAGCACGCTGGGATAGGAAATTACCACAGGCGCCTGCGCAAGAAGCCGGCAGCGCAATCGCTGTAAAATGCCTCTTTGATAAGTGCAAGGTCATCCCGCAATCGTTTTTCTGGCGAAACCGCGAATTATCTATTCAAAAAATAAACTTTTTCTGGAAAGATAAACAGGGTAAAGAGACCCTGGATTTCTTCAGCGTCTCGACATCTAACGGCACCTTTGAGATCGTCTTTTCCCATGAGGCGATGTCATGGCGGCTAAACAAACTTCTCGGGCCATGACTTCGCCCTATATGTTGTTGTATGTTTTACAACATACAATGTAAGATTTACAACAAAAAAATTTCTAAGATCTGAATAACCGCGGGATTCCCTATTCCTACCCCTCGCTCGCAAAGCGAGGGGTATTTATTTATGGCCTGTCATGCAACGACTTGACAAGTATACGCCATTGACGTATACTTACTATGTAAGGAAAACAATATGGAGATCATTGAAACTCCTGTTTTTACCAGAAAAATAAACGACGTTCTCTCAGATGATGAGTATGGTAGATTGCAATGGACACTGGTCATTAACCCCGAAGCAGGAGCAGTTATTCCAAGATGCAGAGGTTTAAGAAAATTACGATGGGCTATTCCCGGCAAAGGAAAAAGGGGTGGACTGAGGATCATCTATTATTGGTATACACGAGATGAAAAAATATATATGTTGCTTCCTTACAAGAAATCAGAACAAGGCGATTTAACGCATGAACAGATAAAAATATTGAGTGATTACGTAAAGGAAGGTGTGCTATGAAAAACAAGGATTTTAAAGATCTATTAACGAGCATCGATCAAGCAAGGAAAATACATGTTGGCAAATTAAAAGCCGGCAGGATTTTTAAGTTTAGCCCTATCTTTGTTAAAAGAATACGTATGAAACTTCATGCATCTCAGGCTACATTTGCGCATATGATAGGAGTTAATATCAATACCTTACAGAATTGGGAGCAAGGCAGAAGAAGGCCTGAAGGACCTGCCCTGGCATTGCTTAAGGTAGCAGAAGCGAATCCAAAAATTGTAATGAAAGCTTTGCACGCATAGGAAGGAGGAGGGAGCGCCAAGCACTAAATCTGTGTAATCCGGGCTAAAAAATCTATGTAATCAGGATGGCTAGATGCCATCTTTCTTTATACCTAGTCATCCACACAAATGTGTGGTATGCTTAAAGTCAGAAGTTTTGAGCTTTAACTTGTGACTGGTGACTTGGTGGCCTATGTTACTCCATATCGATATGGACGCGTTTTTCGCGTCCGTAGAACAACAGATAAACCCTGCGTTGCGCGGCAAGCCGGTCATTGTGGGCTCGCGGGATAAGAAATATCACACCGTAGTTGCCGCGGCATCATATGAGGCCAAGGCCTATGGCATCAAATCCGGCATGTCCAGTTATGAGGCCTTAAAAGTATGCCCGCATGCCGAGTTCGTGGCTTGCGACTCCGCAAAATATACCTACGTTTCCCGGGAAATCTTTAACCTCCTGCATGACTTTTCGCCCTTTGTAGAACACTCAACAATTGATGAATTTGACTTAGAAGTGGATGGCCTTGAGCCCCATTTTGGGTCATTTTTGGACCTTGGAAAACTTATAAAAAAACGCATAAGGGAGGCCTTTGGATTAGGCTGTTCTGTAGGCATAGCACCCACCTGGATCCTTGCCAAATTGGGCACCAAGATCAGGAAACCTGATGGCCTGATTTTGATCAATGATGCCAATCTGGATGCCTTGCTCCAGGGCCTGCCGGTTGAAAAAATATGCGGTATTGGGCCGGCTTTGACAGCCCATTTGCAGGGTTTGGGGGTTTTTAACTGCGACCAATTAAAAGCAATTCCGCAGAAAATCTTGATCAATAATTTCGGCCGATCCACAGGCCACTGGCTATACGCAGTCTTGCGGACATACGAAAACCTATCCTACGACAAAACTATCCTAGCACCTAGAACCCAGAACCTAGAACCTAAATCTATAGGCCATTCTTACACATTACCCAGGGAAACAAACAACCGGGAAACCATCTTTGCCTGGCTAAGGATGTTGTCGGAAATGGTGGCCGAACGCGCCAGAAATAGCGATTTTACAGGCCATACCGTAAGCCTGTGGCTTAGTTCCAAAAATGACTCGCTTATAAGGCAAAGAACATACCAGCTGCCTACCAATGACGGCTGGGAGATATTCGCTAGAGCCAGGGCCGTTTTTAGCCAAAAGAAGGGCCATTTTTGGCCTATCCGGGCTCTTGGAGTTACCCTTTCCGGGCTGATCTTCAACTCAACTCCCCCCTTACTTACAGAACAAAAAAGAAGAGAGGCCCTCCTTGGGGCAATTGACCATATCAACGCCAAATATGGCGATTGGACCCTGTCGCCTGCGATCCTTGCCCAAATAAAACACTAACACGCCAAGTAAACCAAAAGAAGCCGGAATAAGAAGGAATAAGAAGGATTAAGAAGCGGTAAAACCGGCGGCAGTTTTCCACAGGATAATCACAATCCCACGCAAACCATTGAAAACAAGCACAAGTGCGCCAATATTACAAACAGCTACAAGTTAACATAAGATGTAT
>DMEU01000007.1 GCA_003451585.1 Candidatus Omnitrophota bacterium | reverse complement strand
GGAAAAAATGCCGGAAGCGGCTTTGGATAGCTAGTATCGGCTATTGACGTCGGCACAGCAAAGGCTACCCGAGGCTACATGTAAGGAAATGCCGCAAGGCGGATGTCACCACACTAGCTGGTATATGTATATCGCGTTACCTTTGTCGTCCTTCTCCTCATGAAAGAGCTTAAAGTGCTTCAGGCCGGTACCTTTGAAAAAGTAGAGCCTGACGAGCATGCTCTTGGCGAATTCCTCATCCAAAAGCAGGCTTTGATACTTATCGTCTTTTTTGATAATAATGCCGCTATATGTCAGGCCCGGGTCTTTCTGCGCAACGGTCTCAAGAGCGCCTTTTTCCATCATGACGATACTTTTAGGTACGCCCCTCCTGGCATCGAGGTCGCTGGCCACATAGGCATGTTTATTGTCCAGATCGACAACGAGGCCATTATCAAAAAAGAGCATCCTGCCGTCCTGCCTGGCGTCAGTTAAAGCGGAATAGAACCCTAAAGGCCTTGAAAACCATTTTTTCGCTTCTTCCTCGCCGAACATTGACATAGCTATATACTTATCCTGCGCCTCCTGGTTCGTCAGATCATACCGCTGCATCAAATAATTCAGGAACTCGACATGGTTCAACTTCTTCTTCTTAAACCACATGTCAACTTTTTTAAAATCCCAGTTGCCTATATACGAAATGGGCCCGATCTTTGTGATCATATCATAAGAAACGACGAAATAAACCTGCGGGACATCCGGCGCAAACATAAGATCCAGGAGCATCTGCACGCGGAAAGGCGCGATCTGACGCTCTTCCAGATAAACCTTGGCCGATGGCCTATCCTTTCTCAAGGCAGAACTTACGATATCCGCTGCTACAGCGGGATCCATCGCTTCCTCCTGCTCTAATATCTCTGCGGCTTTATTGCCATGAGCGTTTATCATCCTTAATATCGCAGCACTTTCTTCTTCGGACTCCGTCAAAAGGGCGCGGGCTGTCCAATACGCGTACGGCGTATTTTGGGTCATTCCGTCGAAAAGGACACGGCGGCCTGCTACAGCCTTAAACCAATGCCCAAAATCCCACCAGGAATTGACATACGAGTTCTTCGGCGTGTCCTTGTTGATCTTCGTCAACGCGTTGTGCCAAAGATCGTCCATCTGCGGCATGGTGAACATCATGTTAGAATGCGCCCTCGACACGCCGGCCACGACATAAAGAGAGACGCACAGGATGACCGAAAAACGGGCGGCCGCGGCAAAAGGCCTGCGGATACGGCCAATAGTTATTTTTTCCACCAGTCCATACAATTTGTCTATTGTTAAACCAAATGCCAATCCTAAAGGGACTACCAGCAACAGGATGAACCGCGAAGCCTCCAGCGCCGCGTAAAAAACACTGATGATCCAGATAACTATGCAGAGGATGCTAAAACCATAACGCTCATCGCGCACGCTGCGCTCAACAAGAAAAATATAAAGTATGCCTGCAAGGGAAATAAAAAATACCACAGGCAGTCCAAGGCAGGTCGTCACAAAAAACGGCTCAGCCGGGGTGAGCTCGGCTACAGTCTGGTAAACATTGGGCCACATGGACTGTGATGTCACTTTCATAACTGTCACCAGGCGCAAAGGCTCTGCTATAAAATCCATCCAGACCGAAAAACCGTTGAAAAGGATGACGAAAAACGAGGAAAAGATGAAAAAAGATGCCAGGGCCGACAAATGCGCCTTGGCGCCAAGCACCGGGACAGACGGCGATTCATGCCGGCTCAACTTCTGGTTAAGCGCAAAGAAGAGGCAGGAGATGACCATAATGTCAAAGATGAACCACCACCCCTTCCATGTCGACGCGTAACAGGCCAGGAAAAATCCTGAAAGCGCGGAAAATAATATTCGCCCCAGGACCTTCTTATCCTGCAAAGCCGCGACAAATGCCCCAAAACTCAAAAGCGGGAACAGGACATTATAAATATCCGTATCAAACCATTCGTTCGTGCTGCGGGCCAAAAAATACGGCGATAGGTTAATAGAGAACGCCGCGACAAAAGCACCCAGGTCGCCGCAGCCGCACCTCCTGGCTATGACAAAACTGAAAAACGCGATGATGACTGAAAGAAAGATAGGAACATAGAAGAGCACTTCCTCCAAAGGCATATTACGATCGAAGAAATGGGCCGTCCTGTAAAATACGAAACCAAGCCACAGATGAACGTTCTTTTTTGTCGCAGAATCTATTGGGTTGCCTATAAGATCGTCAAATTCAAGGCCGCCTAACTGGCGGTCGCCTATATGCCCGCTCTTCAATAAATTGTTCAACAATCTCAACCAGTAATAAGAGTCGATGCCGTTCAAATAAACCCTTCCATCCGGGCCGCGATAACGGTCTTTAAGCTCTTCTGCTTTAGCTGCGATCAAAGCGTCTATCTCGGGCCTCGCGCTTTTAAGCCTTTCATCAAAAAGACGGGCAAGTAGCTTGGATGAGGCCATGCCGCGCGCATCGGGGTACCTGTCCTCGATATTTTTCTTTAAGGCCGCCTTCTCATCTTTATAGACTTCCTGCTGCGCCGCCAGGTGAAGATACGGCAGTAACTTGGGATAAAACCTGAAATAAACCACTGCCAGGGCCAAGACAAAGACCAATAACCACGGTAATATTTTTTTAAACATATAAGCCTTTTCCCTCTCTACTGTCTACTCATAGGATCAGCATCGCATCGCCATAACTGTAAAAGCGGTAACCCTTGTCCACCGCCTCTTTGTATGCCTCAAACATCAGGTCCCTGCCGGCGAAAGCAGCGACCAGCATCAAAAGTGTCGTGCGCGGCAGGTGGAAATTAGTGATGAGGGCATCGACCGTCTTAAAAGAGAACGGCGGACGTATAAAAAGCCTGCTCGCCTTCACAATAGCGCCCGGCTCGTCTTTTTCGAATAATTCGGTGCTTGCGTCCTCTAACGCCTTGCACACGGTAGTGCCCACGGAAAAAATACGCCCTCCGTCTTTTTTTACGCGGCGGATAGAGGCGGCCGTCTGGGCCGGGATCTCAAAATACTCCGGCTCCATTCGATGGCTGCCTATATCATCGGCGCGTACCGGGGCAAAAGTAGCATAATTTACGTGAAGCGTAAGAAAACTGACGCCAACCCCTTTTTCCCTTATAGCTGCCAGGAGACTGCGCGTAAAGTGCAACCCGGCGGTAGGCGCAGCCACAGCACCTTCTTTGGCCGCAAAAACCGTCTGGTACCTTGTCTTATCATGCCGCACCGGGCTTCTTTTTATATACGGCGGTAAAGGCAGGTGCCCGATCTTGCGCATAACAGCCCTTGCGCCCGGAGGCTGAAAGGCTACTATCTTTTTTTTTGCATCAGCCAGGCGGCACGAAAGCCCTTCTGCAAAAATTATCTCTTCGCCCTCCTTGAGCCTGCCCAAAGGCTTTATCAACGCCCGGTAATTTTCTTCACCTAAAGGATCAAGCAACAGGATCTCTACCTTGCCGCCTGACCGTCGTCTTCCAAGAAGGCGAGCCGGCAATACCTTAGTATCGTTTAAAACAAGCAGATCGCCAGGTTTTAGAAAAGTGATTATATCACGGAATCTATGATGCCCTATGCTTTTTTGATGCCTGTCTAAGACCAGCAACTTTGAAGCATCTCTGCGGCTGACCGGATGCTGAGCTATCAGCTCAGGCGGCAGATAATAATCAAAATCAGAAAGTTTGAACACGACCTGGGCCTATTTTATTTTTGTGATGACCGCGCCGGGATAATAAAATTCAAGGATCTGTTTGTAGCTGGACCCTTTCTTCGACATACCGAATGCTCCCCACTGGCATAACCCTGCGCCGTGTCCCCAGCCCTTACCTGCGAAAACTACGCTATCGCCCTCCAAAATAATGGAAAAGTTGGTGCTTCGCAGGATGTCAGGCCCCAACAAAGAACGAAGGTCCTTTGCCGATATCATAAGCTTATTTTCAAGGCTGTCCTTTAGCTCTAAAAAACGCACCCGGCCGGATGGATTCCGCTCAGTGACCCTTATATCGGCCAAAGCGCCCTTTAAAGTATAGCGGGCGCCTAATTTTTCCTTAATGCTCTCCAGGCCAATCCTTGTCCTCCAGAAATAATGGGGCGATCCGGAGCAAAAACCGCAGACCCTGCCTCCGGAGAGCGGCCCTATATCTATCTTCCATAACTCCGCGGCATTCTCGGTAATGCCTCCGCAGGTCGCGTGGAAATATGCCGGAAAAATTTTATTCCGGTAAAGCAGGACCTCTCCGTCGGTAAAATTAACCGCCCTGTTGGTCTTGTTGGTCTCGGCGAAATACCCTCCGTAAACCTGCGATGAAGTATCGGCCGCGACGTCGTAATTCTTGTTTTTCATCACTTCTTTCTGATACATCGCGTAAGTGCGCACCGCCACCGCCTGAGCCTTTATGGCGTCCATCGGCCACTTATGAGATATCTCATGATACAAGACACCTTTGATATACGGCTCTACATCCAAGGTGTTTACCACGCAAAGCTTGCCGGCCTCGTCCTTGAAAACGGCGATATCCCCGCGGTATCGCCGTTTGCCTACAGCCACGGCTATTTTCTTTTTAGCGTCGATCAGAATGGCATCCGTAGCATAGGCCATATCGCCGGCCTTTAAACCTTCTTTTACGCCAGCAACGGAAAAAGACGCTGAATCTTTATGGGAGGACAAGACCTTATTTTTTCGAATATCCACGATATCATACGGCCCTGTGACTGAAAACTCCACCTCTTGTTTATCCCTGATCACGGCTACCCGTATCTTTATGGGTTCTTTTGCGTATAGGCCAGGACAAAACAAAAAGACAACAATAACAGCCAAATAAAAAAAAGGCCTCTTGAAATGATTTAACGCTTGGAGAAGACCCATAAGATCAAAGAAAGGATTAGACTGGCTAAAATACACGTTGTAAGAGGAAAATAAAAGGTTAAGTTCTTCTTCTGGATAAGGATATCCCCGGGCATCCGGCCCAAAAAAGGTATCTTAACCAGAAAATTCCACAATAACCCCAAAACAATAAACCCTATACCGATAAAGATCAATATCTTAGGCATCTAACCCTTAAACCATATCGTTACCGTGTCCTGGCCCGTATCATCTTCACTACGGAATCCGGCTTGCACGAGGGCTTCATTCGCGGCCTTAAAGATAACGAGCCTCGGCTCACGGTCAAGAGGCAGATAGACCTTGAGCCCTGCCGCCTCATCCATCACATAGACCACACCTACATACAAAGCGCCGGCCCGGTAGAGCCTGGCGGTCAGATGACGGCGCGGCCTATCTGACTTAAAATACTTCATAGCCTCCGGCCCATCGTAACCATCTTCTTGCTGATACGAAAACGCCGATACGCCGGAATAATGCAGGCCCACTACCACAAAAAAAACAAAGATGACCTTACACAGATACATCCGTATTCATACCTTCCTCTTTTTTTCTCTCTGCTCGATGCTTTCTTTCTCGGAATAAACACATCCGCAATAATTCTGATGGTAGAGCTGCCACTCCTTCGATCTCTTGTGCGACTCAGCAAAGCCGCGCCGGAAATCCTCGGGCAAAAAACTAAGGCCGTATTTAGCCGCGACCTCCGCGCCCAAGACCTTTATCTGCCCTATATCCTGGTAAGGGCTGGACAAAAGCGTCGTCGTAAAATTTTCTATCTCCTTTTCGCGCGCCATACGCGCCGTTTCTTCCAGGCGTATACGCCAGCAGAAACGGTGCTGTTCTTGCCTGTTCTCTATGCAGGAAACCTCTCTTAAAAATTTTTCGAAATCGTACTTGTGATATATTACGGACAGCCTCATGCGGTCGCCTGCGGCGATCACCGCCTCATACCTCTTGAGATACTCAGAAAAAGGATGGATGTTGGGATTGTAGAAAAAACCTTCCGTCTCAAAGCCGGCTTGTCTTAAGGCTTCGACACAAGAGATGGCGCAAGGGCCGCAACAAATATGCAGGAGCACTTTTGACATTTTAAAAATAAATTATTGAACAATAGAGAATAGGCCGCAATTGAGTTTTTTTATCTATTGTTCTATTGTCTACTGCTCAATTGCTCTGTGCGCCGGTTGCTATGAATTATTTTGACGGCGCACCAGGGATACCGAGATGCTGGTAGGCAAGGTGTGTAACCTCCCTGCCGCGGGAAGTCCTCTTCAAAAAGCCGGCTTTCAAAAGGTAGGGTTCGATGGTATCCATTATTGTATCCGACTCTTCATTCAAGGTCGCTGCCAGCGTCTCTATGCCCACCGGCCCGCCCTGGTAATGGGAGATTATCGTCTTTAAGACCCTGCGGTCAATGCCATCAAGGCCTTCTGAGTCTATACCTAAGGCCGTCAGGGCGTGCGACGCGCTTTCTTTTGTTATCTCATTGTTGCCTTTGACCTGCGCATAGTCGCGCACGCGCCTAAGCAGCCTGTTTGCGATACGGGGTGTACCGCGGCTGCGCCGTGAGATCTCATGCGCTCCGTCGTCATCTATCCTTATGTTCAAAAGCCCGGCAGACCGTTTAATGATAGAACCCAGATCGTCAACGCTGTAAAAATCAAAATGATGGATGATGCCGAAACGCGACCGCAGCGGCGATCCTATGAGGCCGCTCCTTGTAGTGGCCCCCACCAGTGTAAAACGCTTGAGATTGAACTTTATGGTGCGGGCGTAAGGCCCTTTATCGATGACAAAATCTATCTGGCAATTCTCCATGGCAGGATACAAAAATTCTTCTACGACCTTTGAAAGACGATGGATCTCATCGATGAAAAGGATATCTCCTTTTTCAAGGTTAGTGAGGATGCCTATGAGGTCCCCTGCACGCTCTATGGCAGGGCCTGAAGTAGAGGTGATCTTGGTACCCATCTCGTGGGCTATAATGGTCGCCAGGCACGTCTTGCCCAACCCCGGCGGGCCGCAAAGAAGCACGTGCTCCAATGGATCATTGCGCTGTTTCGCGGCCGTCAACGAAACCTTAAGGTTGTCGACAACATCCTTCTGGCCTATGAACTCCTCTAAAGCAACAGGCCTTAAGGAAATATTTAAAACTATATCCTCGTCGGTCTCAGGCTTGTCCATGAGCCGGCCGGCCGGCGCTTCATCGGAGATCTCGTTATCAAAAGGAAAAAATTTCTCTTGCATGATATTTTATAAAGAAGGTTCCTGCAAAAGTGTCTGCGACTGGACAGGCGGCTTTAATTCGATGTTCTCTTTATTACGTATGACCTCTATTTCACCGAACACCCCCATCTGCACGACCACTACCTCCTTAAGCCGTATCAACTCCAACACAGCCAAAAAGGTGGAGATGATCTCGAGCTTGCTGCGGGCAACGGTGAAAAGTTCGGTCAACCTGATACGCGGCCGTTCCATGAATAAATGCAGAAGGTCATGGACCTTGCCTTCTACGGTAAACTCATCTTTGATGACCTCATAGATAAGCTCTTTCGGGACATCCTTAAGCGCCTTGGAAAAAGCGTTAATGAGGTCAAAAAGGCTTGCCTCGAAGAACGGCCCTTGGGCTTCTTCGTCTTCAAATGCGGCCTTGCGCTTGAATATGTCCTGGCGCGCGCGTTCCTTGAGGCGCAACTGGTCTGCCGCCTCCTTGAATTGTTTATACTCCAACAGCCGCTTGACGAGCTCGGCGCGCGGGTCCAGTTCATCTTCAGGTATCTCGTCTAAGAGATTGGCCTCCTGCGGCAGGAGCATCTTGGACTTGATCTGCATGAGGGTGGCGGCCATAACTATGAACTCCCCTGCGATGTTCAAGTCAAGAAGCCGCATCAATTCAAGATACTGCAGGTACTGCTCTAAAATGCCGGCGACAGGGATATCGTATACATTGATCTCGCTCTTCTTGATAAGATACAAGAGGAGGTCAAAAGGCCCTTCGAATATCTCTAATTTTATCTTATATGACATTGGTTTTCCGTAGACTTGATCCTTATCAGTGCAAACCTACCGCTTCTCGGACTTCTTTCAAGGTAGACCGCGCCACGCCGGATGCCTTCTGGCGGCCGCTCTCTAGAATAGATTCCAGCCTCTTTTTATCCCCGAGATAACCTTCCCTCTTCTCCCGGATAGGCGCCAGAAAAGATATCAGGTGCTCTCCCAATATCTTTTTACATTCCGTGCACCCCAATTCGGCATACCGGCACCAGTGGTCCACCTTTTCTTTCATTTCCGGCAGAAAAACAGAAAAATAATGGTGCACATTACACTTATCGGGATGCCCGGGATCGGTCTTGCGGACCCTCATGGGGTCAGTGAACATCCCCTGGACTTTTTTGGTTATCTGTTCAGGCGCATCTGAGAGGGCGATGAAATTATTGTAGCTCTTGCTCATCTTACGGCCGTCTAAACCCAGGAGCCTGGGCACTTTTGTCAGAAGAGGCGCTGCCTCGGGGAACACCTCTTGGTACATACCGTTGAACTTCCGCACGATCTCGCGTGTAAGCTCCAAGTGCGGCAGTTGGTCTTCGCCCACAGGCACGACTCCGGCCTTATAGAGCGAGATGTCCGCCGCCTGCAGGACAGGGTAGCCCAAAAACGCATATGTGGCTATATGCCTGTCTTTTAATTCCCTCATCTGCTCTTTATACGTGGGGCAGCGCTCAAGCCAGCCCAAAGGCGTCAGGGCTGAAAAAACCATGTGCAGCTCAAGGTGCTCGGGTACGTGTGACTGTATGAAGATCACGGACTTTTCAGGGTCTATACCACAAGCGAGCCAATCCGCCACATTATCAAAGATCATGTCTTTGATGATCTTTGAATTTTCATATTCGCTCATCAGGGCGTGCCAATCGGCTACCATGAAAAAACATTCGTATTCATTCTGCAGGGCAGCCCAATTATTTAAAGCGCCGACAAGATGGCCCAAGTGAAGCCTCCCTGTCGGCCGCATACCGCTTAATATTCGCTTTTTAGACATAGTCAATTTATAATTTATAATCGTTAATTATAAATTATAATTTCCTTGCTATCGACTCCAACTCGAATGCGTCGATAAAATCGCCTTCCTTTATATCGTCAAAACCTGCCAGTGAAATGCCGCACTCAAACCCTTCCTGGACATCCCGCACATCGTCCTTAAACCTCTTGAGCGCCGCGATCTTGCCCTCAAAGACAGGCTGTCCGTTACGCACCAGGACAACGGTTGAACTGCGCAGTATCTTGCCTTTTCTCACTATGGAACCGGCTACAACCCCGGACTTGGACAATTCAAATACCTTACGCACTTCCGCGCGGCCCACAAATGTCTTTTTGATCCTTGGAGCCAGCATGCCTTCAAGCGCTGCCTTCATATCGTTTACTATCTCGTATATGACCCTATAGGTGCGTATATCGATGCCTTCTTTCTGGGCCATTTGCCTGCTCATATCGTCAGGCTCAACGTGAAAACCGATTATGATCGCGTTCGAAGCGGCAGCCAAAACAACATCGGATGTATTTATAAGGCCGGCCGCTTTATGCATAACGGTGATCTTGACTTCGCTGGTGCCTATCTTCTGCAGGGAATCCTCTATAGCCTCAATCGACCCCTGGACATCGGCCTTAAGGATAATATTAAGTTCCCGCACCCTGCCTTCCTTGATCTGTCTGTAAAGGTCCTCTAAGTGCAGGTGGGTCCGCTTAGAACCCGGCTCCAGGCGCTGTCGCCTGAACTCTTCCTGCTTTTTTTCTATGATCTGGCGCGCCTTTTTTTCGTCCGTCACGACATAGAACTTTTCTCCGGCTTCAGGAACTCCGGAGAGCCCGGTGATCTCAACCGGCTCAGACGGCCCGGCTTGCTGCACCGACTGCCGCAAGTCGTTCGTCATGGCGCGTATCCTTCCGCTCTGATAACCGGCTATGACAAAATCCCCGACTTTAAGCGTGCCGCTCTGCACAAGTATTGTTGCCACAGGCCCGCGGCCTTTGCTCAATTTGGCCTCGATTACCACGCCTGTCGCCTCCCTGTCATAAACACCTTTTAACTCGAGTATCTCCGCTTCAAGCAGGATCATCTCCATTAAGGTATCTATACCGGCGCCTGTCTTTGCGGAAACGCCTACGGTAATGGTCTTTCCACCCCAATCTTCAGGCACCAGGCCCAACTCGTTTAACTGCCTCTTTAATTTGTCGATATCCACCTGGGGCTTGTCTATTTTATTCATTGCCACGATTATCGGCACGCCGGCAGCCTTCGCGTGATCAAGGGCCTCGATGGTCTGCGGCATAACGCCGTCGTCCGCGGCCACGACAAGGACTACGATATCCGTAACAGTAGCGCCGCGGGCCCGCATCGCCGTAAAGGCCTCGTGGCCCGGGGTGTCAAGAAATGTAATGCTGCCTTTCGGAAGCTTGACTTCATACGCGCCTATATGCTGGGTTATACCTCCATGCTCGGAATCCACTACCTTTGTACGCCGGATAGCATCCAGCAGCGATGTCTTGCCATGATCGACATGGCCCATAAAAGTAACTATTGGAGAACGGGGTTTCAACAGATTTTCCGGGATCTTCTCGTATGTCCCGATAGCCGCTTCTTCCAATGACGGCGGCCTGACAAATTCATACCCGTATTCCTTCAACATCTCCTCAACTATATCTTCACTCAAGCTCTGGTTGATATTGGCGAAGAGCTTGAATTTTATTATAAGGTATTTTATCAGATCGCCGGGCTTGATCTGCAATTTGACAGCCAGGTCCTTTATGGTAATGGGGACG
The DNA here is from genome assembly GCA_003451585.1 of Candidatus Omnitrophota bacterium. GTDB lineage: Bacteria > Omnitrophota > Gorgyraeia > Velamenicoccales > Velamenicoccaceae > UBA9636. Next base: position 35,619 of record DMEU01000007.1, on the reverse strand, counting down.
CTCACCTCAAGGGGTTTCAAGACCTTGACAGGCGCCGCCTGTTGTTCCTCGAAAGCCGGCCCGTATGCGGCTAGAGCTTCCTCTTTTTTTCCTGCAGCAGCAGGCTCTAGAGCCGGATGATACGCCTCGGGCTTTTTTACGGCAGCGTGCGCGTCCTTCTTCTCAGCCGCCTTCTTTTCTTTTACAAAGACCTTCACAGATGCCTGGCCGCGCACAGCCGCCTTCTCCTCAAGGAACAGCTTGACTACATCTTCATCAAGGCTAGCCATATGGTTTTTTGCCTCGATATGGCGCTCTTTTAATTTTAAAAGAAGGTCCTTGCTGGTGGTCCCAAGTTCTTTAGCTAATTCATGCACTCTCATCTTGTTTAGACAACCTTTCTTTGGCCGCGGCTATTATCTTTTCGGCCTTTTTATCTCCTACGCCCTTGGCCTGGGTCAACTGCTCTACGGTCGCGTCTTTGATCTTCTCTAAGCTGTCAAAGCCGGCTTCTATCAAGGCGGCTACGATCTTTTCTCCAACGCCATCAAGCATCATCTCCTGCCTTGCTTTTTTGGCTACTTCCTTTTCCTGAACTATTTCTTCGCGCGTGCGAATATCAAGGTCCCAGCTTATGAGCCGCGAGGCCAGGCGCACATTCTGCCCGTGTTTGCCTATCGCAAGCGATAACTGGTCCTCGGCTACTATCACCTGGGCCCTCTGATTAGCCTTATCGAGGCGGATCTCTGTGATCTTCGCCGGCGAGAGAGCGGCCGTTATATATTCCCGCAGATCATCACTCCAGCGGATGATATCGATCTTCTCCCCCTGCAATTCCGTGACTATGTCTTTTACGCGGGAGCCGCGCATACCTACACAGGCGCCCACGCAATCCACCTTTTCATCCTTTGACCATACAGCTATTTTCGTCCGTTCACCTGCCTCGCGCGAGATAGACCTGACCTCTACTATACCCTCGAAGATCTCAGGTACTTCAAGCTCGAAGAGCTTCTTGACGAATAAAGGGCTTGTGCGCGACAAGATGATCTGCGGCCCCTTGGCCTCCCTCTTTACATCAAGCACATAGGCGCGCACCCTCTGGCCCTGCCTGAAATCATCCCGCGGTGACTGCTCTCTCTTAGGCATCAGGCCTTCGGCCTTACCCAGAAGGTCGATGATGATGTTCCCTTTATCAAAACGATAGACCGTGCCGCTGACAATATCCCCTACCTTAGCGCTGAATTCATGAAAGATAACGTCCTTCTCTGCCTCGCGTATCTTTTGTATTATGACCTGCTTTGCCGTCTGGGCCGCTATGCGGCCAAAATCAACGGACTTGATCTCCGCCTCGTCTATATAGGCGTGGATCTTTCCGTCAGCCCTGTCGATAGTGACACGGATATTCTCGGATGTCTTGGCCCCTACGACCTTCTTCACCGCGCTGACCATGGCGCTCTCAACGGCCTGGATCAAGACATCTTTATTTATGCCGCGTTCACGCTCGATATGGTCTAAAATAGCTAATAGCTCACTGCTCATATGATCACCTGCTTTGCTTTGTTGATTAATCCCAGAGGTACCAGGACTGTTTTTTTTCCGATGTTTAACATAACTCCTGCTTCCTGTACGCCGGCAATATCGCCGCAATACTCTATACTTCCTTCCAGGGCCTCTTTCAAGAAAACCCTTACTTTATGGCCGATGTTGCGCCTGAAATCAGCCTCTGTGGACAGAGGCCTGTCTAGCCCCGGAGAAGAAACATCAAAGACATAATTCTGCCCGGCAAGGCCGCTTAACTCGATCATAACGCCCAACTCCCTGTTGATGCGTATGCACTCATCTAAGGTAATGCCGCCTTCGGCCCTATCCACCAGGACTTCAAGCACGATCTGGTTCTGCTTATCTTTATAAAATCTTAAGTCAACAAGGACAAAACCGCCCATCTCTAAATGTTTTTCCAACAGCGGCTTTATCTTAAGCAGTGCTTCTTGACGATACACGAAACTCCTCCGGAAGATGGTCTGTCTCCCTGAATTTTTCTACGAAGACCGGCTTATATCCTGTGGCCTTAAGCTCGAACGCGACCGCTGTACCTTCATCTTTACGGATCAGCGCATAAATATCTTTTAACGCGTACTCCATAGCATTTGTCTTTAGTACCTCGGTAACGGAGACCACACGGCGCGTCCCATCCAGAAGCCTGTCCACCACAACGACCAGATCAATGGCGGAGATTATCTGGCGCTTGATCAATTCCGGGGAGACGTTCGCAGAACCCATCATGGCCATCGTCTCAAGCCGCAAGAGCGCATCCAGCGCTGAATTCGCGTGCAGTGTCGTCATAGACCCTACCCGGCCTATGTTCATACACTGCAGCATATCAAGCGCTTCTTCTCCGCGCACTTCGCCTATGATCACCCTGTCCGGCCGCATATGAAGGGCATTGCGCACAAGGTCGCGTATATTGATCCCACCCTTGCCTTCTATATTGGAAGGCCTGGTCTCTAAGGCAACACGGTGTTTGTTATCCATCCTGAGCTCAAGTGTATCCTCTATCGTTATCATGCGCTCGCTATCCGGGATAAAAGATGCCAGGATATTCAGTATGGTCGTCTTGCCGGAACCAGGGCCGCCGACTATTACTATGTTTAAGTGATTACGCACGCAGGCCTTTAAAAAATGCGCCGTTTTTTCATCCATAGTATGTTTGTTTATCAGGTCCTGGATCTCTAGAACCTTATGCCTGGCCTTGCGTATCGTCAATACAGGCCCGCCTGGAGCTATAGGCGCGCGCACAACATTAAGCCTGGAACCATCAGGCAGCCTCGCATCTATATACGGCTCGAATTCAGTCACGCGCCTGCCGGAAGGCGAGAGTATCCTCTCGATATAAAAATGCAGCTGCCCTTCATCTTCAAAGGCGATATCCGTCTTCTGCAGTTTGCCTTCGCGCTCTACATACACCTCTTTCGGCCCGTTTACCATTATTTCCCAGACGCCTGGGTCATTCACCAGACGGTCAATAGGCCCTAAGCCGAATATCTCGTTTATTATCTCCTCTATTATAAAACGCCGCACAGCATCATCAATATGGCCTTCCATCTTTTGCTGCACAACTGTATCCAAGACGGCCTCTATCTGACGCCGGACCTGCGACTCATCAGCGCCATAATTTAAGGATGATTTTTTCACCCTGGCCATGACCTTGTTGCGCACGTCTTCTTTTATCTGCTGGATCTTCTCCATTTTATCCATTGCGGCCCCGTTACCCCAAACAGCGGTTTAATTCTTCCAAAAGCATCGAGTCCTCGATATCCTTGGACTCTTTTGAACGCCTCTGTCTTATTTCCAGCTTCTTATCCTTGGCCCATTTATTGCCTATGGTTATCCTGGCAGGTATACCTATCAAGTCGGCATCCTTGAACTTTACACCGGCCCTCTCATCCCTGTCATCCAGCAAGACCTTAAAACCTTTTTTCTCAAGCTCATCATGCAACATATGCGACTTCTGCATTATATCGTTATCGGAAATATTTACCGGTAGTATCAACACATCAAAAGGCGCCACCCCTTTGGGCCAGATGATCCCGTCTAAGTCGTGGTTCTGCTCGATCACCGCCGCTATCAGGCGGCTGACCCCTATCCCATAACACCCCATCTGGACTACCTGCTGGGCCCCGGATTCGTCTAAAAATTTAACCCCGAGCATCTTGGAATATTTATCTCCTAATTTAAAAATGTGCCCGACCTCCAAGGCGCTCAACTTCTCCATGTCGCTTTTGCAATGAGGGCAATTCTCTATCTCGGCATCTTTTTCGCTCTTTATCTCAAGGCAGACCTTGCACCTGTAGAGAGTGTCCTCCCCGCTTTCAGCCTGGACCAGGAACTCATGAGACAGATCTCCCCCGATAAAGCCTGAATCTGCCTTGACCGAGACAAATTTCAAGCCGCACCTTTTAAAGATATTTTCATACGCCACTCGCATCTTTTCATAAACTTCGTCTAACCCCTTGCGGTCGCGGTCAAAGCTATAGGCGTCCTTCATTATGAACTCACAGCTGCGCACAATGCCGAAACGGGGGCGCAACTCATCCCTGTACTTGGTCTGTATCTGGTAGAGGGTAAACGGCATGTCCCTGTATGACTTGACAAAATTCGCCGCCAGTTCCGTTATCACCTCTTCATGCGTAGGCCCAAGGCAGAGCTTGCGGCCGCGGCGGTCGTCAAAACGGAACATCGTCTCGCCCATCAGCTCATCACGGCCGGTCCGCTGCCATAATTCAAGCGGCTGCAAACCCGGCAAGAGCAGTTCTAACGCGCCCGTCTTATTTATCTCGTCGCGTATTATGGCCTCTATATTGGAAAGTACCTTAAACCCAAGCGGCAGGTACGAATAAACACCTGCAACGAGCATGCGGACCATATTAGCCCGCAGCATCAACCTATGGCTTACGCTCTCTGCGCTTTCAGGCGCTTCTTTTAAAGTGGTAATAAATGACCGTGTCCAAAACATAGAAATTCTGATTTCTCATCCTACTTCGCCTTCGGCTACGTAGGATTTCGCTGAATCGTTACATTAATGTGCTCAAACCTGCGGCTGTGTTGTAAAAATACTTTCGGGCAGGTCTATGCCGCGCAATTTAAACCGCTGATAGAAAGCAGGGACTACGCCCCCGGCCTTCCAACGCCCAAGCACATGATTGGTATCCTCCGATATGCCTACTATCTCATACGAAAACAGGTCTCTTAAGCCGACCTCATCATTCTCCATCCCGCATACTTCTGTAATATGCGTCACTTTGCGCTTGCCGTCAGAGAGCTGTTCCTGCAATACTATGATATCTATGGCATTCGCTATCTGCCGGCGTATGGCCCACAACGGTATGGCGGAATTGGACGTAATGATCATGGTCTCGATGCGTGATACGACGTCTAAGGGAGAGCTGGCATGAAGGACCGCAAGCGAACCCTCGTGGCCGCTGGAGACAGCCTGTAGCATATCGAGGGCCTCGCCTCCTCGTATCTCACCCAATATGATCCTATCCGGCCTCATACGCAGGGAATTCTTGAACAATTCCCTGATAGAAACCTCGCCCTTACCCTCTACATTGGCCTGCCTTGCCTCCAACGGTACGACATGCATCTGTTTTAAGCGCAACTCATTCGTATCCTCTATCGTCACTATGCGCTCATCCTCCGATATATAGCTGGAAAGTACGTTTAAAGTGGTCGTCTTGCCAACGCCTGTGGCTCCGGCGAATATGATGTTCAATTTAGTCTTGATCGCAGCGATCAAAAATTGCGCCATCTGTTCCGTCAAGGTATCGCGCTTTACCAGGTCTTCTATGGTCGAGATCTCCCGCAAAAATTTCCTTATTGTTATGACCGGGCCCAGCAATGACAACGGCGGAAGTATTATATTCACGCGTGAGCCGTCAGGAAGCGACGCGTCCACATAAGGTTGCGACTCGTCAACGCGCCTCTGCGTGGGGCTCATTATCTTTTCGATGGTCTGCATAAGGTGGCGGTTGTTCTCGAACTTTATGTCCGAAAGCTGCATTACTCCGCCGCGCTCCGCGTAAACCGTATTAGGGCCGTTGACCATTATCTCCGTGACGGCCGGGTCGTTTATGAGCGTGTTAAGAGGCCCAAAACCCAGGACCTCATCCATCAGTTCGACCGCTACGCGCTCTTTATCCTCAGGAGAAACGGCTATCCTGTCGACATTGACGATATGGTCTATGGCCTTGTATACATCTTTTTTGAGCTTATCTTTATCGATAGGCTCTTTTTCCTTCTTACCGAAAAAATAATCCCCTGATATCAAAAGGTGACGGACCTTTTCTTTTATCCCTCTCACTTTTTCTTCCTCCTGACAACCTTTGTAAGCAGTTTAAAAAGCTCTTTTTCGCCCGAAGCCAGGCCAACGGTCCTTATTACATTGCCCTTTTCAAATAATATGCCCCTGTGTTTGGAAAAAGCTATGCCAAGGTCCGCCTCACGCGCCTCTCCCGGGCCATTCACTACACACCCCATAAGGGCTATCTTTGTATTTTTTAAAAGCTCTTTCTGGCTGTGCGGCAAGCCGGACAAGAGCGCATCAAACCTTCCGGCTTTAGCGGCCAGGTCCACTTCGCAGCGGCCGCACGTCGGGCAACACACGAGCTGCGGGCCAAACGCGCGCAGCCCAAAACTGCTCAAGAGTATTTGAGCGACACGGACCTCTTCTTTCGGCTCATCGAGCAAAGATATCCTTATTGTATCACCAATACCGTCAAATAACAACACCCCCAGGCCGGCGCAGGACTTGACCACCCCGTCCAAAGGAAGGCCGGTCGCAGTGATCCCTAAATGAAGCGGGTGATCACAAACCTTAGCCATTTTCTGGTAAGCCTGTATCGTTTCCAGGATACTGGATGCCTTAAGAGAGATCACGATATCATGGAACTTCATTCTTTTAAAAACTTTTAAGTATTCCTGCACGCTTTTAACCAGGGCATCTGCGGCATGTTTTGACCTCGACCTCAGAGAGCCGGAATTGGCGCCTATGCGTATAGGTATATGCGCCTGTTTTGCGGCATCGATCACTGAACGGACCTGGGACTCTTTATAAATATTACCCGGGTTCAATCTTATCTTATCAACGCCGGATTCAATAGCGGCCAAAGCCAGACGGTAGTCAAAGTGTATGTCCGCCACCAAAGGAAGCCTTGTTTTACGCTTAATAACCGAAAGGGCCAAGGCGTCATCCATATCTTCGACGGCTATACGTATGATCTCACAGCCGACGCGTTCCAAGTCATTAATCTGGGCAACTGAGGCTTCAATATCCTTCGCGCTGACCTTGACCATGGACTGGATGGCGACAGGATAGCCGGAACCTATCTTTACGCCGCCTATCCGGACTGTCCGCGTCCTCCTGCGCTTTATTTTTATCATAAGATCACTTCCCGAACAACACCAGAAACTTGTCCCAATACCCGTAACGTATTAGGTCGTTGCAAAATATGAAAACAGCCAGAATGATCAAAAAACTCATGCCGATATTACCCATTACCTCTTCTATCTTTGGGGCCAGGGGCCTCTTCCTTATCTTCTCTAATCCGGCAAGACAGATGTGCCCCCCGTCTAAAATAGGCAGAGGCAGAAGATTAAAAACGGCCAGGCTCATAGATAATATACCTATGACATGCAGCACAGCTGAAAACCCGAGTTTGGCGGCTCCGGAGGCTATAAAAAATATGCCCAGGGGGCCTGTAACGGATTCTTTAAACGACATGGTCCCGGTGATTATGCTAAAGATCGCAACAATTGTCATCGCGGTCATCGAAACAAGGTTTTGCGTGCCCTTCAGAAGGGAATCCCAGATGCCGTAACGGACTTTTATTATCTCATCCGAAGGCTTTATCCCGATAAGCCCCACCTCTACTTTTTTCCCAAAGACCGTATTGACCTCCTTGACTTCAGGAGACATCTGAAAATCAAGCTCCTGGCTTTCCCTTAAAACCTTGACCGTCACGATCTCGCCGCGCTTGGCATGTATCTGTTTGGAAATATCCTCCCAATACTGGACTGATCTGCCTCCGACCTCCACTACCTTATCTCCGACCTGCATACCGGAGGTTTCAGCCGGAAGGCCTGAGACCAGCTCGCCTATCTTAGTAGAGAACCTTGGATAACCAAGGTAGTAGACCATCCAAAGGCACAAAAAAGCCAACACATAATTGAAAAAAGGCCCTGCGAAAATTATACGCGCCCGCTGCCCGGGCATGCGGGAAAGGAATTCCTCCTGCCTGCCCTTGAACTCTTCGGAGGAATCACCGGCCATCTTGATAAAACCCCCGAAAGGTATGGCACAAAGCATATATTCGGTATCGCCTATTTTTTTCGAAAACAGCTTAGGCCCGAAACCCAAGGAGAATTTTTCCACCTTGACCTTTAGTTGTTTGGCCGCTATAAAATGCCCAAGCTCATGTACCAATATAAGAATACTTAAGATCAAAATAAAAGTTATCATCGAAGGCCTCTGTCCTTTCCAACTAAGCGCATCGCGCTCTGCCTTGCCTGCCAGTCCGTTTCAAAAATGGATTCAAGCGAAAGATCGTCTTTTGAAAACCTGTTTTTTGTGATCACGCGCTCTACGATATCCGGGATACGCATAAAAGATATGCGGCCCGATAAAAAAGCCTCGACCGCGACTTCATTGGCGGCATTCAATGCGCACGGCAAAGTCCCGCCGCGACGCGCGGCATCATAAGCCAGGGCAAGGCATGGAAAACGCTTAAGATCGGGCTGGCAGAACGACAGATCCCCCATCTTGAGCGGATCCAGCCGTAAACTACGATTGGGCCAGCGCTCAGGATAGCTCATCGCCACCTGGATAGGCAGGCGCATATCTGTTACAGCCAACTGCGCCAGGATAGAGCCGTCACAAAATTCGACCATCGAATGCACGATAGCCTGGCGATGCACCAGGACCTTTATCCTATCAAGCGCCAGGCCAAAAAGCTCCTTGGCTTCGATGACCTCCAGCCCCTTATTCATCAAGGTCGCAGAATCCACCGTTATCTTTTTGCCCATTTTCCAGCGCGGGTGCGCTAATACTTTCTTCAAAGGAACACCCCTCAGCTGGCCGGCGGAATAATCCACCAACGGCCCGCCGGATGCGGTCAAATAGACCCCCTCAACCATGCCGTTATCATACCCTTCCAGACATTGAAAGATGGCGCTCTGTTCGCTGTCGACAGGTATGATCTTTACGTTATGCCTTAACGCCTCCCGGCGCACAAGCCGGCCTGCTATTACTACAGATTCCTTATTAGCCAAGGCTATCGTTTTTTTAGCCTTTATGGCGGAAAGAAGGGGAAAAACAGCTTCTGCTCCGACTATAGCTATTAAAACCAGGTCCGCCTCTTTTAAACGCGCCAGCTCACAGATCCCCTCCCTTGAAGCCAGCACTTCCGGGCCGCGCCTTAAACTCTTGGCCAGCTCACAAGCACGGTCCGCGTCGCCCACGGCCACGGAGAGCGGATTGAACTCTTTTATCTGGCTCTTGAGCCTTTCAAGGTTTGAATTAACAGACAGGCCCACGACATTAAAACGGTCCTTGTATCTGCGTACTACATCCAGCGCGCTTTCGCCTATAGAGCCGCTTGAACCAAGTATTACTATATTCTTTTTTTTCATAAACCTCTTGCTGCTTCACCTTCGGCTGTGAATGCGCTCAAAATCCTGTGCCTGCGACAAATGTCTTGCTCAGGTAATAATTGATCAAAAAATAAAAAGCCGGGGCTGTAAAAAGCAGGCTGTCTATGACATCGAGCACCCCGCCCATGCCGGGGAATATGGAGTTGGAATCCTTGGCGCTGCAATCGCGCTTGATCAAAGACTCGGATAGATCCCCTAACATGCCAAGCCAGCTTAAAACTATCCCCAGGAGCATCATGTTAGGCCAGGAGAAGATCGAATAATCCGGCAAAAAAGACTTGCTTGCCGCCGCGCCCGCGATACCAAAGGCCAGCCCGCCCAGCGTCCCTTCCACGGTCTTATGAGGACTGATGCGCGGAATGAGCGTATGCCTCCCCCACTTCATGCCTACGAGATATGCGCCTATATCTGTGCCTTTAGTGATCAAAAGCAGGCAGGCGATCAGCGCCGTACCATAAGGCAGCAGCTTTATCTTTATCATGAAAGAAAAAAACCAGGCTATGTAAAGAAGGCCGAACATCGTTGTAGAGATGCCCACTACCGCATTCGCATTCTCGCGGCGCGAGAACTGCAAGACAAAGAGCGTCAAAAGCGCCGCAGCTATGAACAGAAGCTCCCAGCCCCTGGTCAATTCAAACCTGCAATAAATGGAAAGCGGTATGACTATCCCTATGACAGTGCCGAAATATTTGTACATAGGGATGCCTTTTTTCTCGATAAGGGTAAAAAACTCATACAGCCCGAGAGAAATAAGGGCCACAACCATCAAAACATAAAGCCATTCGACAAAAAGTGTCGCGACTGAAAATATGCCCAAAAACACCGCCGTAGCTATCCTGCGGCTAATCATCTACGCCTCCGAAACGCCTCGAGCGTTTTTGGAATTCTGCGACCGCCTTCAAAAATTGACGCCTGTCAAAATCAGGCCAGCACCTTTCTATACAATAGAACTCCGCATAAGAAAGCTGCCAAAGCAGAAAATTACTTATGCGCATCTCTCCACTGGTGCGTATCAAAAGGTCCGGGTCCGGCACGCCGCTTGTATAAAGATAGCGGCTGATCATATCTTCGTCTATCGCATCGATTGTAAAAACACCTGCGGTAACATCGGCGGAAATTTTCCTGACCGCCTCGACTATCTCCTGCCTTGAGCCGTAATTAAAAGCCAGCTGTATGGTAAGTTTCCGGTTATTTCTTGTAAGCTCGCATGCCCGCGTTATGCTCTGTTGTAAAGAAGGCGGCAATCCATCGAGCCTGCCGATATGCCGTAAGGATATGTCGCCTTTAATAAGCCCGGGCAGCTCATCCCGGATAAAATTCTCACAGGCCTTCATCAAGAAACCGACTTCGGCTGCCGGCCTCTTCCAATTCTCGGAGGAAAAAGCGTAGAACGTCAGGTATTTTACACCCACATCCTGCGCAGTCTTTATTACTTCCCTGATGCGGTTTAAACCCCGGGCATGCCCTTCTATGCGCGCCAACCCGCGGCGCTTCGCCCATCTGCCGTTACCATCCATAATGAACGCTATATGCTCGGGGACTTTGCTCTTCTTCACGCGGCTTCCTGGTAAAAATAAACAGAAGCCGTCGATCCCTCGCCTGACAGGCTTCTGTCGTATTATTTTTCTATTGATGGACGCGGTAATCTATCTCGGGAAAAATATTATCTTTATATTCCAGTTCCTTCAGGAAATTCTCGTCGATATTGTCCGCCCGGATATCATCGGCCAATTTAAAAAAGCGCAGGATGTGATCCTTTGTCCTGCGTTGCGCGTAGCTGACGTGCGTACCCGTAGCCATGATAAAGGCCCAGTCCGAACTCTGTGCCAGGAGCAGTTCGCGCAATGCCTGGTTTAACGCCCGCCTCTTTAACCCGTTCACATCGGGGTTACTCTTGACAAGCGATGTCATCACCCAGGACGCCTTATGCAGATGGCGATAAACCCAGTCATTTGTCCCCTGCAGCCAGACCTCCGAATAACCCTTCCAGCCCCAGCTCGACATAGACGGCGTTATGACCTGGTTCCTGGGGTTCTCGCTCAAATATTCCGACGGAGTGATCATCTTGATCGCCTTCTGGTCAAAGTTTACTTTCCTGATCAAGAACTCCAGCCACATAGGCCCTTCGAACCACCAGTGGCCGTAAAGCTCGGCGTCATAAGGCGAAACGATGACTGGTTTGCGGCCCAAAACATCATATAGATACTCGACCTGCTTCTCGCGGTTGAACATGAAATTGCCCGCGTGGTCCGCGGCTTTTTGCCGCGCGCGGTCCGGGTCATAAGGCTGTTTTTCCTCATTCGGCCCGGTTATCCTGTAATATTTTATCCCCGTGTTTATCCTTACGCCGTCGGGCAGGATATAAGGCTTGATATACTCGTAATCCAGGTCAAAGCCGACATCGCGGTAAAACTCCCTGTAAGAGTAATCTCCGGGATAGCCTTCCACGCTGGACCAGACCTGCTTGGATGACTCCATGTCCCTGGCAAAGACAGCTACTCCGGATTTGCAATAAACCGGCGCGAATACGCCGTATTTCGGACGCGGCGTGCCGTGAAGGATACCATGTGAGTCCGTAAAGAAATATTTTATACCGCTCTCTTTTAATACCTCGTCATCGCCCGGCCGATAACCGCATTCCGGAAGCCATATGCCGCGCGGTTTACGGCCAAAGTTCTTCTCGTAATTGGCTGCTGCTACCTTTACCTGCGCTTTCACGGAAGCCTTTGCCACGTCCATCAAAGGAAAATACCCGTGCGTCGCGCCGCATGTTATGATCTCAAGGTTCCCGGAATCCTGAAAACGCCTGAAGGCCGAAACGAGATTACGATGATACCTTTCGAAAAGATCACGGGCATGCGTAAAAAGGTTAAGGTACATCACGGCCAGTTTTTGGAATTCAGGCAGCCAGCGCGTGCGCTCTACTTCCTTATGAGCCAACTCTATAAGTTTATTTATATGCCTGATATACCTGTGCTGAAGGAGCTCATCCGTCAACATAGAGGCAAGGGTCGGCGTAATTGACATCGTCATTTTAAAATTAATGCCGTCGGCCGCAAGGCGCTCGAACATCATAATAAGCGGGATATAAGTCTCTGTTATGGCCTCATAGAGCCAGTCTTCTTCCAAAAAATCTTCGTGCTCCGGATGCCTGACATACGGCAGATGCCCATGCAGTACTATACACAAATATCCTTTATGCATACCCCATCCTTCTTTAGAATAAACTACGGATTGCGCGTCGTCTTGCGTGTCACTATCGGCGTGATGGTGCGCGTCTCATCGATATGGGCGGACTTTGCCACAACCGGAATATCCTGCCTGCCGTCCGGAAGGGCAAAACGCAACGTAAACGTCCCGTCTTTCCTTAATTTTATCGGCCTGCCCTGCACGGTAACAGAGGCATCAGGCTCTGTCGCCCCATAGACTATGAGTTCGGCGTCAACGACAAGCCAGAAAGGGCGTTTCTCGGCCGGCTTCCTGACAGGAGAACTTACACCCATCGAAGCCAAACCCCGGGAAGAAACATCTTTTTTCAGCCTCTCCTGCCACAATTTTCCGACAGGACTCGATACATTAGGGCCCAACCCTACGGACAACCCGTATAGCCGCCTGAATTCATCGTCGGGTATCATCCACTCCTCATCCGTGATCCAAGACGGGGCATCCAGAGGCAGAGAGATGACATTCGACCGCACCACAGTTATAAAGCGGCCATCGGTTAAGATAAACCCCAGGTCAACGCACCAGGTAGTCCCCGGAGAACCAAAATTCAGGTACCAGTTCCTGGCGTCGACATCTATACCCGTGTCGAAAAAACGATGGGCATTGGTACCGTCAAAATTAACGAAACTCACATCATAGGAACGCAAGACCCACCGGGCCCTGTCAAAATCCGTGCTGTATTCATTTCGCAGCCGGCTGATAGTCTCAGAGCGCAGGTCCCAGTAAGTGTGCGCCCACCAGGGGTCGCGCACCTGCAATACGACCACATCGTCCTCATAACGCGCGGGTAATTCCCTCATCCCAAGTTCCACGACGGTAGATTTTTGATAAGCCTTGGCCGCGACAGCACCGGTGTAAAACTTCGACTCCTCCACCTTCATCTCCTGGATGGGTATCTCCGCTTGAGCCGGCACCGCGGCCTTTTTTGCTTTGACAAACAGCTTCTTTGCAGGTTTGAGCGCAGGCGCCTTTTTCCGCGCAGGGATCTTCGCCGCGAGCTTCTTCTTTAACACAGAAAATCTTGATTCCCTGGCCTTTGATTCTTTGGCTTTAGGTTTCCCGGCATTTTTTTTCATAAGACACCCCCTCTAAAACCTTTTTTAAAAAAATTTATTTATACTCCTCAACAAAAAAGGGGACGAAACCTTATCCCCTTATCATTTGCCTTACCGCAGTCCTGGCGCAAGCCAGAACGGCCTTTCTTACATCGATAGGCGTCTCCCGTTATTGCTGCATGGCACCCTTAAACTGAGATTCGGCCTTCTCTAAAGATTCCTTGAGTATCGCCTTGTCTTCCTGTTCTCGAGCGAGCGTGCCACGCAGAGCGGCCAACTCATCGGTATTTTTGGAAAACTGGGCCTTTAACGCCTGCAATTCCAGAGTTAAGGCCTTGCGCTCTTTTTCCATTTTAGAAACCTTTTCTTCCAGGTCCAAGCGCTGGGACATCTCATCCCTGAAGTTCTTCCTAAATTTCTTGACATTCATAGTGGCCTTGACAAGTGATGCCAGGACCAATACGGTAATGATAACGCTTACGATAAGGAACTTCGAACTAAACAATTTCACTTTAAATTCTCTTTTGGTTCCAACATCCCGGAAGATGGTTTATCCGCTTTTACCGGAGCGACTTTTTTCAATTCCGGCAGGATGACGACTTCGACCCTGCGGTTCATTCTGCGGCCTGCGGCCGCGTCATTGGATTCAACCGGCCTGAACTCTCCGTAACCGGTAGCTGCCAATTTAGACGGGGAAACACCCTTCTCGACTAAATAGTGCAGGACACTAGTCGCCCTCGCGGTAGACAATTCCCAATTTGATTTCCATCCTGAGTGTTTTATAGGTTCATTATCCGTATGGCCGTCGACACCAACGTTCAGATCAGATGCCTTGTCTGTAATTACAGATGCCAATTTATCCAAAGCCGAAAAGGCCTCCACCCTTATTTTAGCCTTGCCTGAATCAAATAAAATTTCGTCTAAAAATGTAATGACCAGGCCGCGGTCCTCCATATCTAAACTCACGCCCTCCATGCCTTTAAGCTTCTCTTCCAGCTCAGCCTTTATCATAGCAAGACGATCTATCTCCTGTTCTAAGGTCTGTATCCTATCGATGTCTGACTTTCTGCCTTTTTGGAAAACGATAGTGCAGCCGAAAATATTGACAAGAACAAACCCTGCCAAAAAGAACATACCTAAAGTTAAAGCCTTTTTCCTTAACATCCTGCATCCTCCTGTTTTACAGTAACTTTTTTACAATAACACAGCCGTATTTTTTCGTCAAGTCAAACTTACCTGAAGAGCGTCTCTTCCCTGCCGGAGCCAACAGAAACAATATGTACAGGCGCCTGACATATATCTTCGATATAACTGATATAATCGCGGGCCTGGACAGGTAATTTATCGTAACTTCTTATTTTGCTGACATTTGTTTTCCAACCGGAAAACTCCTTATACACAGGTTTGGCATTTTTAACAAATTCCAGGTCATTAGGGAATTGCTTGACGATCTTACCTTTATAGCGGTAAGCCACGCATATCTTTAAGCTCTTTAGCTGATCCAATACATCGAGTTTCATCATAGCCAAAGAATCTACTCCGTTCAATTGCACGGCATGGCGGACCATCACAGCGTCAAACCACCCGCACCTCCTGGGCCGGCCGGTCGTAGCCCCGAACTCATTGCCTTTGGAGCGTATGTCTTCATTAAGGGCCTTTGAAAACTCCGTCACGAACGGGCCCTCCCCGACACGCGTAGTATAGGCCTTGACCACCCCTATGACCTTATCGATCTTAGTAGGCGGCACCCCGGTACCTGTGCATGCCCCGGCAGAGACCGAATTTGATGATGTGACGAACGGATAGGTCCCGAAATCTATATCCAGGAATGTGCCTTGCGCTCCTTCAAACAAGATCGGCCTTCCTGCGGCTGTAGCCTCATTAAGCAAGACCGATGTATCACAGATAAAAGCCTTAAGCCTCCGCCCATAAGCGAGATAGCCCTCATAGAGTTCTTCAAACGAAAAACCACGGTGCCGGTAAACTTTTTTGAAGATCTCGTTCTTTTCTTTCAAGTTATCTTTCAGCTTCTCCTTCAAAAGGCGCTTATTCAAAAGGTCGCCCATCCTTATACCGCAACGGTAGGCCTTATCGGCATAACACGGCCCTATCCCGCGGCCGGTAGTGCCGATCTTGTTTGAACGTTTTTTCTCGCGTAATCCGTCTAGAATACGATGATATGGGAATATGACATGCGCCTGTTCGGAAACTTTAAGGCGTCCGTCCATCGTTATGCCCTTTTTCTCGATCGTCTGCATCTCTTCGAGCAACACCGCCGGATCAACGACCACGCCGTTTCCTATAACACAGGTCTTCTCGGGATGAAGTATCCCTGAAGGCATGAGATGAAAGACAAAAGAGACACCGTCTACCACCACGGTATGGCCGGCATTATTTCCGCCCTGGTAACGCACGACAAAAGCGGCATCTTTAGACAAGATGTCTATCACCTTGCCCTTGCCCTCATCGCCCCATTGCAATCCTATAAGTATTGTATTCATGGTCACGGTACCATTGTGAAGATCTTCTTGGCGATATCGGGATGTTGCGCCACAAAACGCAACTCATCTTCGACAAGAGGCCTCTGGTTGTGCACGTTTGCATAACGGACAAGTTCTAGGACCTTCGCCGCCTCCTTATCATCCTTAAAGACAACTTCCAACTTTTCATAGACATTTCTGAAACCTTTGATGCCGGAATATTCACCCGTGGTGATCTGCCTTCCTGTATCTACGATCTCCGGCTCACCCCTCCCAAGCTCCTCAAAATCATAGAGCTCATAATTACGCCTGTCCTTCAAAGCGCCGTCGGCATGTATGCCGGATTCATGCGCGAATGCATTAGCGCCCACGCCCGGTTGGTTTATCGGGACCGGCACGCCGAATGCGTAAGATGCATACTTGGATATCTTCCACGCCATTTTCAGGTCTATCTTCTCGTCAAGCATATACTCTCCGGCAAGCCCGCTGCCATATTTGAATGCCAGGATACAGCTCACAAGGTCCGCGTTACCGGCGCGCTCGCCCATCCCGTTTACACATGTATTTATGTAGGCGTCCACACCGGCATCCACGGCCGCTTTGGCGCCAGCCACGGAATTGGCAACTACCATGCCTAGATCGTTATGGCAGTGTATCTCTATAGGGAGCCCTGTGTTCTGTGCCAGCTCCTTAATACGCTCATAAATAGAGAACGGGCTGTCAAAACCGAGCGTATCGCAATAACGGATACGATCGGCCCCGGCGGCCTTGGCCGCCATGGCGAATTCGATCAGATAATCCATCTTTGTGCGTGAGGCATCTTCGGCATTCACGCCTATACACTGGGCACCCAATTCTTTTGCCAATTTAGCCGCCTCGATCATCTCCCCGATAACTGCCTTATGATCCAGCTTGCCCTTGAACTTATTGACTATCATCTGGTCCGACGTTGATATCGAAAGATTCAGGTACTTTATCTCCGGTAAGTTCTTAAAAGCCGTCTGCACATCTTCCTTCGTAGCGCGTATCCAGCCGCTCAGGCGCATAGGTGAAATGACGCCCAGCTTCACGAGCTCTAGGTTAGCGTTCAAATAATTGAGCTCGTGGCGCGTCACAGGGAAACCGAACTCAGACTGGGATACACCCATCTGGTTTAAGAAGATGTTGAGCATCGTCTTCTGCAGCTTGGAAAGGCAGATGCGGGATGTCTGCACACCGTCCCTGTTGGTTACATCGAGCATATAGATCTTATTTTGTTTTTGTGTCTTCATCATTACCTCGCTCTTTTATTTTCTCTTTTTTATCCTGGCCGAAAACAACCCTTTCAAATTCTTCTAAAGACGGGACATTAATGACACTGAATATCTCGGAATTGTCTATAACAAAAGTGGGCCCCGAGGCTATGCGCAGCTCTTCCGTAAGCCTTGTGTGGCCCGTCATGGACTTTTGCCCCTGCGGCGAAACTACACAAGACTTGATCTTGGCGGCATTGATCTTTGAGGCGGCCAGACACGTCTCCCGTAAGCCCGGGCCATTCTGCTTAAAGCGGCATATCAGATAATCCAGCGTATTTTTAGGATAGAGGGAATCGATACACGCTATATGCCTTAATTCCTCCAGTTCCGACTCGTCTGCTTCCCTGATCAAAAATTGCCCGGCGTTATCTTTGTCCGGCACAGCCAAAAGATTGATACGCACATCCACATCTTTATGTTTTTCCGAAAAAACCTTAAGCATGCCGAATAACTCAGGTGATGTAGCCGCATCGAAGCCAAAGACAACATCCAGCGTCTTAGGCGTCCTCTCCCTGTCCAATATATAGGATACACCGGAGTTTTCAGGCTTGATCAGATAGAATCCTGCCCCCTTATCAAGGATGTGCTTAAAAGAAGGGAAGAACTCCGACCGCTCAAAATCTATTGGGAACAAATAAGCAGGCAGCATCTTTATGCCGGACTCCTTGATGATAGACCTGGCCTCAGGCTCATCTTCAAATATACGGCGGACGAACATCTCGCCCAGCCCGCTTTCCAGGCTCTTCAATAAGTCATCGACGCGGCAGGTGCGGCAAACCCTTGGGGTTATCACCGTCAGGCTGACTCTGCCTGGCTTTATGAAGACGCAACTGGCTTCCTGCTGCCCGGGGTTGACGCATTTTGTGACAAACGCGGGCATCCTTTCGCAATCCATACTGCTAAAACACTGCGGCACGATAGAGCCCACCGCTTCATCACCACCTATATCCCGGCTCAAACGAACAGCTTCCAGTTTTTTATTTGTAACTACCCCGTCGGAAACTTCCAAGGTCAAGACACCAAGCTTGCGGGCCTGCCACCAGGTCGTAAAATAAAGCGCACCGCCCGCTTCGACCAGGTTCACCGTACCATAGGAAGGGCTGCCGTTGATCACGACATCTATGCCTTTGACGCTCTCCGTGAGGTCCCGGTCTTCTTGAGGGGTTAAACCGCTCAAAAGAATGATTATGCCGGCGCCTGATTTTTTTAACTCCGCCACTCTTTGCGCCAAAAGAGCGGACGGAACCTGCCAGCCCGAAATACCCCTGGCCGTGACAAGCTCATCCGTCAAGCCCAGGATACCCACCTTTATCCACCCCAAGTCTTTTATCACATAAGGCCTGTAGAATCCATCCATATTCGAGCTGATGAACGGCAAATTTTTATAACGCGACAAAAATTCATTGCCGAAAGAATATTCCTGGCTGCTCACCAGAAGCGCGTCATAACCTATAAGGCTTAACGCCTTTAAATATACCTCTGTCCGTCGGATATCAGCTTCATAGTTCTGCGAGTACTGATCCTGCTGGCCGGAAGCAAGGCTGGAACCTGCTTCCACAAAAACAACATCAGGCGTTCCACTGCGCAGCTTTTTGAACATAGCCGCCCGCCTTGCAACACCGCCATCAGGTTCATGAGGACATTGACAAGGATAGAGCATCGCGTAAGACTGGCCGGTAAAGACGATCTTTACTTCTTTAGCCAGGGCTGGCGCTTCCAGGTTAAAAAAACAAATGCCGGCCAATAAAGAGAACAAAATTATTTTCTTCGCGTGATCTTTCATGGTGTGCTTTTTAGAGCTGGACCGCCTTTGCCGAAAGAATGTGCGGGATAGACCTTACCCTGTCTAAGATCTCGCCTGTTATGCAGCTGTCTACATTTAAGACCGTCAAGGCCCTTCCGCCCTGCTTTTCCCTGCCGAAGGACATCGCGGCTATATTGATCTTATACTCTCCCATCAACGACCCTAAATTACCTATAATACCCGGCTTATCCCAATTCTCCATAATGAGCATGCATCCTGCTGGTATGGCCTCGACGTAAAATTCATCTACCTTGACCAGCCTGGGTTCGGTCTTTGTAAATAGCGTGCCTGCGACTCGATGGGTCTCCTTATGGGTCTTGACTTCCAACGAGACGAGTGTAACAAACTCTTCTGTCGCCTGGGATTTCGATTCGGTCACGCGTATCCCGCGCTCTTTTGCCAAGGCCATGGAATTGATAAAATTCACCGTGTCCTGCAATATGGGCGTCAACAAACCTTTTATCAGGGCCATCGTCAGAGGCGCGGTATCGAGCCTCGCGATATCGCCGCTGTAGACTATATTCACCTCATTGATGGCGCCGGCCGATATCTGGCTGGTAAAACTGCCGAGCTTATCGCAAAGATTTATATACGGCTGGATGGCACGATATGTCTCCGGGTCCACCGACGGATAATTTGCGGCGTTACGTATCCCTTTGCCTGAAAGCGCGTCACTGATCTGATGGGCCATCTCTATCGCCACATTGACCTGGGCCTCTTCCGTAGATGCGCCCAAATGAGGTGTCAGGACGACATTGTTGAATTTGATTAATTTCAGGCCCTTCGGAGGCTCTTCGACGTAAACATCCAAGGCTGCCCCGGCGACCTTCCCTGATTCCAGCGCGCCGGCAAGCGCCGTTTCATCCACAATACCGCCGCGCGCGCAATTGACGACGCGCACACCTGGCTTCATCATCTCAAATTGCTTATCTGAGATCATACCGGTCGTCTCTTCGGTCAAAGGGACATGGACCGTGATATAATCTGCATTCCTGTAAATGTCTTCCAAAGATACCAGCTCTACGCCTACCTGGTCTGCGACCTCTTTCGACAAGAAAGGGTCGTATGCCTTCACACGCATCCCGAAGCTCAAACTCCTTTTGGCCACCTCCATACCTATACGGCCCAGACCGATGATGCCTATGGTCTTATTATAAAGTTCCACGCCCATAAAATCTTTGCGCTTCCACTCGCCCTTCTTCATCGATAAGTCGGCCAGCGGGATATTACGCGATAACGCAAGGATCATGCTCATCGTATGCTCAGCGGTAGAGATGGTATTGCCCGCGGGTGTATTCATGACGATAATGCCCTTGGCTGTGGCGGCTTTCAGATCAACGTTATCTAAGCCGACACCTGCGCGGCCGATGATCTTTAGTTTGGCTCCTGCATCGATGATATCCCGGGTCACTTTGGTCGCGCTGCGCACGACAAGCGCGTCGTATTCACCGATAATGCCCTTAAGCTCCTCGGGCTTTAATCCGGTCTTTACATCTACCATGAATTCCTTGGAACCCTTTAAAATATTCAAACCTTCTTCAGATAAAGAATCACTTACAAGTATTTTAAACATGGGAAACTCCGATGTTAAACTCTAAATTCAAAACTCTAAACTCTAAACAAACTCAAAATTACAAATTTAAAACATTTGAGTTTTAATATTTGGGATTGTTTAGAATTTAGGATTTTGTATCCAGGGTTTCTGATTAATTATTCTTTTCCCCTACTTTAAAAGCACTTCCTGGGCCGCCTTGACCCCTGAACCCAATTCAAAATCATACCCCATCTTCTTGAACACCTTTTCCAGGCACGAAATACCCAGGATAATATCGAACTCGCTGATATAGCCCATATGAGCGATCCTGAAGAGCTTGCCCTTCATCTCACCCTGGCCTCCGGCGATAGTCACGCCATATTCGTCGCGCATGGCCTTGACCAGCTTTTCGCCGTCTATCCCCTGCGGCACTTTGGCCGCGGTAACGGCATCGGATGCGGCATCAGGCGCGAAAAGTTCCAACTTAAGCGCAAGCATTGCCGAACGCGTGGCTTCCGCCAATTTTTTGTGGCGCTTAAATATGGCATCCAGGCCTTCCGAACGCATGATCTTAAGCGCTTCATTCAATGCTATGATAAGGCCTATTGCCGGGGTAAAAGGCGTATCTGTCTTATCTATGGCCTTCTTTGCGGATTTAAGATCAAAATAATATTTCGGGCACTTGGATTCTTCTACCAGCTTCCATGCCTTTTTACTTGCGGATATAAAACCTAATCCCGGCGGCAGCATAAGGCCTTTCTGCGAGCCGCAGACAACGACATCGACTCCCCAGTCATCCATGGCAAGATCGACCGCACCCAACCCGCTGATAGCGTCAACGACCAATACCGCCTCCGTCTCGCGGACCACCTGGGCTAAAGCTTTTATATCAAAGGTAACGCCTGTCGAGGTTTCGCATAAAGTGGAAAAAACAGCCTTGATAGCATGCTCTTTGTTCAAATATTCTTTTAGGACAGCCGGATCAAGCCCCTTGCCCCACTCGACCTTGAGAACAATAGGCTTTATGCCGTACGCTTCGCAAAGCTCAGTCCAGCGTTCGCCGAACTTACCGCCCTCGATAACAAGGGCCTTATCCCCCCATGAAAGAAGGTTTACTACCGCTGCTTCCATGGCGCCTGTGCCTGAGGAGGCCAGCATAAAAACATCGTTTTTGGTCTGGAATACGGCCTTTAACCCTTCTTCGGCTTCTTTCAAAATAGCCTGGAATTGCGGTGTGCGATGATGGATTATCGGCCTGGATAATGACTCGCATATCTCAGGCGGCAACGGTGTCGGGCCCGGGGTCAATAAATAGTTTTTTTTCATTGGAAAACCTCCTTAGCGATCATAAAATAAGTATTTTTATTCAACCGGTAAAAAATATAGCGGCAGGCCGCTCAAATACTGTGACCGTTCGTGGCTGAAAAAACATTTGGGCCGATCTTTAACCAAAACATGTCTATACCTCTGTCATTTTTTTATTCCCTTGGCAGGAATAACCTCGTCGATTATGCCGTAATCTTTAGCTTCATTAGCCGACATGAAAAAATCACGGTCGGAATCTTTTTTGATCTTTTCCAAAGGCTGGCCCGTATGGCGGACCAGGACCTGCTCTAACATTTCACGCAGCCTCAATATCTCCTTGGCCTGGATAGATATGTCGCTTGCGGCCCCCTGCACTCCGCCCCATGGCTGATGGATCATAATGCGGGAATTCGGCAGGCCGTAACGTTTACCATTAGTCCCGGCAGCCAGAAGCAAGGCCCCCATGCTGGTGGCCTGGCCGACGCAATATGTAGCGACATCGCACTTAACAAATTGCATAGTGTCATATATGGCCAGCCCGCTTGTAACCGAGCCGCCCGGAGTATTGATATAAAGGCTTATATCCTTGTTGACGTCTTCCATCTGTAAAAAAAGTAACTGGGCGATCACTATATTTGCCACATTATCGTCTATCGGAGTACCGACGAAGATGATCCTGTCCTTTAAAAGGCGCGAATAAATATCGTAGGCCCTCTCAGCCCTGCCGGTTTGTTCGATGACCATCGGAACAAGAACCTGTGAATTAGACATAAAGCCTCCAAAGTTTAACAACAATTAATTAAAAATTAAGAATGAAAAATGAAAAATTAGAATAGGGCGAGAACCGTTTTTTAATTTTTAATTCTTAATTCTTCTTTTTTATGTCCACTCTGCTTCGGCAAAGACAAATTCTATGGCGCGGTTGACCATGTGATCGTCTCTTTCGATCTTTTCAAGCTTCGCGATCTCTTCTAAAATAAGGAATATTTTTACCTGTTCTTCGGCCTCGACCTTGAACTTGGGAGCGAATTCTTTCAAGCGCTCTTTGATCTTGTCTTCGGCGATACCGTAATTTTCCATCTGATGCGCAGCCTGATGCTCCAGCTCATGGATCCTCTTATCGACTAATATCTTTGGCGCGGGAAATGCTGTATTTTTAACCAGTTGGTCTATCAATTCCTTCTCTAAACGCGCCCGCTCCTCATTCTCTTTCTTCAAGAACAACTGCTTGTTCAGGCAATCCAGGAACTCCTCCTTGGTCTTATACCCCAGGCTCCTGGCAAGCTTCTCATCGGATACACCATCCTGCCTGCCCTTTTTGAGCTGTTGAAAATACTCATCGACTTCAGCCTGTTCCACCTTTATCTCTTTTTTCTTCAATTTAAGCCCTTTATATTGTTTGATGTTGATCTCGGGCTTTACTTCCACACACGCCTTGTATGTAAGCACATCAGACTCTAATTTAACCTCGGATATTTCCGGAATATCGATAACATCGATATTCTCGGTCTTTACCCCTTGCTGATAAGTCTCTGAAATAAGGTCTTTTAAGACCTCTTCCCGTGCGAACTTGGCGTGGTGCTGCTCTAAGATACTGCGCGGGGCTGTGCCCGGCCTGAAACCCGGGATCTTTGCTTCTTTGCCTATCTTCTCATAGACCTCATCGAATTTCTTTTTTACGATATCCTGCGGGACTTCTATATCCAGTGTCACCTTGTTCTCTTTTGATCTCTTTGCAGTCACTTTCATTACTTAAGCCTCCTTATATTTTCCCGTATATGGTCGATAATAGATCGACTGTTTTTACATCTTGAACTTTTCGCCTAAATAAAGCTCGCGCGCTTTAGAGTCATTTATCAGGTCGTTGGCCGTGCCTGAGATCAGTATCTTACCCTGGGCTATCAAATACGCCCTGTCCGTAATAGATAAGGTCTCGCGCACATTGTGATCGGTCAAAAGCACGCCTAACCCTTTTTCCTTTAAGTCGCGTATGATCTGCTGCGCATCTGCCACAACTATAGGATCTATGCCTGAAAACGGCTCATCCAATAATATAAAGGACGGGTTGGTCACCAAAGCCCGGGTTATCTCCAGCCTGCGCCTCTCGCCCCCGGAAAGCGTATATGCCTTATGCCTGCGCAGGTGCGCGATCTTTAACTCCTCCAAAAGATTATTGAGCCTTTTTTTGCGCTCGCGATAAGATATCGGCAAAGTCTCGAGTATAGACATGATATTCTGCTCTACGGTCAACTTCCTGAAAACAGAACTCTCTTGCGCAAGATATCCTATGCCGAAATGCGACCGCTGATGGATAGGCAGGCGCGTTATATCGTTATTGTCAAAAGTGATGTTGCCTTGTTCAGGCGCTATGATACCGACGATCATGTAGAAAGTCGTCGTCTTGCCCGCGCCGTTGGGCCCCAAAAGGCCTACGATCTCGCCCCGTTTGACCTCCAGGTCAACACCATCCACAACACGGCGGTGATTGTAGCTCTTGACCAGTCCCTTCGCTTCAAGGAGATACATCTAGGCCCTCTTCCGCGTAAAAAGTGAGTTTAGGCCTGCCTGTTAAAACCAATTTTTTATCGCTTGCGGTAAAGACAGCGCCTTCGCTCTCCGAGACGTTTTCGCCCTTTATGATCCTTACGTGCCCTTCGGCGTCCATTCTCTCGATCTGTTTGGAGTCCGGGTTAAATGTTATGGTCATCTTATCGGCGATCATCGTCCCCTGCTCTTCATCGCCCTCCACCCTGACGTTCTTTTCAAAGGTCGCATAATGCTTGTTATAATCCATTTCCATGGGCCCGTCGCAGGTAATGGTCATCTGCCCCTTAGCCGCTTGCGGCTCCGGAAGGCCTTTTTTGGCGTCACTCTTTTTGTCCACCGTCAACTTGACGTCCTTCTCGAACTTAGCGACCTTAAAATCAGGGCGGGCGAGCATCCCCTTGGCTGTCGCAGTCATATTCTCTTTTGTTATATTGACCTCTTCGTCTGTAGAGACCACCTGCTCTTTTTGTGACCAGTCCAGGGAATCGGTCGCAAGTTTTGCTCCGGTATCCGTTACAGCGCGGACATTCTTGGTCAGGCGTACAACCCCGCTCTGCCTGTCAAAACGGCCCTCATCCGCCGTCAAAACCATATTCTCCTTTTCACCGAAAAGGTGCGCGGTAATATCGGAGATATTGACATCGTTGCCGACCATGTCCATAGAAGCCCCCTCGACCTCCCAGGTCTTCTCTCCCCTGGCCCCATAGCCTGAAATACTGAAATCGTGCATCTCCTGGGGCTCGGATGGGGCAGGGGCGCCGGAAGAGATGGCTGCCTGCGCACATAAAGAAGTGCCGCAAAAGAACATAATAAAGAGAATAGCTATTTTAACCTTTTTACTCATAAATCTCAAGCGCCTTTTTCCATAATCCTTTTGATTTTAAGATGAGTTCTGCGACCTCGCGCACAGCGCCTCGGCCTCCGTCTTTTTTTGTCACATAGATGGCGGCCTTTTTTATCTCCGGCGCCGCATTACGCGTAGCGACAGGCACGCCGGCCCTTTTTAAAACACAGAGGTCGACTAAGTCATCACCGACAAAACAGATCTCTTCGTCTTTTAAGGCGTACTTTATCTTGACCTTGTCATACACCTTTGTCTTCGGGAGTATATTTTCGTAAACCGCCTCGGCACGCATGTCTTTAGCGCGCGGCTTGATGGCCTTAGAACCCTTGGCGGTGATAAGGATGGTCTTAACACCCATCCTGCCCAATAAATACACGCCAAGCCCGTCGTGTACATCGAAGAATTTGGAGTCATGGCCGCGGCAATCATAGATGATGCGGCCGTCCGTCAAGACCCCATCCACATCCAGCAACAGGAACCTTACCTTCTTTATCTTATCTTTCAGTCTCTTAGAAATCATTTTCGAAGTTGTCGCGAATTCCTGGTTTCCAGCATCAAGCGTCACGTGTAAGGTGTAAATGTAAAAATTACGACTTTGATACTTGACACTTGATACATGATACTTCTTTAAACCAATCCCGCCTTTAAGAGGTCCTGCACGTCAAGCATGCCTATAGGCTTACGCTTGGCGTCGACTACAGGGATCTCGTCGATACGTTTCTCTTTCAGTATCCTTAATGCCTCCGATGCCAGGCAATCCTTGGAGATCGTGACGGGGTCCTTTGTCATTACGTCCCTGACCAGTTTCTCCGCCAGGTTCGAGTCACCCTCCAGGTGCCGGCGCAAGTCTCCATCCGTAAATATACCGGAAAGCCTGCCCCTCTTATCGATGACGCTTGCGGCTCCGGCCCTCGCCTCGGTTATCTCAAAAAGCACATCGCGGACAAGGGCGCCTTCTGCGACGACAGGATTCGCCGCCCCTTTTCTCATGATGTCTTCCACTTTTAAAAGCAGCTTCTTACCCAATGCGCCGCCCGGATGATAAAAAGCGAAATCCGCTTCCTTAAAGCCCTTCTTTTTCAACAGGCAGACAGCGATGGCATCTCCCATCGCAAGCGTAGCTGTCGTGCTTGCCGTAGGCGCCAGGCCCAATGGGCACGCCTCCTGCCTGACTGAAACATCAAGTACGACATCACTGTGTTTAGCGAGGTTAGACCTGGTATTACCGGTCAACGCGATAAGCCTAGCCCCTATTTTTTTGATCAAAGGCAAAAGACGAATTACCTCTTCGGTCTCGCCGCTGTTAGAGATGGCCAGCACAACGTCTTCTTTTGTAACACGGCCGAGATCACCGTGAATAGCCTCTGCCGAATGCAAAAAAAGACTGGGTGTGCCGGTTGAAGAAAGAGTGGCAGATATCTTCTGGCCTATAATACCGCCTTTCCCCATGCCGGTGACTATTACACGGCCCGGACACCTGGCAAGGATCTCAATCGCCTGGCTGAACTCTTTTCCGAGCTTCTTTGAAAGGTTATTTATGGCCTGCGCCTCTATCTTTAAAACTTTTTTAGCCTGTTCAATATGCATGCAAAACCTCACCGGATGCGATTTTTTAAAACGACCGCATCTATGTCCTGTAATATAGTCAATAAACCTTCCAGATCATCTAAGGAGATCATGTTCGGCCCGTCGCACGGCGCGCTGTCAGGGTTTTCGCGGCATTCCAAGAATAACGCGTCACACCCAAAAGCCACGGCTGCCCGCGCAAGGGCCGCCACGTACTGCCTTTGTCCGCTGCTCGACGCTCCTGCGGCCCCGGGCAACTGGACGCTATGTGTAGCATCGAAAACAACCGGATAACCAAAACCGCGCATTACACCCAAGGCCCTGAAATCCACTACGAGATTATTATATCCAAAAGTCGACCCTCTCTCCGTAAGAAGGATCTTCCGGTTGGATTGGGATTCAATTTTCTTGACAGCCTCTTCCATATTCCACGGGGCCACGAACTGCCCCTTCTTCACATTGACGGCCTTGCCTGTGCGGGCAGCCGCGACCAGGATATCCGTCTGACGGCATAAAAAAGCAGGTATCTGCAGGCAATCAAGGACAGCGCCTGCGGCCTTTGCCTCTTCGACGGTATGCACATCGCTTAAGACCGGCAGGCCGTGCTCTTTTTTTACTTTTTCCAAGATCTTCAGGCCGCGCTTTAGGCCCGGCCCGCGGAAAGACCTGAAAGACGTGCGGTTGGCCTTGTCATAGCTTGATTTAAAGATAAGGGATATATCGAACTTTTCGGCTATTTTTTTTAGTTTTCTGGCGCAAATGAGCGTGCTCTTTTCGGTCTCGATGACACAAGGACCGGCTATCAGCGCTATTGGCCTCCTGCCTCCGATTACCACATCTGCGATCTTTACTTCACGGGCCTTCAAATCGATCTCCTTCACATCTTCGCTTTCATGTTCAAATACTGCCGCACCTTCTCTAGGTCTTCGCGGGTATCAACACCTATGGTCTCATGCTTGGTCTCTATCACCTTAATGGGATAGCCGTTCTCTAAGACCCTGAGCTGCTCTAATTTCTCGAACTTCTCCAGCTTGGAAGGCGGCAGATTTTTATACGTAAACAGAAAATCTTTGGTATAGGCATAAAGCCCGATATGTTTATAGTGTATGCGCATCCCGGGTTCTTCGTCGCGCACGAACGGGATAGGCCAGCGCGAAAAATAAAGCGCATGCCCTTTCTTATCAGTGACGACCTTGACTACGTTGGCATCCGGGATCTCTTCTTCGTGCTCTATGCGTTTGCTGATGGTGGCTACCGGCATATCCGGATTATTCAAAAGAAAATAAGCTACATCATCTATCATCGAAGGATGCACCAACGGCTCATCCCCCTGGATATTGACGACCACCTTGACGTCGAGATCGGAGACAACTTCCAATATCCTCTCCGTACCGCTCGCATGCCCTTTGGCGGTCATGACAGCCTTGCCGCCGAACTCCACGACCGCCTTATAGATCCTGTCATCATCACAGGCTACGACAAGATCATTTAAAGTCCTGGCCTTTAAGGCGTTCTCCCATACGTGTTGGATGACAGGCTTTCCTAAGAGATCAGCCAAAAGCTTACCTTCAAAACGCACAGAACCGTATCTTGCAGGGATCACACCGATCACATCCATGGGAACCTGCCTTTCAGGCGCGCAAGCGCCTCAAGGAGCTCTTCTTTTGAAATAACCGCGACGCCTACTTTGCCTACCACTACGCCCGCGGCGACATTGGCCAAAACAGCCGCTTCACGCATTTTTACGCCGCTTGCCAACGCAAGAGTGAATACTGATATTACCGTGTCACCTGCGCCCGAGACATCAAAAACTTCCTGGGCCACGGTAGGGATATGGACTACCGTCCCCTTACCGCCGCCTTTTGCGGAAGAAAATAATTTCATGCCTTTTTCGCCAAGAGTGATCAAGATGCCGGCCAATTTAAGTTTTTTCAAGAGTTTCCAGCCGGCAGCATCCACGTCATCATCATCCGTTATTTTTATTCCGGAACCGGCCGAGGCCTCTTTTTCATTAGGGGTCATAGCGGTCACACCCTTATAATACGAAAAATGCTCGACCTTCGGATCGACGGTTATGATCTTTCCATGCCTCCTGGCAAGAGAGATGACGTTCTTTAAAAGGGCCGGGGTGATAACACCCTTGCCATAATCCTCTATGATCACCGCGTCGATATTCTCCAACTGGGGCCCTATGGCCTCTGTCATCTGCCGGACCATGTCCTTGCTCAAAGATTCCGTGTTCTCCCAGTCCACGCGGACCATCTGCTGATGACTGGCTATGATGCGGGTCTTGACCGTGGTAGGTCTTATAGGGTCTACTAATACAGCGTCGCAATTAACGTTCTTTTCCCTGAGCTTCTCCGTCAAAATGCGGCCGTTCTTGTCATCGCCTATCACACCGCAAAGGAAGACTTTCGCGCCCAAGGAAGCTACGTTGTTGGCCACATTAGATGCCCCTCCCGGCATATACGATTGCGATTGCGCCCAGACCACAGGAACAGGCGCTTCCGGAGAGATCCTATCGGCCTTTCCCCAGATAAACTCATCTAAGATCAGGTCGCCAATGACCAAAATACGCGCCGAATCAAAACGGCTCAATATCTTCCCGGCTGCGTCTTTTGTCAACCTCATTATAATTTTTCCTTTATCGCCTGGGCCAAAAGCGGGAGCATGATCTCATGGTGGCCTACGATATAATATCCGCGCCCGGACCCCTGGACAGGCCTTACGACTACGTTCTGCATAGGCCTGTAATGTATATTCATGTCGAAGTTCGCCGTTGTAAAACGCGCGACCCTCTTTGTCAAATTCCTCGCCACGCTTAAAGACTTTAAAAAGACCTCCGGCAGTATAACGGCGGAACCGAAATTAAGCACAACGCCTCCGTTATCCAGGCCGGCCACCTCAACGCACATCTTCCTGAAATCCCGCATAGTAGCCTCGCCGGTCTCGGAACCATTGGCGGACTGATGCTGGTGAATGATATCCGTGCCTATCGCCACATGCACCGTCAAAGGGACGCCTTTCTTGACGCACGCATAGGCTATGCTCAACTTTTTATACTTTAGAGCACGGCGCTCGATCATCAACCCGACGGATTCACCCAGTCCGCGGCCCTCCTGCACGCCTTCACTGATAGCCGCATTAAGGTACTCGGCGGTCTCCCGCACCATGCCGAAACTTCCTGCTTTTAGAGCATGTGCCACATCTTCGGAGGTCGAACCGCAATAACTGATCTCAAAATCATGAATGATGCCTGCGCCGTTAAAAGCGACCGATGTAACAATACCCCTTTCGATCAGGTCGATAACGACCGGCGACAAGCCGCACTTGATGACATGCGCGCCCATTAAAAGCATCACCGGCTTGCCTTTTGACCTGGCAGAGGCTACAGCGTCAACTATCTCCCTTAAGTCTTTGGATTTCAGTATATTAGGCAGAGATGCCATAAAGGCCTCAAAAGTGGCACCCTTCTTTAAAACCCGGGCGAACAAAGCCTTGTC
This sequence comes from Candidatus Omnitrophota bacterium, assembly GCA_003451585.1. Taxonomy (GTDB): domain Bacteria; phylum Omnitrophota; class Gorgyraeia; order Velamenicoccales; family Velamenicoccaceae; genus UBA9636. The sequence goes on along the minus strand of DMEU01000007.1, from coordinate 5,275 downwards.
AACTTTGTTCTTTCTCCTTGCTATGGAATATGTTTTCAGCTTAGAAAAATCCATAATTTATCCTGCAAGCACCTTATTTTTCCGAAATACCTGAAAGAGGATTATATCAATCTCTCGACTTAGCGTCAATACAAGATTCCTTCCGGCCGCTAAAGCTTCAAGCCGCTTCCGGGATCATTGCTGGTACTCCTTCTCCTCCAAGATACCGTTCTTAAAATAGAGCACCGTAGGAGGCACGGTCTCATAGACCCAGACCTCATCATAGGTCTTGCCTCTGTAAGATACATCTATCTGCCTTCTCTGCGGCGAACCCAGTTTTTTTTCAGCCTCAGCCCGCGTCATGCCTATTTCTGCCTTAGCTACAACCCTATGGCATTTCAGGCCTGAGCTTGTATCCGACTCACCGAATTCGCATATATGCGCGCAGCCGCAAAGTACAAATATAAAAAATAAAACAGATGGACCGATCTTCATCATACACCTCGCTATTTTACCACTACCTGCGAAATCTGGGCCTTTATGCCCTCCAAAACTACCTTGTATTCTTCAACGGTCTTCTTGTATTCCGCATTAGTCTTCTTCAACTTGACGACCTCTCTCTGATAGGCCATTGTCGCGAAACTAAAGCTTATGGCAACGACTACCGCCAGCAAAGTGACCGACACCCCTACAATTGCGCTTACTTTTGTCTCTTTCATCTTAACTCCTCCTTTTGTTTAGGCGGACACCCCGCCGCATGATCGTTAAAATTCAGGATCCGTCCTGCGTTCTCCAAGACCTCTTCTGCTGAGACAGCTTCGAGGCATTTAAAACTACTGGTACAGTCGTGGGCAAGACAAGGTTCACACCCTGTTATTTTGTGCAGAAAAACATCGAACTGCCCCAGCGGCCCCCAGCGTTTTGGGCCCAAACCCGGCTGGTTCCTGCCAAAGATAGATATTACCGGCGTACCAACCGCAACCGCCATATGCACCGGCCCGGAATCATTAGAGATCACAAGCTTGCATCTTTTAAACAGGCACGCGAGTTGGCTTAGATCGAACCTTCCCGAAAGGTCCACCGGGGAACTCTGTGTCAGGCCAAGAAGCTCTTCTGAGATATTGCTGTGGGAAGTATCGGCCACGATCAATACTTTAACGCCCGGCTTGGCGCCAAGCCTGTCTATTACTTGCGCGAATTTGGCCAGAGGCCAAAGCTTCGAAACACAACTAGCCGCCGGATTAACCGCCACAAGCGTATCTGCCTCTCCGAGCCCTGCCTCTCTTAAAAGCCAGTCCACGGTGCGCTGGGCCTCAAGCCGGATAGGCATATACAGCTGGCGTTGCACATTATAGATGCCGAGCGGTTCCAAAAGGTCAAAATTATATTCTGCCTCGTGCCTTGCGCCCTCATGCTTACGGTGCGGTATTGTACGAGTTAAAAAATAAGGCGCCTTGCGGTCATAGCCTATGCGCTCTTTTATCCCGGCCAAAAAGGCCAGGAGATGGACGCGCACTGTGGGGTGCAGCATGACCGCAATATCAAAATTCTCTTTTTTAAGCCTTTTTGCGAAATTCACCGTAGAAAACAATCCGCTCAGCTTATCCTTGTCAAAAACTATGACCTTATCCAGGTATGGATTGCCTTCGACTATATCTTTAGTGGCCGGGGCCACCATCATAGCTATGTAGCTGGAAGGGTAATGCTCCCTTAAGGCCTTTAATACCGGTGTCGAAAGCAAAACGTCACCGATACGGTCTGTCCGCACCACAAGGATGCGCCTGTAACGGCCCTCCTTAAGGCGCGCGTGGTCACTCTCCAAAACAAGCTTTACACCAAGCATTACGTCAAACGGCGAGATCGTCTCGATGCACTGACGGTCATTAGCACAATGGGCCTTGCCGCAAGGAGCGCAGATAACATTTTTGCGTATGGCCAGCCCTCGCTTCGACCATGGCCCGTACTCTTTATAATCCGATGGGCCGTATATGCCGACAACAAGTTTGTCCAGATAACTTGCCACATGCAATACGCCGCTGTCATTACAGATCACGAGCTTAGACGATTGGACCAGGGCGGCCAACTGGCCGAAGGTCGTCTTGCCGCAAAGGCCTACTGAGCCCTCGCCTATGCCGGCAACAACAGAATCAACCAGGCCTTGTTCACTGGTTATTCCCGCCACAACGACCTTAAAACCATATTTTTTTATTATCTGGCGGCCCACATCTATGAAACCATCCCTGGCCCACCGCTTAAGGCTGCTTAAAGCGCCAGGCACAAGCAGGACAAACTCTTGCGCCGCTTGGATCCCGTTATCAGCCAATAGATCGCCGGCAGTTTCAAGATCCCGGCTTAAAATAAAAGAAGGGTTCCTGCGGGAGTTGAGTTCTTCAAAATGCTCTTCGTCAATATCTGCGCCGCGCAGGGCAACAACAGCTTTATACAAATGCTTCTGACTGGAGTGCCGGCACCAAGCCGGATATTTTATGAATGCAGGGTTCTTATAATCCGCTTTAATGGCCCATCTGTAAAAAGTATTTTTAAGGTCGATGACACAATCGAAGCCAGTGCGCTTGAGCCTATGGAACAAGGCTATCTTGTCTTTCAACGGCGCATGTTTATCAAAGACGATAAGTTCTGCTACGTCTGGATGATTCTCGAAAACGCACCGTGTGCGAGGCCCGGCCACAACGGTTATCCGGCCTCCAGGACACTGGCGCCTTATAAAATCAAAAGCGGGCAATGCCATCATAGCATCGCCGAGATTGCTTAAAGTTATGTAGAGGATATTCTTTATTTCAGGGGTTTGAGCCATCCGAGCCTCTCAGCCTCTGTCCATACATCTTCGATCTTGATCGCTGTCATACATATGTTATCCTTGCACTCCAGATTATAGCAAGGAATCCGGCAACTTAAGTCTTTTATTCTTAAGACCGAATACTCGCCTCTGCCAAGAGGGCCGGTAACCTCCGTAGCCGTAGGCCCAAAAAGCGCGATGGTCCTTGCCTCCATGGCCAAAGCTATATGCAAAGGGCCGGAGTCGGCAGATACCACAAGGCTGCTCTTACGGAAGAGGGCGCCCAATTGCTTTAATGTGGTCAGGCCGCATGCAATAAAAGGCTTATGACTGCTCATACCCGCTATTTGAGCAGCCAGAGAATGGTCCATAAAAGACCCGGAGATGACCACCTCTGCGCCGTATCGCTCGGCGAAGACATCGATAAGCCGCGCAAAACTCTCTTTGGGCCAGCGCTTAAGGTCCCAATTCCCTCCCACATGCAGGACGACTATATCTTTATCTTCCCGGATATTGTGTTTTTTAAAAAGATCGTCGACAAAACGCTGGTCTTCGATACTTATGAAGAAATCGTAGTAGCGCTCGCTTTCCGGTATCCTGTCGCGCGTCACCAGATAATAAAATGTATCCGCGCGATGAAATGCCTCCTTCGGCAGAAAAACCTTCTCCGATAGGAACATCCCGCCCATCTTGGCCGCAAAACCTATGCGTTTTGGTATGCCCGCCAGAAAGGCGCAGAATATACGCGTAAGCGATGCCTTGAAAAAATAAGCTATTGTAAAACGGCGTTTTTTCAATTCCATTATCAACCTTAGCTTGCCCATGAATCCTTTGTGGCGGCCGGCTTCATCCAAGGCCATCACCTCATCTATATAATTATTGCCCAGGAGCACGGCCTTGCAGCGCGGCACAACTAGGGCTGCGATATACGCACCGGGGTATTTCTTGCGTATCGCCCGTATGGCAGCGGTAGAGAACAGCACGTCGCCAAGCCAATTCACCTCGACCACGAGGATCCTTTCTTTGGCCGAAAAATCAGATATAGCCGCCTTGCTCATCCCCTCTTCGTCTCCATATCATATGTACTGCGCATCTTTTCTGCCATGACCGACAGCGAAAATTTTTCTTTTACCTGTTTTCCTGCTTTTTCAGAAATAGCGCGCCTTAAAACCTCATTATCCAAAAATTCCTCTATGGCCCCAGCCAATGCCTCAGCGTCTGCCGGAGGGCACAACAGGCCAGTAACCCTGTCCTGCACCGCTGTAGGTATGCCGCCCACACGGGTCGCGACAACCGGGACGCCATAACATTGGGCCTCAAGTAGCGACAACCCGAGCCCTTCCTGCAAAGAAGGCATGACAAAAACATCCATTAAACCGAGGGCCAGTGTTATATCTTTGACTGAAGGGAAAAACAGGACAGTCAAACCAAGGCCTTTGGCGCAAGCCAAACCTTTCAACTCTTTCTCTTCCCCGCCGTCGCCTATTATCAAAAACTGTAAGTCGCCTCTCTTGCGTGACAATATCTCGGCGGCATATACGATGTATTTCTGCCCCTTCACGCTGGAAAGTCGGCCTATATGGCCGATAACCTTTTTAGACAGGTCCAGCCCTAAGCGTTTTTTTTCGTCCTCGATCTCCTTTTTGCTGAATGGACGGAGCCCGGCCGTGTCCACGCCGTTATATACAAGTCCGATCCGGTCCGGGCTTAAGTGAAAATCATCTATCAAATGCGTGCGCACTTGATCGCTTATAGCGATCACCTTTTTGCCCCAGCAAGGCAGGAGCCGGCGCGCCATCTTAGGCTTGAAATAGCCGTGGCATGTGGACAGATACGGCTTGCCGGTAGCCAGAGACAAAAGTCCGGCTAAGACCTGCGTGACCCTTGTGTTGGCATGGATAATGTCTATACCTAAGCGGCCTATCAGAGGCCAGAGCATGAAAAAAGAGATAAAGACCTTTGGGCTCACCTCGCACTTGGTGGATAAAGGGATGCGTATATGGCGCACGCCCTTCTTTGCGAATTCTTCTTCCAGCTCTCCCCCGCGCGAAGCAACAATATATTCAAAACCATCCTTGCCGTGCAGGCCGGTACAGAGGTTTAAAAGATAAGCGGTTATCCCGCCGTAATTGACATGATTAGCCAAAACCAAAACTCTCATTTGCCCTCACTATCACAAATCATAAAATCAATAGTTTCTCTTCATCAGCCTTCACCTGTCCGCCATCAATAGCCTATTATAGCCTCCCAAAGCCGCTTCCGGCATTTTTTCCGTATACAGTACTTCAATAATATTCTTTAGCCTTCACCGGGCCGCCGGTAATAGTTATCCTATAGCCTTCCCGCCCCGTCCACCGTCTTCACGCGAACCGGTGCTCAGCAGTCAGAGGAAGCCTTTTAATAGGGGGAAACCCTCCGGAATTCTCGTAGGGGTAGAGTAGCCGGTCAGTTCCGACTTCCCTTGTAGAGCTCCTATCCTGGTACCTCTATACGGCTGCC
>DMEU01000022.1 GCA_003451585.1 Candidatus Omnitrophota bacterium | reverse complement strand
GACGAGGAGGGCATCAGGGAATCATTAAACCTCATTTTAAAAGACCACTACGACCTGCAATTCGCCTGCAACGGTCAGGAATGCCTGAAAACCCTTAGAGAGGACAAAAACATAGGCCTGGTCCTTATGGATATCAAGATGCCAAAACAAAACGGCATCGAGATCACACAAGACATCAAACGCCTCAACCCTAATATTAAGGTAATGATAGTTACCGGCTACGAGAGCGCCGAAATCGCCCAGGAAGCCACAGCCGCCGGCGCCGACGCCTACATCACCAAACCGTTTGATTCGAAACAAATACTCAACAAGATTAGCAAATTTTCCTAAAGCATGTTCTACTTCAATCCTTATGCAATCCCGCCTTTTTTAGCCTCGCTCCTTATCATTTCTTTAGGAATATTCGTCTGGCAAAAAAATTTAAGATCGGGGATCAATTTTTCATGGTTTTTAGTCTGTTTTTCAATGTTTATCTGGCTGTTAGGGGATGCTTCGCTCTTTTCTACGAAAAACGAAATCTTAGCCTCCTTTTTAACGAGAGTTATTTATATTGGAATCAGTGCCATTCCCATAAATATTTATTTTTTTGTTAAAAATATCACCAAGTCTGCTTTTAAAAATATCTGGATTCTTTGGTTAGCCTATCTTCTTGTAATGCCAATAATTTTTAAAACTAACTTAATTGTTGGGCAGCCCAATGTTTTCTTTTGGGGCTTTTACCCAAAAGCAGGATTTTATCACTGGCTATATCTTATCATGTGGGCATCGTTATTCGTTGTTTCAACCTTAAATATATATAATCAAATATCAAAATATAAAATTATAAATGATGGAAAGAAGAGACTTCAATATTCATTCTGGGCTCTTGCTGTTGGAGGTATTCTAGGGAGTTTGGATTTTATACAAAAATATGGAATAGAATTATATCCATTCGGATATTTTTGCGTACCAGCTATCGTCTGCCTAATCACATATGCGATTGTTAAACATAATCTTATGGACATAAATATTGCTGTAAGAAAAGGCTTTGTATATTCAATTCTTATCGCAGCGATTACCGCCATCTACTTGCTTTTAATAATGGTAATCGAATATTTATTTCGGGAAATAATTGGCTACCGATCAATAATAGTTAGTTTAATCTCAGCTTTCATCATAGCGATTATATTCAATCCACTGCGAAGCAAAATCCAAAATTTTATCGACAGAGTATTCATGGGCAAACTCCCCCAAGAGATTGTATTAGAAAACACGCTTTTAAAACAAGAGGTGGAGCGTTCAGAAAGACTAAAAACAGCCAGTACTCTTGCATTAGGCTTATGCCATGAAATTAAAAATCCGCTGACAACAATACGCACCTTTGCTGAATTTCTTCCTGAAAAATACAAAGATGAAGATTTCGTTAAGAAATTTGCTAAATTAATACCGTCTGAGGTTGAAAGAATCAATTCTATTATCAAACAACTACTTGATTTCTCCAAACCAGCTCCTCCTTCTTTCCGTAACACAAATATTCACCAATTAATAAATGAAGTTTTGATTTTTCTGAACAGTGAATTCCTAAAAAAGCACATAAAAGTAGAAGGCGCGGATGAAAATTTATCCCTTTCGATTAAAATTGATCCTCCTCAGATCAAACAAGCACTCCTAAATATCATTCTTAATGCCATGGAAGCAATGCCTAAGGGTGGAGTTTTACACATCTCAACACAAGTAGGGCGAAGCAACTATTTAGATATCAGAATATCTGATAGCGGCTGCGGCATTCCTAAGGAAGACTTAAAACAGATTTTCGATCCGTTTTTTACCAACAAGGATTCCGGTACAGGACTTGGACTTGCGATTACACATCAGATAATTAAAAATCACAATGGGTCAATCGAAGTAGAAAGCACGCTCGACAAGGGTACAACTTTTACTATTAAACTGCCTTTGGAGAGATTGGAAGGGTGATGGTAAAGCGAGTGCCAGATTGATATTCAGAATCTATTGAAATATGGCCGTTGTGGGAAGCGATAATCTTGTCTATGACATAAAGCCCCAAACCCGTACCCTTCTTGGCAGAAGCTTTAGTAGTAAAAAATGGAGTGAAAAGCTTTTTCCTGTCTAGGTCCTTCACGCCCATCCCGTTATCAGAAACGACGATCTCCAAAGAACCGTCTGCGTTTTTTGCAGTAATCTCTATCCGGCTCTTATAACCCTCTTCTTTCAAAGTCGCCTGTCTTTCTTTTGTGGCATCATAGGCGTTATCTATCAAATTAAAAAACACCTCCTGAAGCTGGGTCAAATTGCAGTGTAGTTTTGGTAGATCTGCAGGGATATCCTTAATTAAATCAATTTCCTTAAGCTTGATCTTATATTGGACCATATCGATCGAACCGTTTAAAACATCCTTAAACTCAATAGATTCAAAGCCGCCGTCTCCAGGCCTGGAATATTTTAACAGCCCTTTGACAACCTCTCCACCTTGGACAACATTAGCCTCTATCCTCTGAAGTGACCCTTTTAAATCAGCTAAAACCTGCTTAACCTCTCCGTCATACTTCGACGAATCAAAAGTTTTCAGGATATCCAAGGCATCACCAGAAATAAGCGAAAGCGCATGGAAGCGATTGTTGATCTGATGAGACAACCCGTCCGCCATTGTTCCAATAGTTGCCATTTTTTCTGCTTGAAAGAGTTGTTCATGAGTACGCTTAACCTCGTCATAAAACTGAGCATTTTCAATAGCCAAAGCTGCTTGATTAGCAAGCACAGAAAAAACCACAATATCATCTTCAGTATAAAGATTACGAGCAATCTTATCACCAAGAACCATAATTCCTGTAAGCTTACTATCGATAAAACTTGGAACAACTAAAGCTGCGCATAACTTTGATAACTCCTTAGACAAATCAAGAATTTCACGATTATGCTGCTCTTCGCGCAACCTCATCGCAACCTCTTCAACAAGGATGGGGTCATTTTTTGCCATAAGAGACGAAACCAAAATTGAATGCAATTCTATCTGCGTACTAAAGATACTTTTATCTATTCTCCCCCTCAATGCAAACAGCTTAAAACTATCAGTTTCTGAATCAAATAAATAAATAGCTGCATTACTAATTTTAACTGTCTTTGTAACCACATGCACAACAAGGTTTAACAAGCGTCTTAAATCCTTAATTCTGATCATTCCGGAAGAAGCATTCCTTAAAATTTGCTGGTAACCTCGTTGTTCTTTTAAAAGCTTTTCTTCGGCTTTATTATTGATGTATAAGTAAATAAAAGGACCTATCGTGGCTAATATTGTCATTAAAATTAATGGCGCAAGCCACCAATTATCTCCAAGATAAAAAATTAATTGTTCCCGATACTTAAAAGCTAGCGCAAAAGGCCCTCCCAACACAAAAGAATAAACGACTACAAAAATCCCAGTTCTGGTTATAGCCGTTCTAATATTTAAAACGCGATGACGAATGATGCCATAACCCATTATAAGAGGATAAACAGCAATAAGATAATTGGCATATGGATATATATCTACCCCAAAAGCAACAAGAAAGAATAAATGCCCTCCCAGAAAACCTAATATTGAAGCAATTAAAATATACTGAAGCTGGTTTCTTCTAAGACCTATCGAACTCTTATACTCACTTAAAAGCATAAAAAAGGACATAGCAAGAAGACACCAATGGAAAAGGACATAGAACAACAAAAAGACTAGGTCTTTGTTATTGTTCCAATAAAAACAATAAAACTCATTAAAGACATATCTCATATCGCCAAAAAATGATTTTTTAAAAAAAAGTGCACAAATCAGAAAATAGAAACTAAACCAATACGCCACCAAAAGAATATAACGTTTCTTCAACTGCAAATATTCGTTCACAAAATGGTAATAAAGAACTGGCAAAAAAATCGCTCCCAAGTAAGCAATCTGCCATCCAAAATATGCATGCGACTCCATCTTGGTCATTGAGATTATATAACAACCTAAGCCCCAAAAAGCACAAGCTAGACAAAAATAGCTCCAAATTGTTATCATTCTTCTGCCCTTACTTTTTATAAAAGAAAACAGAGCCATGGATAAGCTCCCAATAATGATCAAAAATGAAGAAATAGATAAATTTGTCATGGATTACTCTGCTTTTCTGATAGCAACAAAAAAAACTTGTTTATTTGGTTCCCAATGAATTTTTATAACGTTGTCGGGCAAGCAAGCTTTAATCATTTCAAGAGTATGAAGGGCATTCCTAGCATTGAAATTCCACTCGCAGAACCATCTCAAAGCACAATAAGCTGCAATTTTATTGGAACTACAAGCCGCTATCACTATTTCTCCGCCTGGCTTTAAAAATTTATTTATGTTCTTAACAAAAGATAATAATGTTTGATCTTTGAAATAGTCAACCAACCCCATACTATAAATGAAATCAAAAGTTTTATTCTCAACAACATGATTCATTTTTTCAAAATTCAGCAAACTCAAAACATTTGCCTGAATAGTCCTAATTTTTATTTGATTTGAAATTTCGCAAAGCACTTTTTCCGAAAAATCTAGACTTTTCTTGTCTTGATCAAGGAGGGTTAAATGAATCTTTTTGCGTTTAGATTTAAAATCTGCCGTTGGGAAATATTCTTTTGATTCTCTACACGATCCGCTTCCTATATTAAGAACAGAAATATTATTTCTTTTATACCTAATCAGAAAATCATCTATTAAAATTTTCATAAAATTTTTTCTATTAACGACTGATTTTATTAAAGGAAAATTTAAAATATATTTATCAAAATATAGGCCAAAATTTTTAGAAATTGGCACATTATTATAGATCAGTTCAAACATTATGTGATCACCAGCATAACCAAAAGGCTTCTCATAAAATCTTCTCAAAATATTAGACTTGAAAAAATACTTTCCTAAATAATCCCTAAATAAAGTTCTAGCTGATTTTCGATTTTCAAGGCTGATATGGTTTTCTATGCTATACAATTTAGAAATAATATAATCAGTATCAATTTTTAATTTAGAGAAAAGCTCCGCGTTGCTCTGGAAATTTGATCTTCTAAATAAAACATCACTGTTCTTTAAAAAAAGGAAGTACGCATTAAGCGCATCTATCTTCTTTTTGCGCGAAGCTGGCGATAGATTAGTGAACCCAACGATTTGATTTCCTATATCAATCATTTTCTTCATAATTTTCTCAACAACAAAAGATAAAAACTTTAATATTTGCAATCATTGTGCTACATTGTTGTGATTGTTAACAATATAATTAGCGACCTTTTTCCCTATCAACGCAGAGAAAGTGACTCCACCATTTCCAACCGCAGAAGCAACCCAATGCCCAGCCAAAAAAACATTTTCAACATGAGTCTGAAAGGGAGGAAAAAAATTATTGAACTGTTTAATACACGGGCTCCAACCTCTAGATGCTCCATCTCTATTCAAGGTTTTTTTATAAAGATCATAGGGAGAATTTATAGCCAAGAGCTTGATATCGCGTCTACTAATTGGAAGTATTCGATTCAATCTTTTTATAAAAATATCTGCTATGCGGGCCTTGTTAGCTATCCAATACTGTTCATCCTCAAATCGAACTCCAAAATAAGCTGTTACCGAGCTAGCGTTTTGTGGTGCAAAGCTACTGTCAATCAAAGATGCTGGAAGGCAAACAATCCCTCCTGCAAGAGACTTATTAAAATGCCAAACGGCAGAACAATTATATCGAAAATATGATTTTATTGGTTTTCCAAGCCCCAAATAAATTAGAAAAACTGAAGCAGAAGGCTCCATAGCATTAATTTCATCTAAGAATTTATCAGAAACATTTCCTCTCCCCAAAAGAGAATTAAAAGTATAGGTCGCATCGATATTCGAGACAATGACCTTAGCGCCAAAGAATAAATCATCAGATGACAATACTCCTTCTGCCTTATATTTATTTAATTTAATTTTTTTTATGAAAGTGTTAAGAATAACATGTCCTCCCTTTTCTTTAAAATATTTTGCAAAAAGCTCAACAAGCGATTTCATGCCTCCATTTGGCAAATATCCTCCATCAAGAATATTACCTTTAATCAACATAAAATCTGCGATTGCAGAGGTCCTGGAGGGCATCAATCCGGAATCAATTCGCATTGCTGAAAAAAGAAATTTTAATTCCTTTTCTTTAAAATACTCATTGAGTAATTTTTGAAAACTTAGTCGCCTATATTTATAAATCTCTGTAATTGCTGAGTCATCCCTTAATAATTGAAAAAACTCATTTACCGCTTTTTTTTCTTTAGGAAATTGACGAATAATCTCATCGATCGTTTCTTCCACATTATTATGCAAACCAACTTTTTTTTTAAAAAAATGAATGTCATCATATACAGGCGGCCTAATAAAATCCAACTTATGCTCAAGTCCAAGATCGGTCAATACTCTATTAAATGCGCCTCCGGTAGCGCAACCAACCATACCTCTTATGCAGGTGTTAAAAGAATAGCCATTGCAACGAAAAGTATCAACATATCCACCTAGGGTATCATTTTTTTCGATTATTAATGTCTTCAGTCCTTTTCTAATTAAATAGCAGCCGCATACGAGACCCCCTATACCGCCGCCAATTATAATGACATCATATTCTTTTTTAAGCATTGCGATTAGGAAAAAAATTTAATACAACGCATGCATCATTTCCACCAAAAGCGCAAGAATTGTTTAATACCATCTTGACCATTTTCTTTCTTGCTTCGTTAGGCACGCAATCGATGTCGCATTCTTCATCTTTTGTTTCAAAATTAATTGTGGGAGGCAGGACGCTTTCTACAATGACCTTACTGCAAGTAATCGCCTCTATAGCTGATGCAGCGCCCATTGTATGACCAAGAGCAGATTTTATAGAGCTGATTGGGATATTCTTGGCCCTTTCCTCAAAAACTTTCTTGAAAGCAGCACATTCTGCCTTATCATTCTGAGGTGTCCCTGTTCCATGTGCGCTGATATAGTCAATATCATCTTTGGAAATACCCGATTCTCTTATAGCTTTCTCTATGCACTTAGCGATACCATTCTCTGACGGCTGCGTCATATGATGCGCATCGCAACTTAAACCATAGCCTAATATCTCTGCATAAATTTTAGCACCTCTTTTTTCCGCATGTTCCAAAGACTCTAAAACTAGAATGCCAGCTCCTTCGCCTAGCATCATGCCTTTTCTATTTTTGTCAAATGGCTGGCATTTTTCAGGGGCCATAGCCAGAAGACGGTTAAAGCCCGTAAAAGCTACTTTGGAAAAAGCATCGGATCCGCCACAAAACATTACTTCAGCAGAACCAAAACTTATTAAATCAAATCCATAACCTATAGCGTAATTGCTTGATGAACAAGCCGTAGGCATAACAGCATTAAAATTAGAAGTCCATAATTCAATACCCACATTAAGTGACAAATTATTACTTAAATAGGCAGAGATTAAACCATAAGTGAGCTCATTCTGCCCCTTTTCAACCCAAATTTTATCCAGCAATTCTAATATCTGCGCTTCACCCATAGTTGTTCCTAAAATAACGCCGCCTTTAGTCACATCAGAATGTTTAAGTTTGGCGTCTTGTATAGCAAGTTTTGCTGCGGCGATGGCCATTTGGGAGGCGCGGCCTAGGGATTTGATCTTGCGACGGTCTATGAACTGTTCGGGCTTGAAGTTTTTTACTTCTCCGCCTTTGTGAACGGGGTATGCGGAGGTATCGAAGGATTCAATTTCGGAGATTCCGGACTTACCGGCAATGAGGTTTTTCCAAAAATCGTCGACGCCAATGCCCAGGGAAGAAACCACCCCTAAGCCGGTGACAACAACGCGGCGCTTGGGGTCTTTAAATTTACTGGTCATAGCCCTGATCTTGCTTCTTGTGAGCCGAAAGCAATTTCAGCCTCAGCTATCTTCTTATCCCCCACTTTAGTCTCTGCCTTAAAAATACCCATCTTAGACAGCATCTTCATGGATGTAACTTCTATCCTTAACTGATCACCTGGAACCACAGGGCTAAAAAATCGCGATTTGACGGATACCAAATAAAGCAAATTGTCATTCTGGAACTTTTGCTTATACAGGATAATGCCGGCCTGCGCCATGGCCTCGATCATCAGGACGCCGGGCATCACTTTTTGGTCGGGGAAGTGGCCGGAAAAATAACTCTCGTTAATTGAGACATTCTTGATAGCTACGACTTTCTCGGGGCTTGCCTCAATTACGCGGTCCAGCATCAAAAAAGGGTATCGTTGAGGGATAAGCTTCTTTATATCTTCGGTTTCTAGTATTTTATTCATCTTTTTTTAGCTGTCTCAACCATCGCGATGATCTTATTTACCGTGGTCATTTCCTTTAATTTATCTTCGGGGATAACGATGCGATATTTTTTTTCAAGCGCGGCCAGGATCTCAAGCGCCATCATAGAATCCGCGCCTACATCCTGGATAAGGTGCGCGTCAAGCGGTATCTCTTTAGCGTCTTTCTCGACTACCATAGAGACGATCTCTAAAACGTCCTTTTTAATATCAGCCATATTCTCCTTTAATACGTGGTGTGAAGCCCGCCGTCGACCTTGATGACTTGTCCTGTGATGTAGTTGGACCTCTCGCTTAACAAGAACGACACGACTTTCGCCACTTCCTCGGGCCTGCCGAACCGGCCGGCAGGAATGGAATCAACGGACTTTTTCTTAACGTCCTCTCTCAATGCGTTTGTCATGTCTGTTTCAATAAAACCAGGCGCCACGCAATTGACCCTTATGTTATAAGGCGCGACTTCACGGGCCAATGCCTTCGTCATGCCTATTATGCCGGCCTTTGAGGCGGAATAATTAACCTGCCGCGCGATGCCGGAAATACCGCTAATGGATGAAATGTTCACTATACCGCCGCTCTTCTGCTTCAAGAACGTAACTATTACCGAGCGCGACATATTAAAATACCCCGTCAGGTTCGTATCGATGACCTCCTGCCAGTCTTCTTTTTCCATATTCATTAAAGCCTTGTCACGCGTTATGCCGGCATTATTGACCAAAAAATCCAATTGCCCAAAAAAAGACTTCACCTGCTCTACGAATTCTTTTGCCAGGTCGAAATTGCGCACATCGCCCTTAAAGCTTAATGCTGTAGAGCCGAGTTTTTCGATCTCTTCCAAAAGAGACTTGGCGTCGCTGTCGCTCTTCTGGTAATTAAATGCTATTTTTGCGCCCTCTCTTGCCAGATCAAGCGCTATCGCCCGTCCTATGCCCCTGGCCGCGCCGGTCACAATGGCTACTTTATCTTTAAATTCCATATTTTGATAGGACTACACAATTACTTACGCCGCTGGGTCCGAAACAACTCAAAAGAATATTTTTAAGGTCTGCCTTCCTTGACTTGTCCGGCACGCAGTCTAAATCACAATGGCTGTCCTTTTCCTCGTAATTAAGCGTGGCAGGCACAAATTGCTTCTCAAGCGACCCGATGCCGGCAGCCAACTGCATAGCGCCCGACGCGCTGAATGTTTCGCCCACCTGCGACTTGATGGCGCTGACGGGGATCTTTGAGGCGGTCTCTGCAAAAACTTCTTTGATGGCCTCTGTCTCGATCTGGTCCGCCTCTATTGTTGAATTGGCATTGGCGCTTATGTAATCGATATCCGACGGCTTCATCTCCGCATCAAGCAAGGCCTCTCTAAGAGCCTTGCGGATGCCGGGGCCGCGGCGATTGTACTTGTTGACGCGGAATGGGTCAAAGGCATACCCGATGGACTTCAGCTCCGCATATATTTTGGCACCCCGCGCCTTGGCGCTTTCAAAATCCTCTAAAAGCACCATAGCAGACCCTTCGCCAAACACTATGCCGCTGCGCCTTTTATCAAACGGGCATGATAGCTCAATACCACCTTCATCCTTTGAGCCGGCAAGAAATTTAAGCTTATAAAATCCAAGATACGTCTGGAGGCACAGTTCCTCCACTCCGCCCACAAGCACGGCCTTTGCGCGGCCGAAGTTGATAAAATCGCGCGCGTACATCAACGCGTCTAAGCTTGAGGTAAAACCTGTAGCGATGGTAGTATTAAAGCCTTCGATCCCGAAACGAATGGATATCTGGCTTGCGGGCGAATTGATGACTGTGTTTGGGAAAAGCGCCGGGTTTACATACCTGGGCCCTTCGCGAAGGGCGGTCTTGTCAAACTCGCTTATGCTCCAGACACTCCCTAAGGTCGTGCCTACGACTACTCCGACCTCATCGGTATTCTCTTTGGTAACGGTGAATTTCGCGTCCTCCAAAGCCAGTTTTGCCGCGACATTCACAAGTTTTGTGCTACGATCCAATAGCCGCAGGCCTTTTTCCCCAAGATAAACTTTAGCGTCAAAATCCTTTATCTCGCCGGCGAGTTTTGTCTTGAATGTCGAAGTGTCAAAAAGCGATACTTCTTTGATACCTGTCGCGCCATTTTCCAGCGCGCTCCAAAAGGCCTCTTTACCTATGCCGTTTGAGGCCACGACACCCACCCCTGTTATCACTATCCTCTTATCATTCATACAATAAAAAAACTCCCCTATTTTTTAGGAGAGCTCGATTTAGATCTATTTTTATGGTTTATTTCTTCCTGGAGCTTTACCCACTCCTCAACCGCGGAACGCCTGAATCTCCAGTCATTACCTATCTTAAAACAAGGCAATTTCCCTTCGCGCGCAAACTTATGGACAGTAAAAGGGTGCAGATGCAAATATTCCGCTACCTCCTTAGCTTCCATTATCTCTTTTTGCGGCATGCGCCTCCGGCCATGTATAAACTATAACGAATTAAACACAACTCAAGATAATATACACAAAAAGCCTGAATATGTCAAGTTGAGAAAAAATGGCCCTGAGCGTTTAGTCTCATTGGATTGCTTCGCAAAAAGCGCTCTCAATGACACATCCTAAGGCCATGGCTACTCTTCTGTCTTGTCGTCTGAGACGGTGTCCTCTTCGATAGCAGCCAGGACTTCTCCGGGGTGGACGGTGTCGCCTTCATGAGCGACAACCTCCACAAGCGTGCCTGAACATGGGGCAGGCACATTGAACGTAGCCTTATCGGTAGCCACCTCTACGAGGTCAGTGCCCTCGACAACACTTGCACCCTCCTCGGCATACCAGTAAGAGATAGTGGCTTTTGTTATGTTCTCTCCCAACTCCGGCAAATAGACTTTAATCATGTTTTCTGTCTCCTGTTATCTTTAACTTTAAAAACCTCACAAAAACTTTTTATAAGCATTTCGCGCACGCTTTCAACTAAGACATCATCATCAAAAAAATCATTTATTGATGCCATCTCCACATCCATGCCGCACGGCTTTATCAATGAAAAAAAGTCCTTATCTGTTTTGACATTTAAAGCAACGCCATGGTATGTAACCCAGTGCCTTACCCCTATGCCGATAGATGCCACTTTATAAGGCCCTACCCATACGCCCGTAAGGCCGCTCTTCCTATGGGCATTTAAACCAAAATTATCTACGAGGGCAAGGATCACAACCTCTTCTAATTTTCTTAAATACAGGTGGAGGTCCTTTTTGTCGCGGCGCAGGTCAAAGATAGGATATAAGACTATCTGGCCCGGGCCGTGGTAGGTCACATCACCGCCCCTATCAGCGCAATAAATGCCTACGCCGCACTTCTCAAGCTCTTGCCGCGGCGCCAGTATGTTCTCCTTGCTGGTCCTGCGGCTTAAAGTAATGACATGCGGATGCTGGCATGAGATCAGCGTATGTGACGCCTTGCCGCATATCACATTATCCACGATCCTTTTTTGCAAAGCGAAAGCTTGAGGATAATCAAGCATGCCGGCATCTAAAATATTACATTCATTTTTAATGCTCATTGATCAATCGAAGCTTTTAGCCACCTCTGCCACTATCTCTGAAATACTGGGGTGGGCAAATATCGTTTTCTTTAATTCCTGGATAGTTATACCGTTCTTCATTATCACAGAAAAAATATTCACGAGTTCCGTCGCCTGCAGCCCGATAATGGCGGCCCCAAGTATCTTGCCGCTTTTTAGATCGACTATGACCTTTGCAAAACCCTGGGTATCGCCTAAGATATGGCTCATGCCTATCGATAAAAAATGCACGGTCAAGGCCTTATATGTCGCTCCAAATTGCCCTGCCTCCTCCTCGCTCAAGCCTACCGAGCCTGCTTCAGGAGACGTGAAAATACTGCTTGGGATAACGGAATAGTCCCTCTTCTGCGGCTTTGCGAACATATTGTTTACCGCAAGCTCACCTTCGTAACTGGCCACGTGCGCCAACATATAACCTCCGATGCAATCGCCTGCGGCAAAGATATTCGGCCTTGCGGTCTTTAGCTCTCTATCTACACCGATAAAACCTTTATCTGTCTTTATACCCGTTCCGTCTTCCCATAGCCCGTCGGTAATAGCGCTCCTGCCAACGCTCAATAATACCTTATCAAATCCGCTTAGATCAAGATCTTGCGCGCCTTTACCCAAAAAAACATTTATCCCGGCCTTCTGAAAGGCTGATGCCAACCTCTTGCTTACCTGGGTATCCAGGCCTGGCAATAGCTGGCCTGCGATCTCCACAATAGTCACATCAGAACCAAGCCGCGCGAATATCGAAGCAAACTCACAGCCGATGACGCCTCCGCCGATTATAAGGAGTTTTTTCGGGGCCTCCTCTAAGGACAGCATGTCATCACTTGAAACTATCTTCTGATGGTCTATCTTAAATCCTGGCAGGTCTTTCGGGGCAGAACCGGAGGCTATCAAAATATATCCAGGCCTTATCTCTTTGTCCGCGCCTATAGAGACAGAGCCGTCCTTATGGATAATGGCCTTACCTTGAAAATAATCTATTTTTTTCGATCTTACGAGATACGACATTCCGTCGCTCAAGCGCGCAACGGTTTCATTTTTTTTCTTCTGGATATCGGATAAGGAAAGGCCTGATTTAGAATAATGGACAAAGGCCTTGGTGGGGATACAACCGCGGTTTAAGCATGTGCCGCCGATCTGGCCCGCTTCGGCTATGCACGCCTTTTTTCCCAGGCGGACTGCGGCAAGCGCCGCGTTAAATCCTGCCCAGCCGGCTCCGATAATACAAACATCATAATCCATGTTCAGCCTCGTTTAGATGTTGAGGGCTTTAATGGAATCCTGGATCGATCGGGCAGATTGTAAAAAAGCCTCTTTTTCTTCAACGCTTAAGTCAACTTCTAGGATCTTTTCCACGCCTCTTGAATTTATCTCTGCCGGAACGCCTATAGAAACATCATAAAGGCCGTACTCGCCGTCTAGAACAACGCTGACGGGAAGCTCCCTGCGGTGTTCCGTAAGGATGGTCTCAACTAGCTGGAATATGGCTGCAGACGGTGCCATATAGGCGCTGCCCGAACCGTACAATGATACTATCTCGGCACCCCTGCCCCTGGTCTGCTTCACAAGGCTATCCACATCAGCCGCGGCCAAAAGCTCTGTCAAGGCCTTACCTCTGACCTTTGTCAGGCGCGGTAAAGGAAGCATCGTCTCGCCGTGGCTGCCTATGACCAATGCCTGTATATGCTCTGTGCCGATAAACAATTTTTTGGATATCAAATTGGCAAAACGGGACGTATCGAGATTTACGCCCATGCCAAAAACTCTTTCGCGGGGAAAACCTGTTTTTTTAAACGCCAGATACGTCATAACATCCAAAGGATTGCTGACGACTATCAAGATAGCGTCCTTGGCGTATTCGGCTATACCGATACATACGTTCGTCATGATCTCGGCATTCTTGACGAGCAAGTCTTCGCGTGTCATGCCCGGCTTTCTTGGCAGACCTGCTGTCATGACAACGATATCAGAGCCGTCGATACGGCTTATATCGGATGAGCCTTCCACGCGCGTGTCACTGCCCAGAGAATACCTGGCATCTTCAAGGTCCGACGCTTTAGCGCAGGCCACGTTCTCCACGGTGTCTATCAGGACAACACTGGCTAAGCCGGTCTCGGCTATCCTCATCGCGGTCGTCCCGCCCACATTGCCTGCCCCTATAATAGATACCTTTTTCATAGCCCTAAGCTTTCTTTATCTTTTTAATTATCGCGTCTGCCATACCGCTCGTAGACACGGCGCTGACGTCATTTCTGTCCTTCTTTAGGTCGTAGGTGACAAACTTACCCTCTTTTATCACATCAAGGGTCGCCCGCTCTAACTCTAAAGCGGCCTGCTCCTCACCAATATATTTAAGCATCATAACGCCGGAAAGGATGGTCGCGGTCGGATTCACTTTGTTCTGGCCGGCATACTTAGGGGCGGAACCGTGCACAGGCTCGAAAAGAGCGGTGTCGTCCCCGATATTGGCTCCTGGCGCGACACCCAAGCCGCCGATAAGCCCTGCGCACAGGTCGGATACTATATCGCCATAAAGATTAGGCAGGACCAAAACATCGAAATTCTGCGGGCGGGTCACAAGCTGCATGCTCAGGTTATCTACTATAGCATCGCCAAACTCTATGCGGCCTTCATATTCTTTAGCCACTTCGCGGGCGATGGCCAAAAATAACCCGTCGGTATGCTTCATGATATTGGCCTTGTGCACAGCCGTGACCTTTTTGCGATTGTTCTTTACCGCATATTCAAAAGCGAATCTCACTATGCGCTCGGTAGCAAACCGTGAAATAGGTTTAATGGAAATACCGGAATCGCTCCTGACCTTTTTCGGGCTCAGAGAATTTATAGTCTCGATGATCTTTCCGCACTCAGGGCTGCCT
This sequence comes from Candidatus Omnitrophota bacterium, assembly GCA_003451585.1. GTDB lineage: Bacteria > Omnitrophota > Gorgyraeia > Velamenicoccales > Velamenicoccaceae > UBA9636. The sequence goes on along the minus strand of DMEU01000022.1, from coordinate 90,925 downwards.
TCCTGGAATTCTATGCCTAAATAAAGGTCTTCGCTATTCTCGCGGACAATAACAATATCAACGTTTTTAAACGGCGTATGGACGCCGTCTATGGTCTTTGCCGGACGCAGGCACGCATACAGGTCCAAGGCATGCCTTAGCTGGACGTTGACCGAACGAAACCCGCTTCCAACAGGCGTAACGATAGGGCCCTTGATAGCGACTTTGTTCTTTTTGATGGAATCGATGATCTGGTCCGGCAATGGTGTGCCAAAGCGTTTAATGGCTTCTTCGCCCGCCACAAACTCTTCCCACTTGATATCCACACCGGTGGCCTCTATACAACGTTTTGCGGCAAGGCTGACTTCAGGCCCTATGCCGTCACCCGGGATTAAAGTTATAGTATATTTCATATTTTGTTTTGTAGGTTAAGCTCGCAAATAGCAACGGGTCCTGCCACTGCGGCACCCCATTCTGTCCTCGCCTTCGGCTGCGGGCATCATGGGGTCCCCGCCTCCGTGTCACCCGTTGCTAAGTGGAATTTGTAATCCTTCATAGTTTTATACCGCCGTGTTTTTTAAAATGTTCCACCAGGCCGCCGTCTGCCAAGAGCTTGCGCATGACGGGCGGTAACGGGGATATATTGTCCTGGGTGTTTTTTGTGAGATTTTTCAATACGCCGTTCTCCAAGTCTATCTGGAGGCTGTCATTTTCTTCTATCCGGCTGGTATCGGCCTCTATCAACGGCAAGCCGATATTTATTGCATTGCGGTAAAAGATCCTTGCGAAACTCTTCGCGACCACCCCTACGATGCCGGCCTCTTTTATGACCAAAGGGGCCTGCTCACGCGAAGAACCCATGCCGAAGTTCTTGCCGGCCACCAAAAATGATTCACCTGGCTTTAACCTGGAATAAAAAGTAGGGTCTATATCTTCCATTATATGTTTAGCGAGTTCCTTCATGTCGCTAATTGAAAACTTGTAACGGCCCGAAATTATATAATCGGTATTTACATCGTCGCCAAGCTTATAAGAGAATCCTTTCAACATCATAGATTTTTAAACTCCTCAACGTGTTTAGCCTTGGACAATGCGGTCTCATAAGAGATCACGCCCGACTTGTAAAGCTCTTTTAAGGACTTATCCATCGTGCGCATGCCGTACTGGTGGCCGGTCTGGATAAGGGTAGGCATCTGCTCGATCTCCTGCTCGCGGATAAGGTTGCGGATAGCCGGTGTACCTGTCATGATCTCCGTCGCAGCCACACGTCCTACGCCGCTCGCCCTAGGCAGCAGTAACTGCGAAACAACACCCTGCAGACAGTCCGCCAGCTGCAACTTCACCTGTTGCTGCTGGAAAGGAGGAAACACGTCGATTATCCTTTCTACGGTCTGCGGAGCATCCGGCGTATGCAGCGTTGCTAATACCAAATGGCCTGTTTCCGCGGCTGTCAGAGCGGTGGAGATGGTCTCTAAGTCCCTCATCTCACCGACAAATATCACATCCGGATCCTGCCTTAGCGCGTGCCTTAGCGCTTCGGCAAAGGATTTTGTATCAGCGAAAACTTCCCTCTGTTTGATAATACTCTTTTTGTTCGAGTGCAAAAATTCTATCGGGTCTTCGATAGAGATGATCATATCCTGTCTTTCCGTATTGATAAGGTCGATCATCGCGGCCATGGTCGTTGTCTTTCCCACCCCGGTAGGACCCGTGACAAGGACCAAACCATTAGGTTTTTTGGCCAGCTCCGAAACGATGGCGGGCAATCCCAAGTCTGACATCTGAGGTATGACGAGCGGGATCCTTCTGAATGCCGCCTCAATAGAACCCCTCTGTATGTGGACGTTGACCCTGAACCTGTCCATACCGTGCATAGCCACGGAAAGGTCCAATTCCCAATTTTTTTCAAATATCTCTTTTTGCTCATTTGTAAGTACGCTGTATATAAGGCGCTTGGTGTCTTCCCGCGCCAGCTTTGGAAGGTCGGAAAGTATCAGCCTGCCGTCTATCCTTAAGATAGGCGGCGCGTTCTCCGTCAAATGCAGGTCGGAGGCCTTCTTCTCTATGGTCAACATCAATAATTCTCTTAACTCTAACATATTTATCCCCCTATAAATACTTTCGTGGGTCAGCGATCTTACCCTCTAAAGCCGATGCAACTACAGTTGCCGGCGAAGCCAGATAAATAAAAGATTCCGGGTTGCCCATCCTGCCCTTAAAATTCCTGTTCGCGCTGGAAACCACCACTTCGCCGACGGAAGGTACGCCGTTATGCGTACCCACGCACGGCCCGCAACCCGGCGTGACGATGCTTGCGCCGGATTCGATAAGCGCGCTGATGATCCCTTTTTTCACAGCCTCAAGATATATGGAGCGCGATGCCGGAGCAACTATAAAACGCACATCGCGATTGACCTTTTTATTCTTCAATATACTTACGGCGATCTCTAAGTCTTCAAGCCTTCCGTTAGTGCACGTCCCGAGATAGGCCTCATCGATATGAGTTCCCTCAAGTTCCCCAACACTGGCATTATTATCGACCGTATGCGGCTTAGCCAACTGAGGGGCAAGATCCGATATATCGTACTCCTTGACCTGGCTATAAACGGCGTCTTTATCCGCATACTGAGGATTTGGCTTCCTGTTCTTATTCCTGCCGCCTATCCAGTTCAAAGTAGTCTTATCAGCCGGGATGACGCAGAACTTGGCACCCATTTCAACACCCATATTGGAGATCGTGAAACGCGCGTCCATACTGAGGCGATCGATGGCCGGGCCGTAGAATTCAACGGATTTATACGTGGCGCCATCTGCGCCCAAGTCACCTATGACCCTCAATATGATATCTTTTGAATAAACGCCTTTCGGCAGTTTTCCGCGGACAACGATCTTAATTGATTCCGGGACCTTAAACCAGTTCTTTCCGCTCGCTAAACTTATCGCGAGGTCCGTGGAACCTACCCCCGTAGACAACGCCCCCAACGCCCCGTAAGTGCACGTATGCGAATCCGCGCCCAACACCAGATCGCCCGGCAATACATGGCCCATCTCAGGGATCACCTGGTGACAGACCCCGCAGCCTATATCATAAAGAAGCAGGCCCTTTTCTTTTGAAAATTCCCTTAATTTCTTATGCACCGCGGACACGCCCATGCTGGGCGAAGGCGCGCTGTGGTCTATGACTATAGCGAATTTATCGCGGTCATATGCCTCTTTTATCCCCAAGGCTTTAAAGCGGTCTACTATGATACCACTCGTCCCATCCTGCCCGAAACAAAAATCGATGGAACAGACGGCAAAATCGCCCGCCTTTAGCTCCTGGCCGGCATGCGAACTTAATATCTTTTCAGCTATTGTCTTTCCCACAACCACTCCTCTATCCTGTCCATTCCTTTTTTTATCTTATCCATACTCGTCGCGAAACTTATACGGACATAATCATCACAGCCAAACGGCGCACCCGGGATCAAGGCCACGAGCTTTTCCTCTAAAAGGCGCTTTGCGAACGTAAAAGAATCCATCTTCGTCCTGGATATATCACAGAAGATATAGAACGCGCCTTCCGGTTTTTTGTAGCCGATCTTGTCTTTGATCTTATCTAAGCGGGAAGTTATATAATCGCGCCTCTCCTGGAATTTCTTCCTGATATCGCCGAAAAACTCTTCTCCCAATGAAAACGCGGCCACGCCTGCCTTCTGTGTTATAGACGTCGGGTTAGACGTGGAGTGGTCCTGCAGGTTCGAAACAGCCGATGCGATCACGGGCTCGGCAGCCAAATAACCAAGCCGCCATCCGGTCATGGAATAGGATTTTGAAAAACCGTTTACTGTCACGGTCAATTTTTTCATCGCGTCCGAAAAAGACGCTATCGACACATGTTCTATACCGTCGAAAATGATCTTTTCATAGATCTCGTCTGAAATACAATAGATATTATGTTTTACGCAGAAATCAGCGATCGCGCGCAGTTCATCCCTGCGATAGACCACACCGCATGGATTCGACGGGCTGTTTAAAATAAGGATCTTTGTCTTAGGGGTTAAATGACGTTCGAGGATCTCCGGGTTGACCTTAAAGTCCTTTTTTAACGAGGTGGCAACAAGGACAGGCTTACCGCCGGCAAGCTTGACCATCTCAGGATAACTCACCCAGAATGGGACCGGTATAAGGGCTTCATCGCCCTCATCCATCAATACCTGGATAGTATTATATATGGAGTGCTTTGCCCCGCAGGAGACGATGATGTTGGCCGGACTATAAACGAGGCCATTTTCAGTTTTAAGTTTACTGACTATGGCCTCTTTGAGCTCCGGTATACCGGAGGTCGGAGTATACTTTGTAAAACCGGACTGGATAGCCGCTATGCCGGCATCCTTAATAACGGAAGGCGTGTCAAAATCAGGCTCTCCGGCGCCAAAAGCGACGACATCCTTACCCTCCTTGACCATGCGATTCGCGCTTGCAGTAATCTGGAGTGTTGCCGAAGGACTGACCTCTTTGGCTCTTCTGGAAAGCATTTATAAGGTGCTCGTATTAAAGGCAGAAAAACTACAGAGAATCCCGTTCTGACTTAAATATTTTTCCTAAGCCGCCTAATGATCTCTTCGCTGGCCTGGCTTTATCTTTTTTATGCTTCTCTTTTTCCGAAGGGGCCGATTCCTTGTGTTCTGCCTTGCGCTCCCTTACGGACTCCGCGGCCATATCCTTGATCTGCTTATCCTGAGCCTTTTTAGCTAAAGGTTTTTCCTGTTTCTGCAAAGGCCGCGCCTTCTGCACGGAAAGCTCCAAGACCACAAGTTCGGCGTTGTCTCCGCGCCTGCGTTTGTAAGGTATGATCCTGGTATAACCGCCGTTCTTCTGGGCAAAATTCGGGCCTATGTCCGAAAACAGCTTATGGACAAGCTGATGGTCACAGAGTATAGAATAAGCCCTGCGGCGCGCAGCAAGAGAATCAATTTCCTTGCCGAGCGAGATAAGTTTTTCCACAAGCGGCCTGGTGATCTTGGCCCTGACCTTGGTGGTCACGATCCTCTGGTTCACAATGACAGCCCTTGCGAGCGACCTGACAGTTGCCTTATAGTAGGAACTGAAACGTGAAAGATTCTGCGTTTTTATTCTATGTCTCATATTATTTTTCTTTCTTTAATTTATTATCGTCGATCTGCATCCCCAAACTCAACCCCATCGCGACGATGATCTCTTTGACCTCTGTCAGTGATTTTTTACCGAAATTCCGAAACCCGAGGAGTTCGCTTTCAGACCTTCTGACAAGATCCGCAATGGTCTTGATATTGGCCTCGCGCAGGCAATTAGAGCTTCTTACGGAGAGTTCCAGCTCAGAAATAGGCAGCCTTAATTTTTCATACCTCTGGGCCTCTTCCGGCGACATGGATTCCTCTTCCTCCATCTCTTCCGGTATGGTGCCGAGATTCATGAAAACATCCAAATGCCCCCTTAAAATATTCGCGGCATAAAGCATGGCCTCTTTCGGATCTATGCTGCCGTTCGTATCCACCTCTATGATGAGGCGGTCATAATCTGTCTTCTGTCCTACCCTGGTATTTTCCACCCTGTAGGAAACCTTCTTGACCGGAGAAAATATAGAATCTATCGGGACCATTCCTATGGCCTGCTCCTCTTTCTTGTTCATCTCTGAAGGAACATATCCCCGTCCTCGGCCAACCTCTATCTCAACATGGAACTTTACGTCTTTTGTCAAAGTGGCTAAATGCAGGTCCGGATTAAGCACCTCAACGGTCCCATCGGTAATAATATCGCGGCCCGTAACATCGCCTGCTTTATCTTTTTTGATATAGACGGTCTTTGAGGCCCTGGAGTGTGAAAGCAGGATAAGGTTCTTGAGATTCTGAATGATATCCGTAACATCTTCCATGACACCGTCAATTGTCCCGAACTCATGCAATACGCCTTCGATCTTGACGTTCGTCGCGGCGCTGCCTTCGATAGAAGACAAGAGTACCCTCCGCAAAGAATTACCGAGCGTAACACCAAAACCGCGTTCAAAAGGTTCTGCCGTAAACTTAGCGTATGTAGGCGTATGCGTAGCCTCATCTATTTCCAAAAACTTAGGCAATTGAAAATCTTTCCACTTAATTCCCATCGATCCTCCTTAATTTACTTCGAATATAACTCGACGATAAGCTGTTCATGGATAGGCATCTGGATATCGTCTCTATCCGGCAGCCTCAAAACTCTGGCTTTTAATTCTTGCAGGTCGGCCTCAAGCCAGGCTGGAAGCCCTCTGTCTTTGGAAAGCTCAATATTTGACCGGATAGCCTTCTTTACGCCCTCTTTGCCTTTTATCTCAATAACCTCGCCTTGTTTAATTGAATAAGAAGGTATGTCAACCCGGCGGCCATTTACATAAACCGAGCCATGCCGGACGATCTGCCTGGCCTGCATATGAGATGTGGCGAACATCAGCCTGAACATCACATTATCAAGCCTTCTCTCCAATTCCTGCAGCAGGACCTTACCTGTGACACCCTTTGATTTTGAAGCGATGGCGAAATACCTTCTGAATTGACGTTCCATTACGCCGTAGATCCTTTTGACCTTCTGTTTCTCGCGGAGCTGCAAACCATAGTTAGAAAGCTTGCCGCCGCGCGCCTGGCCGTGTTGGCCCGGAGGAAAAGCGCGTTTTGCCACACCGCATTTCTCCGTATAGCAGCGGGTGCCTTTCAGGAATAATTTCATAGCCTCCCTGCGGCACAACCTGCAACTAGGACCTAAATATTTTCCCATTGAATTTCCTCTCTCTTTTTTATCCTAAAACTATACTCTTCTTCTCTTGGGCGGCCTGCAGCCATTATGAGGCACAGGAGTTACGTCCTTTATCATCCTTATCATAAGTCCGGCTGCGGCTAAAGCGCGTATCGCGGATTCTCTGCCGGACCCGGGGCCGTTGACATAGACTTCGACCTCGGCCAAACCCACATCTTTAGCCCTCTTGGCCGCATCACCTGCAGCTACCTGAGCAGCAAAAGGCGTAGATTTCTTAGAACCCTTAAAACCCACCACGCCAGGCGTTGACCAGGAAATGACATTTCCCTGGCGGTCGGTGATGGTAATGATCGTATTGTTAAAACTGGCCTGGATATGCGCTATGCCACTCGACGATGTTAGTACCTTTTTGCTTTTTTTCTTAGCTTTCTGAGCCATGCTGATCTACCCCCTATTTCTTAGCTGCTGGCGCGGCTTTCTTTGGTGCCTCAGCCATCTTAATGATGCCGACATTCTTGCGCGGGCCCTTACGGGTGCGGGCGTTCGTCTTCGTTCTCTGGCCTCTGACAGGCAAAGATTTTTTATGTCTTAAACCGCGATAGGACCCTATATCCATAAGACGTTTTATGTTCTGCGATATCTCCCTGCGCAGGTCACCTTCGGCACGATAGCTCTTCTGTAATACCGCCGTTATCCTCGATATCTCTTCTTCGGTCAGGTCTTTGGCCCTCTTTGCGGCATCTATGCCGGCTTCTTTCAAAAGCTTGGCGGACGTTGTCTCGCCTATGCCGTAAAGATATCGCAACGAAACATCTATTCTCTTCTCTTTTGGTAAATCCACACCTAAAATTCTTGGCATTTCCTCGCTCCTTTTGTCGCTCGGAGTGTAAAGTTAAAAGTGTAAAGTGTTAAACTGATCCTAAACTTATAAACTTACACACTTATAAACTTACACACTTATATTAACCTTGTCTCTGTTTGTGTTTAGGGTTGGTACAGATCACTCGCAAGATACCGTCTCTCTTTATGATCTTGCAATTATTGCATAATTTTCTTATCGATGACTTTACTTTCACTCTTCACCCCTTATTTACACCTGAATGTGATCCTGCCGCGCGACAGGTCATAAGGCGAAAGTTCGACCTTCACTTTATCACCGGGCAGGATCCTTATAAAATGCATCCGTATCTTTCCCGAAACATGCGCCAGGATCTTATGGCCGTTTTCCAACTCGACCCGGAACATGGCGTTCGGCAAAGATTCTGCTATAACGCCTTCTACTTCGATCGCTTCTTCTTTGGCCATGCAGGTTAACCTTCTACCGCGTCAAGACCAGCGGCTCTCCGTTACAAATAGCAACCGTATGTTCAAAGTGCGCAGATGGTTTCCTGTCAGCGGTCACCGCTGTCCAACCATCCTGTAGTATCTCTACTTCCCAAGTGCCGGCATTGATCATAGGCTCGACGCATAAGACCATGCCGTCTTTTAAGGCCGGGCCGCTGCCGGCGGAGCCGAAATTAGGTATCTGCGGCTCCTCATGCAACTGTCTGCCTATACCGTGCCCCACAAAATCACGCACCACGGAAAATCCGCGCGGCTCAACATGGCCCTGCACGGCGGCCGATATATCAAAAAGCTTAAATCCTGGCCTGATCTTGGATATCGCCTTTTCAAGCGATTCGCGCGTAACATCTATAAGTTCCTGTTTTTGCGCGGCCACCCTTCCTACAGGGAATGTCTTGGCCATATCCACAAAAAATCCGGCCATCTCAATGCCTATATCTATACTGGCTATATCCCCTTCAATAAGTTTCCTTCGCCCGGGGATACCGTGGACAACTTCCTCATTTACCGACACGCAGATATTCGCCGGATAACCCTTATATCCTTTGAACGCTGACCGCACGCCCGCCTTTAATATCTCAGCGGCAGCTAGCCTGTCTAATTCCTGCGTCATCTTCCCCGGTTTGACGGACCTTTCAAGCTGATCCATGATCCGTGCAAGAATTTTGCCGGCTTCTTTCATCTTGTCGATCTCCTGACAAGTCTTGATTGGTATCATCTAAAACAGGATTTTTAAAGAGCTGCTATCTTTTTTGAAATTATATTAAAGACCTCTTCGGAATCGAGGTCGCCGGAAACATGCTCAAGCTTACCCTGGTTCTTGTAAAAATCCAGGACAGCGCTGGATTCTTTAAGATAGACCGCAAGCCTGTTCTTGACCGTTGCCTCATTATCATCCGGCCTCTGAAACAACTCAACCTGGCACTGGTCACATATCATATCATTTTTAGGCGGCATGTTCGTCATGTGGTAATTAGTCCCGCACTTCGGGCACACGCGCCTGCCTGTCAGCCGCTGAACAACAACCTGCTCTGAAGTAGCCAAATAAATAGCCGTATCTATGCCGCCCTCGAGGATCTCATCTAACGCTTTTGCCTGGGCCTCTGTCCTGGGGTAACCGTCTAAAATAAAACCATTTTTCAGGTCCGGCGACTGCATCCTCTTTCTTACCATCTCGGTAACAAGGGAATCTGGCACCAGTTTACCTGCCTCCATAAAACTTTTCGCCTGCTTTCCAAGGTCCGTATTGTTCTTTACCTCACTGCGCAGTATATCGCCCGTAGAGATGTGCGGCAGCCTAAGCTTTTCGATCAAAAGCTTGGCCTGTGTCCCCTTGCCTGCGCCCGGAGGGCCGAATAAAATAAGTTTCACTCTAACGCCTTCCCTTTAATTTAGTGCTCTTTAAGAAACCTTCGTAGTTTCTCATTAAAAGCTGTGACTCGATCTGCTTGATCGTATCAAGCATGACGCCTACGATGATCAAAAGCCCTGTACCGCCGAAAAATGAAGCTACCAGATACGGGATCTTGAGCCACGCCATTATCACATCAGGAAAAATAGCGACAAAGGCCATAAACATGGCGCCTGCCAGCGTGATACGCGTCATCACATAATCAAGATATTCCGCCGTGGGTTTGCCCGGGCGTATGCCAGGGACAAAACCGCCGTATTTCTTCATGTTCTCAGAGATATCGAGCGGATTAAAAACGATAGCCGTATAGAAATAACAGAAAAATATGATCAATAAAGAATAGACCATGGTGTAGACCCAGTGCCCGCGCACAAGACTGTGCGCGAAATTCTGAAAAGCCTGGCTTGGTATAAAAGATGCTATCGTAGCCGGGAACAAAATGATCGACTGCGCAAAGATGATGGCTATGACGCCGGACTGGTCTATCTTTAAAGGTATGTACGTGCTTTGGCCGCCATAAACTTTCCGCCCCACGACCCGCCTTGCATATTGCACCGGGATGCGGCGCTGCGCCTGGATCACCATTGTTACCGCAAGAACTACACCGACCAATAACACCGCCATCACCAAAAATACATACGGCTCAAGCGTCCTCTTGGAAGGCGAATACGGAGAGAACAAGACCCATAATTGGTAACCTGCCGAAGGGATCCTCGATATGATACCCGCCGTAATGACCAGCGAGATACCGTTGCCTATACCCCTCTCCTGGATCTGCTCGCCAAGCCACATAATGAATATAGTGCCTGTGCTTAAAGTCAGCATTGTCAGGATCCTGAAACCCCAACCCGGAAGCATAACAATGCCCAATCCTTCAGAACGCCCAAGGCTTTCTACCCACAACGCGATGAAGTAAGACTGGATGAGAGACAAGACCACAGTGCCGTAACGGGTGTACTGATTGATCTTCTGATGCCCGGCCTTACCTTCTTTGGCTAACTTTTCAAAGGCAGGCACGACCGCGGTCAGAAGCTGCATGATAATAGAGCAGGAAATGTAGGGCATTATACCCAAAGCAAAAATGGTCATCCTGCTCATGGCCCCGCCGGAAAACATGTTCATAATGCCAAAGAGCGCTCCGCCTTCTGTAGCGGAGATCCTTCTGAATAATTCACCCAAAGCCGCGCCATCTATCCCGGGTGTTGGAATGTAACAACCGACACGATAAACAGCCAATAGCGCAAGCGCTACTAAGATCCTCTTCTTTAATTCCGGAATCTTGAAAGAATTAAGCAGGGCTGCTATCATTTTTATTTATTGACCGCCACTAAGATCTCAACGGCGCCGGACGCCTCCTGGACCTTCTTTATGGCCGATCCCGTTGCCCTGTGGACTTTAACCGTAAGGGCCTTACTGATCGCGCCGTCGCCCAATAGCTTCACAAGCCCGTCTTTATTTTTAATCAGGCCTTCGTCAAATAGATTATCCGGCAGGACTATAGCGCCTTTGGAAAATCTGTTTAGATCGCCTACATTTATGATCTGGTACGGGTTCCGGGCCCTGCTCGTAAATCCCCTCTTTGGCAGGCGCCTGAAAAGCATCATCTGGCCGCCTTCAAAACCTGACCTGAAATGACGGCCGGAACGGGATCCTTGGCCTTTATTGCCTCGGCCTGAAGTCTTGCCTCGGCCGCTGCCTACTCCTCGGCCAACAACCCTTTTCTTTTTGTGCGCCCCGCGTGGAGCCTTAATATCAGTTATTAACATCGCCTCTTTCCTCATTTCCGGATGATTGCCGCCTCAAAGAGAATATCTCCAAGTCCCTGTTCAATTGCTTAAAACCCTGTATGGTGGCCAAAATAACGTTCATAGGGTTATTGCTGGTAATACATTTTGTGAGTATGTCCTTTATGCCGGCGGCTTCACAGACCGCGCGCACAGGCCCCGAAGCTATAATACCGGTACCTTCTACTGCGGGCTTTAGCATCACGCGGGCCGAACCAAACTGGCCTACGACATCGTGCGGTATGCTCGTACCATGCATAGGCACGCTCATCATAGCGCGTTTTGCCTGTGAAATACCTTTACGTATCGCATCCGCGACCTCATTGGCCTTACCTAGGGCTATGCCCACGCGGCCTTTTGAATTTCCGACCACAACCAAGGCGCTGAAAGACATCTTCTTACCGCCCTTTGTGACTTTTGTCACGCGGCTGATCCTGACGACCTTCTCAATAGCTTCTTTCGTTTCACCCACTACAATAGGTTCGACCATTTTAAAACTCCAATCCGCCTTTCCTGGCTGCGTCTGCAAAAGCCTTGATGCGGCCATGAAAATCATAACCGCCTCTGTCAAAAACAACACGAACAATATTTTTTTCTTTCGCTTTTTCAGCCACTGCTTCCCCTAACAGGACCGCGGCCTTTATATTACCGCAATAATTCAACTTGCCCCTTATACCCTTATCGGCGGTGGACGCGTTTAGAAGCGTCACGCCCTTGCTGTCATCGACGACCTGAACGAACAGGTTCTTCAAGCTGCGCCGCACGCTCAATCTCGGCTTCTCTGAACTGCCGATCACGCGTTTCCTTAACCTTAAATGCCTCTTTTGCCTGCCTGAGATCTTAATAGTCATTTTTCACACTCTTATTTCGTTACGGCTTTACCGACTTTTCTGCGAATACGCTCATCGCTATAGCGGATGCCTTTACCTTTATATGGTTCAGGCGGACAAATGCGGCGTATCTCCGCTGCCACCTGGCCCACTTTTATTTTATCTATCCCGGATATTGCGATCTCTACCTGCTTTGACGCGTCTATTTTAATACCCTCCGGTATCGCGTATTCCACCGGATGGCTGAAACCGACGTTAAGCTTTAAATTCTTTCCCTGGACCTGGGCCTTGTAACCAACGCCCTCTATAAGAAGCGTCCTTGAGAAACCATTCATCACGCCTGCTACCATATTAAAAGCCAGGGCCCTCATGGTGCCATGTAGAGCGCTGGCGACCTTCGATTGCTCAGTGCGCGCGAATAAAATGTTGTTATCCTTAAATTCACAATTTACTTTGGACGGCAAAGGCATGGACAACTTGCCCTTTGGCCCTTCGATCGTCAATACGCCGTCTTTAAAAGAGGCCTTCACACCATTTGGTATACTAACCGGTTTCTTTCCTATTCTAGACATTTGAGCACCTTAATGTAATATTCCAACGAAATCCCGCGAAGCAAAGCGTAGCGGGAGAACACCTTTACCTTACCATATATAGCAGAGGACTTCTCCGCCGATCTTAGCTTCTCTTGCCTGTACATCGGTCATCAGGCCGTGCGAGGTCGTCAAAATAACCGTTCCCTTGCCACGCAATACCCTGGGTATCTCCTTTACGCCGGCATACACACGCAAACCAGGCCTTGAAACCCTTTTCAAATTGATAATGACCGATTTCTTATTGATATATTTCAAGTAAAGCCTCAAAACCCCCTGTTTCGAATCTTTGATCACGCGGTAGTTGTCGATATAACCTTCCTGCTTTAAAATACCGGCGATCGCCGTCAACATGGCTGAGTGGGGGACATCCGCCTTATCTTTCTTGGCCCGCGCAGCGTTGCGGATCAGTGTTAACATGTTTGCTATCGGATCACTTAAAGACATTTAATTTTCCCTCTCTTCTTTTTATCCAGCCTTGCGTAGACAAGATCACCAGCTGGCCTTCTTTACTCCGGGTATCTCACCCTTCCACGCCAATTCCCTGAAACATATACGACAAAGCTGGAACCTTCTGTAATATCCACCTGAACGGCCGCACAAACGGCAACGGTTATACTTCCTGGTGGAAAACTTCGGGACTCTTTTCCAGCGGTTAATCTGAGATTTTTTTGCCACAGTTATCCTTTCTTAATAAAGGAGCGCGCCCCTATCTATTCCTTTGCTGTCTTAAAAGGCATACCCAAAAGCCTCAAAAGTTCATAAGATTCTTTTTTTGAACTGGAATCGATCGCGATGGTAATATCCATACCCTGCACCCGCGTAACCTTATCGAAATCTATCTCGGGGAATATAGCCTGCTCTGTTATACCAATGGTGTAATTGCCGTTGGCGTCAAAAGAATTAGGGTTGAGGCCGCGAAAATCCCTTATCCTTGGAAGGGCAACGCTTATGAACCTATCCAAGAACTCATACATCTTAGCGCGCCTTAGAGTTACCTTACAACCTATGGCCTGGCCTTCTTTTATCTTGAAGTTCGCAATGGCCTTCTTGGCATGTGTGACTACCGGCTTCTGTCCTGCTATCGTGGACAACTCTTCCACAGATTTATCCAAAAATTTACTGTCCTGAAGGGCCTCTCCTACGCCCATATTAATGACTACTTTTTTTAAACGCGGGGCCTGCATAGAACTCTTATACCCCATAGCCTTACACATTTCAGGTACGACTTCTTTTCTGTATTTTTCAAGTAGACGTGGGATCATTAAATTGCCTCACTGCATTTTTTACAGACGCGAGCTTTTGTTTTATCTTTTAATACGGAAAAACCGACCTTAGCAGGGGCGTTGCAATTCTTGCACACCACAGCCAGATTAGAGATCGCCACAGGCTTTTCCATCTGCACGATCCCGGTATGCTGCTGGTCCTGCGATGTGCGCCTTTTGGCCTTTTTCACATAATTGATGCCTTCTACAAGGGCCTTATGCTCTTGCGACAACACATACATCACCTTACCTTGCTTACCCCTGTCCTTACCGATCAAAACAGCCACCGTATCGCCTTTTCTAATTTTTAACATCTTAAACAACCTCCGGTGCCAAAGAAACTATCTTCATAAAATTCTTATCTCTTAGTTCGCGAGCTACCGGCCCAAATACGCGCGTACCCCTAGGGTTAAGGTCTTTATCGATCATGACCACCGCGTTTGAATCGAACCGGACATAAGAACCATCCGGCCTGCGAAGAGGATTTCTCATCCTCACGACCACGGCCCTAGCTACTTCACCCTTCTTAATGGCAGCATCCGGAGCAGATGACTTGATATTCACCGTAATGATATCGCCTACGGTAGCATCCAACTTCCCCTTCCTGCCTATTACGCCTATGCAGGAGGCTACCTTGGCACCTGTGTTATCAGCCACGGTCAAAAGGGTACGTTTATAGATCATTTGAGCTCTCCACTATATTTGCCTTTGAAATAATTTCAGCAAGCCTCCAGCGCTTATCTTTCGATAAAGGCCTGGTTTCACAAATACGCACCTTATCTCCGACATGGGCCTCGTTTTTCTCGTCGTGAGCCTTAAACCTGGCCTTTGACTTGATAGTCTTGCCATATTTTGAATGGCTGACCAAACGGTTGACCTCCACCACGATGGTCTTCTGCATCTTATCGCTCACAACATTTCCTACAAATTCTTTCCTTTTACCGGTCTTTAAAGGCTCCTGAGAACTCATGAGATTATCCCTTTTTTGTCAATTCCTCTTGTCTTAAAAGCGTTTTTATCTGGGCTATGGTCTTACGCATGCTTTTAAACTGATGAGGCTTCTCAACCTGCCCGATGCGCTTTAGATAATTAAGCTTGCTCATCTCTTCCTTAAGAGCAGCGAGCTTCATAGACAGATCTTCCTTGCTTAAATTTTTTAACTCAGCTAACTTCATTTTAACTCTCCTTCGATCCATACCCCGCTCGCCTTAAAGACAGCTCAAAATGTGTCCAAGCGAAGCTGAAGCACTATATCGTAGACGCCCTGGTCACGAATTTGGTACGAAGCGGCAATTTAAAAGCAGCCAGGCGAAATGCGGTCCTTGCCAGTTCCTCCGGAACACCGCCCAATTCAAAAAGGATAGCTCCGCGCTTACACATAGCCACCCAATAGGCGAGATCTCCCTTGCCTTTTCCCATGCGGGTTTCAGCGGGCTTCTTTGTAACAGACTTATGAGGAAAGATCCTGATCCACACTTTTCCGCTGCCACGAAGCTGGCGGGCCAGGAGAACACGGATGGCCTCGATCTGAGTATTTTTTATAGCGCTGTTCTGTAAAGCCTTCAGGCCGAATTCACCAAAACACAATTGTGACCCTTTTACGGCTATACCCCTGTTTTTACCGCGCTGGAACTTTCTGTATTTGACCCTCTTTGGCATTAAAGGCATGGCTTACTTCCCATCTTTCTTAACTGAAACTACTTCTTCATGCTTCTTTTTTTCTTCTCTTAATTTTTCAAACAGGGCATCTCCCTTATAGACCCAAACCTTGACACCGATCAAACCGTATCTGGTATGAGCTTCATCGAAACCGTAATCGATATCGGCGCGAAATGTCTGCAAAGGCACGCTGCCCCACATATAGCTCTGTTCACGCGCGATCTCAGCTCCACCCAGGCGCCCTGCCACTGCTATCTTTATCCCCTTGGCCCCTGAAGAGATGGCCTGGTCCATAGACCTCTTAATGGCACGCCTGAAAGCAATACGCTTTTCAAGCTGCAGGGCTATGTTCTCGGAAATAAGCTGCGCATCCATAGATGGATTCTTCACTTCTTCTATGTCGATAACGATCTCCTTATTCTTGACAATATCCTTCAAATCACCGGTAAGCCTCTCGATATCGGCACCATGCCTGCCGATGATCACCCCGGGACGGGCGGAATGGATCCTGATCTTGACTTTACCGGCCACGCGGTCAATAACGACCTTGGAAACCGCGGCCTGGCGAAGATTTTTTTTAATATGCTTACGGATCTTATAGTCTTCCTCGATATAGAGGCCGAAATCTCCGTGGCGCGCAAACCACCTCGAAGACGAATCCTTGATAAAACCCAATCTAACTGCTAACGGATGTACCTTTTGTCCCATGGATTTTCCTTGTTGTTATTTCTTTTTTAAATCCAACTCTATAGTAATATGGCTCGTTCTTTTTAATATTTCACTGGCCCTGCCGAACGCCGCGGCACGAAACCTCTTCCATCGCGGGCCGTCATCCGCACAAGCCTTGGAAATGACCAGCTCGTCCACATTCAAGCCTTTATTCTTGGCGTTCGCTATGGCTGACTGCAGGACCTTACCTATATAATAGGTAGGCCTCTTGTCTACGAATTTTAAGAAAGAGAGCGCCTCATTGGCCTTCATCCCGCGGATAAGGTCAACTACCTGCCGTACCTTCTTTCCTGAACCTCTTAAAAATTTTCCTTTTGCAGATGCTAACATAATAGTCTTTACGTTAATTCAACGCCTTTCTTCGCTTTAATACCGCCATGCTTCCTGAAAGTCCTCGTTGGGGCGAATTCTCCCAGTTTATGCCCGACCATATTTTCAGTAATAAAGACGGGGACGTGCTTACGCCCGTCATGGACCGCAATGGTCATTCCAACGAAATCCGGTATGATCGTTGAGGCGCGCGACCAAGTCTTTATCGGCTGCCTTGAGCCTGACCTTCTGGCCATATCCGCCTTCTTTACCAGCTTCTCTTCGACAAAAGGACCTTTTTTTAAAGATCTTGGCATGATTTACCTTCCCTTGATTATATATTTATTCGAATATCTCTTATGTCTTCTGGTTTTAAGGCCCTTGCACTTCTGGCCCCATGGAGAGACTGGATGAGGGTTACCCTGTCCGGCCTTTCCTTCGCCGCCTCCGTGCGGATGGTCTATCGGGTTCATTGCCACACCCCTGACAGTGGGACGTATGCCAAGCCAGCGTTTGCGGCCGGCTTTTCCGTGGGTCAATGTTTCGTGTTCAACGTTTCCGACCTGACCTATAGTAGCCATACAATCCAAATTGATAAGCCTGACCTCACCGGAAGGAAGCTTAACATGGGCAAAATTCCCTTCTTTTGCCGTTATCTGCGCGGCATTGCCTGCGCTGCGCGCAACCTGTCCGCCCTTGCCTTTAGTCAATTCGATGTTATGGATAAAAGTACCAAGCGGTATGTAGCGCAGAGGCATTGCGTTGCCGGTCTTTATTTCAAGGTCAGGGGTTCCTGAACTCACTATCTCTTGGCCTACACCTAAACCAAGCGGAGCCAGGATATAGCGTTTCTCTCCATCGGTGTATTTCAAAAGCGCGATACGGCAAGACCTGTTCGGGTCATACTCTATCGACAATACCTTAGCAGACACATCGAATTTATCCCTGCGAAAATCTATTATCCTGTAAAGACGCTTATGCCCGCCGCCGATGTGGCGTGTTGTTATGCGGCCATTGTTATTGCGGCCGCCTGTCTTATGCAATGTTTCGACAAGGGACTTCTCCGGATAGCTCTTGGTGATCTCCGCAAAATCCGGCAGGTTCGCCCAACGCTTTCCAGGTGTTGTTGACTTATATTTTTTCATACCCATTACTTTACCTCGATCTTCTGTCCCTTGGCCAGCTGGACGTACGCCTTTTTCCAATCTGGTTTCTTTCCTAACTGAGTACGCACCCTTTTCATCTTCCCGTGGGTGATAACGGTATTGACATCAGTTACCTTGACCTTATGGATCTTTTCGATCGCGCGTTTGATGTCGATCTTTGTAGCATCTTTAGCTACCAAGAACTGATAACAACCTTCATTCTCAAGGCGTGCGCCTTTTTCCGAATGAATTAAAGTTTTAATAATATCATATGGGCTATACATTTTTCAAGCGTTTTGTTAAATTTTTTAATGAATCTCTTGTTAATAATAATTTTTTGGAATTAAGCAGATCGAACGCGTTCAAAGACCTGGAATCAACGATATCCAAGCGCGGGATATTCCTTGTAGAGCGCTTGATATTATCGGTCACGCTGTCTATGACGCAGAGAATGCTTTCACCTTCGATCTTTAAAGCATCCAAAAATTTTACGAACTCGCTGGTCTTGGGATGCATTATATGGATTTTTTCAGCCAGTATAAGGTCTCCGCTCTTGATCTTGGCATTAAGCCCGGAACGCAATGCTTCCAGCCGTATCCCCTGCGGTATAGTGACGCTGAAATCTCTGGGATGCGGCCCGAAGACCACTCCGCCATGCCGCCACAACGGAGAACGTATGGAACCATGGCGCGCTCGGCCAGTGCCTTTTTGTTTCCAAGGCTTCTTGCCTCCGCCGGAAACTTCACCCCTCGTCTTGGTCGCGGCAAGCCCGAGGCGCTGATTGGCTCGATATCCGACAACAGCCTGATAAAGCGTCTTCTTCTTGACTATGCCGTCAAAGACATGGGCGTCAAGCTCCACCTCTTCCACGACTTTTGCGCCCATATCATACACAGGCATTACTATTCTGTTTTTCTTTTCCATGTTATCTCTTAACTCTTTCTCTGTTTCTTAATTGATTTTCTGATCTCAAGTATGGCGCGATTTGGACCCGGTACTGCTCCGGTGACGACCAGCAAATTATTGGCCAGATCCACCTTTACCACTTTTAAGTTCTGCACAGTCGTTTTGTCATACCCCATGTGTCCGGCCATGGTCTTGCCCTTAAAGATGCGCGACGGATCGGAGCTTGCCCCTACGGAACCTATACGGCGCTTTGATGTTGAACCATGCGTCATAGGAGTACCCATCCAGTGCCAGCGCTTCATCCCGCCCTGGAAACCCTTACCTATAGACATGCCGGTCACATCCACAAAATCACCTTCCTGGAATATGTCCACCTTGATCTCATCGCCCACCTTATAATTGGCGCGATCCGCAATCCTTAATTCACGGACATGCCTCTTGGGAGCCAGGTTCAATTTCTTGAACTCTCCCAACTGCGGCTTTTTCTTCTTGTTCTCTTTGATATCTTCGAAGCCAACCTTGATATTCTTATCATTGGCCCCCATCACAACACAAGGCCCTGCCTCAAGAACGGTCACAGCTATTACCTTACCATCCTCGGCAAAAACCTGTGTCATGCCGATCTTCTTGCCCAATATTTTTATTGTGGTATTTAAAACACCCATAGTCTCACTCTTGTCTGTTGTGACCTTTCAAAAGCTTCCAAAAACTACCTTATCTCAACATCAACGCCGGCCGGAAGATTGAGTTTCCGAAGCGCATCTATCGTCTTGGCAGTAGGTTCATGGAGCTCCAGCAACCTCTTGTGGGTCGCCAGCATAAACTGCTCTCTGGACTTCTTGTCAATGACGACGGAACGGTTAACCGTATATATCTCTTTTTTGGTCGGCAAAGGGATGGGCCCTGATACTTTTGCCCCGCTCCTCTTGGCCGTCTCAACGATTTCCCGTGTCGATTGATCTAGGAGGCGATGATCGTAAGCTTTCAGTCGTATGCGTATTTTTTGTGCCATTGCCTTAAACTTCCTTTTTTACTCGATGATCTCTGAAACTACTCCTGCGCCCACCGTATGCCCACCTTCACGGATAGCAAAGCGCAGCTCTTTCTCCATAGCGATAGGCGTGATCAATTCAGCCTCGACAGTGATATTGTCGCCGGGCATGATCATCTCAATACCCTGCGGCAAATGCACGGTGCCGGTCACGTCTGTTGTTCTGAAATAAAATTGCGGCCTATAACCGGTAAAGAACGGTGTATGCCTGCCGCCTTCTTCCTTCGTCAAAATATAGACCTGGCCCTTGAACTTCTTATGAGGCGTAATGGAACCCGGAGCAGCCAAGACCATGCCGCGTTCCAAAGATTCCTTATCTACACCCCTGAGCAACAGGCCGACGTTATCACCTGCCTGGCCTTCATCCAAAAGCTTACGGAACATTTCGATGCCGGTAACTACGGTCTTGCCTACGGTATCTCTCATCCCGACAATGTCGACGTTCTCATTGATCTTTACCTTGCCCCTTTCGATCCTGCCTGTGCCGACCGTTCCGCGCCCTGAGATCGTAAAAACGTCCTCGATAGCCATCAAGAACGGCTTATCCATATCTCTCTTAGGCAGCGGAATAAAATCATCTACAGCCTTCATCAACTCGATTATCGGGCCGCATTTCGGGCAATCGTCCTTGCCGCAAACACAAGATACGGCTTCAGTAGCGCTCCCCTTAATGATAGGGGTCTTATCCCCAGGGAAGTTATACTTAGTCAAAAGGTCCCTGACCTCCATTTCAACAAGCTCGATCAACTCTTTATCCTGGACCATGTCTACCTTGTTCAAAAAGACGACGATAGCAGGAACGTTGACCTGACGCGCCAGAAGGATGTGCTCTCTGGTCTGAGGCATCGGGCCGTCCGCAGCGGATACGACCAGGATCGCGCCGTCCATCTGGGCTGCGCCCGTGATCATGTTCTTGATGTAGTCGGCATGCCCCGGACAGTCGATATGCGCGTAATGCCTGGCTTCCGTTTGATACTCGACGTGTGAAATATTGATAGTAACGCCGCGCTCTCTCTCTTCGGGAGCGTTATCGATAGATTCGTAGCTTCTTGCTTCAGCAAAACCTCTTTTTGCCAAAACAGATGTAATGGCGCTCGTTAAACTTGTTTTTCCGTGATCAACGTGCCCGATGGTTCCGATGTTAACGTGCGGCTTTGTCCTTACGAACTTTTCTTTAGACATTAGTCACCTCCGTTATTTTAATCCTAATATTTTATTAGCTATATCTCTAGGCACTTCCTGATAACAGAAAGGCTCCATAGTGAAAGATGCCCTACCTTGCGTCAAAGAACGTATTATATTAGCATAATCAAAAACTTCTGCAAGCGGAACATGTCCGCGCAGTACGCGCACGTTACCCCTTTGGCCCATCGATACAAGCTTTCCCCGACGAGAATTGAAGTCACCGATGACCGTGCCCATGAACTCTTCCGGCACAACAATTTCTATGTCCATGATAGGCTCTAAGAGAAATGAGACACCTTTTCTTAAACCATCCTGAAAAGCGATGGATGCCGCCATCTGAAAAGCGATCTCGGAAGAATCTACATCATGGTATGAACCATCGACCAATGTAACGGCCACATCGGTAACAGGATAGCTGCCCATTATGCCGCTCTTGGCAGCAAGGATAATGCCGTTCTTGACAGCCGGAATAAACTCGCGCGGTATCACACCGCCTTTTAAAGTATCCTCGAAAGTTATACCTGCGCCCGGGACTTCCTGAGGTTCCATCACCAAAACGACATGCCCGTATTGCCCGCGGCCTCCGGACTGCTGTATAAACTTACCTGTAATATTTACTTTATTACGGATAGATTCCCTATAAGCAACCTGCGGACGGCCGACTTTAGCCTCTACGTTAAATTCGCGCAATATGCGGTCTACGGCGATCTCAAGATGCAGCTGCCCCATGCCTGAAATAATGGTCTGGGCGGTCTCGGTATTATAAGTGACCCGGAACGACGGATCTTCATCCTGAAGTTTCCTTAAGGCGAACGCCAGCTTCTCCTGGTCCGCTTTTGATTTTGTCTCGATAGCAAGGTCTACTACGGGTTCCGGGAATTTTATGGCCTCAAGAACAATCGGCTGGTCTTCCTTGCACAATGTATCTCCGGTCTTAGTCTCCTTTAACCCGACAAAAGCCACAATATCTCCAGCGCTTGCTTCTTCTATCATCTCCTGCTTATTTGCATGCATACGCACTATCTTGGAAAGGCGCTCATCTTCTCTCTTACTTGAATTATAAATAGTCTCGCCGGCCTTGATCTTCCCCGAATATATACGTACAAAATTCAGGCGGCCGACGTAAGGATCACTCATTATCTTAAAACAAAAAGCGCAGAAAGGCGCGTCGGGAGAGATCGCCCTCTCTTCATATTCGCCGGTCTCAGGCTCAAACCCCTTCACCGCAGGCAGATCTATAGGGGACGGCAGGTAATCACACGCCGCATCTAAAACAAGCTGTATACCTTTGTTCTTTAAGGACGTGCCGCACAAGACGGGGACGAATTTATTAGCGATGACCGTAGCGCGTATGGCCTTTTTCAATTCTTCTTTTGATACGGGTTTGTTATGAATATATAATTCCATTATATTATCATCAGCTTCAGCGACCTTCTCAACCAGGTCATGCCTGACTTTAGCCACTTGAGCTTTATACTCCTCAGGGCAAGGCTTACGTACGACCTGCTCGCCTTTTTCTCCCTCGAAGGTAACGAGTTCCTCTTCTAAGATATCGATGATCCCGATGAAATTCTCCTCAGCTCCGACAGGTATCTGAATAGCAGCGGCATTGGCCCCCAGCTTTTGATGCATCTCGGCAAGCACATTGTTGAAATCCGCTCCGACCCTGTCCATCTTGTTAGCGAAAGCAACACGGGGTACGGAATATTTATCAGCCTGGCGCCACACCGTCTCAGATTGTGGCTGCACGCCCGCAACAGCGCAAAAAACCACTACGGCTCCGTCTAAGACCTTCAACGAACGCTCTACCTCTACCGTAAAATCTACGTGGCCCGGCGTATCGATGATATTGATATGTATATCATTCCAGAAACACGTGGTGCTCGCGGATGTGATCGTTATGCCGCGCTCCTGTTCCTGCACCATCCAGTCCATGGTAGCCGTACCGTCATGCACCTCGCCGATCTTATGTATCTTCTTTGTATAAAGAAGCATACGCTCGGTAGTCGTGGTCTTGCCTGCGTCGATATGCGCTATTACGCCTATATTCCTTATTTTATCTAAACCCGTCTTCTCGATCATATTTTGCATTCTCTATTTGTAATTTACCATCTAAAATGCGCAAATGCCTTATTAGCCTCTGCCATCTTATGAGTATCGTCCCTTTTCTTTATAGCAGCCCCTTCGCCTTTGTAGCCGGCCAGGATCTCATCGGCCAAGCGCTCCATCATGGGCTTTCCTTTTTTCCCTCTCGAAAAATCCTTTATCCATCTTAAGGCAAGCGATATGCCTCTTTCCTGGTTAACTTCTATAGGCACCTGATACGTAGCGCCGCCGACTCGCCTTGGCTTTACCTCAAGACGCGGACGGATATTATCAAGGGCCTTGTTAAAGACCTTTATGGGATCATCTTCACCTGACTTCTGCTTAATGATATCAAAAGCGCCGTAAACTATATTCTCGGCGAGAGACTTCTTGCCCTTTATCATTATGATGTTGATGAGCTTAGCCACTATTTTAGAGCTGTATTTCGGATCGGAAGTGATCTGTCTTTTGACCGCTTGTCTTCTACGCATGTATTTACCCTCTTACTTTTTGCCTGCTTTTGGCTTTTTCGCGCCGTATTTTGAACGCGATCTCTTACGGTTTGCCACACCGGCCGTATCAAGCGCGCCTCTCACAATATGATAACGCACACCCGGCAGGTCTTTTACGCGCCCGCCTCTGACCAGTACAATGGAATGTTCCTGCAAATTATGGCCTTCACCTGGTATGTAGGATGTTACTTCAATACCGGTCGTAAGACGCACCCTGGCTATCTTACGCAAGGCTGAATTCGGCTTCTTGGGCGTCATGGTCTTTACCTGCAAACAAACTCCTCGACGTTGCGGGCAGCCTTTTAAAGCCGGTGATTTAGACTTTATCTTCTTTAAGATGCGATCGTTACGAATTAGCTGTTGAATCGTCGGCATGCACCGTCTCCTTTTGTGTATCCCGTGTCTCTTCTTTAGCTTTAGCCTTAGCCTTGGCCATACCTATCTCCCGGTGGATCTTTAATCCGGTCCCGGCAGGGATCAAGTGGCCGACGATGACATTTTCTTTCAGGCCAAAAAGCTCATCCCTCTTTCCGGAGGCAGCCGCATCGGTCAATACCTTGGTCGTCTCCTGGAAACTCGCTGCTGAAATAAAGCTTTCCGTAGTCAGCGACGCCTTGGTGATACCCAAAAGAAGAGGCGTGGCTGAGGCCGGCTTGCCACCCTTCTTTATGACCCTCTGATTTTCCTTCTGAAATCTCCAGCGGTCGATCTGCTGGCCCGAAAGAAAATCTGTGTCTCCGGAATCCTCTATTTTTACCTTCTTGAGCATCTGACGGATGATGACCTCTATATGCTTATCATTGATCCGCACACCCTGCAGACGGTAAACCTCCTGGACTTCATTGACGAGGTATTCCTGCAAGACCTTGTCTCCGCAGACCCTTAAGATATCCTGCAAGACTACTGGGCCGTCTGTAAGCTGCTGACCCGCTGTCACGCGGTCTCCACGATAAACATTTGGATGCTTGCCGTGGGGGATAGTATATTCTCTCTTCATTCCTGTCGGCGAGCTAACGATGATCTGACGCTGGCCTTTTTTATTTTCTGCAAATTCGACAAAACCGTCGATCTCGGAAATAATAGCAGGGTCCTTAGGACGACGGGCCTCGAATAACTCCGCAACACGCGGCAGACCGCCGGTAATATCACGGGTCTTACCGGAAACACGCGGGATCTTAGCTATAAGCTCACCGCCGCCTACCTTCTGTCCGTCCTTAACAAGGATATGTGCGCCTATAGGTATCGGATAAATGCCTACGACCTCACCCTTATCATCCAAAATGATGATCTGAGGATGGTATTCGACCTTGTGCTCTACGATGACACGTTCGGAAATACCGGTCGTCGGGTTCATCTCCTCACGCATCGTTATATTTTCTTTGATATCTTCAAAACGCACCACACCCTCGACTTCAGTCAAGATAGGTGATGTATACGGGTCCCAACGGACAAACACTACGCCCTTAGAAACCTCGCCGCCCTCAGGAACGGAGATAACGCTGCCCTGAGGGATGGTATAGCGCTCAAGCTCGCGCCCTTGAGGGTCATTGACTGTGATGGCGCCGTTCCTGTTTAATACAATTAAATCTTTACCTTTATGGACTATCCTCAAAGAATGGTACTTCAGGGCACCTTTATTCTTTGCCTTGATAAACGACTGCTCTACGATCCTGGATGCCGTACCACCGATATGGAACGTCCTCATCGTCAGCTGCGTACCGGGTTCACCGATACTCTGGGCGGCAATAACTCCGACGGCCGTTCCTATCTCGACTAAGCCGTCACGGGCAAGGTCCTTGCCGTAACACTTAGCGCAGATACCGCGGTCTGATTCGCATGTAAGCACACTGCGGATACGGATCTTTTCGATCCCCATCCTCTCTAAAACTTCGGACTTTTCTTCGGTGACCAATTCACCCGAGGCCACGATCGTTTCGTCCGTTATAACATCTACTATATTATCGATCGTAACACGGCCGGCGATCCTGTCCTTAAGCGGCACTACTACTTCATCGCCTTCGATAATGGAAGAAAGCGAAATACCGTTAAGCGTGCCGCAGTCGATCTCTGTAATAATGACTTCCTGTGCCACGTCTACAAGGCGGCGCGTCAGGTAACCGGCATCGGCGGTCTTTAAAGCCGTATCTGCCAGGCCCTTTCTCGCACCGTGAGTAGAAATAAAATATTCCAAAACCGTCAAACCTTCGCGGAAACTCGCGGTAATAGGGTTCTCAATGATCTCACCGGAAGGCTTGGCCATCAAACCTCTCATGCCGGCGAGCTGACGCACCTGCAAGCGCGAACCGCGCGCGCCGGAATCCGCCATCATGAAGATAGGATTGAAAGAATCCATCTTCTTGAATACCAGGTCTGACACCTTATCGGTCGTATGCGTCCAGATATCTATGACCTTGTTATAACGCTCACCGTCGGTAATAACACCTTTACGGTATTGATCTTCGACCTTTGCGACTTCGGCTTTTGCCTCGGCGATACACTCTTTCTTTTCTTCCGGGATATCGAGGTCGTCGATAGATATGGATATACCGCCTAAAGTGGCATATTCGAAGCCCAACTCTTTTAAAGTATCCAGCAATTTTATCGTTGTATCGTGCCCAAAACGTTTATAACAGGACGCGACTATCTGGCCCACATTCTTT
Source organism: Candidatus Omnitrophota bacterium (assembly GCA_003451585.1). GTDB lineage: Bacteria > Omnitrophota > Gorgyraeia > Velamenicoccales > Velamenicoccaceae > UBA9636. The sequence continues at coordinate 64,737 of DMEU01000022.1, read as the reverse complement.
TTATTGAGCTCTAAGTTAACGAAACCAAAACCCTCCGGCAGGCGCTCATTGAAAAGGATACGGCCAACGGTGGTCTCTATAACTGCCTTATCTCCATTATAGACACCCTCTGTGATGTCATACTGCCCTATGATCCTCATCTTTATTTTAGCGTGTAGAGATATTGTCCCGTCATCATAAGCAGATACAGCTTCCTGGGCGCCGGACATAAGCCTGCCTTCGCCTTTAGCCTTTGCCTTGATCTTGGACAAATAACACAGACCCAAAATAATATCCTGCGTAGGCGTTGTAATAGGCCGTCCGTCCGACGGAGAAAAAATATTATTGATAGAAAGCATCATAAGGCGCGCTTCCATCTGGGCCTCTAAAGAAAGCGGAACGTGTACGGCCATCTGGTCACCGTCGAAATCAGCGTTAAATGCGGCGCAGACGAGAGGGTGTATACGTATAGCCTTTCCTTCGATAAGTATAGGCATAAACGCCTGGACGCTCAAGCGATGCAGCGTAGGAGCGCGGTTAAGCATAACAGGATGGTCTTGAATGACTTCATCCAATATATCCCATACTTCTATCTTGGCGCGCTCGACCATGCGCTTGGCGCCCTTGATCGTATGGACAAACCCGCGTTCTCTTAATTTCTTGATGATAAAAGGCTCAAATAACTCAAGCGCCATACGTTTAGGCAGGCCGCACTGATGGAGCTTCAGCTCCGGCCCTACGACGATGACGGAACGCCCGGAATAATCAACTCGCTTACCAAGTAAATTCTGTCTAAAGCGGCCCTGTTTACCTTTGAGCATATCAGACAAAGACTTAAGCGGCCTGTTATTGGAACCCAGGACCGGCCTTCCATGGCGGCCGTTATCAAGAATAGCATCCACGGCCTCCTGCAACATCCTCTTTTCATTGCGGATGATTATCTCAGGGGCATTCAGATCCAAAAGTTTCTTAAGGCGGTTATTACGGTTGATAACACGGCGATAAAGGTCATTTAAGTCCGATGTGGCAAAGCGCCCGCCGTCTAACGGGACCAAAGGCCTTAAGTCCGGAGGAATAACAGGAAGTGCTTCTAAAACCATCCACTCCGGTTTATTCTCTGACTTCTTGAAATCCTCAACGATCTTTAAAGTCTTTAAGATCCTGCGCGCCGTAGTGCCCTCCTTGACCGTTTCAAGCTGTTTATGGCACTTCTTGGACAAGGCATCCAGGTCTATCTCCTTTAAAAGATCCAGCACAGCCTCAGCACCTATCTTGGCCTTAAACCCTGTCCCGTATTTTTCCAGCAATTCCTGATGCTGGTCTTCGGACAAAAGCTCGCCCTTCTTTAAGCCGGTATCACCCGGTTCAACGACTATATATTCTTCATAATAAATGATCTTCTCTAGGTCCCTTAAGCCTATATCGAGCAACGCGGATATCCTCGAAGGGACGGCCTTAAAAAACCAGATGTGCGTGACCGGGCACGCTAGTTCTATGTGCCCCATGCGTTCACGCCTCACACTTGAACGCGTAACTTCAACGCCGCATCTATCACAAACGATATTACGGAACTTATTGCCTTTGTATTTTCCGCAATTACACTCCCAATCCTTTACAGGCCCGAATATCTTTTCACAGAATAGGCCGTCCTTTTCGGGTTTCAAGGTCCTGTAGTTGATGGTCTCAGCCTTCCTGACCTCGCCCTTAGACCAAGAACGTATAGTGGGAGATGACGCTATCCTGATCGAAATGCTGTCGAACTGTGAAACTTCCTGAGTATCTTTTTGCATCAAGGCGTCTTTTCTCATTTTTGCTTTTCCATTTTAACGTCCAATCCAAGCCCCTGTAATTCCTTGACCAGAACATTAAAGGATTCAGGAGTGCCCGGGGTGAGACGTTGTTCACCTTTTACAATAGCCTCATATATCCTTGTACGGCCGGCGACATCATCGCTCTTGACCGTTAACATCTCTTGCAGCGCGAATGCAGCGCCATAAGCCTCAAGCGCCCAGACTTCCATTTCACCGAATCTCTGTCCGCCGAACTGGGCTTTTCCCCCTAATGGCTGCTGGGTTACAAGAGAATAAGGCCCTATGGAACGCGCGTGTATTTTCTCATCGACCAAATGGATCAGCTTGAGCATATAAATATAGCCCACAGTGGCCTTCTGATCGAATTTCAACCCGCTATAGCCGTCATAGACATCTACTTTCCCGTGTGTCGGCAAACCTGCTTTTTTCAGCATCTCCTTGATCTCGGCCTCTGAGGCCCCGTCAAATACCGGTGTTGCCACATGCAGGCCAAGTATCTTTGCGGCCCACCCAAGATGGGTCTCGAGTATCTGCCCGACGTTCATACGCGAAGGTACGCCCAACGGGTTAAGCACAAGCTCGACCGGTGTGCCATCCGCCAAAAAAGGCATATCTTCTTCAGGAAGGATCTTTGCGATAACGCCCTTGTTGCCGTGGCGTCCAGCCATCTTATCGCCTACGGCAAGCTTGCGCTTTGTAGCGACATAGACGACAACCTTCTTCAAAACGCCCGGGGCCAATTCATCCCCACGCTTTACCTTCTCGGCCTCCTGCGCCTCTTCTTGGGCCAATTCACGGATCTGTTCATCAAAAAACTTGGCTGCATGCTTGGCTTCTTCATTTGCATCCAGATCCGCGCCCAAAACCTTGGATTTGGATATGCCTAACATAGCGGCCAACTTATTGATCTTCTCTTCCTGGATATATTCGATCTCCTGCGCATAATAGCTCTTTATCTCTTTTATTGCGCCAAGCTCTTTTTTCTTGTCTTCTTTTGTCTTCCTGCCGCGTTCTTTTCTGGAAAAAACCTGCACATCTATGACAACTCCCTCGATACCCGGAGGAAGCGTCAGGGAAGTATCCCGCACGTCCCCGGCCTTTTCGCCGAAGATGGCCCGCAATAATCTCTCTTCGGGCGAAAGCTCTGACTCTGTCTTTGGAGTAACCTTACCCACAAGGATATCCCCAGCTTCAACTTCAGCCCCAAGCCTTATTATGCCGTTCTCATCCAGGTTCTTTAACGCCTCTTCGGACACATTCGGGATATCGCGCGTTATCTCTTCGTTACCTAAACGCGTCTCCCTGGCCTCAACCTCAAACTCTTCGATATGTATGGAAGTATAGGCATCTTCTTTTACTACTTTTTCGCTGATCAGGATAGCATCTTCAAAGTTGAAACCCCTCCACGGCATAAAGGCTACAAGGAGGTTTCTCCCAAGCGCCAATTCACCGTCTTTTGTGCCTATACCGTCTGCTATAACTTCTCCGGCCTTGACCTTCTGGCCTAATTTAACTATAGGTTTCTGATTAACGCACGTATTGGCGTTAGAACGCTTGAATTTCCTTAAGTCATAGACTTTGGAGTTCACAACTATATGCTTTGCGTCAACTGCCTTTACGACCCCATCCTCTTCGGACACTACCACCGCACCTGAATCGATGGCAGCCTTGAGCTCCATATCCGTACCCACAAAAGGCCTCTCGGCATTCAACAAAGGTACAGCCTGACGTTGCATGTTCGAACCCATCAAAGCTCTGTTAGCATCATCATGCTCTAAAAATGGGATCAGGGACGCCGCCAAAGAAACCAACTGTTTTGGGGACACGTCCATATAATCTACCTTTTTCGGGGCAAGCTTAGGGAAATCGCCTTTGAATCTGCAAGTAACATCTTTTTCCTGGAAATAACCGTCCTCATCCAAAATGCTGTTTGCCTGGGCCACAGTCTTGTCCTGCTCAAAATCTGCGGTGATATAATCGATGCGTTTCGTAACACGGCCCTCGTCGACCTTTCTATAAGGGCTTTCAATATAACCCAGATCGTTAACGCGGGCATATGTTGTCAATGAAGCGATCAAACCGATATTCGGGCCTTCCGGGGTCTCAATAGGGCAGATACGGCCGTAGTGGGACTGGTGGATATCACGGACTTCGAAACCGGCCCTCTCTCTGGACAAGCCGCCAGGGCCTAAAGCGCTTAAACGCCTCTTGTGCGTCAACTCAGCCAGAGGATTGACCTGGTCCATGAACTGAGACAGCTGGCTGCGCGAAAAGAAATCCCTGATCTGGCTGGAGAATAACTTGGAATTGATCAAATGGTATATCATCACTGCATCGGCATCCGTCAAGATCGCCAATCTCTCGCGTATAGAGCGCTCAAGACGTGCCAGGCCTATACGCGCCTGGTTCTGAACTAGCTCGCCTACGCTCTTGATACGACGGTTACCCAAGTGGTCGATATCGTCTATCTCCCCTTCGCCGCTCTTTAAACCTACCAGGTATTTAACGACTTTTATGATCATTTCCGCATCGATTATCCTTTTTTCTAAAGATACATCCATGCCAAGTTTTCTGTTCAAGATAAACCGCCCTGCGCGCGAAAGGTCATAGCGCTTGGGGTCAAAAAACAACCTGAAGAACAGGTCTTCCGCGGCTTCCAGCGTAACCGGTTCGGTAGGCCGCATTTTTCTATAAAAATCTATTAAAGCCTCTTCTTTATTCTTTGTAAAATCCTTCTTTAAGGTATTGGCTACCTCCGGGATCTCTGCTCCGCCGAAGGCCTGCTTTATATCCTCGTCAGTGGAAAAACCTATAATACGCAGGAGCTGAGTTGCCGGGAAACTTCTGCGGCGGTCGACATAAGCCAAAAGGACTTCATTTAAGTCATACTTGAACTCAAGCCATGCCCCACGATAAGGAATAATACGGGCATAAAATATCTTTTTGCCCGTAGGATGCTGTTCATCTTCGAAACATACTCCGGGAGAGCGCTGCAACTGGCTTACCACGACCCTTTCGTCGCCATTGATAATAAAGCTTGCAGTCGGGGTCATAAGAGGCAGCTCTCCGAAATAAACTTCCTGCACCTTGACATCTGTAGGGGTGATCAGGCGAAGATTGGCCCGTAAAGGCGAAGCGAACGTCATACCACGACGTCGGCATTCCTCAATGGAATACTTAGGTTTTCCAAGCGTATAGCTGACAAACTCCAAACGGAAACGCTTATCAAAGCTCTCTATAGGGAATATCTCGATGAAGGCTTCCTGGAGGCCTATCGGGGCACGCTCTTCTATCTTGATATCGCGCTGCAAAAACTCCTCAAAGGACTTCATCTGTATATCCAAAAGATGCGGCATTGGATAGACTTCTTTAAGCTTGGCGAAACTTCTTCTTTTTATCATCTATTTGTCTCCGGACAACATTAGTCGGATCACTTACCTATATATAGATCCTTCGTCGCTTTCGCTCCTCAGGATAAATTTGGACAGCAACTTACGTTCACTTCGTTCCGTAAGCTGCGTCCTCATTTACTTCAATTCTACTGTGGCGCCTGCGGCTTCGAGCTTTTTCTTTAATTCTTCGGCCTCAGCTTTAGGAACGCTCTCTTTTACAGGCTTTGGAGCACCATCAACCAAGTCCTTGGCCTCTTTCAAGCCCAGGCTTGTGATCGTGCGGACTTCTTTGATCACATTGATCTTATTTGCGCCGGCATTCGTAAGGACGACCGTAAAGACGGTTTTTTCCTCAACAGGTGCGGCAGCGGCCGCTCCAGCAGCCCCGCCAGCCATAGCCATGACAGGCGCAGCAGCTGTAACTCCAAACTTTTCCTCGATGGCCTTGACCAGATCACATAATTCAAGGACCGTCATAGATTCGATTTCTTTGATCATTTCTTCAATCTTTGCCATTTAATTTTCCCTCCCTGTTTTTGTCTGTAAATTTATTTCTCTTTTTTATCTTTAAGCGCTCCAAGCGCGTATACTAGTTTTGTCACGATTTGATTCAAAGTCGAGGCCAATTTACCGATAGGCGCGTTGAGCGTTGACGCCACCTGTCCATAAAGCGCCTGCCTCGAAAACAACGTAGATATTTTTTTGATATCTTCAGGGCTAAGCAGCCGCTCAGCCAAGAACCCGCCGCGGACACTCATGACCTCGTGCTGTTTAACAAAATCCATAAGGACTTTGGAAACGCCTATCGGGTCATCCTTAACGAATACCATGGCCATCGGCCCGTCTAGTAAAGAAATGGCCTCTGAGGGTTTTCCTACCGTCTCAAAGGCCTTCTTCATAAAGCTGTTCTTGGTCACCAGGACACTGGCGCCTGCCGTCTTCAAGTTCTTCCTTAAACTGGTCATCTCAGCTGATTTCAATTTATGGTAGCTGAACAAAAATACATCCGTCGAGCTGTCCAGCCTGTGCTTTAGCTCTCTGGAAACCAGGTCCCTGTATAATTCGCCTATTTTTTTCGTTATTACGGTCATGCTGCCACCTTTAATCCTGGGCCCATAGATGAAGAAATATAAATGGACTTGATAAAATCACCTTTCAAAGAAGCCGGCCTCGTGCCCTTTAAGGACTCTATTAGAATAGTTGCGTTCTCAAAAAGATGTTCTTCTCCAAAAGATAGTTTTCCTACGCCCACATGCACCCCGCCCTGCTTATCAGCCTTAAATTCAACTTTACCGGCCTTTAAGTCCTTGACGGCCTGTGCCACATTCTGTGTAACTGTGCCGGTCTTAGGGCTTGGCATAAGGCCGCGCGGGCCAAGGACTTTCCCAAGTTTACTCAAGTCCTTCATCATGTCCGGCGTGGCCACTACGCAATCAAAATCCATCCAGCCTCCGGCAACCTTATCTATAAGCTCCTGCGCGCCGACAAAATCAGCTCCGGAATCAAAAGCCTGCTTTTCGGCCTCACCTCGGCAAAAAACCGCCACCCTTATCTTCTTTCCTGTCCCATGAGGTAAGATAACGGTTCCACGGACCATATGATCCGACTTTTTCGTATCTATACCCAGATTAAAAGCCAGCTCCAGAGACTCATCGAACTTCGTCTTAGGTGAAGCTTTTAAGATACTGATGGCTTCTTTTAAACCATAAGTCTTGGACTTATCTACTGCCTTTACGCTCTCACGATATCTCTTGCTCTGCGGTCTCTTCATGACTACCCCACAACCTCTATACCCATACTGCGGGCTGTACCCATAACTGTTTTTTTGGCTATCTCCAGATCACTCGTATTCAGGTCTCCAAGTTTCTGCTTTGCTATCTCCTCGACCTGTTTCATGGTAACACTGCCTATCTTTTCCTTCCCGGCTGTTCCCGACGCCTTGGCGAGATTTGCGGCTCGCTTCAGCAGGACCGAACACGGGGGGGTCTTAATTATAAAATCGAACTTCTTGTCTTCATAGACGCTTATAACAACAGGCAGTACGATACCGTCCTTATCCTTCGTCTGTTCATTAAAAGACTTACAGAACTGCATGATGTTAACGCCATGCTGGCCCAAAGCCGGCCCTACCGGAGGCGCCGGGTTTGCTGCTCCCGCCGGTACGTGTAACTTGATCTGTGCAACAATTTTTTTTGCCATCTTACACCTTCTCTACTTGCCAGAATTCCAACTCGACTGGCGTTGACCTTCCGAATATGGAGACACTTACCTTTATCTTCTGCTTTTCAGGGTTGACTTCTTCTATCGTACCGTTAAAGTTCAAGAATGGGCCTTCGATAATACGCACAGGCTCGCCCTTTTCAAAATGGACCTTGGGGCTGGGCTTGGCCTTTGTCTCAACTGTGCGCTTCATTATGTTATCCACCTCATCCTGGGTCAAAGATGAAGGCTGTTTGCCCATACCGATAAAACCTGTGGCGCCAGGCGTAGTGCGCACCAGAAGCCACGTATTTTCGTTTAGCTCCATTTCAACGAGTATATACCCCGGGAAGAACTTACGCTCAGTTACTTTCTTCTTACCGGAACGGACTTCCGAAACCTGCTCCGTAGGTATCAAGACCTGTCCCATGAAATCCTTCAAGCCGCTTGTAGCAATGCGGCCATCCAAACTCTTTTTTACCTTATCTTCCGAACCGGTCTGTGTATGTACGACGTACCACTTTTTCATTATTTTAGGACCAGACTGACGGACTTGGAAAGAAAAAAGTCCAAGATGCCGATATAAGCCGTAAGGATCGCTGTGGTCAATATCACGATCCAGGTTGCGCCAAAAAGTTCCTTGCGTGTCGTCCAGGATACCTTGGTCAACTCGATCTTGACTTCCCTGAAAAAAACCGGAATTTTTGTAAAAACGTTTACCATTGTCTTGATATTCTGGCAGGAGCGGCAGGAATCGAACCTGCAGTTCCGGTTTTGGAGACCGGTGGTTTACCACTAACCGACGCTCCTAACCTAATGATGTGTCCTGATCCCTTACCTACAAAACCAGTTAAAAATTATTTAACTTCTTTATGAGGTTCGTGCCGACGGCAAATCTTACAGAATTTTTTAAGTTCCAGGCGCTCAGTATGCTTCTTCTTGTTCTTCGTAGAAGAATACAGCCTTGACTTGCAAACCGGACATTCCAATAAAATATGTTCTCTCATTTTTTCTAATCCGCTATCTTTAAGCCCCCGACCGGAATTGAACCGGTGACCCCGTCCTTACCAAGGACGTGCTCTACCTACTGAGCTACAGGGGCAAACTCGTAAAGCGTTAATTCTATTAAAATTAGTGTTTCCTGTCAAGACTTATTTTAAAAAATTTAGAGATAGGCCAGGAACTTGATCCAGAAGCTCGGGATACGGGTCAGGATAAATAACGCATCCGCCTTTAACGACAAAGATTTACATCCCTTGTTTATGCTCTGCGGGCCGGTAAAAATAGCCCTATAGCCGACGTCAGCGGCAATCTTTAAAATTTCCGGGCTGCTCTGATAAAGTGGCAGCGAGAAAAAAATATCTTTATTCCCCATTTTTTTCTCTATAGCGCTCTTTGATTCGGCAAGTGAAAGATATGCGTCTTCCCTGTCCTCTATTTTTTTAAAATGCCCCGAACCGAAATTTTTCTTCTGCGAATTGTAATAGTTAAAAAGTTTCGCGCGCCATTTTTTCTTTTTAAAAAAAAGAAAGCCGCCGTTATTCTTCACAAACTCGTTCATTACTGTATCAGCACGCCTGTCCGGCACGTATATGTTAGAAGCAAAAGGCGCCCAGCTTCGCTCATATATGGGCGCTCCCCATTGATAATCAAGCAGGGGCAACCCGGCATCGAACCATTCATCGAAATAGACCGGCATCTCATATACCCCAGGATGCTGAAAATCGATAACGCCGGATGAAACCCGCACCACATCATGCCTTAAGCCGTGCGAGTGGATCTCGACGAGGCCGCTCGACTGCATGATCTCCAATTCTTTCCATGTCAAATAAGGCATGCGGCGATGGCTTAAATAAAGATTTTCCCACGAGGTACGGCCATTCCAATAATCTTCGAGGTTAGGAAAATATTCATCCACCTCGCTTATCCTGGAAGGTATAACAAAAAGTATGGCCTTGGCCCTGTATTTTTTTAGAAGCGGAAAAATGACCGACCAGCAATTACGGCGCCCGTCATCGAACGTCAGTACAGCTTCCTTGACATTGACATGCGGCTCTTTATCCAAGTCCAGGACCTTTGAACTAAAACGCTCCAGCAATTCCTGTCCGCCCAATATGCTGTAACGTTTATAGGCCAGAAGCTCAAGGTATCCCGAAAAGACATCCGGCAGGCAATCGTGGAAAGAAAATATCTTCGGCCCCTTTGTGCCCAAGGCCAGGCCGGCCAAAATCTTTAATTTATCTATGGTCCTCATCTTTTAAAATAACTTTTAAACATCCTGGAGAAGTGGCTCTTGACTTCAAGGGGCAGAGATACCTCCCGCCCTTCTATACCGGCATGTCTTTCCAGGATCGCCTTCTTTATCATCTCATCCGTAGCCTCAGGAAAAGAAAAATCAAAGACAGTCCGTGCATTGCCTAATTCGAACCCCTCATGCGTATCACTGCCGGCGATACACGCAAGGCCCATATCGCATACAGCCTTTTTTGCAAGGTGATTTTCCAGATAAGGCGACGGGATGTTGTTCCTGGCGTTAAAGACCTCTATCGCGTCAAATTGTCTTAATAACTCAGGCGAGCGCAACAAATGCGGCCATTTAAAAGGATGCGCCAAAACAGCCAGGCCGCCCTGCTGCCTGATCTCTAAAATTACATCTTGCGTGCTCAGGTTGCCCTTTATCTCTGTTTTTAAAAAAAGCCCCAGTATGTCGCCGTCCTTTGTAGTTATCTCCTGGCCGGCGATAATATAAATATCGGGCGTCCCTCGGGGGCTTCCTTCGGTCGCAAGCCTTCTAAATTCATCGACCCCTGCCATAGTGTCATGGTCTGTTATTGCCAGCCCGTCTAAGCGCATCGTCCTGGCCAGTTTCACGATATCGGCAGGCTCGAGAAAACAATCGAAGGAATATTTTGAATGGATATGGAAATCGATAACCATAAAAAATCACAAGCCACAGGTCACAAGTCACAAGTCAAAACTATAAAATTTTACTTGTGCCATTGCGCACTTGTGTTCTTGTGTCTATTTAATATGCTTCCTGAACCACTCTATCGTTGAACTCAGCCCTTCTTCAAGCGGCACTTTTGGAAGCCATTTTAGGTTTTCGCGCGCAAGAGTGATATCCGGCTGCCTCTGACGCGGGTCATCCTTTGGCAGAGGCTTAAAGACTATTCTGCTCCTGCTGCCGGTGAGCCTCTTAATATGTTCTGCCAATTCCTTTAAGGTCAATTCATGAGGATTGCCGATATTCACCGGATCATTCAAACCGGAATTGACAAGACGGAATAGGCCGTCTATGAGATCTGTGACATAACAAAAAGAACGGGTCTGCGAACCATCGCCATAAATAGTTATCGGGTTATCCTTTAAAGCCTGAGTGATGAAATTCGGTATGGCCCTGCCGTCGGCAAGCCTCATGCGCGGGCCATAAGTATTAAAAATACGCACTATCTTTGTATCTACCTTGTGCACCCTGTGATAAGCCATGGTGATGGCCTCGGCAAAACGCTTAGCTTCATCGTATACTCCGCGAGGCCCCACAGGATTGACATTCCCCCAATATTCTTCTGTCTGCGGGTGGACCAACGGGTCGCCATAGACTTCGGATGTCGATGCCAAAAGGAACCTCGCCCCCTTGGCCTTAGCTAAACCTAAAGAATTATGCGTGCCCAAAGAACCCACTTTTAGCGTCTGAATAGGATAATTAAGGTAATCAACCGGGCTTGCGGGAGAGGCAAAATGCAGAATGATATCCACATCCTCACTTAAATGTATGGGTTTTGTAATATTGTGCTCTACCAGAGCGAAATTCTTGTCCGAAAGATGCTCTTCGATACTCGCCTTTGAACCCGTGATAAAATTATCCAGGCACAGGACGCGGTATCCTTTCTTCAAAAATAAGTCGCACAGATGGGAGCCGATAAAACCTGCCCCTCCGGTGATCAATACCGTCTTCATATATTCTCTCTTCCTGTCTTTAACCAATGCGGTTACCTGCCCACCGAAACATATTTAAAACCCAATCCCTCCATGGCTTCAGGAGAGAACATATTCCTCCCGTCGAATATCAACGGGTGCTTCAACAGCCTTTTTATCTTTTTAAAGTCCAGCTCCTTGAATTCCTGCCACTCCGTCAAGACTATCAAACAATGGCTGTTCTTGGCCGCTTCATAGGCGTTGCGGCAAAACTTGACACCTTTGAATATTTTCTTGGCACGAGAGGCGGCCTTCGGATCATAGGCCTTTATAACGGCGCCGTGTCTCTGCAGGATCTGGATAATGTCGATAGAAGGCGCAAACCGCATATCGTCCGTATCCGGCTTGAACGCCAGGCCCAAGACCCCTATTGTCTTATCCTTTATGTTCCAAAGGCGTGACTCCACCCTTCTGATAAAATCCTCCTTCTGAAATTCATTTATCTTTTTGACCTCTTTTAAAAGGCCGAAATCATATCCAAGTTTCCTGGATATCGTAATAAAGGCATCCAGGTCTTTTGGGAGGCAAAATCCGCCAAAACCTATGCCGGCATCCAAAAAAGCGCGCCCTACCCTTTTATCCATGCCCATGCCTTCAGCTACCTGCTCGATATCCGCTCCGGCCAATTCACATACTTTAGCGACCGCGTTTATATATGATATCTTAAGCGCCAGAAAAGAATTCGAAGCATGTTTTATAAGTTCGGCAGATTTAATATCCGTCATCAAGATAGGGCCGTCGATACGCCCGTAAAGCTCCCTTAACAGCTGTTCCGCTTTCTTGGATTCCACACCAAGGACTATCCGGTCAGGATGCATAAAATCATGTATGGCCCGGCCCTCCCTCAAAAATTCCGGGTTTGAAGCCACGTCAAAAGAGACCTTCTTTTTCTTATTGATCTCGATGGTGTGCTTAACCCAGCTGCCCGTTTCAACCGGCACCGTTGACTTTTCCACAATAAGGCGGTAATCGGTCATTGAGCGCGCTATGGCTGTAGCCACTTTTTCTATGCCCGTCAAATCAGCCTCGCCATTATCTTTTGGCGGCGTGCCTATCGCTATAAAGATGACCTGGGACCTGGCTACGGCCCGGTCTATATCGGAAGTAAAGGATATCCTGCCTTGGCGGAAATTCCTCTTTATCAGGTCTTCTAAGCCTGGTTCATAAATAGGGATCTTTAATTTATTCAAAGCCTTTATCTTATCGGTATCATTATCCACACAGACCACCTTAACGCCCAACTCAGCAAAACAAGCGCCGGTGACCAACCCTACGTAACCTGCCCCTATTATCGCTATATTCATAATTTGCTCTCCGGATTTTCCACGTGAAGGCCCGTCTTATAGAGTCTCTGTCCTTGGCGGCGTCAAGGTCTTCTGAGCGTCAATGCCTATATCAGGGAATGCCTTGAGCTTAAAGGCTACCAAAAATGTTATCCCCTCGGCTTTGCGCTGGTTAATGATCAGCTCCATGATCCAGCAATGCATATCGCGCTCAAGACGGTATTCGTGCTCCACAAGGTCGCCTGTCTTGAACTCAAAACGTTCATAAACGCCTAATTTCCAAAATGGATTCAAAGGGCAGGTAAAGCCGGCAGTTACCTGGCTGCTTTCATCGTGCTTAAAGCGGTATCCTAAGGTGCTCCTGCTCTTACCTATATTCATCCAATAATCAAAATTCACCGTCTTAAAGAGGTCCCGGCGAATATCGTACTCTGCATCGGAATCCAGCTCCCACCAGCTATAGGGCTTAAACTCTAGGTCATACTTAAAATTCTGGAAACCTGAATCAAGCGTCGATGTATGCCCGATACCGTAATCTGACGACAATATCAGCCTGAGCAGATCCACAGATTGGCCGCTGCGCTTGGTCTGCAATTTATTCTCCAGCGAAAGTATGACCGTGTTCTGCCTCTCTAAGGCGTCTACTTCATCCAATTGTGTCAGCCTGGACTTATTGACAGACGGTTCGTCCTGGTAACGATACTGGATAGAAGGCATCACCACATGCCTGAGCTTGTCGATATCCACATTCATAAAGTCCGTCTTGATATCGAAAAGACGAAAAAACCTTGTGCTCATATCGATACCCGAAAAGAACATCGTGCGGATAAGGTCTTCATCTGTGCCGATGCCGCGGCTATAAAAAGTATCGCGATGCCCTGCAAAAGGGCTGAAATCAACACTCAAGAACCTGAATAAATAAGAAAGCTGGTTGGAGGTATCTGTCCTGGACACATCGGCCGTCACTCCGGAATTCGCAGCGGCGTTCATTAAATGGGCAAAACTCGTGGAACTTTTATAATAGAACGGCGTCTGCGCTATCTTCTGGTTTACGGTCTCCAGTTTGATCTCAGGAACCTTTTGCACAACGGACTCAAACTTATTTACTCTGGGCTGCCCCAGGAAACTAAAAGTGGCGTTCGGATAGACATGGGAATACAGTAAAAAAGACTTAGGTGCCGTCTCTCTCTCATACTCCCTGAAAAAGTAATCCTTGCGGAACTCAGCGTCTGAAGACCTGAAATATTCCAAAACAGCGTGGTCCCGCTCACTTATAGCCCACCTGTGCCTTAATTCCAACCGTGAGCGCTCGTCGGTCTCTCTTAACGCTTCAGGGACCTCCGCCCTTGTGTCCCTCTCATCTATACGATAATACCTGACGTTCCCCTGGCCTAAAACTTTCGTATTGTAATTAAGGTCTACCCCTTCCGCCCACCCTTTATCCTGATACCAATCCAGGTGCAATAAACCCCTGGCATTTTGATTCAAATAATAACGCCACGACCCCAGTAAAAAGGTCCCCAGGTCCTTACGGCGGCCCGGTGTGATCATAAGCCTGGGCCTCTTATCTGTAAGCTCCTGGGTATAGGCGGGCACATACATTATCGGGATATCCAGCAAAGAAACACTTATGCCCTTGGCCGATAGGCTCTTGCCCGGATCCATCTTTGCTTCCCTCACCCTTAATTTATAGTGCGGATGCGGAAGGTCGCAGGTGGATAATTCCGCATTATTCATGAGGAACTCGGTATCGGATACCTTCTCCATCAACTCCGTCTTGCCGTAGTAAGGCGCCATGGATACGCTTGAATTTATCAGCGTCCCTGACTGCTCGCCGAAATCATACACCATAGCCTCACCGATAAGCTGCTCACCTGACTCCTTCGTAAATTTTACATGGCCGTCGGCTATAGCAATCTTTTCGTCGATGAACACGCGGACCTTGTCGCAAGTGATCTTAGACTCCTGATAAATGATCTCAACACTGCCTTCGGCAACGATCTCGCGGCCTTCCGACTTGAATTCTACGGTATCACCGTTTACCGTAATAGGCTGCTTGCCGACAGCGGCCCAAACTGTCTGCGCGGATATTAAAAATATCGATAACAGAAATATGATTTTATTTTTTGCGCTCAACACAAAAACCCCACGGCTCAATAACGCTATACCCTGATGCCTACTTGTTCCTTAGCCAAAAGCGCCGCGCCCAGGACACCGGCATCGTTGCCTAAGGCCGCTTTTTTGACCTTGACGTATTTTTTAAGCTGTTCCATCGCGTGACAGGTGACCGTTCTTCTGATGGAGGCAAAGAGCGCATCTCCCGCCTCAGCCACGCCCCCTCCTATGACAACAATCTCCGGATTAAAAACATTCAAAACGCCACTTACGGCTAAACCTATAATATTGCCGGCATCCCGCCATATTTTTAAGGCCCTGAGATCGCCTTTTGCGGCAAGACAACTGACTTCTTCCAGCGACATATCTTTTTTGAATACCCTCCTGGCTGCTGACAACAAAGCGCGGTTTCCCACAAATCTCTCCAGGCAGCCGCGGCCACCGCATGAGCATTTCGGCCCATCCAAAACTACCGGTATATGCCCTACCTCCGCGCTCAAAAAATATGAGCTCCTATAAATTTGCCTATCCAGGATAAGGGCACCGCCAACTCCGGTGCCTAAAGTCAGGCAGAGCGCATAAGACGTCCCGCGTGCCGCGCCAAGGCGCGACTCAGCCAAACCCATACAATTAGCGTCGTTATCAATGAAGACGGGAACGGAAAAATATCTCCTTAGATACGCGGATAGAGGGAACCTGTTCCAACCCTTGATATTGGTCAAGCTCAAGACGATACCTTTATCAAAATCAACAGGGCCTGGCAGGCCTATCCCTATGCCTTTAAGGTGGCGCAGCGCGAGTTTGTGTTCAGAAAGGATAGACAGGATATTCGCTCGCAGGGTCTTGGCAAAAAAGGCTTTATTCGAGAACCCTTCAGATGAAAACTTAGACTTGGCCAAAAGGCGACTCTTTTCATCTACCAAGGCGATCTTGGTAAATGTGCCGCCAACATCAACGCCGAAAAATAATCTCTGAGCCATTAAAGGACCTTGATCGATGATTTTACCAAACGAATAAGTCCTTATTGTAACTTAAGTTATACTGATTTTCAAGGAAAGTTATTACTGGAGAGGTGGGCCGAAAATGGGAAAGTATCAACCTAAATAATCTATAAGCTGGTGCAAAGATTCCTTTAAAGCCTTGCGGTGCACTATAGTGTCAAGCAGCCCGTGCTCCAGCATAAACTCGGAACGCTGAAACCCCTCGGGCAACTTCTGCCGTGTTGTCTGCTCTATAACGCGAGGGCCGGCGAAACCTATCAAGGCCTTTGGCTCGGCGATGATCACGTCGCCCAGGCCGGCAAAAGAAGCCATAACGCCACCCATCGTAGGGTTGGTCAATACGGAAATATACAATAACCCTGCCTCATGATGTTTTAAAAGCGCGGCCGAGGTCTTTGCCATCTGCATAAGGCTGTATATCCCCTCATACATCCTTGCCCCTCCTCCGGAGCCGGAGATTATAACGAGCGGCAATTTTTTCTTGATCGATGACTCTATCGCGCGCGTGATCTTCTCTCCTACTACGGAACCCATACTCCCCATGATAAAACGCGAATCCGTGATGCAGACAACGGCCTTTTTGCCGAATATCTCGCCCTCCCCGGTAATAACGGCTTCTTTCATGGATGTAGCCTTATAATCTTCCATGAGTTTTTGCTTATATGATTTAATGCCTTTAAATTCAAGCGGGTCTACCGTAGAAAGCCGGGTATCGTATTCCTTAAATGTATCTTTGTCAACGGTCATCTCGAGGCGTTCTGCGGCGGTAAGATCAAAATGGCAATTACATTTTGGGCACACCTTCAGATTTTCTTCAAGGGCCTTTTTATAGATAGGCTGGCCGCACTCCTGGCACTTTGTCCACAATCCTTCAGGAATCTCTCTCTTCCTGATCTTTACTATGGTATATTTAGGTTTTCCAAAAAGCGCCATAATCCCCTACTTCTCTAACTGTTTAAAATCTATGGAACAACAACCCGCTGGAAAGCTTAGGGTAAAAATATGTCGACTTCTGAGGCATGACTTCTCCGCCAAGCGCGATAGCGCGGATCTGGTCCACCTTTGTGGGGTTCAAAAGAAAAAGCGCGCCGAAATCCCCTCGGTCTACAGCTGCGGCCGCACGCCCCAGATCGACTTCATAATTGATCTGGCTCAATTGGATTTTTAAGAAATGGTCGAATATAACCTTGTGCAATATGACGACATCCAGATTCCTGTATTCCTTCGGCCCTTCCTGTATAAACCGGTTGCATTCACGCTTATCGTCCAACTTCAAAAGATAAAACTTCTTTTCCTTATACAACCC
Organism: Candidatus Omnitrophota bacterium; assembly: GCA_003451585.1. Taxonomy (GTDB): domain Bacteria; phylum Omnitrophota; class Gorgyraeia; order Velamenicoccales; family Velamenicoccaceae; genus UBA9636. The sequence goes on along the minus strand of DMEU01000022.1, from coordinate 47,676 downwards.
GAATACGCCCGCATCTTTTTCCCTGTCGCGCATCTCTGAAACGAGCGCCGCGCAGGAAGGCATCTCTTTGACCGCGAAACACGCGCTAAACTGATCAGGGTTGAAATGTACGTCTTTAAGAAGCCTGTGGGTGGGCAGGATACAAAGCCCTTCATCCTCCAAGGGCGTAAAAAATGTCATAATATAATTATAGGAATCCTTGAAATGTGCCTGGTCGCTCTGCCGCTTATAGTCCCTAAAAGACTTGGCTACCTCATAACGATGATGGCCATCAGCGATAAAAAGCTCTTTGTGGGAAAATAAGGCCTTGACCTTATCTATCACGGCCTTATCTGTGACCCTCCAGATACGGTTTTCTATACCGGCGTTGTCAACTACGTCGAACAGCGCCACGGCCCTTCTTGCCGCCTCAAAAATACCTCTGGCCTGGTCCTCGGGATCGGAAAATATGGTAAAGACCGGGCTTAAGTTAGCCTCGACCGACTTTATGAGCTTGAGACGGTCCTCTTTAGGCGCAGTATGGGTATGCTCGTGCGGATAGACGGTCTTCTCTTTGCCTTCCTCATCAAGGCGCATAAGGGCTATCATACCCCAACGACGCGCCTGTTTTCCCTCAACCGAAAACACCTGTTCATAAAAATAGATACCAGGCTCGCTATCCTGCATAAGGACATTACGCCTCAGCCAATCATCCATATAGCCGGCGGCCCTTGTATACTTATTATCTTTTTCCGTGTCGCCCTGCAGGTCTTTTCCTAAAATGAGCCGGATAACGTTGTAGGGGTTTTTCTGGTAGAAATCTTCCTGTTCGGAAGGTGTAATGATATCGTAAGGCGGACAGATAACTTTTGAGACATCTTCTACGATATCAGGATTATAGTGTATACCTGAAAAAGACTCTATCTTAGCCATAAATAAACAAATCCTCCTGACGCAGCCCCCAGCACATCGACAAGAATGTCGCCGTAAGAAAAAAATCGGCCCGATACAAAAAGTTGATGGATCTCATCGCTTAAAGCGTATAACACTATCACAAAAAGAAATAAAAGTAAAGCCCTGCGGTCAAGGCGTTTGAATGTAACCCAAAAAGCGCGGACCAAAAGGACGCCGAAAGGAAAATATTCGATATAATGGTATACTTTATCCGAGAAAGGGAAAAGCTGAGGAACGCACTTGGACGGCAGGCAGGAAAAATAAAATATAACTACCCCATAAACAAAAACCAGCAACCAGGACACAAAAATCCCAATCCTTACCATTTGGCCTTAATGCTGAGTTCCGGGACATCCGCTGCAGCTCGGTTTGCTGCCTGCAGAGGGACAGGGTGGCGCGCCGCCTTTACGATAATCCGTGGCATAAAAACCAGAACCTTTGAATATAAGGCCTGAACCGGAACCTATGAGACGGACCACTTTATCCTTCCTGCACTCCGGGCACGTCTTTAAAGGTGCCGCTGACATTGAATGCGACGCTTCAAAACGATGGCCGCAAGCCTTACACTCATATTCATACGTTGGCATTGTACTGTCTCCTATATTTTTACGCCCCTTATACGGGCGAACTCTTGTATCAACTTTTTCTCACCAGAACCCAGGTTCTGCGGCATATCTACGCTAATACGCACTAACTCATCGCCATTGGCGCGCGTCCTTAAGTCAGGAACGCCTTTATCACGCAGACGGAAGATCTTACCCGAAGGTGTTCCGGCAGGCACCTTCATCTTAACCTCGCCGCTCAATGTGGGGACATCGATCTCGGCGCCCAGTATAGCCTGTGCCACATCAACATGTACCTCGCAAATAAGGTCATTTTCATGACGCTCAAATAAAGGGTGCTTCTTGACGCGGACTATAACATAAAGGTCGCCTTTACCGCCTTGCGCCTCTTCGCCTTCCCCTCTGACACGGAGTTGCGATCCGGTATCCACTCCGGCCGGTATCTTGACGGAGATCTTACGCGGCATCCTGACCGTGGCCTGGCCGCCGCACTTAGGGCAAGGGGTAGATATCACCTTGCCTTCACCACCGCACTTTGAACATGTCTGGGTCAGATGAAAAAATCCGTGAGCAACGGTAACCTGGCCTGCGCCCTGGCATTGCGGACACGTTGACTTCTTGCTGCCGGCTTTAGCGCCGGAGCCATTACAGGACGTACAAAGTTCATAACGGTTTATCTGAAAGGTCTTCTCAATACCTAAAACAGCCTCTTCCAATGTTATCTCTATCTCAAACTGCAGGTCCCTACCCCTGCGCGCCCGCCTGCCGCGTCCTGCGCCGAAAATATCGCCTGCAGCCCCGCCGAAGATCTCTTCAAAAATACCTCCGCCGAAACCGCCGCCGCCGAAGGCCTCTTCAAAGATACTCGAAAAATCAGCGCCGCGGAAGATATCCTCTGTGCTATAACGCTGGTCAATACCCGCATGGCCGTAACGATCGTAAAGAGAACGCTTCTTCTCGTCGGATAATACGGCGTAGGCCTCTGAGATCTCCTTAAACCTCTCCTCAGCCTCTTTTTTCTGCTCGTGCGGAGCGCGATCAGGGTGGTGTTTCATCGCAAGAGCGCGATAAGCACGCTTTATCTCTTCAGTAGAGGCCGACTTATTTATCCCCAGGATCTCGTAATAATCACGCTGTGTAGTCATGCCTTTGGAGTGTAAAATGTAAAGTGTAAAGTTTTTAAGTTTACTTTGATTATTCCATCATCAAACTTACACACTTAAAAACTTACACACTTATTTCTTATCGTCTTCTTCCCTGTATTCGGCATCGATAATATCCTCGCCTTTTTTACCTGGGCCGCTTTCGCCCTTCTCTTGCCCTGGCTCTTCTTTCTCATCAGGGCCGGCCTGCTGTTTGGCCTTGGCTTCAGAGGCCGACTTATAGATAGCCTCTGCTAATTTATGGGAGGCCTGCGTCAATTCCTCCATACCCTTCTTTATCTTATCGGTATCCTTGCCTTTAAGCGCCTCTTTAAGGTCGGCTACCTTGGATTCGATAGCCTTCTTCTCGGCCTCGCTTACCTTCGAGCCGTATTCTTTCAAAGACTTCTCAGTAGAATAGACCAGGGCGTCGGCCTGATTACGGGCCTCGACTTCTTCCTTCCTCTTTTCATCGTCTGCCGCGAATTTCTCGGCTTCCTTGACCATCTTTTCGATTTCTTCCTTATCCAGCTTCTTAGGGGCCGTAATACGTATAGACTGCTCCTTACCCGTCCCCAGGTCCTTGGCGCCGACATGGACTATACCGTTTGCGTCTATATCAAAGCTCACCTCTATCTGAGGGACGCCGCGAGGAGCCGTGGGTATACCTATGAGGTCAAACCTGCCCAACTCTACGTTGCCTTCGGCCATCTTGCGCTCACCCTGTAATACGCGCACGGTCACAGCCGTCTGATTATCGGCAGCGGTAGAAAATATCTGGCTCTTTCTGGTAGGGATAGTGGTGTTCCTCTCGATGAGTTTCGTGTTAATGCCGCCCAGCGTCTCAATACCCAATGAAAGAGGTGTAACGTCCAAGAGCAGGACATCCTTGACCTCACCCTTGATGATGGCAGCCTGAATAGCGGCCCCCAAAGATACGCACTCCATAGGGTCTACGCCACGCTCGATCTTTTTCCCGAAATAATCTTCTACGAATTTCTGCACAATGGGCATACGCGTCGGGCCGCCCACCATTATGATCTTATCGACATCCTTATCGCCGAATGTTACGCCTTCTTTGGAAAAAGAATCTTTCGCGTCCTTAAGCGCCTGCTCTAAAGGCCCGCGGCATCTCTCGATAATAGGAGATACCAATTCTTCCAGTTTTGCCCGGTTAATCGTCATCGTCATATGCTTAGGCCCGGTCGCATCCGCGGTGATAAAAGGCAAGTTGATATCTGTGGTCACGGTGCTTGAAAGTTCAACCTTGGCCTTCTCGGCAGCCTCACGAAGACGCTGCATCGCCATCTTATCATTCTTCAGGTCTATGCCCGTATCACGCTTGAATTCTTTGGCGATATGGTCGATAAGGATATTGTCCATATCCGTGCCGCCGAGCTGGGTATCGCCGCTGGTCGCCATGACCTTAAAACCGCCTTCTTTCCACATCTCCATTATAGTGACGTCCAAGGTACCGCCGCCAAAGTCAAAGACGAGTATCTTTAATTCTTTTCCGGCCTTCTCCAACCCGTATGCGAGGCATGCAGCCGTAGGCTCATTTATTATCCTCAAGACCTTAAGTCCTGCTATCTCACCGGCGTCTTTGGTGGCAGTCCTCTGGTTATCGTCAAAATAAGCAGGACACGTGATGACAGCCTCCTCGACCTTATCGCCAAGATAGGCCTCAGCGTCCTCTTTGATCTTCTGCAGGATAAAAGCCGATATCTGCTGCGGCGTATAATCTTTACCGAATACCTTGAACTTAAAATCAGTCCCCATTTTACGTTTAGCTGCCTGGATAGTGCCCTCGGCATTAATAGCCGCCTGGCGCCTTGCCGGCTCGCCTACCAAACGCTGGCCATCCTTTGTAAAGGCGACATAAGAAGGAAAAGCCTTGCCGGAGGCAACGCCCGCGCCTTCGGCGGAAGGAATAATAACAGGCCTGCCGCTTTCCATAACAGACGCGGCTGAATTAGACGTACCCAGATCGATCCCTATTACCTTAGCCATAACACACCTCCTTAACTTTGCTTATTAGAAGTCTTCATACCTTTCAAAGTTAACCTCCGTGCCTGCTTGCTAGGAGGTAAACATTTCTACTTTTTTTCTATCTTTTTAGCGACCCTTACTTTTGCCGTACGTATAACGCGGTCGCCTATCTTATAACCTTTTTGGAGCTCCTCTATGACTTCCTCATCCTCATTATCGCTCGTCTCAGTCTGCAGCAGCGCCTCATGCTCATGAGGATTGAATTTCTTCCCTTTCGCCGCTATTGGCGCTACCCCTTTATGCTTTAAAAGCTCGTAGAGATGTGCCAGGATCATCTCGATCCCTTTTAAGAACGCATTAAAATTTTCCTGGCCTTCCTCAGCCGCCTCAACAGAGCGCTCAAGGTCATCTAAAATACCTAAGAGCTCTACGACTATATCCTCGTGCGCGAACTTCTGAAAATCCTGTTTTTCCCGCTCAATGCGTTTACGGATATTATCAAATTCAGCCTGCTGCCTCAAAAGCCTGTCCCAATGCTCCTGGGCCTTGCCGGCCTCTTCTTTTAACTTTTCATACTCCTGTTTTTCCAGGACAACGGTCTCTTTTTTCCCGTTTTCTTTATGGGCCGGCTGTATCTCAGGCTTTTCCTTCGGCTCCGCCTCCGGCTCATTTTTAGCACCGTTATTATTCTTATTGTTGTTCATAATACTATTTTTACCTCATCCTATTTCGCCTGGGTAATGTGCTCAAAACCTGTCTAAGCTTTTGGAAACTATCTCTGAGACGTACTCCATCAATGGGATGACCTTGTCATACGCCATGCGCTTAGGGCCTATCAGGGCCAGACGGCCGTCCTTCTTGCCTTTGCCTTCGCAACGGGAGACAACGATCGAACAGTACTCCATCTGCGGGCAATGTGACTCCTTACCTATATAGATCATCGTCTTATCGGCGAAATTCTGGTTTATCAGATCGATCAATGCCTCTTTTTCCTCAATGGCCTCCACCACCATATGGGCCATACGCACGTCGCTAAACTCCGGATGCTCTAAGATATACCGCATGCCCTGAAAATAAACATCGCCGTCCCCGAAAGAGACCACGCTGGCATAATGTGTGAAGTCCGCCATCATACGGGGCGTCTCAGACACGAGGTCGTCTAACTCCCTGATCTTTAACTCATATATCTTATCTATGAAATTTATCTCTTCTTCCGTAAGTTTCTTCTTCTTCATCAAGACATTGACGTAATATCTATAGCCGTCATCGGTAGGGACCCTGCCGGCGGAGGTATGCGGATGCGTCAAAAAGCCGACCTCCTCAAGTTCGGAAAAAACATTGCGCACGCTGGCAGAGCTCAAGTTCATCTTGCGTCTCTTGCGCAGGATATCAGAAGAAACAGGCTGAGCTGAATCAAGATACAGCTCTATCGCAGCTGCCAGTATATCTTTTCTCCTTGCTTCATGGTCTGCTGACCTGGGCATTTTTTTATTCCTTATCCGCCAGTGCTTATTTTTAGCACTCTATGCGGGAGATTGCCAAAGTAAAAATGTTATCATGGTTTGATATTTTGTCAACCAAAATTATCTGACCCTGCGCCTCTTCTCCCTGTTCATCTTATCCACATGCTTTTCCAACTGCCGTATAATGTCCTGAAAAGAGGCGTTCATGGCCGTAACGAAATCCTCGCCTTTTTCCCGGCAATGAAGCGCCAGCGTAGGCAGGAAAAGGCTCAAGGAAGCATAAAATTCTTCCCTGTGGGGGTTCTTTTCAAGCATGCCGTGAAGATAGACCAGGTCGTCTTTGAACCGTTTAAGATGTTTTTGCAGTTTCTGCGCCCTGTCATCAAAATAATCCTGAATAATAGAATCCTTTTCTACGTGCCTGACAGTAAATGTCGTCTTCATATTCAACCTTTCCTTTTAGCCTGCCGGCAAGGCAGGAACTCTAACCAGTTCTTCCTTAGGGTCAAAACCTTCTTTAGAAATGAATATTTTAGCATCTTTAGTGACGGAAGGCAACCGGAAGAAACCTCTCTATAAAGTTATTTTTTTGATACAGCGTATTCTTTCAGCTTTTTGGCAGCTATGACCGGAAGAATAGCCTTCATGCGCACACCGGAATTAGTGTAATCGATCTCTTTTACCTTGCCTTCCCTGTAAATAAAATCAACGAGCTCCATCTTATCCAGCGGAAGCAATAAGTCAATCTCGCTTGAATATCCGGACAGCTTATCCTCTATCTTTTGAAAAAACGCGTCAAAATTCAGATGCTTGAGAGCGGAGATCGCGACACTATCGGGGGTGTCTTTGACCAGCCGTTTCAGTTTTTCTTCATCCTCTAAAAGGTCTATTTTATTAAATGCCAGGACAGTCGTCTTTTTTTCCGCTCCAAGGTCTGTTAAGACAGTGCAAACCGCGTCAAAGTGTTCGCGGGCCTTAGGAGAACTTATATCCAGGACATGGACCAAGAGATCAGCCTTGACCACTTCCTCTAAAGTGGCCTTGAAGGATTCCACCAGATGATGAGGCAGTTGGCTTATAAAACCGACCGTATCCGCCAACAAGACCTTCTGCTTATTCGGTAAAAAGACCGCCCGCGTTAACGGGTCCAGGGTGGTGAACAGGCCGCTGCTTACCTGCTGTTGGCTGCCGGTAAGCGCGTTAAACAAAGTTGATTTGCCGGCGCTTGTATAACCCACGAATACAACTGTCGGCAGGGAGAACTCCCCCCTTTTTACCCTTGTAGTCGAACGCCTGAACTCAAGGCTTTTTAAGTCCTGCTTTAGCCTGATTATCCTGTCTCGTATGCGGCGCCTGTCAACTTCCAGTTTCTGTTCTCCCGGGCCGCGTGTGCCTATACCGCCTCCCAGCCTTGAAAGTTCCGCGCCGCGGCCGGCCAATCGCGGCAGGCTGTATTCCAATTGGGCCAATTCTACCTGGGTCTTGCCTTCCAGGGTCTTTGCGTGCCTGGCAAAAATATCCAGGATCAACTGTGTCCTGTCAACGACCTTGACGTTGAGCTCTTTTTCCAGGTTGCGATGCTGGGTCCCGCTTAAGTCATTATTAAAAATTACCAGGCCGGCCCTTTTGATAGCCGCCTGAAAAGTAAGCTCCTCCGCCTTGCCCTTTCCTATATAAAGGTCGGGTGTCGGCATGTCGCGATGCGAGACGTCTTCGGCTACTATTTCGGCCCCAGCTGTCTTGGCCAGCTCTTTTAGTTCATGCTCGCGCTCCACCACATCCCAGGTGGATTTATCGTGCTCGAGTTTCACCGTAACCAATATCGCCTTTTCCATATAAACCCCTATAAATCATAAGACATACTATATCGTAGGCTACTTATTGTTTTCCGGCGTTTACGGAAAAAACGCCGGAAAACAACAATCACAATCTATGATATATATCCTCGGCCACAGCGTCCATACCTGTATTCTCTAATACATCTATCCACTCGATGTCTTTGCTCTTGTTAAACCACGTCATCTGACGCTTGGCGAAACGCCGCGAATTTCGTTTTATAAGGCGCACAGCCTCACCCAGATCATACCGCCCTTTTAAAAATCCCTCGATCTCCCGTATCCCGATACAAAAATAGGCTGTTTTACTAAGCTTCTTTTTCAAAAGGCCGCGGACCTCATCCAACAGCCCGGCATTGACCATAAAATCAACCCGCTGGTCAATACGGCTGTACAGGTCGGCCCGGTCCCGCCTAAGGCCAAAGAGGCGGATATCATGGTCCTGGGCCAATCCTCTTCTCTGCTTTTGCAGAACAGATATAGGCTTTTTCGTCAATTCGTAAACTTCAAGAGCGCGAATGATGCGTTTTAGATCATTGGCACCTATCTTCATAGCTGCCTCTAGATCAACATTTTTTAAACGTTCATGAAGGAAGGGCACGCCGTGCTCTTGCGCGAGCCCCTTTAACTCTTCCCTTAGCCTGTCGCTTTTTGAGCCTTCATCAAATATTCCGTAGAGCAATGAATTAATGTAGAGCCCGGTCCCGCCTATTACAACAGGGGTCTTTTTCCTTTTTAATATCCTGGCTATGGCGGCCTTGGCAGCGCGGCAAAACCCGGCTACGTTATATTCTTTCAAAGGAGAAAGCATATCGACCAAATAGTGCGGATATTTACGGCGTAATTTCAGCGGCAGCTTATCCGTTACAATATCCATACCGCGATAGACCTGCATGGAATCCGCGGAAACAAACTCGCAAGGCGCAAGGCGCGAAAACGAAAGGCCCACCTGGGTCTTACCGGCCCCTGTAGGCCCGACGATAAAGATTATCTTTGGCTTAAGGAAAGATCTTCGCAAAATAGCCGTCACGCTCCAGCCTCTTTTTCAATTCTTCGGCCTCGGGCCTAGTCTCGAACTTCCCCACGCGGATACGGCAAAGCTTCTTTCCTGCAAGCATGCATGTGACCGAATAAACATCATACCCTTTGGACCTTAAGACCTCGATAAACTTCTCGGCATTATCATAATTAGTGAACGCCCCGACCTGCACCGTATAAAAGCTCTCCTGCCCCTCCAGGCGCCCGGCATCTTTGGCCTCAAAAGTCTGGGGAAATTCCTGGCGCAGCTTACCCAGGTACTTATTAAATTCCTTGCGGTTGTTGAGCTTCAGGTTGACTTCGGCAAGCCTGAAATAAAGCGTTGCCATGCGCCTGGTTGACGGGACTGTCACATAAAATTCAGTATAGGCCTTGAGCGCCTCGCGGTAATTTTCCTGCAGGAATTCGACATCGCCTAAGGCAAGATACGCGTCTTCGTAATAAGCGCTCCCCTTATATTTTTCGACTATTGCCTTAAAATTCTTCTTGGCGGTCAAAAAATCGAAAAGATTAACGTAGCTTGCGCCCGTAAAATAATTGGCCTCGGATAAGATCTCAGGGGCATCAGGATTGGCGCTGATAACTGCGCCAAACTCCTCTATGGCCTGACAATACTTCTTCTCCATATACAACGACTTCGCTGTATCAAGCGACCCCAGCGCAAAAGCAAACCTGCCGCAAGCCACAAAACACAGGACACAAATTAAATATAAAAAGGATTTTATTTTAAATTTCATCTTTTTCCCCTGACACCTGACACTTGCAACTTGACACTTTCTTCCTGGATATTTCCTTCTGCAGGCCCAATAATTCAGCATGGCGCCTCTCTTTTACTTCTTTAGGCACATCATCGGCCAGCAGAGCCGCTTCCGTATTAAGCCTAGGAGAATATTTAAAAATATAGGCCGAATCGAAACAGACAGACTTTAACAGCTTCTTGGTAGCCCCAAAATCCTCTTCTGTCTCTCCGGGAAATCCTACTATCACATCCGTGCTCAATTGCCCATTATACACAAGACCGCGGTATTGGTCTACAAGCTGATGATACTTTTTTACCGTATACCCCCTGTTCATGGCCTTGAGCATCTTGTCCGATCCGGATTGGACCGGCATATGTAGGCATTTCTTTATAACAGGCGTATCCCGCATCACCTCAAACAATTCGTTCGTAGTATCCTTCGGATGGCTTGTAAGAAAGGACAAACTCTTCAATCCCTTTACCTGACTTACTTTTTTAAGCAAATCCTGAAAGTCAACTTGACACTTGATACTTGACACCTGACACTTATATGCGTTCACATTCTGCCCTAAAAGCGTAATATTCACAATGCCTGCCCTGACCGCATGCTCGGTTTCCTTGATGATCTCTGACGCAGCCCTGTGGCGCAGGCGGCCTCTGACATAAGGTACCACGCAATAAGTGCAGTAATTATCACACCCCTCGGATATCACAACATAAGCATGGTCTTTGGCTTCATAAAAACCGGTGTGGTAAACATCTTCCTTTCGTTTCTTCTCAGATACGGCCAGAACATTCTTCTTTGACCTTATCACCTCATCAAGATATAGAGCTATATTATCGATCTCCGAAGGCCCGCACACAATATCGACTGCCGGAGCCTTTTTGAAGATCCCCTCCTTATAATTCTGCGCCATACAACCGATCACCCCGATTATCTTTTTAGGCGCGGGCGCGGCCTTCCCCCGGTATTTTGGGGCCGTCCCCCTTTTTACACCCATCTTCGCGATATTACCGATCGCGCTCCAAACCCTATCCTCCGCGTGCTGCCGCACCGAGCACGTATTGAACAAAACAATATCCGCCGCCGCGGGGTCATCAGTAAGCCCATACCCTTCGGCCAAAACCAGCCCCTTAACAACCTCCGAATCCCGCGCGTTCATCTGGCAACCAAACGACCTCAAAAACACTTTTTTTGCTGCATCTTGTTTATTCATAATAGCGATTCGGTCACTACGCTCGACCACTCGATTCTCCTGTTTCAGTATTAACGCGCACTGTCTCTCCCGGCGCAATGTACTTCGGCACCTTCACGGACAAACCGGTTTCCAAAATCGCGCTTTTAGTCCCTCCTCCGGCGCTACCCGGCTGCTGTGAGGCAAATTCGGTTTCGATAACTTTTAGATGCACAATAACCGGCAATTCCAGTAATACTGCAACACCCTTATACATCATTATTTTAACCGCCAGCTCTTCAATCAAATAACCGGCCGCATCGCCAACCACTGTTTTGGAAAGCCCAATTGTTTCGTATGTACTTTGGTTCATGAAGTAATAGGTATTTTCATCTTTATAGCTAAAATTCGCCTCTACAATATCTATATCCGCCTCTTGAAATTTTTCAGCCGCCTTAAAATTTTTATCGCACATCATACCGTTTAATATATGGCGCGCTTTAACCCGCACCATTGTTGACGCCCCGCGCGCCGAAGGCAACGCGATAGTTACCTCCGTCACCTGATAGGGTTCTCCTTCGATCATGATCATTGACCTACGTTTTAAATCATTCGCGCTAACCATTTTATTCCTTTCAACGACGATTATCCCATCTTAGCGTGTCCACTTTATTGGGGGAAGTCCATTCTGACACCAATTTTACAATTTCAGCCCTATATCTTCATTTTTCCGAACTTTCCGAACCATAAACACCTCACTTTACGCATAAAATAGTCCGAACCTATTGTTTGGTTCGGAAAATAATATAACACTCAATCCAAGCCACCAACGCCTCAGCCAAACTCTCCATCGTGCGTCTATAAGGTGTCAATCAGCTAACACCTTATCCAACCGTTTGACCTTTACCAAGGCTTCCTTTTGAAGCCGCGTCAATTTTTTTATCCTGGCCTCGGCCTTTATCGCGGTTTCGAACTTCCGGTATTCTTTTGTCCAAACAAACTTTACCGGCAATCTTGACCGTGTATATTTTGACGCCAGCCCATCATTATGGCGCTTAAGGCGCGCCGCCAGGCCATTAGTATACCCCGTATAAAACGTCCGGTCCGAACACTCAAGAATATAGGCCCAAAACCTGCCTTTCCGCTTGATCTTTCTTTTTTTCATGCGTTTAATCTTGATTAATGACCTTGATCATATCGCAGAGCCTGGCAAAATTATGCAGGTCAAAGTTCATGGATAAGCGGGGCAGGCCCAGGCATTCTTTTGTCTGGACCTCTTTCTCCGTTGGAGCAGAAACAGCGATCTCGCCTTGCGTTAAAATATCCTTAAATTCTTCATTGATACGCCTGAGCGTATTTATAGAGATCTTTCTATTCAATCTTAATATGGTCAGCCCTGAAACATACCTGACCGAATGGTAGACCCTGTAAAAATCTTCGATGTATCTAATGGCCTCATCCACGCTTCTAGCGATATGGAAAAGGCCCATATCTTCCTTATTGACGAATCCGTTCTTGACCAGCTCATCATCAACAAAACGCAGCCACGCCGTCCAATATGTCGAGCCTTCCGGCTCCATCAAAACAACAGGCCTGGGCTTTGATTTCCCCGTCTGTATCAGGGTGATCATTTCAAACCCCTCGTCCAATGTGCCGAATCCTCCGGGAAAAAGAGCGGTGGCATCCGTCTCTTTAACAAAGATCAATTTTCTGGTAAAGAAATACTTGAAGTTGATGATCTTGTCTTTTTCATCTATATAAGGATTGGGCTCCTGTTCAAAAGGAAGGCGGATGTTCAACGCGAATTCTTTGCCCGCTTTTGAACCTTTGTTGCCTGCCTCCATGACTCCAGGGCCGCCGCCGGTCACGATCATATTGCCCTTAGCTGTCAACTTCCGCGCGAACTCCTCAGCCATCCGATACTCAGCAGACGACCTATCGGATCTCGCCGATCCAAAAATAATGACTTTTCTTACACCCCTGTAGGGAGAAAATATCTTGAAGGAATACCTTAATTCCTTCAGCGTGTTATTGGCAAGCTTGAGGTCTCCCCGGTCACTTGATTCCTTACCCAGCTTGACCGCCGTAGTCAATATCTCCCGCATCAAGTCTTCGCACTGCTGGCCGCCGCAAGACACCTTGACGAGCTCATCGATCAATCCATCGACGGCCTTATCCCCGACTTCATAGTCTTTTGACATTTTTTTCATCATCCCACCGCTATATTAGAAACAACTATCCCTTAAAGACAAGGCCTGAATTTCGCTTTATTTTCATCCGGGATCATTTGACACGACGAATATCCGCTGTAATGCTTTGAGATCCTCATTATTGGCAAGGACGAGCAGCACATCCCCGCCTTCGATCACCGTAGAACCGCCGGGAACGATAAATTTCTCCGCGCGCGAGATAAGGACGACAAGCGCCTTGGCCGGTATATTCAACTCAAAAACAGCCTTGCCGACAGCCGCTGAATTATAAGGGACTATTATATCTTCCAAAGAAGCGTCTATACCTTCGGCCTGTTCGAACTCGATAGGGAATTTCGTCTTTGTATCAAGCGGGGCCTGGACCCCGAGCAATCTTGCTACAAACGGGATAGACGTGCCTTGCAAAAGGACCGAAGTTACTACGACAAAGAATACGATATTGAATATCACGTAAGACTGCGCGGTTCCGGCGAGAAGCGGGAAAGTCGCTAAAATGACAGGTACGGCCCCGCGTAATCCTACCCATGAGACCATCAGTTTTTCAGAAAGCCGGAACCTAAAAGGGATCAAACACAAAAATACGCTCACCGGACGCGCTAAGAGAATAAGAACGGCCGCGATAAGCAATCCGCTCCCCATCACAGGGATTATCCTGGAAGGAAATACCAATAAACCCAGCGTTAAAAACATTACTATCTGCATCAACCAGGCTATGCCCTCATGGAACCTGACGATCGTCCGTTTATGGGCAAAATCGCTCTTGCTCATGAGGAGCCCCATCAGATATACCGCCAAGAATCCATTCCCTTTGAATAAAGTAGTAACCGCGTAAGTCAACAGCACTAGCGAAATGGTCAATACAGGATATAGCCCATCGTATTCGAGCTTAACACGCCTGGTAGCGGCGACCGTGATCTTTGCCATCAAATAACCAAAGATCACTCCCACGCCCATGTTGAGCACGAATGACCATACCAGGCTTAACGCCGTGGCCCCCGCTCCGGACAAAATACCCAACAAACCAATGGTCAAAAATACCGCCATCGGGTCATTACTGCCGGATTCCAGCTCAAGGAGGGGCCTTAGATCCCCTTTTAAAGAGATCTTTTTTGAACGAAGCACGCTAAATACAGCCGCCGCGTCAGTCGATGAGACAATAGCCCCCAGCAACAACCCTTCGACTAATGTGAATTTCAGGATCCAAACGGCAAAAAAACCTACGACCAGCGCGGTAATGAACACGCCGGCCGTAGACAAGACTAAGCCAGGGGCAAACAACGGCCTTACTGACCGCCATAAGGTATTAATGCCTCCTAAAAAGATTATAAAGATCAAGGCGACGATACCGATGGATTTCGCTACATGGTAATTATCGAAATAAATGCCGCCGAGGCCTTCGGAGCCGGCGGCCATTCCGATAGCAAGAAAGAGCAATAACGCCGGGACCGTAAATTTGTCGGAAAGCTTGCTTGCAAGAACGCTTACAAGCGTCAAGATCGCGGCCACCAATAAAAAGAGTTCGATAGAAAATATCATATCGAGTTAGCTAATATTCCCCATAAGACGACCTGCGGCACGGCAACAACAGGCATCCAAATGGCGGTCTTCCTGCCGACGTTATGCCAAAGCAGGCCTATCTCCGTATAATCCGTTACCACGCCGGCCATTAAAAAAACAAAGCTGTTACCCAGCGCGCCTGTCTGCCTGAATATCTCAAAGGCCATAGGCGCCGACCCCTCGGAACAAACCTCTATTACAGTGGCAAGCGCCAGGGTCACAAAGAGCCCGAACAGGCTCGGGCCGAGATATTGATGAAAGATATGCTCCGGCACATATGCCCCGGCAAAGCTCGCTATAGCCATACCTATCAATATCCACCAGAGGACCATATCGCCCAAAGTAACCATCCCTTGCCATACTCCCTTAACATCCTCTACCAATACAGCCTTTGAAAATGTATATTCGGACCATCTACGGCGCAGGTCATTCGATATTGAAAACCCCTCGCCTGTAAGAACGGCATTGGTATTTTTTTCTATGAGGCCTTTCGCGTCCAGAAATTGGAAGATAAGGCCAGTAACGAGCGCGGTAACGATAGCCGCTATGACGATATAGAACGCCTTGAAACCAAAAAAACCAAAGAGCAGGACAGTGATGCCTATATTGGCCCACGGGCTGGCAAGAAGAAAAGCTACTACAGCTGGGTTAGAGGCGCCCTTCTTATGCAATTCCATTGAAAGCGCCAGTATCCCGTGCGAACAAGCGCTCATTAAAAAACCGATGATAACGGAATAAAATATCGTGCGTTTTTTCGGGGATGCAAGGATGTGGGAGACATATTCACGAGGGACAAAATGATCTATCAGGCCGCCCAAAAATAAGCCCAGCGAAACCGCCCACCATACCGTAGCAAGATAAGATAAAAAAGAGGCGGTAAAGGGCCTTAAAGGAACAAACGGTACGGATAAGGCGAATGCCAAGGCCAGCACAGAGGCAACGAGAAACGACTTATTCTTATAAAACGGGGCTTTTGAGAACCTTTGGAGGCACGAATCACTGCAGAAAAAATATGTTTTACCTTCTTTTGAAGACCTTAATCCGGCCCGTTCATCGACCTCCATTCCACAGATAGGGTCTTTAGCCATTTCTATAGACTTTCTTCCAATATACCGTAAGCGCCTCAAGCTTACTTTCCAGCCAATACAGGTGCCGCTTATTCCATTCAACGGTAAGGGCTGTGCCGGTTTCAAAATCTATCCTTGGCTTCCAGCCCAGGGAACGCAGTTTACTGCAATCCAGGCAATAACGAAGGTCATGCCCGGGCCTGTCCTTTACATAAGATATCAGCCCGTTCGGTTTACCCAAAAGGCCCAAAAGCCTTTTTACGGTATCGATATTCTTCTTTTCATAGCCGCTGCCGATATTGTAAACCTCGCCAAGCTTACCACTCTCCAATATCAGGAAGACCGCCTCTGCGCAATCCGAGACATAGAGCCACTCGCGTATATTCTGGCCGCGCGCGTAGACAGGCACCTTTTGGTCCTTTAAGGCTTTAAGTATGACTACTGGGATGAGCTTTTCAGGATACTGCCACGGTCCGTAGTTATTGCTGGCACGCGCTATAAGAGCAGGGAAACCATGTGTGCGGCAATAAGCCTTCACGAGAAGGTCTGAGGCGGCTTTCGACGCGGCATAAGGGCTGTTAGGGGCGATGGGCGAATTTTCGGTAAAGCAGCCTTTTTCGATATCGCCGTACACCTCGTCGGTAGAGATGTGCACAAACCTTTTTACCCCGTATTTCCTGGAAATATCTAAAAGTATCTGCGTGCCGGCCACATTGGCCTCTATGAACGGCGCGGCATTGTGTATACTGCGGTCGACATGGCTTTCAGCGGCAAAATGAACTACGGATACCGGCCTCTCCTTTTTGAATATCGCGTCCAGGCTCTCCGCGCGGCAGATATCTGCCCTTATAAAATCGAATTTGCCGCGCGCGTCTTTGAGCCGCGCGAGGTCACCGGCATACGTCAGCTTATCTACGACGACAAGCCTATAACCCTTTGCCGCCCCCTGCCTGACAAATTCACTGCCGATAAAACCGGCCCCGCCCGTTACTAATATTTTATGTAACTTTTTACGCATTCCTCAAGTACCTCGGATACAGGCCTCATACGGAAGCCGGCTCTCTCTATTTTTTTGGTGGACATGATGAGATTAGTCCTGACAAGCCCAAGCTTCTTATAATCAATGACATCGTAATTAAAATCAGGCGAATATTTTTTATATACATCCAGCAAGTCCATATATTTCAGGCCGCCGCCGCTTACAATATTGTATATCCCCCTTGCGTCTATCTTTATAAGATGTTTAAGCGCTTCGATAAAATCAGGGATGTATGTCACAGAATTTGCCAGCGTAATGACCTTCTTGTATCCGATGAGCTTTGTAAGGATATTGCGCGGGCTGGGCCTGTCATCCAGCGGTATCCGGATACGCGCTATCAACACGCCGTATTTGTCAGCCAGAATATCCAAGGCCCTTTCGGCATAGATCTTGGTGCGGCTATAGAATAGATCAAAAAAATCAGGTGTCTTGTCCTCGACAATAGGCCTGTCGCGCTTATAATCAAAGTGATAAATACAGCCGCTGCTTATATGTATCAGCTTTATTTTACGCCGGAGCGCCGCCTCGGCAAGGATGAGAGGCACGAAAGCATTAGAGACTAAAGTACCGTTCTTGTCATCTTCACATCCATCAACATTCCTTCCGCCCGTGTGGCCTATCGCGTTTATCACTATGTCCGGCTTCTGCCTTGCTATCTCGTCTTCGGCATCATCATAGCTTAATATCTTGCGGCCCGATACCTGCGCCTTCAAAGCTACGCTCAACCTGCTGCCCATGAACCCATTACCAAAGACCAATATTCTCTTACTTTTCATCCCGCACAATTCCTTTCAGATAATCACCATACGTAGTAGGTATTTTTTCGGCTAATTTTCCTAATTGTTTTAATGATATGTAGCCCATCCGATAAGCCACCTCTTCGATACAACCGACTTTTAAGCCCTGTCTTTCTTCTATGGTCTTGATAAAAACGGAGGAATCTACGAGGGAATCGTATGTGCCGGTATCAAGCCAGGCGTAACCGCGGCCGAGGAGCTTAACTCTGAGTTGCCCCCTCTTTAAATAAACACTGTTGAGGGATGTTATTTCAAGCTCTCCTCGCCTGGAAGGCTTCAGTTTCTTAGCTATGGATACGGCGTGGTGATCATAAAAATAGATCCCCGTGACGGCCCAGTTGGATCTTGGCCTTCTTGGTTTCTCATCGATAGAAACCACCTTGTGGCCCTTGTCAAACCTCAAAACACCATAGCGATGCGGGTCCCTGACATAATAGCCAAAGACCATCCCGCCTTTTTTTAAGCCAGACGCCTCTTTCAACGCCTGCGTGATATTGTGGCCATAAAAAATATTATCACCCAGAATAAGGCAGACCGGCTGCGAACCTATGAACTTTTCCCCGATTATAAGGCTTTCGGCTATCCCCCTGGGCTCCTCCTGCACGGCATAGGAAAGCTTTATGCCAAGATCGCTGCCGTCACCCAAGAGGTCCTGTATGCGCGGCACATCTTTTGGCGTGGATATGATAAGGATATCCTTTATAGATGCCAATAAAAGCACGGACAAAGGATAATAGATCATGGGCTTATCATAAACAGGCAACAGTTGCTTACATACCCCTTTGGTTATGGGATAGAGCCGGGTTGCCTTACCTCCGGCAAGAATAATACCTTTCATTGTAGCTCCTATGTTAAAACTCCCAAGACACCCGATCACTTATACTCTTTATTAGCAAAGCCTTGATCCTCGGCGACTTTCTCTAAGCCATCCGGAGCCTTTGACCTGAATGGCAAAAGCAACAGCATTATCAAAATAGCCAACCCAAAAAGTATATAGATTTTTTTATCGCTTATTCGCATAGCTATTCAAATTAGTGTCATTCAGACTGTGTCACAATAGCTTTTTGTGTCACTTCGTTCCTCGCAATGGCACGCTGCTGTTGTATATCAGATCCGGCCTGACTTTAGCCATAAAGCCTATGATGAAAAAAGTCAACACCGCCTCGCCTATCCCCACGAACACATGGACAGACAACATAGCCGGCAATACGACGCGCAATGGCGACGTGCCTGAGAACGCTAATTCAAAAGATACCGCGGCACTGGAAAATATTATGGAAAACCATCCTGCTGCCGCCGCTGAGAACGCTGTCCTGCTTTTGCCTGCTATGCGGCTGACAAACCTGTATACCGCATAACCGCCAAATCCTCCGATAAAAGCCATATTTAGCATATTAGCGCCCAAGGCAAGCAACCCGCCATCCTGCAGAATAAAGCACTGCGCTATCAGGACTATAGCGATGACGAGCGAACCGGCATAAGGCCCGAGCAGGACAACAGCCAGCACAGCGCCCAACAAGTGCCCGGAGGTCCCGGCAATAACGGGAAAATTAAGCATCTGCGCGACAAAAATAAAAGTCGCCATGACCCCCATAAGAGGGACCATCCTGTCCTTTAAAGCATTCGTGGCACGGCGCAGGCACACGCCTAAAGACGCCGCGGATATCAACCACGCGGCAAGGCTTGTGGATGCCGTCAAAAAACCGTCGGGAATATGCATAAATTATGGGGCCTCTTTGCGAGGTTTTCTGTCTCCTGAAAAAACAGGCAGGAAAATAGTGAATTTAGCGCCTCTACCTTCTTCGGACTCAACGGTAATATTGCCATTGTGCTGTTTGACGATACCGTATGCTACGAACAACCCCAATCCCACACCAGGCTGCTTATCATAGCCTCCTCCAAGGATGCCCTTGGTGGTAACGAACGGCCCGAAGAGCATATGCTTGACATCTTCTTTTATACCACAGCCCGAATCCAGAAAAGCGATCGAGACTTCACTTAAGTCGGCCATATAATCAACCGCTATCACCAGTATTTTCTCTTCTAGTCCGCGCATGGCATCGCGCGCGTTCATCATAATATTTACGAAAGCCTGTGATATCTGGCCGGGATTACATGAAACACGCGGAACTTCTTTAAAACGTGTCTCTACGACTATGCCGTTGGCCTCAAATACCTTGTTTAAAAGCACGAGGTTCTGCTTGATAAGGTCAGCCATATTCACAAATTCCCGGGCCTCGGAGGGCTTACCTGAAAAATCAAGCATGGACTTAATGATCCAGGCTGCGCGCCTTGCAGAATCGACTATGACCTTCAAGGCCTGTTTTATGGCATCAGGGTCCTTGGAGGAATACGCCGCTTCCGCATTCCCCAGGATGATCTCTAAAACATTATTGAACTCATGTGATACACCTGTAGCCAGGGCGCCGACGGTAGCTACCTTCGAGGATTGCACCAGGCGCTCCATCGAACGCCGTTCTTCCGTGATATCACGCGAAACGGCGATAAAATATCTTATATCTCCGGTAACCTCAAAGATGGGCGCCAGAGTAACTAATTTTATTACATTCGAGCCGTCAGCTCTCGTCATCGAAGCCTCAAAACTCTGCTGCCTGCCCTCAAGTACGCCGTATATGGCCTTTTGTATCTTGTCCCTGTATTCTACCGGCCACAACTCTTCAAAAAATTTACCTATGACATCCTCTTTCTTCCATCCCATCATACGCAAGCTGCTATTATTGACTGAAATACACCTGCCTTCCCTGTTGATGAGTTTAATAGCATCAGGTGAGCTCTCCACAAGGGCCTCATACAAGGCCTCTGAGGCAGACAAATGCAGCGTATCTAAGGATATCCTGAAAATAAACAAGGCGATTATAGCCATCAACAAAAAGAAGCTCATGAATATCATAATGAGCATAAAACGCACGGCCGACGCGTTGCTGCGGTCGTCCAAAAAGTAGACCTTCCAGCCCGGCAATTCTTTAATGTCATCTGAGACAAAGAAAAACCTCCTGCCTTGATACATAATAGTGCCGGCTGGGTCGTCCTTGTCTTCAAAACCGGCGTTGTCCCACGGGCCTTGCCCGAATTGATTGGTCCCCCTTAGATCTTCTTTCTCTTGCCGTGACAAGTCTCTGATAGACCGCAATACCCACTCCGGCTTGCTTGAGACAAAGATCACCCCTTCAGGGCTTGCCAGGATCACATAATCATACGTCCGGAAAAACTGCTCCATGTCATCCATTGTGGCCTTGGCAACGGCAACGCCTACAATACGGCTCTGGCCCATATCAAAAATAGGGTAAGAAACATAGATGCCGCGCTCATCAGATGTGACCCCTTTTGCCAGGTATAACCCGCGCCCGCCTTTTAAGGCCTGCTGAAAATACGGACGGAAAGCGTAACTTTTACCCACAAAACTCTTATCGGAAGCCCTATTGGAAGAAGCGATGGTCATGCCTGAGGCATCCATGATATAGCACACCTCTGTATCAAGGGCATTCTTGTAACGGTCCAGACGCTCATTCACTTCATCGATATTTTGCTGGACGGAAATATCTAAAATAGCATTTCGTATCTCAGGAGAATTGGCCATCGCCTCTATTGTCTCAAGCTTGTTTATGACCATACGCGTGAACTGGACGAAGATGCTTGATTTTAAATGGCGGGCGCTCCTCTCTTCTTGGGCTACCTTACTGCCATAAGTATCCGCCACCACCCAACCCGGGTAGAGTGAAAGCAAAATAACGGCCACAGAAATAACAGAATAGATAACAAAACGTCTTTGTTTGGCCCGCTCCTGCCTCAAAAAAGCCTCAAGGCTCTGATTTATGGCATAAAAAGCGGTGCATGTTGCCAGGATAAAAGCGAATACAGCCCTGAATAGCTGGACAGGTAAATGGGTCAAAGAAATAAAAGAGTTGGTACTTATGATGCTGGCCGGGAAAAACCTAGCCTGTGGGACTACCAACCCGGTAGTCAAACCGTAAAGCAATAACGATACACCTCCGATTTTTAACAATATGAATGCAAATCTGTTTAAACCGGCTTTTCCGCTCCCTTTAAAAGAAAGCAAGATACAGGCCGACCATACGCCGCTGACAAGCCCAAAACAATAACGGCTGGAGGCGTTGATGCCATCCCAGCCGGACCATGCGCCCATAGCTGCGACAATAAAAAGCCACGCGTAAAACCCGGCACCTAAGTGCCGGCCCGCGGCCTCAGATGTCCCCCTGCGGGCGAACTCCATAAGGAATACGAAAGAAACGACCATAACGATTAACCTGGCCACCCTGAAATAAAAATGGTCCCCTAATGATACGGCGACCATGTCCATCCACTCATTAAGGCCGTGCGCGAAACCGAAAAGGCCGAGCCAAAACCAGGGGAGCTTTTTGGCATCCGGTGAACAGCGGAGGATGGCATGGCAGACAGCACCCAAAAAGATAAAAGAAGCGCCGTAACAGAAAAAGATGTAATCCATTTGGCCGGCCAAAAGATTATGATTCATATTCGTCAATGCTCATAAAAGAATTACGCTTGAAATGCGCATATTACACTTCGCCACACTGGAATCCTGAGACTTCGGGCTTATGTTAAAGGTCTCGACAAAAAAAAGCACCGATGCATTCTCGATCTCATGCATAAATCTCACAAGCTGCTCCATCTGGGCTTCACAATTTAGGTCTACTGAATACCTGCGGCTTACGGAATCCTCCTGCACGCCAAGAGGCTTCATATCCACTATATAAAGCGAAGACTTGCGCGCCAACTTCTCAACTTCGCCCAACAAATATGCCGTTTCCTCTTCCTGGGTGCCGATCCTACGGCTATATACGCTCAATTGTCCAGAAATAGCCTTCACCCTGTCCTTTTCCGCGACTATGCGCGAATTTTTACGGATAAGCTCTGCCTCAGTTTGGATTCGATCGTCCAAAAGTTCCATTTTAGCGAATAACGGCCCGAGAACAAGACGGTCTATGATAGCAAGTGATATAAAAAAAACGGTCCCTGAAAGAACCATCTTCTCTCTTTTGTTCAGTTTTGCAAAATACCGGGTTATCATCACTTGCCCTCTAAGAATCCTTCCAGCTCGCACGCCAATTCAAAATCCACGATATCAACGCCTCTCTCCTTGCGCTTTGAGGTATATCTCGTCTTAACACTTTTAAAATACGGCGACTTCTCCAGCTCTGTTATATAAGAGAACACTACCGACATAGAGCTGGATTGCCCCCTTATGGAAAAAGTGCCGTCATCTTTGAGGCGCATATTGCCCAGGGATATCTCCAGGGGGGTAAGGTCATACAGTTCAGCCAGGACAGTCAAAGCCCTGCCCCTCAATGAAAGGTGGCCGCGTATGATCCTAACCTTAGAAAAATCGCTTTCTATCTCTGCTGCCTCCGCGTTCAACGTCTTATATTTCAATGTCAGTTTTCTCAGGTATTCCGCTTTAAGATAAATATTGCTCAGGAAAGAGGCGAATACAAAAAGAAGCAGCGTCATAGTCGATACACCCGTCTTTATAAGTTCCCTGCCTCTCTCTTCTAAGGCCATCCTTAATTTGACTTCTTCGGGAACAAGATTGATAAAAGAGGTGTCGGGCCCGACCAAAGGCGCCATGACCCCGAGCATAGATATTTCCGGAGGCTCTACGCTTTCCTTTGCGACATATCCGTTGCGCGGTATGAGATCGCTCACAGGCAGCAATCGAATTGGTATTCGAAACGCGTCCAGCATCATTACTTCCAGGTCCGTGAAGCCATCAATGGCCCCGGTGACAACGACCAATGTGGGGCTAGTCTCGATATCCTCGGCATTATAGGCATCGAATGATTTTTTCAATTCATCTATAAAACGACCGAGATACTTATCCCTGTCCGCCGCCAGGTGGTGCGCCCCGATGGAAATGCTCCTTAGAAAGATCTGCTTGTTCTTTAAGAATATCCCGAAATCCGTAGTCGTTGAATCCGCGTGAATGACGCAAAAAGGCGAGTCCTGAACTTCAAGCCTGAAATACTGGCTGACCAGGCCTCCGATAGCCTCCATAGACAATACTACCCTGGAGACCTTTATGCCTGCTTCGCTAAAAAGCGCGAGTTGTTTATGTATTACTTCCTTGGTTGCGATAACGATCAAAAGTTTTGTATAGCTCTGCCTGAAAGACCCTATACGCACATAATCTATTATCACTTCTTCGCGTGAATACGGTGTCAACCTGCCCGCCTGGAGATTTATTATGTCCCTGATCTCTTTCTCATCCTGCGAAGGCACCTCGATATTTTTCGTGATCACCAGATGCGAAGGTATGGCAAGCACGGCAGTGACATCCCTGGAACGCCTGCGGTCCAAAAAATCAACCAACACCCTGACTATCTCAGGCCCAGCCGCGCCGCGCACATCCTTGTACAGCACATCCGCGATCAACTTTTTAACGCCGGATGGCTTTGAGACAGCTATCTTTACGGCATCGGAAATAAAATCAAAACAAACTGCTCCCCTTGAAAAAATATTTCCCTTATTCATATCCCGGCTTTTCTCTCTGCTCCATAGTCTCTGGATCTCAGCTCGCCTTCTACGCCGTGTTCAATACGCCAGTATCTGAGCCTGCCGTCATAACCCAGTTCTGCCTCCTTTGGTATCCTCTGAAAAACGCATCCAATGGCGACAAAACCCTTTTTGTATTCATAACCGGCCCGGCTTCTGATAAAAAAATTCCAGGAAGTTACGCCTGCAGAGCCGCTCGCGGCTAAATTTGACAACTGCGCCGATTCTTTCTGTTCGAGACTGCCGGCCTCGGTTAATTGAGCGCCCATGCTCCCAACACCTGTAAAATACCTGTCATCCCAGGTACCCTCCAACGCGTCTTCCCCGCGCCTGAAAGCGATGATCTTTTCTGCCAGGCCCTCATCCAACCCTAACGACAATAATACAACGCGGGATGCGGTATTGACGTTCACCGCGCCGTTTCCATAAAGCGTAACATGATCTTTTATATCCTGATATATTGTAGCTGTAATGCCGCGAACTAGCAACAATTCATCGAGAACATCGAATTTGGCATCCTTGCATTCATAAGGATTTTCAAGCCCTTCATAATAAGCGTCTTCAGCGCCCTGTGCCAGCGAAAAAGGGTCTTCATCCCTCCAATCGACAATAGAGCTCGACATCACTTCGGCATCACTGTCAGGGCAATCCAGCGCCGCCTTAAAAAAATCCTTCAATAATTGCTGGCTTGCCGTATTGATATTGATCTTTCTCTCTTCATCCACGATAGACACATTGAATACCGCGCCCCCTAAATTCACATTCTCAAAACCGCCTGTCCATGGTTCTTTAAAAGAATCAGTCTCCTGGTCCATATCGGGCCTCTTTAAGACAGAAACGGCTTTTTCTATGCCCGCTGAAGCTATGACCCGAAGATTGGCTCGCTGATTGAGCCTGTCGGCTAAGGCCATCTTCTGGCGCGCAGTAACGCCCATGATCAAGGCGAAAAAAGACAGAAAAGACAGCGCCCAAAAAGTTATCAGCAGTATACTGCCCTTATCTTGCCGCAAGCGGCAAAGAAACGGTCTGGTTGTACTCATATGTTTTATCACCTTTTTGAAAACTCAGGGCAAGGCGCACGGCAAGCGGAAACGCGCTGTACCGCGGAACGCCTTCCGAAGGCGGCCAATCTCCGGACCACAGGTATTCTTCCGTCTCATTATCAAAAAAATAATATGAAAAACCCAGACTTTCTATGCCGTCAAGGACCGGTAAAAGCGCCGGATCATCCCCATTGTAAATATCGACCAGGCTGTAATAGGCTTTTTTAATGACACCATCCGAGTCATCAAAGACATAACTTACCAGCCCCGGACCCTGGCCGGTATGGGCATAATGAAACCTGCTTGAGATGATCGTGGGGAATGTTAACGAGGTCTGGTTGCCGTGGAACTTCAAGCCCGCGTATATGAGCGTATTTTCAAACTCATCACCGGCTTTAGAAAAAAATAACGCCGCATCCTCTTCGGCCATACCTGCCTGGAACCTTTGCCATATCCTGACGCCAAAACTTAAGGTGGAATAGACGGCTAGGGCCACTACGGATGCCAGTACGACCGTCAACGATACTTCAATAAGTGTCAACCCGCTCTTTTTTTTCATTTATTCAAAATTTATGAATAGCGCTCTTTATTGCTTCCCGGCAAAGTTTTAAAAGCGGGCGGCTGTGTCTTTTTAATATGAAAATGCCGGGAAGTAACCGGTAGGCTCTCTATAAATATAGTTCATAAAGCCACATAGGCCGAATAAGCAAGCTTGCGGAATTTCGCGGCCTCTTTCCAGGAAAGCGCCAGGCCAAGCTGCATCAAGCCGTCGTCAACGGACTGCGCCGATTCCTGCCATTCAAAATCCCTGCCATTGAAGCTGACGGACCCGTAAAGGCCGTCCCGGGAAACAGCGCTATTGCGTAATAATGACTCCCGTTCCTCCCAAAACTTATTTTGCGCCCACATCTGGGCATTAAGCCTGTTTGAAGCGTATGTAACGGCATCTATGCACACAAAAAAAGCGCTATAAAGCATGACGACCCCGAAAGAAAGGATCGCCACCGCCATCATCACTTCAACTAAAGTAAACCCTCTATCTGATCTAGCTACACTCATCGGCGATCATTATTTTTGGCGGCTTATCAGATCACTCCCAATTCTTGACGTCATCCGCGCTTTCCTGTCCGTCTTTTCCAAACGAAAAAAGGTCATAATCATGCGGCCTGTGCGTGCCCGGCGAGACATACTTATATTCACGGCCCCACGGGTCCAGAGGCCTTCTCTCCAGATACGGGCCGTTCCAATTATTGGCGCCGCCCGGTTTGTTAAGCAATGCCTGCAACCCCTCGGAAGTGGTCGGAAAATTGCCGTTATCGAGTTCATACAATTTCAGAGCGGTCGCGATATTGGCTGCGACATCCGCTTTTGCCGCCGCAACCCTGGCCTGTTCAGAGCGACCGGTCAAACGCGGCATGACCATGGCGACAAGCGCGCCTATGATTATCACGACAAGCATGAGCTCGATCAAAGTGAAACCTCTCTTCTTCAACATATCATCCCCCTCCATGAATTGTATAAAACACACCAAAAACCCTAAATACTAAACTCTAAATAACAAATAAAACCAAATTTCAAAATACAAATTTTTAAATTTAGAATTTTTAATTCTGAGTTTGTTTAGAATTTCGGATTTAGAAATTATAGTTTCAATCATTACTTATATGATATCGTTTGCATGACATCGCCGGACCTTCTCTGGACGGTCACCTTTATCCCTGAAACATATTTAAGCCACTTCTCCTCCAATTCACCAAGATCGCGCATCTGCGCGGGATAGGCGAAACGAAGCGCATCATCTAAACTTTTACCATCGCGCAACTGCCGGCAGAAATCAGCAAATTTTCCAGGCCCGTGCTCTTCGATCATGAACCCCACCAGAGAGGCGGCCTGAATATAAAAATTTTTAGCCTCATCCGCGCCAGGGACTTTGCGCACATCCATTGCCGTCAGATCCTTAAGCTTCATAAGCTTGCCGTCTTTCATCAGGCTGCGCACAAAAAATTTAACCAGCTGACGCTTTGGCCTTTCCTGCCACTGAGCCACTCCTTCGTCAAGCCATAAAGGCACCTCGCCCTTGAAACCCACAAAATCACGGAAAATAAGATGAGCTATCTCGTGCGCCAGGATGGAATTTATGAATTCATCGGAGCCCGTGAAACCCATTATCTGCTTCGTATCGTAATTGGCGTTACCCACCGACCAGGAAGGCTGGCCGGTAGCTTTCAAAAAAGAATCCTGTGACGGATAAATGAATACCTTGACGCGCTTGTCCCACTGCCAAAAGCCCGAATAACGCACATAGCCCAGATCAGATGCTATATCGTTATAATAATGCTCCGAATGCCTTAGCGCGTCTTTTGCGAAACGCTCGTCCTGTTTCTCATAATACACGATAAAATGGTCGCCTTTTAACTCCTGCCAGGCTTGCGCGTAACAAAGGACGGAAAACAGAGGCAAGAAAACAGAGTAGAGAAAGGCAAAAAAACTAAAAAACAAAAAAACCAAAAAAAAACTCCTGTTTTTTGGTCCTTCGGTGCTTTGGTTTATCTGTCTAATATCCTCTGTCAACTGTCTTCTGATCATCTTGCGATAACATTCATCTGGAATACCGGCAGGAGCATCGCCACTACGATAAAACCAATCACAAGGCCCATGACAAGTATCATTGCCGGCTCAAGCAGCGATGTCATGACTTTTATGGTCTCGTCGCATTCGCGCTCATAAGTATCAGCCACCTCCGCCAACGCCTCATCCAGCTTGCCCGATTCCTCCCCGACCATTATAAGGCTGACCATAAAAGGAGAAAAAACCTTGGAACTGCCAAGGGCCCGGCCAAAACTTGCCCCATGTTCCAATTCGTTCGCGCAGCGGCTTAATTCGGCTTTTATTACCTCATTATCAAGGACAGGAATACTGATGCTTAAGGCCTTCAAAATAGGTATGCCGCTGTTTATCATAACCTCCAGAGTACGGCAGAATTTCGCAAACTCATTTTTGCGCAAAAACTGGTTCAAAACCGGAACGCGCAGCAAAAAGATGCTTGTCAGCTTTTTTCGCACTTTAAAAGTAGATGTCCTGGCCACCAGAAAAGACCCTATAGCGCATCCGGCAAGAAGATGGGGCCAATAATTTTTTAAGAAAAAGCTTATGCCTACGACTACCTTGGTAGGGCCGGGCAACTCCTGGCCGAGACTCGAAAAGATCCCCATCAGCTTAGGCAGGACAAAAATGAACATGAACACGATAGTGCCCGCTCCGACTAAAGCCATAAGAACAGGATAAGCCATGGCCGCCCTCACGCGCGTAAGCATCTCCTCCTGGGACTTGCGGTAAGCTGCTATCCTTAAAAGCGCGTCCTGCAGCTTTCCGCTGCCTTCCCCTGAACGAACCATTGAAATATAGAACGGCGAAAATACCGAAGGCCAGGCCTCTAATGCGCCTGAAAACGACTTACCCTCTTTTACAGCATCGGCTATCCTGGCCAGAACATTTCTGAACGCCGGGAATTCCGTCTGTCGGGAGATTATGCCCAAACCGCGCAAAATAGGCACGCCTGACCTTATAAGAGTGGCCAATTGACGGCTGAAGACAGTAACTTCACGCGATGGTATGCGGCCGCTGCCAAAAGGGAACAAACTGACGGAGGCTTCTTTTTTCTGCGCGGATACAGCCTCTTCCTCCACCTTTATAGGCAGGAGCCCTGCGCGGCTTATCTTTTCAACCGCCTCATCGCGGTTTTGAGCCTCTATTGAATCCTTTATTATCTCGGTAGGGCCCTTTTTAGCTTTGTAGTTATATTTAGGCATAATTTAAAAAACGGTTACTAACGACGCGAAAATACCAAATCTATCTTTTTATAACTTATCGTAACCGATCGTAACCTTTTTATTCTAACACGAACTTGTCCACTCTCATCCTGTCGGAGCTGGTTATATCCAGGAACTGTATGGCTATATGGTATTTCTTGCCCTCCTCTATCTCCTCTACCCTTACCACTTTGGCGAGACAGCTTACAGGCTCCTGCGAATCAGGTAATTCAAGCTTAAGTTCTACAATGCCTCCGACATTTATGGTCTCACCCGCAAAAAATAAAATACCTCCGGCGCTTAAATTGGCCGTCGCGCTGTAATTTTCAGGCTTATAGCCGCGCCGTGCCGCCTCATCCAGCGACCTGAATATCTTATAACGTATATTAATATGGCTCTCCAGGCGCGAGTAAACCCTCTTGCCTTCATCGGCAGATACAAGTTTTTCTTCAGACTCGACAGGCATTGCCACAGCAGAACCTGCCTGTGGCGCCAAAACACCCTCGTCGGCCTGCGTGACCTTGACCACCTCATCAAAGGTCGTAATTCCCTTAATGACCTTTAACCACCCGTCCCGCCTTAATGTCTTCATGCCGCGGGATATCGCTATCTTTTTTATCTGGGAAGAAGGCGTCTTTTTAACTATCAGCTCCTTCATCATGCTGTCCACCAGCAAATTCTCATAGATGCCCGTACGGCCGAAGAAACCCGTCATATTGCAAGATGCGCAACCCTGCCCCTTATACAACTTTACGTCCTTGAAAGAATCCAACCTTAAGTCTGCCGCGATCTGCTTTCTCATCTCAACATCGATGGCGTCTTTTAGATCAAGCGACACCTCTTTCTTGCACCCCTGGCAAATAACGCGCACAAGCCTTTGCGCTATAAATGCCTCAACGCTCGAAGCGACCAGATACGGCTCCACCCCCACATCTATAAGACGCGTGATGCCGCTTGCTGCGTCGTTTGTGTGCAGAGTTGAAAGGACGAGATGGCCCGTCAAGGCCACCCGGATGGCTATCTCCGCTGTCTCCAGGTCACGCACCTCACCCACCATCATAACATCCGGGTCATGCCTGAGCATGCTGCGCAGGCCCTTACCAAAAGTCCAGCCTATCTCAGGCATTACCTGTATCTGCGTGATGCCCTCCATCTCGTATTCTATAGGGTCCTCGATAGTGATTATCTTTCTTTCGCTTGTGTTTATCTTGGATAAGCACGCGTATAGCGTCGTGGTCTTTCCGCTGCCGGTGGGGCCGGTAACGAATATTATGCCGTGAGGTTTTACTATGAGCCCCTCAAACACGTTCTGCTGATCAGCGGACAAGCCAAGCTTTTCCAGGCTGAAAAGCATCTCTGCGGGCAGTATGCGTATGACGACACTCTCTCCGTAAGGCGTAGGTATGAACGAAACACGCAGATCAAGCGTCTGATCGTGGGTCTTAACCACGGCCCTGCCATCCTGGGCCAGCCTTCGCTCGACTATATTAAGGTTTGCCATTATCTTTATGCGTGAAAGTATGGCATGAATAAAACGCCGGATTTCCGGCGAAACATTCGTGTCATATAATACGCCGTCGACACGGTAACGCAGCCTCACCTTATTGCGATACGGCTCAATATGGATATCGGTCGCGCGTTTTTTATACGCCTCGAACAATATCTGATTTACAAGCTTTATTACCGAGGCCTCCTGCGCCTGTTTTTCAATATCTTCTATCTTCTCCTGCCCGGCCTCCATGGCCTGGGAGGCGCTCTCTGGCACAGCCTGTTCCAGTATCCTGCCTATGGTTTCAGCCCCTATGCCATAATGGGCCTTGAGCATCTTTACTACATCTTCCTGACGGCTCAAAACACAGCGCACATCCAGGCCCAGCTGCATACGTATCTCGTCTTCCATCTTTACATCCAACGGGCTTGAAACCGCCACTGTCAATACGCGCTCATTAATGGCCAGCGGGAAAAAATTATAGTAAGACGCTATCTTGACAGGCACCCTTTGAAATACCTGTGGCGATACGCTTGCCCGTAGCAGGTCAACATACTCTATCTCCAGGGCCGACCCAAGGGCCTTCAAGGCATCCTCCTCAGAGATTATATCCCGGGAAACAAGCAGCGAAACAAAGGATTGCTCGCCGGCCGCGGCCTCTTTAAGCATGAGGGCGGTGATGTCTCCTGAAACCATGCCGTTCTCAGCGAGCGCCCTGGCTAAAAGCTGGTCTGTTTTATTCAGCATATTATTTTAATTCTGCCTTTTACTCATTCATCTTGCCCATCGTATTTTTCAGCGCCGCCCTGGCGCGTTTCCTACATTCCATGAGGAACTCTTCCAATTCCTGCGGTGTCACAAGGGCAAGTTTTAATTTTTTTGGCCTTGCGATCTCTTCGATCCTGTCTATACCTATGACATCCAGAGGATCGCTCATGACAACCGTTATCCCCGCGTCGCTCTGGCCGATAGGCAAAAACTTCCCCTGGCTTACGACCACAGAGGAAAACCTTAAACAGACATTCCAATCGATATAGAGGTTCTTTAGCTGGAGATAAGGCATGCCGAACTGTTCGGAAAGGGCGCGGGTAAGCGCCTCTTGCGTGATCAAATTCTTTTTCAACAATATCGCGCCCAGATACTCACGCGTGAATTTTTGCTCCTCCAGACATTCTAAGAGCTCTTCCTGTGTTATTATGCCTTTCTCAGTCAATATCTCGCCGAGTCTCTTACGGGCCATTATTCCTCGTCTAACAGGCGCTTAAACGACGCGTGTGAACGGCGCTTGCACTCATCGATAAATTCCTTCAGTTCAGACTCAAGCACTAAAATAAGGCGCAGTTTTTTCGGCCGTATGCTCTGCTCTATAGTTGAAAGAGATATCTTATCCAAAGGATCACGGATGGCCACTATGACATTTTCCTCGTCCTGAAAAATAGGCATGGCCTTGCCTGAAAATGAAATTAACGAAAAATACTTTACCGAAAGTTCCCAATCAATGCGTTCTTCTTTCAATGAGACAAAAGGTATGTTAAATTGTTCCGACAATGCCCTTAATAAAACCTCTTCTTTTATAAACCTCTTTTTTATAAGGATAGCCCCGAGGTACTCATGCGTAACCTCCTGCGTGCTAAGCGCCTCCTTAAGCTGGGCATCGGTAACAAAACCCTTCTCTATCAATATCTCGCCCACTCTCTTATGTGCCATAACTCCCCTTTCGTTACAATAAAACTCTAACTTTATATAATAGCACCTATCATATAAAGTTCCGATTCAGATTTATAGTCAAGGCGGCCGGAGACTATCCTCTCGCAGCCGTCGAGGGTCTGATCGCGGTTCACGAACTCACCCTTCTTCCCTGTATACGCCTCGGCAACGAAGAACGGCTGGGTCAGAAAGTTCTGCAATTTACGCGCGCGCTCGAATGCCGCTCTGTCGGCAACCGACAGTTCATCTATGCCGACTACAAGGACTATGCGCCTTAACTCCTCGTATTTCTGAAAAATATGCAACACCTCCTGGGCTATATCAAAATGCCTCTGGCCCACCAGGTCCGGGTCAAGGGTTGACGACGATGAAAGCAGGGGGTCTACGGCAGGATACAACCCCAGCTGTATCTTCTCGCGCGAAAGGACCAGGGTATTATCAAGAAAACTGAATATGGCCACAACCGCCGGGTCTGTAAGGTCGTCCGCCGGCACATATACCGCCTCAAAAGATGTGATCGACCCGCCCGTCTCTTCCATTGACCTTATGCGCTCATGGAATTCCGCCACCTGCGCCATAAGCGTAGGCTGATAACCCGTCTCTGAAGGCACCCTGCCCAAAAGGGTGGATATCTCGGCTCCTGCCTGGATAAACCTGAATATATTGTCTACGAATAAGAGCACATCCTTATTCTGCCTTTGTATGGATTCCGCAAGCGTGATACCAGTCATTGCCACTTCAAAACGCGCGCCCGGCGGCTCATTCATCTGGCCGAAGACCATCATCATTTTAGACAAAATATCGTGCTTTTGCAACTCGTAATAAAGTTCATTGCCTTCGCGGATACGCTCACCCGCGCCGGTGAACACGCACGTGCCGTGATGTTTTTTGACGATGTGGTGTATTATCTCCAGAGTAAGGATGCTCTTGCCCAGGGCGGCGCCGCCCGGTATGCCGGTCTTACTGCCTTTAAACACCGGGAACAACAGATCGATGATCTTTATGCCCGTCTCTATCAATTCAGGCTTGCCAAACCCCTTCTTAAAACCGGGTACTTTAGTGCCGAGCTGCGGCCTGCGTATGGCTCTGCGCTCAGACGCCACTATGGGGCCCTTCTGGTCAATAGGCTCGCCCATGACGTTGATTATACGCGTATAAAGCGAGTCCCCTATTGGTATAGTTATGGACGTGCCCAGACTCTGCGCTACCGCGTTACGCTGTATATTCATGGTTGAATTCATGGCTATACAGCGCGCGATATTACCCGGCAGGTGTTCGGCCACCTCAAGCGTTACAGTCCTGCCGTCGTAAACGTCTATGGTTATCATACCGAAGATCTTGGGCACATCGCGGCTTAAGCCGAATTTTACATCCACGACAGGCCCCTGGACGCCCACTACACGGCCGAACTTTTTAATGTCTTCAACTTTTTGTTCCTGCTGCATACAATGACCTCGCTGAAAAGATCTCCCTCATGCTCCTGTCTATGATCTCATGGCGCACCTTAAAATACTTCAGCCTCAGCTCCTTCTCATGGTCCTGCAGCTTCTGTGAACTGTTCTCCAGATGCACGAACCTGGCCGACAATTCTGCCAGACGGCTGAAACCCAATACCTCATAAAAGGTCTGCCCAAGCCATAACGCGATAAGATACTCGATGATATCCGGCACGTAAGACTCTATTATGGCCTCCCTCTCCACAGCCTTATCGGTAAGCTTTGCTTCCGGAATAGAGAACGGCAGGAGAGGACGCTCCCTTATGCGCTGCACAAGAAAATTCACAGGCTCAGGATATATGACCGTGACACCGCTTAAATTCCCCGACAATACCTCATCCGTCAGGTATTCCCTCAAAGCCAGGGCCTGGGAAAACCTCTCTTCGTCGCGCACACCCGGAAAAGCTACGAACGGCATCTTTTTATCGCGCGATAAAGCATGGCCTTTTTCGCCGGCCACGATAAGCCGCGACGCCTGCTTTTCACAATTCTCAAAGGCCACGGCCAT
Organism: Candidatus Omnitrophota bacterium; assembly: GCA_003451585.1. Taxonomy (GTDB): domain Bacteria; phylum Omnitrophota; class Gorgyraeia; order Velamenicoccales; family Velamenicoccaceae; genus UBA9636. The sequence continues at coordinate 13,528 of DMEU01000022.1, read as the reverse complement.
GACCTTCATATTCAAACCGCCCAAGAGCCCCATATCAGAAGTAATAGCCACTATCCCCAGCGGCCTTTCATTCTTAGTAAGAAAAGGATGCGCGGCTTTTTTAAAATGCGGAAAATTAAAAAACGCCTGCAGGATATCAAAGAATTTTGATTCTTCTTCTATCTTTTTTTCTAAGAAATGGTAATGAGAAACAGCAATGGATTTAAGCGCCTCCACTATGGAACGGAGGTTCCTGTTGAATTCTATATCTTTTTTTATTTCCGGGACGGCCTGCATATTAGGGTCTAGGGTCTAGGGTCTAAGGTCTAGGGTCTTCCTAACACCTAGCACCTAAAACCTAGCGCCTATTTTTATTATTCTATCGCAAAATACTTCTTGAGCGCGGTATTTATGCTCTCTTTTATCTCCTGGGTCATTTTCCTGACTTCCCTCATCTTCAGCAGGATTTCAGGGTACATATTTTTATAATACTCAAAAAATGACCTTTTGAATTTTTTTAATTCCTCGAGCGAAAGCTCGTCTAAGATGCCGCGCGATAAGACGTAGAGATGTACTACAAGCTCCTCCATGACCACGGGCCTGTTCTTCCCCTGGACAAAAAGCTCTGTCATCGCCGCCCCGCGCTTGAGCTTGCTTTCTGCCTCCTTTGAAAGCCCGGCAGCGCGCAATTGGGTCATCTGGACCAGCTCCTGGTATTGCAGGTATTCAAGCCTCAGTTTACTGGACAATTCTTTCATGATAGGCCACTGGGCCTTGTTTCCGATACGCGAAACAGACAATCCGAAATCAATGGGAGGCCGGACGCCCTTGTTAAAAAGCGAAGTATTGAAATATATCTGCCCGTCGGTCATGGATATCAGGTTGGTGGAGATATAGCCCGTAACATCGCCCTGCAGTATCTCTACTATCGGGAAAAACGTCATGGAACCGCCGCCCAGTTCCGGCTTCATATAACCCGCCCGCTCAACAAGCTGTGAGTGAATATAGAAGATATCGCCCGGATATGCCTCACGGCCCGGCGCCCGTTCCAGCAAGAGCGATATCTGACGGTACACCCATGAGTGTTTGGTCAGGTCGTCAAATACCACGAACACGTCACGGCCGCGCTGCATGAAATATTCGCCTATCGCGCAGGCCGTATACGGCGCTATGAACTGTTCGCCTACGGGCACGGACGCGATACCGCTGACTATGACGGTGTAGGAAAACGCGTCGCGTTCCTTTAATAAATTGATAACCTTCAGAAGGTTGGAATATGTCTTTCCTATACAGCAATATACGCAGACAACGTTCCTGCCTGTCTGGTTCAGGATGCAATCCAGCGCGACGCTCGTTTTTCCGGTAATGCGGTCCCCTATAAGGAGCTGTCTCTGGCCCTTGGCTATGGGAATTACCGCGTCAAGGATCTTAGTGCCGGTCTCAAGCGTCTGGTCAACGGGTACGCGGTCCATTACCCCTGGCGCGTCACAGAACAAAGGCAAAGAGCCGTCCGGCTCTATATCGCCCATACCGTCCATTGGTTCCGCCATAGCGTTGACCATCCTGCCCAAAAAAGCTTCTCCTACGGGAATAACTGCCATCTGGCCTTTGTTATACACTTCGTCGCCCACATGGATAGATGTCTGCGACCCAAGTACAAGGACCTGAACGTCATCTTCCTTAAAACCCATGACCATGCCGAGTACGCCGCTATTAAATTCAACGAACTGTCCGTTGACACACGACGGCATGCCAGTAGCCATTACGATAAACTCGCGCACAGACTTGACTATGCCGACTTCCCGCAGCTCAAACCGCGGCCGCAGTTCGTTTTCCAGTGTTTTATTATCAGGCATTTTCCGCTATCTTCTGTAATATCCTGTTGGCGACCGTGCCATCCAGAACAAGGCTTCCGATCGTCAGAAGCACGCCCCCTAACAAAGCTGGGTCGACCTCTTCTTTAAACTCAAAATCACGACCAAGCTGGTCTTTGAACTTTTTCAACAACACCTGGCGCTCCAAAGAAGTCAGGGCAAACGCGCTGACTATGCGCGCCTGGTTCTCTTCTGCCGGGACGCGCAGTTGAGACAACTGGCTCAGGCTGCTATCCATAAGGTCGTCTAACCATAACTTATGTATCTTCTCCTGTATATGAGGTGGAAAGATATTCTGCATGACCGCGCATATGCGCGATGTCACCTGCGCCTCTATTTCACGGCGCAGCTCATTAGTCAGCATATGTTTCGTCTTTTCAGCCTTCTCCACTATCTGCTCGCTGGCAAGCCTCGTCTCTTCCAGGACCCTCTCTTTTTCCGCCTGCAGCAGGGCTTCCGATTCATTTCTTATCTTTTCAGCCTCCTCTTTTGCCCTGGCTATCATATCATCATAATAATTTTGCGCCTCAGCCTGGAGCTTTTTTACCTCTTCTTCCCTGCGCAGAAAATCCGCGTTCAATTGATCCAAATGCGTCGTAGCCGTAGAGATATTTTTAGTAAAGATATGGTGGAGGATAAAAAGCAGCCCACCAAAGATGAACACCATCAAGATTATGATTTGGAGTAATAACATATTAGGGTCTAGGGTCTAGGGTCTAGGGTCTAGGGTCTAGGGTCTTCCTAACACCTAGCACCTAAAACCTAGCACCTATTTTTTAAGTTCCTGTTGTTTTCGAAAACAATTGGAACACTATCAGCATCGCGATAACCGAAATGGCTACGGCAAAAAGCATAGCTATTACCATGGCTGTAAATATCTTCGGCGTGGCAGACGGGTTACGCCCAAGGGCCGTTATGCTCGCGAAGCTTGAGGCCACAAGCACAGCGATCGGACCCAATATACACAGACTAAAAATAAGCACAAGTGATATATTCCTGTCCATATCGGGGCTTGGGTCTAATTGCTAGTGGCTAGTTTCTAGTTACTAGCAAGATTAACTAACAACTATCCACTATTTCTCCACTATCGCTATCACCTTGTTAGATTTTACCTGCACCACTCCGCGGATTATTTCCAGCCTGAAATCATCGGCGATTATCACACCGCTGATCAGACGGGACAACAGCGGCTTATGGAAAGGCAGGACTTCAAAGACGCCCATCTCTCCCGGGAATATAGCGCCTCGAGCCCTGCCCTCGAAGAACACCTCTTGAGGACCTAAAATAAGGACATCCAGCATTCTAAGTTCTAGGGACTAGGGTCTAGGGACTAGGGTATTCCTAGCACCTATAACCTATCACCTATTTTTTCTCCCCTTCTTCTATATCATACGGCTTTCGTTTCGGGAACGCGTCTTTCTTGGAACTCTTTAATGTGTTTTCCGTAAAACGCACCTGGGAATTCCATGTGAAGAAAAATACCGCTCCCAAAAGGCCGATAAAGATCATAATTATGAAAATGACTACCCACGTTGTCTTGTATGTGGGGGATTCGCCTTTTATCCTGACCTTCTTAAGCATTGACGGCTCCGGACGTCCGCCGACGGAAGTCAGCAATTTTTCCATCCTTGCTATGTCTTCTTTTATCTTGGCAATGGTATCCAGATTACTCCTGTAGATACCGATATGCTGTTCACGGCTGACCGAATCATCGGCCTGGGTCCTTGCGATATTGTCGAGACGGGTAAAGATGTTTGAGGAGATAGTCAGCGCGGCGTCATAGTAATCACTGTCTTTCATGCGCTCGACTATAGCTTCTGTCTGCAGCCTCAGGCCATCTATTTCTTCCTTCGCGACAAACCAGATATCCTCAACTTCTACCTCAAACAACCTGGATTCCTGAGGCATAAGCTCAACATCATTCGAATAGACATAGTATATGGATTTCTCCTGATCATACTCTAAATTCAGGCCTCCCAGATTCATTATATCCTTGGGCTTGACCTCAGCAGGCAGATAGATCTTCACCGGTACTCTCTGGGTCTTTACCTTGGAAGGGTTGGCCACAGCTATGCGGAACTTAACGCTGCCGGGCGCCAGAGAAGTTGACACCACAGGAGTATCCAGGCCGCCCAGCTTGGCCTCAAAGAGTTCCTGCAATAACGTAATGACACCCTGTATGACATCGGTCTTACCCCTTATCTCTCTTATTGTGGGCGACTCTCCAAGCGCCTCTTCTATCATGCTGGAGATATCCCATCCCTCATCGCTGACCATGGTCTTTAACTTCTCGGCGACTTCGTTCAAGGCGTTAACGGCTCCCGGAGTGCTGGACACATTGGCCGCAACGGCCTGGGGCAGCTCATCTACCGATTTCTGCAGTTTTCTCAATGCTGTCGTAACATTCACATCATTATCGGAGAGTATGACGTTCCTTAAATCATCCACCGCGTCAAGAACCTTCTTAGCAGTCCGCTCTGCCTCAGGGGCTGAGGCCGCGAGGCCGGCGATGGAAGTAATGGAGGTAGACTCTACCATACCTGAGCCTGACACAAGGCCTTGGGTAATAGACTCGGTCATAATATAAGTATAGGCCTTTCCCGCGGGGAAGGTGTCCTTGCTGGCAATGGTCTCAAACACATAAAGGCCCGGGCGGGTTTCCAGCATAGGAATATCTACGACCATCGCCTTATTCGTATAATCATAAATGCTCAATAAAGGTATGAGGGCCGGCTGACCCTGAAGATTAAACGTCAGCATATCGCCTGTTAATGCCGGATTAGGAGAGACGCTGGCGCTCCAGGAATATTTCTTGGCCGTCCTTTCAAGTTCCTGGCCGGCTGTAACAGCCTGGTCCGCTCCGGACTGTAATTTTGTGATGGCCGCATTGGACTTTGTCTCAAAACTTGTAAGGGTCACATTTACCGCGCCGATCATCTCATTGGTCTTATCGGTTATGATCTTTTCCTGCGCCTTCATCTTCTCCGTAATGAGGTTCGCCTGGTCCGTCATCTTAGTGGTTATCAACCCTGTAATGCCGCTCTGAAAACCGGGCAGCGTGACATCGCGCATCTCTGTGACAGAATCCTGGGTGCTCTTTAACCTCTTCGCCGCGGTTATATCCAAAGACGACGGAGTCTTAAATACGGCTCCGCTGGCATTAGTTATTTCAGTGATCAATGTATAGATCTTGCCGTCAACCAGTGTTGTGCCTGCCCAAGACAGATCAAAGAAGCCTGCAGCATTGGGAGCAACTGAAGTAAGTGTCTTTATCAGATTTGGGCCGTCATAAAACTTTGCATCGACCCTGGTTGCGCCGGTGACCACGGAACCGTCGCGCTCAAGCCAGGCGCTGCCATTCAATGAATTGTCTGTCACGGAATACGCGAATTCCGAATACGCGCGCCATATGTGTATAGCAGAGGTTTCCAGATACATGGTGAATGACTGGTCGGAATCAGCCACAAATGTCTGCGGCTTATCACCATAGCCGGATGCGGACCACGTAGTGACCCAGGAACCATAAGGTGTATCATGCGTCACAGGCGTACCCGCCAAAGTCTCCTGCCAATTGACTATGCTTTCATCTACCGTACTCTTCTCTACCACTGTTGGAGCGGCTATGGCCTCATTTGTAAGAAGGTCACGCACAGTCCAGGTAATATGGTAGTAGTCGATAGTGAAGTTAGCCGGCGAAACAGCCGCCACATCGCTGTTGGACACGTCAGACACCCTTATCTTAGCCGTCGCGGAACGCGAATCCGGTATTACCCATGAGAAGGTACCGTCATTAGTCACGATGCCGTCGTTGGCTGTGGCGCCTTCAACACCAGGCGTAGTTTGAACATGCGTCCAATTAAGATGAGCCACATCTGTCGAATATTCTATCAGGACTTTCGGCATGGTGGTTTGCGTACCGCGCGTTGTCTGCCAGGTAACGTTATGCGCCTCATTCGTCACCCATCGCTCGGTGCCCACAGGCGAAGTCAGATTAAGCTGGCCATGCAATGTAAAATTATCCAAAGACACATCAAAAACTTCGTCGTCATTGGGGTCTTCTATCCTGATCTTGGCGGTCTTGGTAAGAGTAATATCATTGGGCATCGACCACAGAAAAGCGCCTGTGTTCTGGGCCGGGTTATTATTAGTAGTTATGACCTGGCCCACTGGGAAAGTGGTACCGTCCGTAGAATAGCTTATCTTGTAGCCTATTGTTCCGCCCTTTGTCCAGGAAATAGTATGGTCCTCGCCGACAAGCCAGTTCTCATCCCCGTCCGGCGTAGTAAGGTCAAAATAGCCGCGGATATGGAAAGGATCGGAATCAGATATGACATCCTCGTTCCCCGCGGATGCGTCGCTTATGCGTATCACGGCGCTTGCCGCGGCGGTATCAGACACATTCCAGGAAAATTTCCCATTATCCACTCCTGTATTCGGCGCATTAGGATGTATTGTGTGCACCTTGTCCTGGTCTATGTCTGCCTGTGTAAATGTGCCTGTCTCTGAATAGATTATCTTCACCTCATCTATAGAGCCTGTGGTATTCCAGGTAATATCATTATTCGTTTGTATCGACCAATAAACCGCCGTGTCAGGTTCGACGATCTTCGGAGCTGTTACCTCAAGCGCGCCCTTTATCCTGAAAACACCGTCAGATTTAGCAGAGGCCGCCGGATGGCCCACATCAGCATCCGAGACCCTTACTTTTACCGTGGAAGAAATGGCGTCAGCCACCCCGCCAAGCCACGGATAACTTGCGTCTCCGTTGCCGTCAGGATTATTAGGCACATCATCCGCGATCAGGTTCCAATTCGTATCATCGGTTGAATATTCGAGCTTCACCTTGGCGACCGTGCCCTTGACATTCCATTGTATAGTGCAGGGGTCATCGACTACCAGCGTCTGGTTCCCTCCGCCGTCAGGATAGATAATATTGAATTTCGCGCGTATGATAAGGTTCCTGTCGGATATGTCAAAAGCCGTATCATCCACGGCATCCCTGACACGTACCCTGACCTGGGAAGAAATAGTATTGGGGACATCCTGCCAGAGGAACGTATTACCACTGCCCACCGCGTTATCGGTAGTGGTAATGGGCGTAGCGAGCCAACTGCCTCCTCCGGTTGTAGAGTAGTCTATCGTTACCTGCGACGGTATAACTGATGTGCAATCCCAGTCAATGTTGTAGCTCCCGCCCACATCGAAGGTTTCAGTCTCGTCAACACCCTGCGTTGCCGGGTCATCACCGTTAGGAGACAACACGGTAAAGCCTGCTATTATCCTGAAATTACTGTCTGAGTCATCGCGCGCGGAATAATTGTTAGGGTCGGATACGCGTATCTTTACCGTATCGCTTGAAAAATTATTCGGCACAGGCCATATATATGAACTTACCCCATTCTGGTCAGGTGTGTTATCAACTATCCCTATCACGTTAGTGTCTTTGGTAAACAGGGCAAAACTGCCGTTTAATGTGTACTGCAGCCTGACCTGGGCCAGGTCGCCGAGAGATACCCATTCTATCCTATTGCCCGCGTCGCTCCTTCCGGCTACAAATTTTTCCCCGCTATTAGGCCGGTTTACGGTAAAATTCGCGTATATCTTGAATGGTACGGACTCGCCATAAGCGTCGACCTCTCCTGTGTCCTCGTCATAATCAAGGACGTCGCAGACGCGCACCTTGACGGCGTTAGAGACCGTGGCCGGTATCTCCCACGGCGAATACGTCCCCGTATTGCCGATCGAAGGAATTATGTTATACGGATACGTCTGCCCGTCATCAGTCGAATAATCTATCCTGACCGAAGGGACATTGGTAGTGGAACTCGAACTCGTCCACGTGATAGCCTTATCCGGCCCGCCTACGACTACGTAGCCGTCGGGCAAAGACGGATTGTCCACTGTAAATCCGGCCATGATCTTAAAGAACGCCGGATCTTTAGGCAATATATCCGTAGCATAAGAATACCCCACGGCAGTAATGCGTATCCTGGACTGGGCCGTTATTCTGTCGGGGACGGTCCACGGATGGTATCCGTTATTATTGATATTGGCGTTACCCTGGCCGTCTGTGATGGCGCGCCAGAGCTGCCCATCCCAATAGTCAAGATTTACCTGCGTAAAAGACCCGTGCTGGCTCCAGAGTATATCGTGTTGCGAGCCTACGGCCCACTTTTCTCCTCCGCTGGGTGAGGTTAGCGTCAGGGTGCCGCGGATCTTGAACGTGTTTGAATCGGAATACGCGTCAGGGTCGCCGGATTTCTGGACGCGTATCTTCGCGATATCCGACAGGTCGTCGGCAACCGGCCAATCAGGATAAGAATTAATATTGTCGATAGGATTGGCTGTTATCGGCTTCCACTGGGCGTCTTTTTCCGAATAGTAGTATAAAAGCACCTGGGCTGCCGTTCCGGATGTCGTCCAGGATATGGTCTTTAATCCATCTACGGTCCAGGTATCATTGAGGGCCGGGGATGAAATAGTGAACTTCGGCTTGATATCAAACTGCGCGGAGGTATGGGTAACTTCGGCGAAATTTGCGTTTGTGTCCGTGATACGAATAACAATGTTATCGCCCTGCGCTTCAGCAGGCACAGAAGGCCAATTATACTGTTTTCCAGGGCCGGCGTTGGTAGAGCCTATGATAGTTGTAAAGTCTGTGCCGTTCTTGGAATATTCCAGCTTGACAGTCGAAATACTGCCGACCATATTCCACTTGATAAGCAATGACTCAGCTACCTTATAATTGACCGTTCCGTTAGGCTCGGTCAATTCCAAAGAACCGCGTATCTTGCAATTCCCTACTATCTTGTAAGCATCCGGATCATTGGCATCATAAATCTTTAAATAAACAGGATAGGCTATATCATCAGGCACGTTACTTGGCCAAGGCAGAGAACCGCCGTTAGCCACTGAGCCGGCCGTAACGTTTTTCCATGTGCCTGAGCCTGCATCAGGGTCATAATCAGTCGAATACTTGATCACGATATTATCAATGGCGCCTGACGTTGACCAGCGCAGGGTCTGCTCTGAGCCGGCAAGCCAGGATTCGCCACCCGCGGGAGGCGGATAGATCCAAGTAAATGACCCGCGCACTATAAACTCAGGGCTCTCGGCAAAGACATTGTCTTGGTCCGCGAGATTTACCACCTTTAGTTTGACATGTCCATTGGCACTTTGAGGGATAGTCCAGTTAAACGATGTCCCCGTCAATGACGTGGCGCCTGTTATATCCTGATACCCTCCGCCGTTGACGGAATACTGAAGTTTTACATTTGATATCGTTCCATGCTTTGCCCAATAAAGCGTATGCTGAGAATCAATGCCCCAGGATTCATTTAAGGCAAGAGACGGAAATGCTGTCTGGTTGGTATCCCACTCCAAGCCTCCGCGTATGGCAAAATTGGCATCGGATGTATCCTCGCGCGTAAAAACAGTCGATCCATCATAGTCATGGTCTACGATCTTAACGCGCACAGAAGACCCTATAGCATTCGACACAGGGTCCCAGGAGTAACTAGTAGGCGTGGCATCAAGATTGGCGACAATAGGATTATTATAGCCGTCAAGGCCGCTGTTTGTATCATAATAAAGGTCGACTTTGCTTACGGCTCCATGTTTTTCCCATGAAACCGAACATGCCCCGTCAACAACATAAAACTCGCCCGCGCCCCCGTTTGGCGTCAACAACTTCAGGGCCGAGGCTATCTTGAACGGCGCGGAATCATCGGTAACATTCGGGTCTGAATTATTGATGACGCGCAAAAGCACGCTGTTATTGACAACCGTGGGAACAGTCCAGTCAAAAGTATAGTTAGGGCCGGCCCCGGTCGTATCTACCGCCCCGGCCCCGGCTATGTCCGTGAAACTCCCTGTGCCGAGCTTATACTGTAATTTTACAGATGCTATTGTCCCGGACTTTGTCCAGGTTATATTATAGTGGTCATCCGCGTATAAAATAGCCGGATCAACCAAAGTCAGGCTGCCTTTTATCTTGAACTCCGGCGACAGGCCTGCAGTTGCGGGCTCATTCGTACTGTCGGCGGTTGATACTCTGAATTTGACGGTATTGCTTATACTATTAGGTATGCTCCATAAAAAGCCGCCATCATTTTCAACTATGCCGTCATTTGCCGGGCCTTCGCCTTCGCTTTCGATCACAGGGCCCCAGCTGGTATGAGCGGCATCTATGGAATATTCGAGCTTCACATTGCTCAAAGTCCCTGTAGATGTCCAATTGACAAGTCTCTCTCCTCCTACTACCAGTGTCTCTTCTGCGGTAAATGAACCCCCTGTGACAGCTAATGTAGGCTTTATAGTATTATTTGAGTTCGACTCATCGGAAGACGGGTCTTGCGCGCTTTCATTCACCACCCTTACCCTGACTTTAACAAGGCTGTCATTTTCATCAAAGAACGCCTTTTTGGAAAGGACATCAGGCACTGTCCATGGATAAGTGCAATCGTTTGTACAACCGGTAACATCAAGGGCTGTAACAATAGGGTTATTCGGCAGATATGGCGTGTCGGCAGTGGCAGGATAAGTCACACCGCCGTCAATAGAATATTCCAGTTTCACGGTTGAAACCGTACCTTTTTTATCCCACGTTATATTGTATTGCGTGCCCGGGTCAAGGCTCACGCCGCCGTTAGGGGTCTTGACCAAGAATCCGCTGCGGATCCTGAATCCCCCTGATTCCTTAGAAGCCCCCGAATCTCTTGTATCAGATACCCTTACCATACAGGTATTAGATATCGCGTTAGGCACACCGCCCGAAGTATTCCAAGCGCTTGCGGGCCACAGAATACCGTTGGCATCAACAGGAGGATTAACGGTGGAATCGACTATGGTCTGCCAATCCTCAGTTTGCGGATTGGCAACTGACGTGAATTCAAGCTTGACATTAGGGGCAGTACCTGCTGTCGTATCCCAGTCAATATACTGCGACGACCCGACTTCCCATGTCCAGCCGCCAAGAGGAGAAACAACATCAAAAATACAGCGTATTTTTATGGGGTCTGCCTCGCTTGACTTAGCGCATATCTCAAGATTGCTGGTATCGGCAACGCGCACAACTACCTTAGGCGACGGCGTATTGTTAATAGGCCAGGTGTAGCTTATAGGCGAGCCGCCGCCGGCAGGCGTGGAAGCTACGACCACATTATTAAAGTTCGGTGCGCCTACCGTATTGGTCGAATAAGAGATATGCACCGTATTGATCAGTCCCGTTACCTGCCAATCGATCGTTGGAGAAGGCTGCTGGCCTACCGTATATACCTCCCCGCCTATAGGCGAGGCAAGAGTCACAATACCTACAAGTTTAAACGCGTTGGAGATCGCGGGCGGACAGCTCCCCAAGACATCAGAAATACGCAGCTTGCCTGTACCGGTAGCAGAAAGCGCGAGATCAGTGGTAGGCGTCCAGGAAGCACTGCCATTATTAGGAGTGGATGCTATAACGGTCGTATAATTGACACCGTCAGGAGCATATTCTATTTTCACATTCGCGAAGTTGCCATGCTTAGTCCATGTTATTGTCTGCGACTGGCCCACTGCCCAGATCTCACCCTGGGTAGGATGGTTTGTCGCCGTATGCTCGATCCATCCGTTTATTACAAATGGATCGGATGGATCGCTCACAGCATCGCTATACGCAGCCCGTGTATCCGAAACCTTAATATAGCCGTGAGTTGTTACCCAGTCGAAGTTATCGGGCGTCCACATATATTGGGTATAGAGTCCCGCCTCGTTGGCATAACTGGCCTCCACCGGAGTCCAACTTGAGCCGTCGGTTGAGAATTCTATCTTAACGGTAGGTATGGTACCATATTTCATCCATTCGACCTCAAATGGCGTATCTATAGATAAAACATCCGTGCCAACCGGCTTGGTAATAACCAATTTCCCTATGATCCTGAAAGTATCTGTCGATTTATCCGTGACAAGAGAAGACCTCGTGGCATCAGCGTCGGAAACCCTTACCTTGACCGCCTCAGATATATGGTCTTCCACAGTATAATTATGAGTATACTGAGCCCCGCTGGTTATGCTCGCTTTTGGTATAGTGGCGATGGTCCAATTATTGTCCTCAGTGGCAAATCCATCGGTTGAACCCTCTATCTTGACATCGAATTTTCCTGTAGGCGTGAATTTGATCTGACGCTGCGGACCGCCTATGACCCAGTCGGTCTCGGCTGTGTCCGGGGCGTCTAACCTGAGTTTTCCTACGATCTTAACATTATTGGCTACCGTGTTAGTCGGATTTGAGGTACCGTCGGAAGCCACCATCTGCACCTTGAAGTTATCGGTAATGACATCCGGCACATTCCACGGATAAGGCTGGGAAGCCGAGGGCCAGTCATCATCAGCGCCTGTATTTATAGGCGTCCATGGGCCGCTATCACCATTAGAAGAATAAAGCATGTCGATGTTACTGACATTACCGTAAAGTGTCCAAGTAAGCCCCAGGGGATCGCCTATCTTCAAAGGTGATCCTGCTATCTCACCAGGCACCACATTACCGATAAGCTTTAAATCACCCTGTGACGTGCCTGTAGCCAAAGATATGCCCACATCGGTCACCTTAATTTTTCCTGTAGTGGTCAGAGGGGTCGACGCGTCTATATACCAGTCAAAGTAGCCTGTATTTGGGCCATAAGTATCTCCCGGATCGTCTATATTCACCGAACTCGCGCCAGCTACCCCAGGGAGAACTGCAAACGGCCCTCCGGCCCCGTTCTCGGAATATTCTATCTTTACAGTTGTCGTGCTGGGGCCTTTATAAGACCACTGTATGACATAAGGCGCGGAATTACCTATACTCCAGGGAGGAGTGCCGGTCGTAGGATTGGTGACGGTTATTTTGTTCTTAATTGTGAAACTCGAGTCCATTACTGCATAGTTATCAGGATTAACATTGCTCTGGACCTTTATTTTACACTGAGTTGAACGCACATCTGTAGGTACGGCCCACGGCACACTTCCGCCCATATTATTATCATAAGTTGTGCCTGCCCCGCCTATCTGCGTAGGATACCCATCAATGCCGTTATTCGTAGAAAGAAACAGCTTTACAAGCGGCAGTGAAGTACCTAATGAATCCCATGTTATGGTTGTACTGTCATCTGCGGAAAATATGGGGCCATTCTCAAGCGCGATATTGGAGAATTCTTCGTAGAGAGCGAATGGGCCGATTTCTTTTTTGACCAGCGCCGTATCCACATCTTCTCCGAATTTCACGACTTTTATCATAACTGTGCTAGACACATTATCCGGTGTATTCCACGGTATGCTCGCGTTGCCATCCACAACATCCGCAGAACCTATGACCGTATAAGTATCTTCAGCGCCGTTCTGCAAGGAATAATACGCTGTAACTTTCGCAACAGCTATGGCAGAACAATCAATCGTGTAAACCCCGGTCTTATTTATATAAACAGGTGTCTGGTTAAGCACAGCAGAAGATATTTTACCTATTACCTTAAAGCCGCCCGCGGGTGACTCGCCGTAAAAAGCCGCTGCGGCATCGTCGACGTCCTGAACCTTTATACGCACTGTGTCGGCTACCGCGCCTGCCGGCACCGTATCCCATGAGTACTGCAGGAGCGACGCGTCAACAGGCGCCGAGTTTATCTTCTGGCCTATAGGATAGCTGCCCGCGCCGTTATCTAAGTCAT
>DMEU01000021.1:36761-58903 GCA_003451585.1 Candidatus Omnitrophota bacterium | reverse complement strand
GGAAGCGGCTTGGATGGCTAGAGCAGGCTATTCAATGTTGAATACGGATAGAATGGGGCAAAAAAAAGGGGGTGAATTGTTATTCTTGCAAAGGGGGGGGAGTTATACTATTATATTGTTCCATGGGCGACATTGTCATTATTGGCGGGGGGTTTGCCGGGTTAGAGGCGGCTAGGGTCTTTTCAAGGAAGCGCTCTAAACTTGGCTCTAGGCGTGTTATCGTAGTCGACGCCAAACCAACATTCGATTTTTTGCCCGTCCTGCCCGATGTCTGCGGTTCTTTCGTATCCAAAGAGCACGTTATCCTAGACTTAAGGGAATATCTTGAGGCACTCAAGGTAAATTTTGAGAATGACGAAGTTATAAACATCGACGCTGATGCCCGGGAAGTATTTCTTAAAGGGGGCAGGTCTCTTGCTTTTGAATTTTTGATAGTCTGCTGCGGCTCAGTAACAAATTTTTATGGCGCAGCTGAAATTGAGCGTCACGCCCTTAAATTGGATACCGCTGATGACGCTGCGGCGCTTTTGAATACGGTAGCCACTTATCCTCAGAAGAAGATCGTCATCGCAGGAGGCGGTTATACAGGCGTCGAGATAGCGAGCAGCATAGCGGCTTTTTTAAGGCGCAAAAAAGTAAAAAAATATTCGGTTAACATCGTAGAAAAGCAGGATGATATCCTCGGGCCCCTGCCGCAGTGGGCCAAGGATTATTGCCGCATTAACCTGGCTGCCTTGCGCGTCAATATTTACGCGGATTCTTCTATAAAAGAGGTCACGGAGAACCGCGTCAAGTTATCGAGCGGCATGGAATTCGATGACTACCTGTTTATTTGGGCGGCCGGGGTACAGACACCGAAGTTCCTTCGTGACTTGAAGTTCGAAAAAGACACGCAGGGAAGGCTCGTTGTAGATAATTATCTGAGATTTTCCGAAGGCTGCTTTGCCGCCGGCGACGCGGCATGTTTTAAGAGCAAGGGGAAGGCCTTGAGGATGGCTGTGCAGTTTTCTTTAGCGCAGGCGGATGTCGCAGCCGGCAATATCCTGCGCATCATAGCAGGGAAGAAGGGCCTGATCAAATACCGGCCGTGTGATCTTGGCCTGCTTGTTCCCATGGCCAATAGAAAGGCCTGCGGGAAGATCCTATTTTTTAGGGTTTGGGGAATTTTCGGCTGGGCCTTACATTACATAATGTGTGTATATCGCTCTATAGGCGCAAAGAACAAATTCGGCATTTTAAGAGATTGCCTGTTGAGGTTTTTTCGTTGAGAAAGGGGTTGTCTTGAGGCGCAAGGACTTAAAATTTATTGTTTGCATCGCGTTCATTATCTGCTTAAGCGGCTGCGCGACCGTGCCGCGCGCCACCGAGGTCTTCCCGTATAAGACCATAACGATGCACAATCAGCCTTATTTCGCTTTATTGCCCATGTGCGAGTCTGAAGGGGTAAAGTGGGATTACGACCCTTTAAGCAAGGTGATCCTGTTAAAAAAAGATAAGGCAGACGTGAGACTGCTTATAGGGAGCAGCTCGATCGTCTCGGTAGGAGGCCTAAAGAAGCTGTCCGGCCCGGTCGACATCAAGAACAGCGTTATTTACGCGCCTGTCGAATTGATGGGTTATATTGTGCCGCCGGTATGCAAATTCCCCGAGAAAAAAACAGCTGGCAGCCTGTATTTAAGGGCCATTGATTCGGTTATTTTGGATGCCGGCCACGGCGGAAAGGACCCTGGGGCCATCGGCAGGGGCGGGGTAAGGGGGAAAGACGTCGTGCTGGATATGACACAGCGTGTACGAAATGAGCTGTCGCGTTGCGGCTTGGAGGCGGATGTGACTCGTTCCGCAGACGTTTTTATCCCGCTTGCCTCAAGGCCTAAGGCAGCAAATGACAAAAAGGCCGATCTTTTTATAAGTATACACGCCAATGCGAACCGTTCGCGCTGGATAGAAGGTTTTGAGGTCTATTATCTGACGGAGAGTGTCGATGACGATGCCAGGGCGCTGGCCGCCGCTGAAAACGCGCCGCTTGATATAGAAGATCATGACCTGCGCGGCCAGTTCCTGTCGCTGAAGGCCATGCTATGGGACCTTATCTATACGGAAAACAGGAAAGAGTCCATTGAGCTCGCGCATTTTATAGGCCGGGCTGTTTCTAAAAAGATGAACATAAAACTTTTAGGTGTTAAGGGCGCGCCTTTCGCGGTATTGAAGGGGGCGCGCATGCCGGCTGTGCTGGTAGAGATAGGCTATATATCCAATAGGGACGGGGAGAGAAAATTGCGCGACCCTCAATACCGCCAGGCCATGGCTGAGGCTATCGCCGGAGGGGTCATGGATTTTAAAAATTATTGCGAGGGCGCTAGTCGGACGAATAAGTCCGACTGATTAGCGCGGCCGCCGAGATGTGAGGCGGCCCGGTGAACGAGCGATACCTTGCAATTTAATACAGGATAAGCGAGCGATGGAGCATCGAATGGATAAGTATGATCGCGAGGAGAATGCATGGATAACCCGGTAGGGATATTTGATTCAGGCATAGGTGGTTTGACGGTCGTAAAAGAGGTCATAAAACTCCTGCCGCATGAGAACCTTGTGTATTTCGGCGATACGGCCCGTGTTCCATACGGGATAAAATCCAAGGAGACTATAATCAAGTTTTCTTTGGAAAATACGCTTTTTCTGCTACAGCAGGATGTTAAGATGATAGTCATAGCCTGCAACACATCTTCGAGCCTGGCATTGCCTATCATACGCCGTCATTTTAAGATACCTATTATTGGGGTTATTATGCCCGGGGCAAAAGAAGCCGTCTATGCCACAAAGAACAAAAAGGTCGGCGTCATAGGCACGCGCGCCACCATAAACAGCGGCGCGTATGAGGAAGAGATCAAAAGGCTTGATGCCGGCATTAAAGTCTTCAGCCAGGCGTGCCCTATGTTCGTCCCTATCGTTGAGGAGGGCTGGATAAATGATGCCATCACTACAAAGGTCGCCGAGAAGTATCTTTCCGTATTAAAGAGTAAGGGCATCGACACATTGATATTGGGGTGTACCCACTATCCTTTGTTGAAGAATAAGATCCAGCAGGTGATGGGCAAGGCGGTAAAATTGATAGATTCCGCCGAGCAGGTCGCGATAGAGGTAAAACAGGTGTTGTCGCAGGAGGGCGTGTTGAATAAGGAGCGCTCGCGGCCTTCGCGCGAATACTTCGTGTCGGATGAAGTGGCTATTTTCAAGAATGTGGCGAAAAGTTTTTTAGGCAACGAGTTAAAGGAAGTCAAGAGGGTGTCCAATGTTTGAAGTCTCGGTATGCATGAATTTCAGTTCCGCGCATAATTTAAGGGGTTATAAGGGCAAGTGTGAGGCGCTTCACGGCCACAATTGGAAGGTCGAGCTTTCTTTAGGGTCGGACACGCTTGATCGCACAGGCATGGTAGAGGATTTTACGCTTATTAAAGAGAAATTAAAGAGCGTCTTATCTTTGCTGGACCACAAGTATCTTAACGTCCTGTCGTATTTTAAAAGGATAAACCCGACATCGGAAAATATCGCCAGGTTCATCTATCTGAAGATGGCTGAGCGGATGAAAAAGGAACCGTTGAAGGTCATATCTGTTAAGGTGTGGGAGACAGATACCAGTTATGCTATCTATCGCGAGACGTGAAAAAAACCATCGTACTCTTATCCGGCGGCCTGGATTCGGCGACAACCCTTTATATAGCCAAGTCAAAGGGCTATGAGATAAGCTGTCTTGTCTTTGATTATGGCCAGAAGCACCGCAGGGAGATAGAGGCGGCAAAAAAGATAGCCCGCCTTGCCAAGTGCCCTTTTGAAGTGATCACGATCGATTTTCCGTGGAAGGGGTCTTCGCTTTTGGACCGCCTGATGCCTATACCTGAAGGGAAAAAATCGCCGGAAGGCATACCGTCCACATATGTGCCTGCCAGGAATACCGTTTTTTTGAGTTTTGCTTTGTCTTACGCGGAAGCTACAGGGGCAAGTGTTATATTCATAGGCGCCAACGCCCTGGATTATTCGGGCTATCCGGATTGCCGGCCGAAGTTCTACCACGCGTTCAATAAGTTGTCAAAGGTCGCTACGAAGTGCGGCATTGAAAATAGGCCCATAAAGGTCGAGACCCCGCTGATAGGCCTGAAAAAATCAGAGATCATAGCCTTAGGCATAAAGCTCGGCGTGCCTTATAAGGAGACCTGGTCTTGCTATGAGGGCGCAAAGACGCCTTGCGGCCGTTGCGACAGTTGTATTTTAAGAGAAAAGGGCTTCGCGGAAGCCGGGGTAAAAGACCCGGCATTGTAAAATGAAATTCCGATCCCGCATCGGAAGAAGGTTTATGTTATGCAAATAGCCAAGATATCGGAGATATTCAAAAGCACGCAGGGAGAAGGGCTTTATCTGGGTGTTGAGCAGCTTTTTGTCAGGTTTTTCGGATGTAACATCAAATGCGGTTTTTGTGACACCCGTCAGCGTGATTTTAAAGAATATAGCGCAGTTTCGTTAAAAGGCGAAGTGTCAAGATCCAGGGATATTCATTCGTTGTGCCTTACCGGCGGGGAGCCCCTAGTGCAGTCCGATTTTTTAAAAGAGTTTTTGCCTGCCGCAAGGACTATCGGGCCTAAGATATACCTTGAGACCAACGGCACATTGCCGTATGAGCTCTCCGGCGTAATAGACCTTATCGATATCGTGGCTATGGATATCAAGCTTCCGTCAGCGACAGGGCAAAAGGCTTTCTGGGCTGAGCACGAAGAGTTCTTGAGCATCGCAAAAAAGAAGAGCGTTTTTATAAAAATGGTCATAACCGGCTCGACACAGCAGGAGGATATCGTATCGGTAACAGGGCTCATAAAAAAGATAGAGCCGGATATATATGTGGTGTTACAGCCAAATTGGTTCGATGTTGATTCGGCGCTTTTGAACAAAATGGTAGGTTTTAAAAAATATTTTTTAGAGGCCGGCGTCCGTAATGTCAAGATCATGCCGCAGGCGCATAAGTACGCAGGGATAAGATAAATTAAAAATTAAGAATTAAGAATGAAGAATTGAAGGAAAAAACATGAAGAAAAGATCGTCTTATGAAGGTTTGCAGAAGAATATTCGGTCGCTTGAGACTCCAGAAATAGAGGCTTGGGAGAACCAGTATCCTGACAGGCGGTATGTGGTGCATATAGAGATACCGGAATTTACCTGTATCTGCCCGAAGACGGGCCTTCCGGACTTCGCTGCCATATCGATAGAGTATATCCCGGCCAAGCTCTGTGTCGAGCTTAAATCCTTAAAAGAGTATCTGATGTTTTACCGCGACATAGGTATCTTTCATGAGCACTTCGCGAATAAGCTTATGGATGATTTTGTCCATGCCTGCCGGCCGAGATGGGCTAAGATGACTACAAAGTTCAATCCGCGCGGCGGCATAGGCACAACGGTGGTAAGGGAGCACAGGGGAAGATGAAAAAACTAACGGAGAAGATGATCTCAGAGAGTGTGGCGCGGCTCTGCATCGATGCCAACCTGCATCTGCGTCCTGACGTTGACAGCGCGTTAGCCCGGGCGCTTAGTAAAGAGAGCGGCATCCAGGCAAAGAAGATCTTAAAACAGCTTGTCGATAATGCAAGGATAGCAAAGGCGGACAGGGTGGCTTTGTGCCAGGATACCGGGATGCCGGTCGTATTCGTGGATATAGGCAGGGGCGTTGACGTATCGTCTTTGGACATGACGAGGGCTGTCAATAAGGGGGTCAGAGAAGGTTACAAAAGGGGTTACCTGCGTAATTCTATCGTCTTGGATCCACTCGCGCGCGAAGGCGCGTCGAAGTTTTCCCCGTGCGTTATCCATTTTACTTTTGGCCGTCATAAAGGCATGCGTATCACCGTGCTCCCTAAGGGGTTCGGCTGTGAGAACAAGACACAGCTGAAGATGTTCAATCCTACGGCGACAATAGGAGATATCAAGGATTTCATTATTTCGGCGGTACAACAGGCCGGGCCGGATGCGTGCCCTCCCTATATTTTAGGCATAGGTATCGGGGGCACCGCGGATTATGCCTGCCAACTATCTAAAGAGGCGCTTCTGAGGCCTATTGACAAGCCTAATCCATTGGGCGCTGTGGCCAAGCTCGAAAAAGAACTCTATAAAAAGATAAACCAGTCGGGTATCGGCCCTATGGGCCTGGGAGGCAATACCACGGTCTTGGGCGTGAATATCAAGACATTTCCCACACATATCGCGGGCCTCCCCGTATGCGTCAATATAAGCTGCCATGTTTTAAGGAGCGCGAGTGTCATTCTTTAATGATAATTTTATAAAGCTTTTAACCAGGTCGAAGGATGAATTTTCCGGCTTAAGGGCCGGGGATGAGGTCCTTTTGACAGGCGATATTTACACAGCGCGCGACCAGGCGCACAAGAAATTGATCGAGCTTATCAGGAAGGGCGGGAAGCTGCCTTTTGATCTTAAAGGACAGATAATATATTATTGCGGCCCGACCAAGACGCCCCCTATGAGGGTCATCGGTTCGTGCGGCCCGACGACAAGCGCCCGTATGGATAAGATGACGGGCCCTTTGTTGGAGGCCGGGGTAAAGGCGATGATAGGCAAAGGCAGGCGCTCAGAGGAGGTCCGCGGGCTTATAAAAAAACATAAGGCTGTGTATTTTTTAGCCACCGGCGGAGCAGGCGCGTATTTGGCCAAAAGGGTGATCTCTGTAAAGCCTGTTGCTTTTAAGGAGCTTGGGCCTGAGGCCGTTTACCGCCTGCGTGTCAAAGATTTTCCCTTGATAGTTGGGATCGACTCCCAAGGAAACGATATATTCAGAAAATAGCTGAGACAAAAC
This sequence comes from Candidatus Omnitrophota bacterium, assembly GCA_003451585.1. Taxonomy (GTDB): domain Bacteria; phylum Omnitrophota; class Gorgyraeia; order Velamenicoccales; family Velamenicoccaceae; genus UBA9636. The sequence goes on along the minus strand of DMEU01000021.1, from coordinate 52,056 downwards.
GGTCTGTCCAAAAAGTCTTACTTAAAAGTATCATAGCAGAAATGGAGATAGGTATGGTTAGGCAGGATGGGAGGGGTTTTAACGCTTTAAGGAAGGTCAGGATCATAAGGGATTACTTGAAGCATGCCGAAGGGTCATGCCTGATAGAGGTAGGCGATACCAAGGTGATATGTTCGGCTTCCGTCGATGAATCTGTGCCGTCTTTTTTAAAAGGCTCGGGAGAAGGATGGGTGACGGCCGAATACGGCATGTTGCCGCGTTCATGCGCCCAGCGCGTGGGGCGGGAAAGGTCGTCGAAGTCGGGCCGCACATTCGAGATACAGCGCCTCGTGGGAAGGTCGCTGCGCTCCGTCGTAGCCTTAAAAGAACTTGGAGAGCGCACCATTTACCTTGATTGTGATGTTATACAGGCAGATGGCGGGACGCGCACGGCGTCTATCACGGGGAGTTTTGTGGCGCTTGTGGATTGCCTGGATGCCATGAAGAATAAAGGGATGATAAGGCGTGTACCTATCACCGAGTTCGTGGCCGCGACGAGCGTAGGCATTGTCGGAGGGGTAAAACTGCTGGACCTGACTTATGAGGAAGATTCAAAGGCCGAGGTGGACATGAACGTGGTCATGGTATCGAACGGCGATTTTATCGAGGTGCAGGGCACGGCCGAGAGAAAGCCTTTTTCGAAACAACATATGGATGAGATGCTCGATCTGGCCAAGAGCGGCATAGATTCGCTTATCAAAACACAGAAAGACTTATTAAAGGATGTGAAATAGGAGTGTGTCAAGTGTCAAGTGTCAAGTGTCAAGTAAAGGCAAAAGCTTTAGAATTACTGGTTGCGACAAAAAATAAGAAAAAGTTAGAAGAGATAAAAGAGATCTTGAAAGGCCTTGATCTTAAGATCACCTCTTTGGCGGATTATCAAGACATGCCTGAGATAGTAGAGGACGGGGAGACCTTCGCGCAGAACGCCGTAAAGAAGGCGGCAACGATAGCCTTATTTACAAAGAAGCTCGTTATGGGCGAGGATTCAGGCCTTGAAGTCGGTATCCTGCGTAACCGGCCGGGTGTTTATTCTGCGCGTTACTCCGGGCCGTCTGCTACGGATAAGAAGAACAATCTTAAGCTGCTTCGGGAACTAAAAGGCGTGCCGGCGTCCAAGAGGAAGGCCAGATACCAGTGCGCCGCGGCTCTGGCTGACGGAAAACGTCTTATAGGCGTTGTTACCGGAAATTGCAGCGGGGTGATAGGCGAGAAGCCCCGCGGATCATTCGGGTTTGGATACGACCCGTTATTCGTGGTAGAGAAATACGACAAGACTTTTGCCGAGCTTGGGCCGGATATTAAACATAAGATGAGCCACCGTTACAAGGCCTTAAAGAAATTACGCGGCCTTATGGCAGTATATTTGAAAAGATCTCGCCGACCTTCCTGAGGATGTTCTCGCCTATGGGCTGGAGTTTGTACTTTGGTTCTTTGGCGGTGCCGGTTATCTTTATGGCGGTCAGGCTGCCGGCGCGGCTTATGACATCCCCTATCTTTCCGTTTTTCGTGGCAGGTATCTGCGTGTTGACAAGCAGGTCTAATTTGCCGTCAAAACCGACTTTTCCCTCGCATATAAGGCCGAGCTGCGGCCCTAGGAGTTCCAGGTTATCGGTCGCGATATAACCATTTTGTATGCTGAAATCAGCCTGCGCGTCGGTAAATGCTATCCTATTAAACCCTGGGCTGAAGATAAAGTTCCCGAGGCCTTGCAGTGGATTGAACTCCCAGATGTTGCCTTCTCTTATGGTAAAACTTCCCACGCCTGTTATGGTATTCAATTCCGCGCCCCGGCCTTTGGCGGAAATATTTAAGTCCAGCAGGCCGTAAAAATTCTTTTCTTTAAGAGGCGTATCCATCCTGAGCGCGCCCAAGTCTATATTATTTAATAGGCCGCGTAAAGTATAGTCTATGTCACTCCCCGAAAATCCAAGCCTGCCTTTGACGACACCCTTTCCGCGGTAAGCATCGAAGGATAGAAGATCCAGGAAGCCTTGTTGCTGTTTTTGGCTGTATTCCGCGATAATATTTTTGAGCTTCAGGCCATAACAGGAGATCTGGCCGCTGTTGCCTTTGGCGTTGATATTCCAAAGGCGCCAGTCTTTTAGAGGGCCCGACGCGTCCGCCCGGATAACGCATTTTCCCTTCAGGCCTATTTGTTCAAGCGCGGCTTTATTCCGCGGCAGGAGGTATATTAAGTCTTCCGTATCCAGGTTTATCATGCCTGAGACTACGAGGTTTTCTTTGCCGTCGAAATTGCCTGACAGGGTAAATCGGGAATTTTTGTAAGAGCCTTCGGCGGATGTTACCATAAGCATGTTTTGCTTTTTGATAATTTCCGCTTTAGCCCTGATATCGGCACCTATGATGACGGCGGTTATTTCGGGTGTTTTGAAATTTTTCAGGTCTCCGTCGAAACTGTACGCCAGGCCGAGGTATTTGACGGAACTAAAGTGCCATTGTAGGCCTTCCGCGGCTGTATCGAACAGCAGGCGTCCGGCATCAGCCTCGATCGTAACATTGCCTTCAGGCAATTCAAGGCTTACGTTCTGCAAAGTGGCCTCGCCTTTGAAGGCCGGCGGCCTGTCTTTGGACATGTCTGAGGTGACGCGGGCCTTTACCTCCGTCGTGCCGGATATTTCGATGTCAGGGATGGATGTATCTTTCGGCAGGAGTTTGGACAGTTCTTCCAAGTCAAAGTCTCCCTCGATATCCAGGTTTAATATATTATCTTTCAGGCTGCCTGTGCCGCTTACCTGTGTGTCCAATGCTATTAGTAGTAGTTTTTGTATAGAGATATCGTTGTTCTTAAATTGCAGGCCGGCCTCTACACTGGAGACAACCCCTATCTGTTCAAGGCCCGATATCTCATCCGCGCGGGCGTCGGCCGTGCCGGAGTATGCCAGGGCTATGCCGGCATTTTCATTACGATAAAGAGGCATAGTTATTTTTGCTTTTGTTTGTATGGAGCCGTTTTTCAACTTTATCTTGTTAATCTCTGCGTTGATGGCCGAAAGTGAGAGGTTTACGGACAGGCCTATATTGTCCGGAGTGACAGCATAATCGCATGATGACCTGTCAATTTTGCCGTCAGCGCGCGCGGCATTCGAATAGGAGAGGGAGCCGCTTTCGACGGCCAGCTTGCCACGCGCCGTTATTTTTTTCAGGTCATTAAGCGGCGTTTCGGCGGAAAAGCCTATGGAGCCGGCCATATCTTTTAATGAGATATCACCTTGCCGCGCGTCCAGAGATCCAAAGTTGAACGCGCCTTCGGCCTTTGCTATATTCTTATCTGACGCGCATTTGATCTTTAAGCCGGTGATTTGCGCGCTGTCGAGCGAGGCAGGCAGGCCCAGGATGTATTCTTTCAATATCAGCGCGTCGATTTGCCCGGCGGTGATCTCGGCATCCCAGTTTTGCGAGGCATAGGAGTAGCTCGCCTTGATCTTGAAGCCGGCCTCTTTATTGTCTTTTGTTATAGAGGCTTCACAAACCGCGGAAGCTTTTTGCCAGTATAGAGAGAGGTTCAAGCGGCCGATGTCAAGAACAGCGGCGACAGGGGGGTCAAAAGTAAGGTCTGTAAAACGAATGGCCGAGTCCGATACATTTACAGCCTTAACCAGTATTGACGGCGTGCCTCCGGATGGCGCGGATCGCGTGAGCTTTTCTATTAGCGGGGCTATCGAAAGGAGCCCGTCTTTTTGACGTACCAGGTTGAATTCCAAAGCGTTAAGATTAAGCGAAGGGATGATTATCTTTTTTTCTTTTATGAAGCCGATAATAAGAAAGCCGGCAGAGGCATCTTTGATAGAGCAAAGTATCTTATTGGGTTCATCTTTGTCGGAGAAGACAAGGTTTGATATGACCACGCCGCGAAAGAGATTAAAGCTCAAGGCATCAAGCGTTACCTTGGTAGAAGTCAGCTCTGAGAGGCCGATTATGATCTTTTCTTTTACTATTGTAGGGAGGACGGCCTTGTTGACATAGTAGATGCCAAGCGCCAAAGAGGCCAGGAGGATAAAAACCACCGTTAAAATGACCAGCTTCCTTTTTTTCATGCCGCTTCATTATATGATACTACGAATATTTAATCAATCCGAAGTCGCTTGAAAAGCAGGGGTGCGGGTGTTATAATTAAACACTTAAATTCGATCAAATAGTGCGAAGCACAAAAATCATCCCCAAGGGGTGACAGCGATACGAAGCGACGAAAAGGAGCTTCGTAGAGCGCAAGAGGGGCGTAAGCCCCTATTGATTGGGGTTTGGGGAAGATTTTTCGGGGCGTGGCTCAGCTTGGCTAGAGCGCTTGCTTTGGGAGCAAGATGTCGCAGGTTCGAATCCTGCCGCCCCGACCAATTTTTTCCGAGAGGAAAAAATTGGTCGAGTACTTGCGAGGCCGCAGGCCGAACAAGTGCCGACCACCATAGTGTTTTTTTTGCGCCCGTAGCTCAGGCCTAAAGACATTTGTCTTTAGGCACTTCCTCGTGGAGCAAAAGATGCTCCACTCGGTCGTTGGTTAAGAAGTAGCTGAGCTACAGTATTGACAGAAAAATTTTGCGCCCGTAGCTCAGTTGGATAGAGCATCTGCCTTCTAAGCAGAGGGTCGGCTGTTCGAATCAGCCCGGGCGCATGAGATATTAAAAATGAAAATATTACGCATATTCCTTATCATCTTAGTCGTTATCATTCTGGCGGTTGCCGGGATCTCCGCGTATGTGGCTGTTAATGCCCGCGCGATCCTTGTGACGCAGCTTGAGAAGAATCTTGGCATAAAGATCGAGATAGAAGACCTGAGGGTCGCCTTGCCTAAGACGATAATAGCCGAAGGAGTGGTGATCTCCGATAGCCTGAAGGTCAGACGCCTTGAAGTTACGCCGAGCCTGATTGGGCTCTTAAAAGGTGACGTCGGGTTTAATTCCATCGTTATAGAAGGGCCGCAAGTTACTGTTACTCGTAACGCGGATAACAGTTTTGATTACGGCCTGCCGGTTATAAAGGCCAAGCCTTCCGTGCAGGCGCCTAAAATAGATCAGAAAGCGCCTGAAAAGGCCTCTGCTTCTGCTCCCGAGCCCCAAAAGAAGGCCCCCGATATTTATATAAGCAAGCTTTTGGTGCGGAATGCCAGCGTGACTTTTATAGATAAGGCCCTTGTGGACCAGCCGCCGTTTGTGATAAAGTGTTTCCCTGTGGGCCTGGAAGTTTCCAGGATATCCCTGGCGCAACCCTCCAGGATGCAGGCCACCGGCCAGGGCAGTATTTTGAGCGGTGATGGCAGTCAGGTCGGCCGCGTCATTATAAGCGGCTGGGTGGACCCGGCCAGGTTAGATATGGACGCAAGGCTGGAAGTGCAAGACGGCAAGCTGGCTTACTTCAGGCCTTATTATAAGAAATATGTAAAAAATGAGCTCGAGAGCGGAGACGCGAATATAACGGTCCTGGCGCGGTCAAAGAGCAATGATATGACCGCTGATTGCCATATCGAAGTTACAGGCGTGGCGTTCAAGAAGGCGCAGGACACAGAACAACGGGTTGTGCGGGATTTTGGTGATGTGGCGGACATGGCTTTTGATTCACTGTTAGGCTCTGAAGGCAAAACGGCCTTTGATTTTTCCATACGCACCAAAATGAGCGAGCCTAAATTTGAAAATATAAAATTCAAGGGCAATTTTTTCAAGGGCAGGGTGGAGGCGGTATTGTCCAAGCCTCCGCAAGAAACGATCAAAGATTTCAAAAAGATAGGCGAAGAGTTCGAGGCCATCGGTAAGCAATTCAAAGATATATTCAAGTCGAAATAGATTTTGTTTCAGTTCTTGCCATCAGCTATTTACCAAGAACTGATCATGGTGGGTGTAGCTCAGCACGGCTAGAGCACTTGACTGTGGCTCAAGATGTCGCGGGTTCAAATCCCGTCACCCACCCCAATTATTACCCTCATGCGAACCGAGGCTCTTGTGAGCCACAAGAGCGTGAGGGTTTTAATTTATCTGAGGAAGAAAATGCCCCTATTTCCTTATCCATGATGTTGTTGTCCACTTTTCATTTTCGGCAATAAGAGTTACTTAGGAGAAACTATGCAAACGAAGAACGCGAAATGTTTATTTGGCATCATTGCAATTGGTTTTTATCTGTTATGTATCATCGCGTGCGCATCAGCCGCGGACGTACCACAATCTGCCTCACAGCCTGTCTGGCCTGCGTTGAGTTCAGCGCAGTACTACTGGTATGAGCCGGAAACAAATCTTACGGTCGAGCAGGCAGATGTTGTATTCAAAGAAGTGACCGCCTCTGAAATATCTATGCTGATGTCTCGATACCCCAAGAAACCATGCATCGTAAAGAGTGTCCAGGTAATGATCGGAAAATCGAAGAAGGGAAAGAAGGTAACTGATGGATCGCTAAAACTTGGAAACATATGGGAAGGATACAGTGAGCCTTACCCTATGGATGTAGCTTTAAACACCATCCAGAAAATGGATTTGTATTATGTCTCGAAAGCCAAAAATAAATGGCTGCTAAGCATATCCGCCGTAGATGATTCGTACGAACTTTTCTTTAAAGATGAGGATTCCGCGCGTAAATTTGGGAATGCTGTCGCTTCTATCCTTGCGCAAGAAGGCTTTACCCTAAAGCTTTCTAAGATAGGATTATTTACCACTGATCTTACTCCAGAACAGGCTCAAGCCCTGGGGAAGACAAGAATTGACAACGTTTTAGTTACACTTGTAGCCATTGATGGGCCCACGGACAAAGCCGGTATTCAGCCATTGGATGTGATCACCGAGGTTAACGGCGTAAAAGTAAAGAATTACTCCCATTTCAATACGCTTATCGAAAGTATTACCTCCGGCACAAAGATAACGCTTACCTGCCTGCGGCGCACTGAGATTGACGACAAAGGCCAAAAACAGTCTGTCTGGGAGCCTAAGGTGTTTGAGGTTATGATAAAATAATTGATAAACTTCAGTGGACCCCAAATTTTGTCCACTATTTTCAAAATGACAAGATCCCTTCGATGTCAAAAAAAATCCTGAAATCGGGTATCTATTGTATTGGCAAATTATTAGAATTTTTTACTTGTTTGATATTATTTCCCAAATTAAGATCTTATAAAAAACTAAGAGGAGCTAGAACTAATAGGCGGTTCTTAGTTTTCTATAATAAAGAAAATGTCTTCAAGGTGGTAAAATTCTCGGATGCATACGGACTAAAATTATTAATATCCCTGTTAGGCAATAAAGAATTTAATAACTACAAGGCTACTTTAAAATTTTTAGGCAGTTTGGAGTTTTTGAATAAGCATATTGCAGAATTAACCGATGTTCATAGAGCAGGCAGTTATGGCAGTCGCTATATTAACGGCTATGATCTACAGTCACTGTCAATGAAACAGCGCGAGCCGGGCGATTCTGGTTTATTGAAAGACACGGAAGTTATATTAAAAATTAAAGTTGCTGTCTCAGAGTTGCTCGATTCATTGAGGAGCTATAATAATAAATATGGATTTTTAATAGGCGATTGGCATTTGAGTAATTTGTTATATGAACCTAAGCTAAAAAGAATCATAAATGTGGATTTGGAAGGGTTCTATACTTATAATATTAATACCAAATTTAACCTGTACAGGATATTCGAAAATGATCTTGATTGGGTCGAGGAACAGTTGAAAGGTTTTTGCGGTAGCATTGACTTTCGAGAGGTCTGACAGGGCGATATATTCCTGTGACCCCGGTAATATCCTTCTCACCAAGCAATCGGAGAGGTTAGGGGCCATAATAAAAAGATTGTTTTGGGTGCTAAGGGTAATTTATTCAAAAAGATCCCTAAACATATCAGAAAAGAGATCTTCGAGGTGTTGCTCAAGGGGGATGACTATGAGTGAAATAAACGAAATTACTAAAAAAATAATACGATTTAGGGATGAGCGCGACTGGATGCAATTTCATGATCCAAAGAATATGGCTGTTTCCATGATCCTTGAAGCCTCCGAGCTTTTAGAGCATTTTCAATGGAAGACCAAAGAAGAGGTTGAGAAATATGTTATGCAAAATAACGCGGAGATCAAAGATGAAATTGCCGATATCGCGTTATATCTTTTTGAATTAGCTGATAATCTCGGAATTAGCTTAATAAGCGCCATGGAGGAGAAGCTTAAAAAGAATGAGGTGAAATATCCGATAGAAAAAGCTAAGGGCAAACACACTAAGTATGATAAATTATGAGGACTTCTTCAGGGTTAGATGAAACTCCTAAAAGAAAACGGCGCGTGCGCTATAAGGGCACGCATCCCAGGCGTTTTGATGAAAAGTACAAGGAACTTAATCCGGAAAAATACGCTGGCGATATTGAGAAGATCTTAAAGAGCGGGAAAACCCCGGCCGGTATGCACCGGTCGATTTGCGTTAAAGAAATTTTAGAAGTCCTTGACCCTAAGCCCGGCCAGACCGGTTTAGACGCTACTTTGGGGTTCGGCGGGCACGCGGAGGAGCTTCTTTTGCGCATTATGCCAGGCGGACGTCTCTTTGGTATTGATGTGGATCCGATAGAGTTAACGCGTACCGAGGCGCGCCTGAGGGCCCTGGGTCATACTGATAAAGAACTTATTCTTCGGCAGATCAATTTTGCCGGAATTCCTAAGATGCTTGCTGACGCAGGCGGCGGGTTTGATTTTATTCTGGCGGATCTGGGCGTTTCGTCAATGCAATTGGATAATCCGGCGCGGGGTTTTACTTTTAAATGGGAGGGGCCGCTTGATCTAAGATTTAATCCTAAGCGCGGCCAACCGGCCTCGGCTTTGATCAAGGCGATCTCTGAAAAAGCGTTGGAAGAAATACTTTTTGTTAATTCCGATGAACCCTACGCGGAAACGATCGCCAGAGCCATCCATAAAAACTGCCATAAGATCTCTACAACTAAGGCGCTCGCTGATACCGTAAAAGAAGCGCTAGCTTCCGTGACGCCTGCCGGCTCCAGGGAAAAAATAACTACGTCCATTCGCCGGACCTTTCAGGCTTTACGCATTGAGGTTAACGACGAGTTTTCGGCATTGGAGCAGTTTTTAAGAAATTTGCCGATATGCCTTAAACCTAACGGCCGAGTTGCTATTTTAACCTTTCATTCCGGTGAAGACAACAGGGTGGTCAAGTTTTTCCAGGAAGGGTTAGAAGCGGGGGCCTATTCTGATATTTGCCGCGAGCCGATACGGCCGGCGCCTAAGGAGTGTTTTGATAATCCACGCTCCAAAAGTGCTATCTTACGTTGGGCGGTATGCAAAGGAAACAAAGGGGTTTGACCCCTAAGAAATTCCACTAAGAAATTCTATAACCGCGCTTTGCCACCTCCGCGGAGTCCATTCGGCCACCGCGGAGGTGGCTTTTTAATTTTATTTGACAGGCAGAAGATGGCAATGTATACTATATGTTAATTACATATAGATGTAATTTTAAATAGGAGGCGTTAATATGTTTGAAGGCAGCCAGCTCGCGAAGAAGTATAAAATCAAAAAATGTGAATGCCCCAGCGGGAAGATGACGCGGTTCGTTGAGCCGTGCCTCTTGTTTTTCTTGTCGCAGCAGGCATCTTACGGGTATGAGCTAATGGCAAAATTGGACGGTTTCGGGTTTCCAAAGGCCAAACCCGATCCGGCAATGGTGTACAGGACGCTTCGCTATTTAGAAAAGGAAGGCTTTGTGGTGTCGAGATGGGATATCAAAGGCGGCGGCCCGGCAAAAAGAATTTATGAATTAACAGCCAGAGGGTTCGGCCTGCTCCATCTTTGGGCAGAAGGCATTGAAACGCGAAAGAAAGTACTTGAGAAGTTTTTGGTTTTGTATAAACAGCGTTTTAAAGGCACTAAGAAACGCATGAAGCCGGCTGTCGGGAGGTCGAGATGAGAAAAATCATCTTTGTTCTATTTGTGATCATGGCGTTATCCGGTATAGCTTTCTCGGGGAACTTTTTAGTTATTGCTAAAGCGGAGAAGAGCCCTTCTTTTGAGACAGCGACCGTAAAAAAGAAAGATATTGGTTCTTCCATACTTGCCACAGGCACGGTCAGGCCCGTTATAGGGGCAGAGGTCAAGGTGGGAGCAAGGATCTCCGGCAAAGTCGAGCATCTTTACGCCAACATAGGAGACAGGGTCGAAAAGGGCCAGGTTATCGCTGAGATAGAAAAGAAGGATCTAGAGGCCCAGGTGGCCCAGGCAGAAGCTAATGTTAGAGCCGCGGATGCCGGGGTTGGGGTGTCGAAGGCTTCCTTCTGGCCGGCGTTAAGCGCCCAGACGGATTACGGAGTCAAAGGAACGACATATTTCCCAAGCCAGGGCGATAATTTTGCAGGTCTGAAGGTAACGATGCCGCTTTTTAACGGTCAGGATCTATATACCATTAAACAGTCTAAGGCGGTTAAAGAAGCAACAAAGGCCGCGCTGGAGTTTTCCAAAATTCAGTTATCTTATGCTACTATCAAGGCGCCCATCTCCGGAGTCATCGCTTCCGTCACTACTCAGGAGGGCGAAACTGTTGCCGCCGGACTCAGCGCTCCGACATTTGTGACGATCATCGACCTTTCAAGGCTTCAAGTTGATGCGTTTGTGGATGAAACGGATATAGGCCGTGTTAAAGTGGGGCAAAAGGCCATATTCACGGTCGATACCTATCCGGATAAAGAATTCACCGGCAAGGTTAAGGCGATCTATCCTAAGGCGATCATTCAGGAGAACGTGGTAAACTTCGACGTTGTGATAGAAATCGATGGTTCCAATGAAGAGCTTTTGCGGCCGGATATGACCACCAGTGTGACCATTTACCAGGAAGAGAGAGGCGGGGTTTTGGTGATCCCGCGCTCGGCGGTAATAAGGGAAGGGGCCGGAAAATTTGTTTTGGTAAAACAGGATAACGGAAGTTTCGGGAAAAGAGAGGTAAAGACCGGCATGACGAGCGGAAGCGATATCGAGGTGGTTTCCGGGCTTGATGAGGGGGACATTGTCGGTATTAGGCAGGAATAGGTTGATATCAGGAGGCGCATAATGATTGAATTTAACGATATTACGAAATTTTTTACCAGCGGGATAGTGCGGACGGATGTCCTCAACGGGGTTACTTTTAAGGTCAATAAAGGAGAGTTTGCCGCGATCATGGCGCCTTCGGGGACGGGAAAGACTACCTTATTAAACGTGCTCGGGTGCCTCATGAAGGCATCGGGCGGTTCATATTTGTTTGAGGGGCAGGATATCGAAACTTTAAACGATGACCAGCTCTCCGAGATAAGGAATAAAAAGATCGGGTTTGTCTTTCAGACATTCAATCTTTTGGAGAGGACGAGCGCGCTCGACAATGTCCTCCTGCCGCTGGTCTATTCTGACGTTTATCCGGCAGACGCGGAGAAAAAGGCCGGCCGTCTCATAGAGTCGGTGGGCTTAAAAGATAGGATAAATTATAAGCCGAATGAGCTTTCCGGAGGGCAGCAACAGCGCGTTGCCATAGCCCGCGCCCTTATCAATGACCCTTCGGTTATATTGGCTGACGAGCCTACCGGGAACTTAGACAGCAATTCCGCGAAGGAAATCATGGAAATTTTCAGGATCTTGCACAAAGAAGGCCGGACGATCATCATAGTAACCCATGACATTAACGTGGCCCGGTCTTCCGATAGGATAATATATTTAAAGGACGGTAAGGTGGAAAAAGAAGAGGTGCTCTAGATGAAAATAATGAGGATTGCCGGTGTCTCTTTAAGCGCCGTAGCAAAACATAAGGTGCGGACATTTCTTATCGTGCTTGCTATTGTAGTCGGCATCGCTACCCTTACCGTCATAGTGGCTTTAACTCAAGGCGCGAACAAGAAGATATTGCAGCAGATAAATAATTTCGGGCCGGACGCGATCATGATCCATTCCGGCGGCGGTAGATTACGCGGGCCTTCCACGGTTTCGGAGGCCAGCCTGACTAAAAAAGACATAGCCGATATCCGGGATATTGAAGAGGTAAAGTTAGTTTCGCCTTTTCAGGTGTCGCTGGATATGCCGGTAAAATATAAAAATAAGTTTACAACTTCATGGGTTTTCGGGGTCGAATCGAGCTGGCAGGATGCCTGGAGAAGGGGTGTTTCCAAAGGCGATTTTATTTCTGATGCTGACAACGAACAGCTATCCAAGGTTTGCGTCATAGGCCGGACCGCGGCAAAGGATCTATTTGGGGATGCCGATCCCATCGGTGAAAACATATTGATCGAGAACGTCTCCTTTAATGTAATAGGGATCTTGGAAAAAAGAGGGCAGTCCCCGGTAGGGACCGACTTTGACAATCTTATACTTATCCCTTTTACCACGGCATCAAGAAGGCTGATGAACCAGCCTTTATATATCGCTATGGCGAGAGCGGTGGTTTTTAACCCAGCGCGGATAAAAACCGTTATAGCCAAGATAGAAGGAATTTTGCGCGAGAATCATCGCTTGGCTCAAACAGAGGAAGACGATTTTAGAATGACCAGCCCGGAAGAAATAACGAAGATGATCAAAGGCACGTCACAAACGCTCGATGTCTTTTTATGGCTGGTTGGGCTTATTTCTCCTTTTGTCAGCGGCATTGTGTTGATGAATATCATGCTTATGGCTGTTTCAGAACGCAAGCGGGAAATAGGCTTAAGAAGGGCGGTTGGCGCCAAAAAGAAACATATAATTTTTCAATTTCTCTCCGAGTCGCTCGTGTTGACTTTCGCGGGCGGGCTGTTCGGCGTGACAGCGGGCGTGATCATCGCGGTCCTGATCAGTCTTTCCGGCAAACCGATCAGTATAACGTGGCAGCCGTTTGCCACGGCATTTTTATTTTCAGCTGTTATAGGGCTTTTTTTCGGGATATATCCCGCCCGTAAAGCGGCGGCCCTTGATCCGGCAAGCGCATTAAGCCAAAAATGAAGATTGCCAAGAACATACTTATATCCAAAAAAATATTGCTTGAACGAAAAGTAAGGACGATCTTATCTCTTTCGGGGATCATTGTCGGTGTTTCCGCTGTAATTGTGATGGTGGCTTTGGGCAAGGGTACCGAACAAAAAGTCGCCGCCCAGATCACCAAAATGGGGAGTAATCTTTTGCTTGTTAACGCCGGACAGGTCAGGATCATAGCCGGAAGAGCGAGGCAGGCAAAGATCGTGACCACGCTTGAGTTAAAGGACGCTGCTTCTATTTTGGAAGGCGCGTCAGGCGCGCAATATGTTGCTCCGGCTCAAGCCAAGAAGATGAAGGCCAAATACGGGAATTTGAGCACAAACACCAGTATCATTGGAACGACTTCCGATATCGCGCCAATTCAGAACCACTCACTGTTAAAGGGTAGATTTTTTGACGAGGACGAAGATAAAGGTTTAAGAAGGGTGGCGGTTATCGGAAAAACGGTCGTAAAGAATATATTCGCGGGCCGGGATCCGGTTGGGGAAACTATACGGATAGGAAAAGTCCCTTTTGAAGTCATCGGTGTTTTTTCTCCTAAAGGGCTCGACCTGTACGGGGCTGACCAGGATGACCGGATATTTGTTCCGGTCAGGACAGCTTTGCGCAGGCTTTTTAACATGGATTATATCAATACGATCTACGTGAAAGTCAAAAATGAAAAATTAATGGATACTGCCGCCAAGGAAATAGATGCGATCTTATGCGACAGGCATCATATAAAAGAAGGAAAAGAAGCCGATTTTACTATCTTTAACCAAGACGCTATTTTGGATGTGCAAAAAGAAAGCAGTAAGACTTTTACTCTTCTTATCGGAAGTATCGCCGGGCTGTCGCTTTTAGTCGGCGGCATCGGTGTCCTGGCGGTCATGCTTATTTCTATCCGGGAGAGGTTTAAAGAGATCGGTATACGAAGGGCTGTCGGCGCCAAAAGAAAAGATATTCTTATCCAGTTTTTATCCGAGGCATTATTATTAAGCATCGGAGGCGGGATGATCGGCATTGTGCTGGGGGTAGCGGCATCGGTCCTGATAGCGATCTTTGCCAAGCTGCCGCTTATCATCCCTATGGGGGCGGCAGGAGCGTCCTTTTTAGCAACGGTTATTATCGGTGTTTTCTTCGGGGTATATCCGGCGAGAAAGGCGTCTCTTTTGGATCCGATCAAGGCGCTGCAATTCGAATAAGAAAAGTAACGTACCAAAGGGAGAGCAGAAAGGGTCTGACCTCTAAGAAATTCACACCTCCGCGGAGTCCATTCGGCCACCGCGGAGGTGTTTAATGTCTAATGTCGAGGTCTGACCCCTAAGAAATTTTTTCTTTCAGGACGGAGTGTGTCAGGTCGCGAAGCTTGGCGAAATCCGAGAGCTGATAATTCGTTGTTTCGATGGCCGGCAGGATCTTGAGCTTGGCGTTTGTTTTCACGCCGAAGATCCAGCTGCCGCGGGGGATGGCTGTGGCCGTGCCTTCAAAGATGACAGGTAAGATCGGCACGCGTTCTTTGATGGCGAGCTTGAACGCGCCGTTACGAAAATCACCGATCTGTGTTGTTTCACTGCGTGTTCCTTCTGGGAAAAAGAAGACCGACATTCCTTCGCGTAACCATTGGGCGGCTTCGCTGTAAACCTTCTTGATGCTGCCGAAATTGCCTCTATCGAGCTTGATATGTTTTGTCAGAGATAGCGACCAGCCGATAAAGGGTATTTTAAACAGGGCTTTTTTGGCGACCCACTTGAATTGCGTTTTCATTTGATAGGCGACCACGATATCTGCCAGGCTTTGGTGATTGGCGACTATGATATACGTTCGGTTTTTATCGATATTTTCCCTTCCGGTGACTTCAACTTTCCAGTAGGGGTTAAGGCGGATAACAGCGTTCGACCACCAGAAACACTGCCAGTGCGCGAGAATGCGCTTTTTATCAAAGGGATAAAAAAGAATGGTACATGCCAATACCGCAAAGTAAACGGCGATGGTCAGCAGGCAGATGCAGAGCCAGATGAGAGTGGATAAGAGGATCTTTTTCATAGTTAAACATCATAAATGACCAGGTGGGTATTTGTCAAGCGGACATCAAACTTAAAGATTTTGCGTAACTGAAACATTGTTTTATGTTGTATAATGATCTTTTAAGGATCCATGGAAAAAGAGTAGGAGTGTGCATTGCCTCTAAAGTTTATTCAAAACTATATTCTGCCTTTTAAAATGCGTCTGGGCGTCATTCTGCGCTGGAATAGGATCGCCGAGGAACAGCCTCTGCGTGCCGAGCTTTTCAGCATCGAGCAGTTCAAGGTGCATGCGAAAAACCTGGCTAAA
>DMEU01000021.1:0-36564 GCA_003451585.1 Candidatus Omnitrophota bacterium | reverse complement strand
TAAGATCCATGAACTCTTGAATGAGACCGGCAAATCCAAACGAAAGATCTCGCCGGCAGGGGAATGGCTTCTTGATAACTATTACCTTATTGAAGAGCAGATAAGGCTCGCCCAGAAATACCTTCCGGAAAAGTATATTCGCGAATTACCTCATCTTTCTTCGGGGCCGCTTGCGGGTTATCCGCGTGTTTATGAGCTTGCTATGGAGCTTGTCTCTCATGGCGATGGACGGTTGGATAGCCAGGGGCTTACGGAGTTCGTCGCGGCCTATCAAACCGTCAGTCATCTGAAGCTTGGCGAACTGTGGGCTATTCCTATCATGTTAAGGTTGGCGCTTATCGAGAATTTAAGGCGCGTGTCTTCCCGGTTGATCGTGGCACAATCGGAAAGAGATAAAGCGAATTATTGGGCCACGCGGATCCTGGAAGTCTCGGCCAAAAATACCAATGAGGTGATCTTTGAAATCGCGGCGATGTCCAGGAGCAACCTGACGCTTTCCGATGCTTTTGTCGCGGAATTCACCCGGCGTTTGCATGGTCAAAGTCAGGCGCTTAATATTCCTTTTACCTGGCTTGAAAAGAAGCTTTCGGAGCAGGGGGAGACCCTCGACAGAATGATCCGGGAGACCAGCAAAAAACAGGCGGCTGACCAGGTTTCGATCGCGAATACGATCGGGAGTTTGCGTTTTCTGGAGACCACCGATTGGCATGATTTTGTCGAAGCCCTCAGCTCTGTGGAAAAAGTTTTAGGCCAGGATCCGTCAGGGGATTACAGGCACATGTCTTTTGCGACTCGTGACCACTACAGGCATGTTATTGAAAAGCTCTCTTTGAGAAGCAATATTATAGAAGAAGAGATCGCTCGGCGCGCGATCCGGATGGCGAAAACTGCAAAAACGCAAAAAGGCTCCGGCCACGTTTCGGCGCATGTGGGTTTCTACCTTATCGATCGGGGATTGGAGCTTTTCTACCGCGAATTGGGCTTGCGCTTGCCTCTCGGCCAGTATCTCCAGGCGAAAAAAACCTTTTGGCCGTCTGTTTTGTTCTTCGGTTCCATTATTTTTATAACTTTTGCCGCGACCGCGGTTATTTTGAATTGGTTGCAGTCGGTGATGGCCTTGAGTTGGCCGTGGCTTGTTTTATTTGGGATATCACTTCTGCTTACGGTAAGCCAGACAGCGGTTTCGCTGGTGAATTGGTTTTCTATGATATTAGTGAATCCTCGGGGCCTTCCCCGGATGGACTTTTCAGAAGGAATTCCCGCTTATGCTCATACGCTGGTCGTTGTCCCCTGCATGCTTAGTGACGCGCAGACGGTCAGCTCGCTTCTCGAAGGGATAGAGGTTCGTTATCTGGCGAATATTGACGCGCATACGGATTTCGCGCTTTTAACGGATTTTTGTGACGCACGGCAGGAGAGGATGCCTGAAGATGAAGCGCTTCTGGCGCAGGTCGCAGAAGGGATCGAGCGGTTGAATTACAAATACCGTAGGAATAAAGATCATATTTTTTATCTTCTTCACAGGCCTCGCAAGTGGAATGAAAAAGAAAAAGTGTGGATGGGATATGAACGTAAGCGTGGCAAACTGGGGGATTTGAACGCATTCCTTCGCGGAAAAGGTGAAGGGCGCTTCAGCGTGATCCTTGGCGATCCCCAGAAGCTTTGTGACGTAAAATATGTCATTACGCTGGACGCGGACAGTTGGACGTCCCGAAACGCGGCGCGAGATCTCGTTGGGGTCATAGCGCATCCCTTGAACCGGCCGGTCTATGACGAAAAAAAACAACGGGTTGTTTCCGGATACGGGATCCTTCAGCCCAGGGTTGAACCCGGCTATCCCGGAGAAAATCCTTCGTTATTCGTGAAGATCTTCGGAGGTGACACAGGGATCGATCCTTATACTAAAGCGGTGTCTGATGTTTACCAGGATCTTTTCTTAGAAGGGTCTTTTGTCGGGAAAGGGCTTTATGATGTGGATGCATTCGAAAGATCCATGGAAGGCCGTTTTCCGGAAAATATTATATTGAGTCATGATCTTTTGGAGGGTTGTTACGCCAGGTCAGGGCTTGTGACGGATGTTCAATTCTATGAGAGGTATCCTTTAGGGTATCTTAAGGATTTGAGCCGGAGATACCGCTGGATCTGCGGAGATTGGCAGATCATGCCCTGGCTGTTTACTTTGGTTCCCGGTGCCGGTGGCACGAAAGCTAAAAATCCGATTTCCTTTTTGTCACAGTGGAAGATCGCGGATAACTTGAGGCGAAGCCTGGTTCCTTTAGCGACAGTTACGTTGCTTTTGTCGGGATGGATGTTGTTCCAGCCTTCTTGGATATGGTCGGCTCTTGTCATTGCTCTCTTAGGTTTCCCCCTGGTGCCGATGTCCCTGGCGGAGGCCGTGAGGAAACCCAAGGCCCTGACCTTCGTGACCCATTTTAGATTGGTCTTATCTTTATTTAAAAAGAACGCGCTTCGGTTCTTTTTCTCGCTTGTTTTTTTGCTGCACGAGTCGTTTTATTGCCTGGACGCGAGCGTGCGGACTCTGTGGAGAATGTTCGTCTCGCGAAGAAATTTGTTGAAATGGACGACTTTCTTTGAAGCGGAAGCCTCCTCGGCGAATCATATTTTAGGATACTACAAGAACATGTTGTTCGAACCGATCGCCGCTGTTCTGCTGTTGATTTGTTTGTTAGTGATGTTTGCGCGTTTCGATGGGTTTGCTTTGATCCTTTTAGGCCTGTGGTTTGTTTCTCCGGCGGTTGCTTATAGCATCAGCCGGTCGTTACCTGCCCGGAAGATCGCGCTTTCTAAAACACAGGTTCTTTTCTTAAGGAACTTCGCGCGTAAGACCTGGGCGTTCTTTGATAATTTTGTGACCGAGAAGGATCATTGGTTGCCTCCGGACAATTTCCAGGAAGAACCCGTCAGTGTCTTGGCCCATAGGACTTCGCCAACGAATATCGGCCTGTCGTTTTTGGCGAATTTGACGGCTTACGATTTTGGTTATATTTCGATGGGGATGATGTTTCACAGGACGGAAAAAACATTCAATACCTTAAATCTTATGGAAAGGTTCAGGGGGAATTTTTATAACTGGTATGATACGCAGACGCTTAAGCCTCTGGATCCTCTTTATGTTTCATCGGTAGACAGCGGAAACTTGACCGGGCATTTAATGATTTTGCGCTCGGGGCTGGCGGAAATGAATTCTCAGAAGATCGTTTCCGTGAAGATATTTGACGGACTCGCGGATACTCTGCGGGTCATGCAGCAGAGTATCGCGGAGATCGAGAAAAGTCAGAAAAGTAGCGCCGCCGTATTCTTTCGGGAGGTTTCTGAAAGGATCGGGCAATTTCAGGAAAAGATAAATTTTTCTTCCGTGAGTCTTTCGGAGATCTATATGTTTTTGCGCCAGCTTTCAAAGGATATTTCAAAGGTTTTTTCCGGGCTGGATCAGAAAAACTATGAGCAAGGTAAGAAATGGGCCCGTGCCCTGGAGCGGCAGTGTTACGACTTTCTGGAAGATATGTCTTTTATCGCGCCTTGGATTTTGCTCGCGCCGGAGATGCCGGGGATGTGGGATACGGGGGACGAAGAACAGCAGGGGCGGCTCGCGCGGCTCCGTGAGGCCCTGCGGTATTTGGATGAGATCCCTACGCTTGTGGAAGTGGCCAGGCTCGAGCAGAAGCTGGTTCCTTTGATCGAGAAGATCATGGCAGATACACCTCTTGCAGATGATGTCTTAAGAGAATCACATGAATGGTTCTTAAAACTTCGCGACGCGATCAAGGATGCCGGGACACGGTCCGCTGAAAGGATCAAAGCGATCGACTATATCGTGTTACGGTGTAACGAGATCTCCAGCATTGAATATGAATTTTTGTATGACAAGAGCACCGACCTTCTTTCTATCGGATATAATGTCAGCGAACATAAGGTGGATCAAGGTTGTTATGACCTTCTGGCGTCCGAAGCCAGGTTTTGTAGTTTTGTCGCGATCGCCCAGGGAAGAATGCCGCAGGATCATTGGTTTAGGCTTGGCCGGATGATCGCAAAATCGGGAGGAGATCCTGTTTTGGTCTCCTGGGGTGGATCGATGTTCGAATACCTCATGCCTCTTTTGGTGATGCCCAATTATGAAGGGAGTTTACTGGACCAAACCTATAAGGCAGCGGTCAGCGGCCAGATCCGGTATGCGGCCAAGAACAATATTCCCTGGGGGATGTCAGAGTCCGGCTACAATAAGATCGACGCAAACATGGTCTACCAGTATCGTTCTTTCGGAGTCCCGGACATGGGTTTCAAACGGGGCCTCGCTGATGATCTGGTCGTGGCTCCGTATGCTTCGATGCTGGCCTTAATGGTGGAGCCGGAGAAGGCCTGCGAGAATCTCGAGCGTTTATTCGCGGAAGGAGCCGGAGGCGTCTATGGCTTTTACGAAGCGGTTGATTATACGCCCGAGCGCCTTGCTCCTGATGAAAATCGGGCGATCGTCAAATCCTACATGGCTCATCATCAGGGCATGAGTTTATTATCTTTTGCTTATGTGCTTTTGGACCGTCCTATGCAAAGACGTTTTCTTGCTGAACCGATGTTCAAATCGACCGAACTTCTTCTTCAAGAGCGGGTCCCGGTCGCCGAACCGTTCCTCTATGATTTTGAAGTAACCGGAATGCTTAGAAAATTCGGAGAGAAGGAAACCCTTTTACGGGTGTTTACAACTCCTCAAACTCCGGTGCCTGAAGTCCACCCGCTTTCCAATGGCCGCTACCATGTGATGGTCACTAACGCCGGAGGAGGATACAGCCGCTGGCAAAATGTCGCTGTGACGCGGTGGAAAGAGGATTCGGCTCTGGACAATGATGGAACATTTATTTATCTTCGGGATGTGGAGTCCGGCCAGTTCTGGTCTTCGGCGTATCAGCCGACACAAAAAAAGCCTAAGAACTATGAAGCTTTGTTTTCTCAGGCTTGGGTGGAGTTTAAACGCAGGGACCATCAGATCGAGACACATACCGAGATCGCCGTTTCTCCGGAAGATGATATAGAACTGCGGCGGTTGACGATCACTAACAGGTCTCGTAACAGGCGTGTTATAGAAGTGACTAGTTACGCGGAAGTTGTCTTAAATGATGCCGCAAGCGATCAGGCTCACCGGATATTCAGCAATCTGTTCGTTCAGACCGAAATTATCAGGTCCCATCAGGCGATTCTTTGTCAGCGGAGGCCGCGTTCCGACAAAGAATCGTTTCCCTGGATGTTGCATTTGATGGCGGTCCATGGGAATGCGTTAGTGAGTGCTTCTTATGAAACGGACCGCGGTAAGTTTATCGGACGAGGCCATACAGTGGCGGATCCCGTAGCGATGAAGGAGCGCGGTTATCTTTCGGATAGCGAAGGTTCTGTGCTTGACCCGATCGTTTCGATACGCAGCCAGGTTGAACTGGCTCCGGACGAATCGGCTGTGATTGATTATGTTACCGGGATATGCGAGAGCCGGCAAGCCGCGCAAGCGCTTATGGAAAAATACAGGGACCGGAATCTGGCTGATCGTGTTTTTAATCTGGCTTGGACTCAAGGGCAGGTTGTTTTACAGCAGAGCAATTCTTCGGAGGCGGACGCTCAGCTCTACGGCCGTCTTGCAAGCGCCCTTTTGTACGCGAATCCCGCGTGGCGGGCGAGCGCGAGTATTTTGCGGCGGAATAACCGGGGCCAGTCAGATCTTTGGGGGTATAGCATTTCAGGGGATTTGCCGATCGTCCTTATCCGCATTGAAAATCAGGATAATATCGATCTGGTCGTGAAGATGATGCAGGCTCACGCTTATTGGCGCATGAGAGGCCTGGCGGTCGATGTTCTTATATGGAATGAAAATAGTTCTATTTATCGCGATAGTCTGGGCGAGACGATCAGCGGGTTGATCGTTGCCAATAATAAGGAAAGAACGGACCAGAATGGCGGTATTTTTTTAAGGCGTGCCGATCAGATATCGGATGAGGATCGGATCCTTATGCAAACAGTCGCGCGGATCATTATTTCGGATCGCGGGGGTACGCTGGCGGAGCAATTGAGCGATATGACGCATCCCAAGGTGAATTTTCCGCCATTCGTTCCTACCAGGCAAGATGATCCGGATGAAGAGATCAAAGTCTTCCCGGAGCGCTCTGATCTTGTTTATTTTAACGGCGTGGGAGGGTTTACGGGGGATGGGCGGGAATATGTGGTTACGACTTCATATTTGCAGGCCACTCCCGCTCCCTGGGTCAATGTGCTGGCGAATCGGAATTTTGGCACTGTGATTTCTGAAAGCGGGAGCGCATATACTTGGAGCGAGAACGCGCGCGAGTTTCGTTTAACGACTTGCAAGAATGATCCTGTGACGGACGCGTCTGGGGAGGCGCTTTATATCCGCGATGAAGAGAGTGGAAGATTTTGGTCTCCGGCCCCGCTTCCTGCTAAGGGTAAGACCCAGTACACCTCGCGCCATGGATTCGGATACAGTGTTTTTGAACATACCGAAAATGGGATTGTTTCGGAATTAACGGTATTCGTTTCCCAGGAGGATCGCGTCAAATTCTCGGTTTTAAAGATCAGGAATATTTCCGGGCGTCGAAGGCATCTTTCCGCGACGACCTATTACGAGCTGGTTATGGGAACCCTCCGGGATAAATACCACATGCATATATTGACCGAGATCGATCCTAAAAGCGGTGCTTTATTCGCGCGCAATCCTTATAATAAAGAATTTCCGGATCGGGTTGTTTTTCTGGATGTCAGTGAACCGACGAGATTCGTGACCGGTGACCGGATTGAATTTATCGGAAGGAATGGGACAATGGCATCGCCTTCCGTGATGCGAAGGGACAGGCTTTCCGGAAGAGTGGGCGCTGGGGTTGATCCGTGTGTTGCCACACAGGTTAAATTTAAACTTGAAGATGGCCAGCAGAAAGAGATTGTTTTTACTTTTGGCTCAGGCAGAACAGCGGATGAGGCGCGGGATCTTCTCCGGCGTTTCGGCGGCTGTGACGCGGCGCGTCAGGAACTTGAAAGGGTGTGGGAATATTGGAAACGGGCCTTAGGTGTTGTGTATGTGGAAACGCCTGATGCCTCGATCAATTTTCTCGTGAACGGGTGGTTGCAATATCAGGTCATAAGCTGTCGTCTCATGGGGCGAAGCGGTTTTTATCAATCCGGCGGGGCTTTCGGCTTTCGGGACCAGCTCCAGGATGTGATGGCCCTGACGCATTCGAAACCGGAAATGGTCCGGGAGCAATTGCTGTCTTTTGCCGCGCGCCAGTTTGTCGAGGGAGATGTGCAGCATTGGTGGCATCCGCCATCCGGCAGGGGCATCCGCAGCCAGTGTTCGGATGATCATTTATGGCTTCCGTTAGTGACCTGTATGTATGTTGAAGAGATCGGGGATACGGGGGTTCTTAATGAAATGATCAGTTTTCTTGAAGGGCCGTTGGTCAAGCAGGAAGAAGAATCTTATTACGATGTGCCGAGAATATCCGCTCATACCGGGACACTTTATGACCATTGTGTTTTAAGTGTGAAAAGGGCGTTAAAGTTTGGGGTCCATGGCCTTCCTCTTATGGGAAGCGGGGACTGGAATGACGGGATGAACCTGGTTGGCCGCCAAGGAAAAGGGGAAAGCGTCTGGCTTGCTTTTTTCCTTTTTGATGTTCTTAAGTCGATGGCTGTCTTGGCCGTTCAGCACGGCGATAAGGTCTTTTCGGAGTTTTGTGTTGAGGAGGCCGGAAAACTCTCTAAAAATATTGAAGAGCATGGTTGGGATGGCGAGTGGTATCGCCGGGCCTATTTTGATAATGGGGATCTTCTGGGTTCTTCTCTAAATAGCGAATGCCGGATCGATTCGATCCCGCAATCCTGGGCGATCCTTTCAGGCGCGGCTGGGCGGGAAAGGGCCGTAAGGGCCATGGAACAGGTGGACCGGCAGCTTGTTGATAGAAAACACGCGCTCGTGAAATTGCTTGATCCCCCTTTTAATAAGGCCCTTCCTAATCCGGGATATATTAAGGGGTATGTCCCCGGCGTGAGGGAGAACGGGGGGCAATATACGCATGCCGCGGTCTGGGTGGCGATCGCGTTCGCGGTCTTAGGGGATAAAAAGCGGGCATGGGAGTTGTTCGATATGATCAACCCTGTGCATCATTGCGATACCGCGGATAAGTGCGCCGTTTACAAAGTGGAGCCGTTTGTAATGGCCGGAGATGTTTATTCCTCTCCTGGCCTTGCCGGACGCGGTGGATGGACTTGGTATACCGGATCCGCGTCCTGGATGTATCAGCTTGTTGTGAAGTATTTGTTGGGGATCCGGTTGAAAGTGGACAGGATCTATTTCGAGCCGTGCCTTCCCGCAAATTGGTCCTCTTGGAAACTGCATTATCGGTACCGGGAGACCTTCTATCATATTACTTTTGTGTGCTCTGGATCGTCAGATCATGTGACGTCTATTGAGGTGGATGGTGTCGCGCAGAAGGAAATGGCTGTGTGTCTCGTAGATGATCGGGTAGAGCATTCAGTGGAAGTGAAGATCGGGTGACCTACAAAATGGAAATGGACAGGCGTTCACAGGAAATAAAAGATCATATCGGGTCTCCCGAAGGAATGGGGAGAGGTTTGCGCAAGGAGCCCGCGCCGGGAAGGATATCCCGGAAGATCCTTAACCGCGATGGGGAGCTAGTCGAAAGACATATAGAGCTCGGGCCGTATTTGGGCAGCGGCCTGGGGAGTACGGTCTATAGGTCGACTTACAACGGTAAGGCGACCGTTGAGAAGTTTACAGCTGATATCCTGCCCGTCCGCAGCCGAAAAAGAGTCGGGAAGCTTCTGATGGAGGCGGTCTTCTTATTCTTTAGACAGACGCTTCCTTCCTACCGTACGAACTTCTACGCGGCGATGTCCAATCACTACGCGAGCCTGATCATAGCCGATGCTACTGAGTTTGAGTTAGGCGAACGCCTGGTACCCATGCTCGAATACACCGCATATGACGAGGGGAGCGGTGGCTATGTCCTGGCGTATGAGTATATGGAAGGCAGGCCCATCCGGCCGGGGCCCGAAGAGAGCCTGTTAAGGGAAAATCTTAAGAGATTGAAAGCCGTCATAGCGGACAGGCTCGGCTTCTGGGGGCTTGCCAGGCAATGCGATGTCAATAATATAAACTCGCCCGGCAACGTCCTGATAACGGACGAGAACACCTTTAAAATGAAACTTGTCGATATCACGCCCGGCGTGCTGGGCGGGCAGATATATCTTCTGCCGCTCGAATTCGAATATTTATTTAAGGGCATAGCGACAGGGAATTTCTTGCCGTTCGGGGACGCGATCGATATTCGGAAATTACACAGTTATCGCGAAGAAATATCGAGCGGATCAAGGGGCCTTTCGAACCGATTTGGCGCGGAACGCGTAAAGCGTTTTGTAAATAATTGCCATAGTTTTGAATATTATCTGAATAAATGGCGGGATTCCGAGCCATGCTTATTTCGCTCGCCCTTCAGGATACTCCAGTATCTTTTTAATATTGATACGATAAAAGCCACAACCGCCACAATGGCGACTAATCTTGAATATACCGGAGCCATCAGCGCAAAAAAAGCGGCTCACGTCAGAGTTGCCCTGGGAGGCACCGGTATATCTTTTACCTTGGCTTTTCTACGGTTTTATCTTTTTACAAGGCTTGTGCTGTATATCGCGCGTAAAATCCCGGCCAAGATAGGGGCGGCGATAAGATACATCTTTACGGGCCTCCTGTGGGGGGCTATCAAGGCCGTCGGGAGATTCGCGCGTTTTACAGTAAAGGTCTATATCGACCCTTCCTACAGGAAGAAGGTCTCGAAGGAAAAGATAGGCGAGTGGATCGTGGAAGCTGAAAAGGAAGGCAAGACCATAACTTGCGCCCAGGCGGAAATTTTACGCGCGGAACTGCAGGGCAAAGACATCCTTGAGATATTAGGGATCGGCCCGCTATGGATCATCACCAAGATCATCAAACCGCCTTTTATCGGGACCGCGGCCAATATAACGATGCTGTATCTATTATTCAATAAGTTCAACCCATATCTTTTGATAGCGCTTTTTGCAGACGGTATCATCAGGTGCCTGATCGTGCTGATTTTCACGGGCCTTAAATATAAGAAGCTCCTCTTGTTATCGCTTATACCAACGTTCGGGTTCGTTATAGCTATACCCGCGGAATTGATGTCGTATGCTCCGACACTGACAGAATTCCTCTTGAAGGATCTGATCGGTTCAAATATAGGGACATCCGTACCCGGAGTGGATAAGCATTCATTCAGGACCTATTTCTATGTGCGGCTTATGGATATTCCCCTATATTTTATGAAGGTCATGACCTTTCTCCCCAAATAGTAATAATTTCTCTTGACAAGATAAGGGAGTGTGGTATAGTTAACACCGTAGTGAACAAAAGTTTAGAAGTCTAAAACCGCGAAGGCAGAAGATAACTAACCTTGCGGTTTTTTTTGTTGGTGTCATTGTTTGCCCCGTTAGAGGTCTAGAGGCGCTAGCAGGTAAAAGTGATGCGGATTTCTAGCGGGTTTTTTACTATAATCTATAGGAAAAGGAGGTAGCAAACAATGGCAAAAGGATCAGTAAAGTGGTTCAGCGATCAAAAAGGTTATGGATTCATTACACCTGAGAATGGCAAGGATGTATTTGTGCATCATTCGTCAATTCAGGGTGAAGGATACAAGTCTTTAGCTGAAGGCCAGCAGGTCGAGTTTGAGATCGAGCAAGGCCCTAAGGGTGAACAGGCTACTAACGTAGTCAAGTTGTAACCTAAAAAACAAAAATAGGGCTCGGTGCCATAAGTGCCGAGCCCTATTTTTTCGGCAGAAAGCGGCATGCGCCCATGAAGAAGATCAAGGTCTCGCGTAAAGGCAGGATGTGTAAATTCCCGCATTGCAGGATAATCCTCAGTGTATATAACCACGACTGTTATTGTAACCTGCATCAGGATAAAATAGGTATGCAAGCAGCCTTAAAAACTGCTAAACTATAAAGATCGAAAAGCGATCGCGATCAAGGAGTGAGAGGGTAAGATGAGCGAACAGTCCAGACAGAATAACCCGGAGGCCCAGCAGCATGCGGACCAGGATGTGCTTGCTTTGATCAAAAGAATGCAGCAGCAGCTGTCTTTTTTGGAAAAGAAAATAGATATATTGATCGGCCAGTCTCAGGAGAGGCCTTTTAAGAGCAGGCCCTATCAGAGCAGGCCATATCAGGGTAAGCCTTACCAGGATAAGCCCTACCAGGATAAGCCCTACCAGGATAAGCCGTATCAAGGCAAAAGAGAGTATCGCGATAATTCAGGAGAGCGCAGCTTTGACCGTGGGCGCCGTTTTGAAAAACCTCGCGAGGACGAAAACAGAGGGTTTGGCCAGAAAAAGAAGCCCTTTTATCATAAAAGTAAGCATAGGGGATAATGAGTTAAACAGTTGCCTCGAAGGAGGCGCAAACAGGAGGAGAGAACATGGGTTTTCAAGGTCAAGGCGGATATGACAGGCGGCCACGCGAGATGCACAAAGCGGTTTGCTCGGATTGCAAAAAGGAATGCGAAGTTCCTTTCAAGCCCAGCGGAGACCGTCCGATATTTTGCAAAGAGTGTTATTCAAAACGCAAGGATAGCGGCCGTTGACCGTTTATTCGTAGCCTGATATAAAATATAGTCAAAACGCCGCGAACCACGCGGCGTTTTTTTTGACGATACGAGGTGGAAAAAAGTCAAAAATAAGGAGATTCCCTCATTTGCAGAATATGCGGGAGAGGTTATAATATTCATGTAGTACTCAGGAAATTATCTTTAAGAAGGAAAGATGGGGGTGGCCATGAAGGTTTTATTCTTTGTTTTAGCGTTTTTATCGCCGTTCATTACGCAACAATCTGCCAATGCCGCAGTTAAAACCCAAATCGTTGAGTATAGGCACGAGGATACGATACTCGAAGGTTATCTTGCATACGATGATACGCTTAAAGAGAAAGCCCCCGCGGTCTTGATCGTGCATGAATGGACCGGGCCCGGCCCATATGTGAAGAGGCGGGCTGAGCAGATAGCCGGTTTAGGGTATGTGGCATTTGCCATTGATATGTATGGAAAAGGCGTCAGGCCGGCGAATAGAGAAGACGCGGCAAAACAGGCCGCGATATACCGGCAAGACAGGCAATTAATGCGCAGTCGCGCGCTGGCAGGCTTAGAAGAGGCCAAGAAATTTCCATTCGTTGATACGGAGAGGATAGCCGTGATCGGTTATTGTTTCGGCGGGGGAGTAGCTCTCGAGATGGCGCGCAGCGAGGAGGGCCTGAAAGGAGCGGTGAGCTTCCACGGAAATCTTGATACACCTCATCCGGATGAAACACAGAATATAAATGCCGGGGTCCTGGTCTTACACGGCGCAGACGACCCGCATATCACTCAAGAACAGATCGTGGCCTTTGAAGATGAAATGCGCCGCGCTAAGGCAGATTGGGAGATGAATATATACGGCAATGCCGTGCATAGTTTTACCAATCCTGAGTCTGGAGATGACCCTTCCAAGGGATCAGCGTATAACAGGGAAGCGGATGCGCGTTCTTGGGAGGCGATGGAAACTTTCCTTAAGAGAATATTCTACAAGTAAGACAGGAGTTTTGTCCGGATGCATGATCTATGGGACAGGATAAAAAATGCGTGCAGTGTTCATTCCGGCCGCACAGCCATACAGCAGAGGCAGGGGGCCGGATGGATGAGCGTAGGGTATCTCGAGCTGATCTCGGAGATCGAGACCCTTGCCGTTTATCTGTCCGATGAAGGAGTTGGTAAAGGCGACAGGGTAGCGCTTATGCTGGAGAACAGGTATGAATGGCCGCTGGTATTTTTTTCTGTCCTCTGTGCCGGGGCCATAGCCGTCCCGATAGACCCTGAATCCAGCCCTACGGAGATAGAGGGCGTATTGGATGATTCCAGGGCAAAGATCCTGTTTGCCAGCGGCAGCACGGTCAAGAAGGCTCAGCAAGTAAGGAGGCCGGTCATAAAAAAGCTCGTTTGCGTTGATACCCCTGAGTTTAAGGACCTCCTAAAGTTCGGCAACCGCGGCAATTTCCTTGAGGCAGTTATTGCGCCAGGAGATATCGCGGTAATATCGTATACATCCGGCACGACGGGTATACACAAGGGTGTCATGCTTTCTCACGGGAATATCCTGGCAAATTGCGATTCTTTGCTGGAATTCGGTATAGTCTCAGAGAGCGATAGTATCGTGTCGGCCCTGCCGTTACATCACACATATCCATTGACTATTACGATGATAACGCCTCTCTTGGCCGGCTGTAAGATAATATACCCGGGCAGTATCCGCGGCGAGGCGGTGCTTAAGGCCATGCGGGAACTTGATCCCACCATATTTGTCGCAGTGCCGCAGGTCTTGTATTCCATGCATAAGCGCATTACCGACGAGTTTGAGAAAATACCTTTTCCGTTCAGTTTTATATTTAAAGCGTTTATCGGCTCATTATACGCATTCAGGCGCGCGACAGGATTGAATTTGTCGAAGTCCGTATTTTTTTGGTTACACTCAAGGTTTGGCGCCAGGCTTCGTTTTTTTGTAAGCGGCGGCGCGCGGCTGGATGAAGCTGTTGAAAACATGTTTTTCAAACTTGGTTTCACAATTGTAGAGGGGTATGGGTTGACGGAAACATCGCCTGTCTTGACGCTTAACCCTATCAGTCGTCCTAAGATAGGATCGGTAGGCAGGCCTATACCGCGAGTCGAATTAAAGATAGACGCGCCTGATGAGTTTGGCATAGGCGAGGTTGCCGCGCGCGGCCCTAATGTGATGGCAGGATATTACAAGAGAGAAGACCTGACCAGAGATGCCATAAGGGACGGGTGGTTTTATACAGGGGACCTGGGGTATTTTGATAAGGAGGGTTATCTTTTTTTAACAGGCAGGTCGAAAGACGTGATAGTTTTGAGTTCAGGCCAGAATGTATATCCGGAAGAAGTAGAGGACGCTTATTTGAAAGCGGCCCCGGTAAAAGAAATGTGTGTTTTTGAAGCGCCTGCTGCTGAAGGGTCGCGTGAGAGGGATGTGCTTTGGGCGGTCGTAGTGCCTGATCTGGAGTATTTCAAAAAGTACGGAGAAGTGAACCTGGAATCTGTTATCAAGGAGAGGTTCGATAATGTCTCAAGGGCCATGCCCGCGCATAAGAGGCTTATGGGTTTTCACATAACGCTCGAAGAGCTCCCGCATACCCAGCTGGGAAAGATAAAAAGATTTGAGGTAAAGGACAAATATCTGCCTAAGATAATCAGCCGGCATCTTCGGGCCGCAGAGGTGCAGGGCCCGAGTGAGGAAGACGCGGCGATGCTTGAATCCGAAGTCGGCAGTAAGATCAGCGTCTATTTGAAAGAGCATACGAGTTTAGACAGGGATATCCTGCCGTCGGACTTGCTGGAGCTTGATCTGGGGATAGATTCACTTGGGAGGATAGAGATAGCTGCCGGGTTGGAACATCTGTTCCAGGTGCCTGTTAAAGATGAAGTCATAGGCGGTGCTTTTACGGTGCGCGATCTTATCATCGGCATAGAAGGCATGCTTAGAGAGGGTAAGGCGGCAGGCCAGGAGGTTAATACCTACGATATAGTGCCGCGGTCTTGGAAGGGCCTTTTACAGGCCGCCCCGAAAAAAGACAACCTTGCTAAGTTAGATCTTGCTCCAGGGGCAGGCGTGTGGGTTATGGCTTTTCTTGTCACTTCTTTTTTACGCTTGTTCTTCAGGCTATTGTATAATTTAAAGGTAGAAGGCAATGAAAATTTTCCAAAAGGCGGGCCGTATATACTTTACGCAAATCACAGCAGTTATTTTGACGCTTTTCTTATCGTCTCTTCACTGGCGTCATTTACAAGGCTCGACCTGTTTTTTATGGGTTTCAGGCCGTATTTTGCCGTGCCGGTCATTCGCAGCCTTGTAAAAGTAGGAAGGATAATACCTATCGATTTTGCGGCGCATTTTTTAGAGGCTTTAAAGAGCGCTTACTTTGTACTGGCCCGCGGTAAGAATCTGTGCCTATTCCCTGAGGGCATACGTTCACTCGACGGAGAGATACACGCGTTTAAGAAGGGATTCGGTATACTTGCAAAAGAGACAGGGGCAAAGCTTATCCCGGTAATATTGGAAGGCGCTTATGAGGCCTGGCCCAGGACGGCAAAACTGCCTAGGATGCATCCTATAAGGGTCAGGTTTGGCAAGACGCTATCCCCGGATGAGGCAGAGGCCATCGGCGTCAAAGAAGGGGCTAAAGAGAGTTATGAGGCTATATGCATAGGCGCGAGGAAAGCGCTTCTGGAGCTTGGTAAAGAAATCAGGCCAACGTAATGTGGGAGGGCTGCCGGATGGGACAGGATCGATTGAATGAATATTCGGATCTTATAAATAAGATCTCTATAAGCGCGACCTTTACCGTTGATAAACAACGTGTTGTTACCGGATGGAATGATATGGCCGCACAGCTTACAGGGTATGGCAGTGATGAGATGATAGGGAAAGAATGCACATTATTCGCCGATCACCCATGTTTGGATAAATGCGGCCTGTTAAGTGAAGATGTCCCAAAACCTATAATAGGCAGGGAGTGCACCATAATAAGAAAAGACGGTAAAAAACGGATAATCAGGAAGAATGCCGATTATATAAGGGATGCGTCGGGTAATATTTTAGGCGGTATCGAGAGCTTTGAAGATACAACGGAGCAAAAAGAGGCGCAGGAGTCTTTGCGTGAGAGCGAAGAGCGCTGCCGTAATATCGTATCCGTTGTGACGGATTATGTTTATACGGTGTTTATTAAAAAAGGCTCGCCTGTCAGGACGGTGCATAATTCTGCTTGCGTGGTTGTAACGGGATACACCGAAGAGGAGTTTTCGAAAGATCCTTACTTATGGTTGGATATGGTACCTGAAGAAGACAGGCTCAAGGTCGCAGAATGGTCTGCCGGTATTTTAAAGGACAGAAAGATCATGCCATTAGAGCACCGTATTATACGCAAAGACGGGCAGGTCCGGTGGACCGCGAATACTCCGATCTTGCAGTATGATGACAATGAAGAGCTTATCTTTTACTACGGCGTGATCAAAGATATAACCGAATACAAGGCGGCCCATGAAGAAGCGGCCAGGGCAGGGGCGCTTAGCGCGATCATCGAGGGCGTGCCTGACGCTATCCTGGTCCTTAAGCCCGACGGTAGTGTGGACAAGTTCAATAAGGCATTTACAAATAATTTCGGTTACGGCGATGAAGCTATCGGAAGGCACATCGCAGATCTTTTTGGCGACATAAATGCCCGGATGGTCAGGGAAAAATTGGAAGAATGCCTTAAGGCCGGCACGCTTAAAAATATCGAGACGAGCATGTCCGGCAAAGACAAATGCTGCCGGATGGCCGTGCTGGTCAATGCCAATTTATTGAAGGATGCCTCAGGTGATCCGGCTAACATCATCTTGACCATTACGGATATAACCCAGTATAAGGAGATGGAAAGAGAGCTTGTGCGGGCCCTAAAGGTCAAATCCGATTTCAGCGCTATGATATCGCACGAGGTAAGGACGCCTTTAGGCGCTATCAAAGAAGGTATATGTCTTGTTTTAGAGGGTATAGCAGGAGATATAAATAATAAACAGAGGGAACTGCTGAATATCGCAAAAAATAATGTCGAAAGGCTGTCCAGGCTTATCAGTCAGGTGCTGGATCTCAAAAAAACTGGAATCGTGCGCCATGAAATTCAATCCTGAAGAGAACGATATAAATGAAGTTGTAAAGGAGGCCGGTGATACCATGAAGCTTCTGGCCGATGAAAAAGGCCTGGAATTCAATATAGAGTTAGGAGATGGCCTTCCCAAGATAAGATTCGACAGGGACAAGATATCCGAAGTATTGATCAATATACTAAACAATGCCATTAAGTTTACCGAGACAGGAGGCGTATCGATAGCTACATGCCGCGATGGCAACTGCATAAGGGTATCGGTCCGGGATACCGGCCCTGGTGTAGATGGCCGGGATATGCATAATCTATTCTCCCGTTACTGGCATGGAGCGAAAAAAACAGGAGGGGCAGGCCTGGGCCTGGCCATCTCTAAACAGATAATCGACGCCCACGAAGGCAACATCTGGGCAGAGAGCGAGCTGGGCAAAGGCAGTACTTTTTATTTTACATTGCCGGCAAGACAATAGAAAAAAGATATCTTTTTTCTTGACAGATATGAGAAATATGTTATACTTCTTTTCGTGGTAAATAAAAGTTTAGAAGTCTTGGGCCGCAAGGAGGAGATAGCTAACCTTGCGGTTTTTTTGTAAGTGTCATTGTTTGCCCCGTTAGAAGGAAAAATCTAGCAGGCAGGTAAAGGTGATAAAGACTTCTGACGGGGTTTACTATAATTTGCAGGAAAAGGAGGTAACAAGCAATGGCAAAAGGTGTTGTGAAGTGGTTTAGTAACCAAAAAGGTTACGGATTCATCACTCCTGAGAACGGTAAGGATGTATTCGTGCATCATACCGCGATACAGGGTGAAGGTTACAAGTCTTTGGATGAAGGCCAGCAGGTCGAGTTTGAGATCGAAAAAGGCCCTAAAGGCGAGCAGGCTACTAACGTAGTCAAGCTATAACCAGGGAATGCAAAAGGGCCCGGCACTTTAAGAGCCGGGCCCTATTCTTTTAAGGTAAAAATTAAGGAAAAATTAATGAAAATTGTATTGATAGAGCCTCGCGGTTCAGAGGCGAATGTTTACAGTAAGATATCCATGCCGCTTTTGGGGCCGGTCTATTTGGGGACGATCCTTAAAAACAGGGGGCATGAGGTTGAGATATATAATGAGAACATCCAGGCGCCTGATTATGCGCGCCTGAACGCGGACGTCATAGGCATCTCTATCTTGACGTCGACAGCCAAACGCGGCTACGAGATAGCCAAAAAATTTCCTAAGGAAAAGGTAGTGATAGGGGGCGTGCACGCGAGCCTGCTACCGGCCGAGGCCATAGAGTTTGCCCGGCAGGTCGTGGTAGGCGAGGCAGAGGATGTTATTATCGACGTGGTCGAGGGCAGAAGGCTTGAGCCAATTGTTTACGGCAAGCCCGTGGAAGACCTTGATGCATTACCACATCCTGACTTTTCGTTGATCAAAGGGTTCCCAACAGCGCCTACGGTAGTGCCGGTTTCTACGTCAAGGGGGTGCCCATTTGACTGCAGTTTTTGCTCCGTCACAAAGATGTTCGGCCGCGAGTATCGTTTTCGTAGCGCCCAGGATATTATCGTTGAGATGAGGTCAAGGAACACAAAACAGTTCTTCTTTTGCGACGACAATTTCACGGCTCATCCGAAACGTACCCGTATTTTGCTGGGCCAGATGATAAAGAATAAATTAAGCAATTGGGCATGCCAGGTGCGCTGCGACGTCGCCAAAGACAGGGAACTCCTGGATATGATGGCCAGGGCCGGCTGTAAGGTGGTCTGTGTGGGCTTTGAATCCGTTAATCCGATGACGCTTGCGGCTTACCGCAAGAAACAGACGATAGAAGAGATTGTGGGCGCGATACGCTCGTTCCATAAGAGAAAAATAAAGATACACGGTATGTTTGTCTTAGGCGGAGAAGACGATAATAAGAACACCGTTTGGGAGACGCTGAGGTTTGCCATAAAAGAGAGGATAGATACCATACAGATGATGATATTGACGCCTCTTCCCGGTACAAAAGTCTATGAAACCCTGGAGGCGCAAAAGCGCATCTTTACCAAGGATTGGAACCTATACGATGGCCAGCATGTTGTTTTTAATCCTAACTTATTGTCGGCGAAAGAGCTGCAGCAAAGTGTGACAAGGGCCTACACTAAATTCTATTCACTCTACAGGTCGCTTTCCCTTCTCTTAGGATTTCATTACAGAAATGCTATGTTTCGTTTCATGGGTTATGTTATAATAAAACAATGGATCAGGCGCAATCAAAGCATGCGCTGGTTGGCACAGGTGGCATGATGGAAAAAAATACGACAGGACAAAAATCTATGACACAGGAAACAGTTGGTTTTTACGGGCTAGGTATAGCACCTAAGATACTCCAGGTTTTAGAACGCATGAAGTTCAAAGTGCCTACGCCTATTCAGTTAAAGGCCATCCCGCTTGCTATAGAAGGTAAGGATGTGATGGGTATAGCCCAGACCGGAACGGGCAAGACCCATTCTTTCGCCATACCTATGGTGCAGTTGTTGGCGCAAAAAGAAGGTATAGGTATAGTGATGGCGCCCACGCGCGAATTGGCTATCCAGATCGATGAGGCATTTCAGCCGATAGCTCACGCGTTAGGCATGAAGACAGCTTGTTTGATAGGCGGTGCTTCCATGGAAGAACAGGTGCGCGCGCTTCGCCGTAAGCCGCGCGTCCTTATAGCTACACCAGGAAGGCTTAACGATCACATGGGCCGCTGGAATGTCATGACGCATGATGTGACAATGGTCGTTTTAGATGAAGCAGACCGTATGCTGGATATGGGTTTCGCGCCGCAGATAGATAAGATATTAAAATACCTGCCCAAGGAACGCCAGACCATGCTTTTTTCGGCTACCATGCCTCCCAAGATAATGGAGATCGCGTCTAAATATATGAAACTCCCTATTTCGGTCGAGATAGCGCGTTCCGGGACAACGGCGGAAAATGTGACCCAGGAGCTATTTATAGTCAAGAAAGAGATGAAGTTAAAGCTGTTAGGCAAGCTGATACAGCAGTATCACGGGGCTATCCTGTTATTTTCCCGTACTAAGCATAATGCCAAGAGGATCACGCGTGACTTGAAGGGTATGGGCCACAGGGCCGCCGAGATACATTCAGACCGGAGCCTGGCACAGCGCCGGGAAGCGCTTGAAGGTTTCAAGTCCGGCCGTTACAAGGTGCTCGTCGCGACAGATATAGCCGCCAGAGGCATAGATGTCATAGGTATCGAGCTCGTGGTCAATTTTGATCTCCCGGAAGACGCAGAGAATTATATACACCGTATCGGCCGCACGGCACGGGCAGGGCATAAGGGCCATGCAATTTCTTTTGCAACGCCCGACCAGAGCCGCGATGTCAAGGACATCGAGAAGTTGATAAGGGCGACTTTGCCTATAGCGCGCCATCCGGAGATCCCCTCAGAGCAGTTTTCGCAATTCTCCAAACCGCCCGCACGGCAGCACTCTAACCAGTCAAAGGGTTTCAATAAATCCAGAAACGCCAAGTTCAGTAAGTTCGGTAAGTTCCGCAGGTATTAGTCCAGTCTAGGTATTTTTACAGTTTCGTTCT
Organism: Candidatus Omnitrophota bacterium; assembly: GCA_003451585.1. Classification (GTDB taxonomy): domain Bacteria; phylum Omnitrophota; class Gorgyraeia; order Velamenicoccales; family Velamenicoccaceae; genus UBA9636. The sequence goes on along the minus strand of DMEU01000021.1, from coordinate 16,220 downwards.
ATGTCCAAAGAAAAGATATTGGTGGTAGAGGACGAAAAACATATCTCCAAACTGGTCGTCTATAACCTGGAGAAGGCAGGCTTCGAGGCCCAGGCCGTGGCGACCGGAGAGGAGGCGTTAAAACTTCTGGAATGCTTTCCTTTCAGCCTCATCGTATTAGACATCATGCTTGGCGGCATGGATGGTTTTGAAGTCTGCCGCACTATCAAGCAAGACCCCAAACTGAAAAATATACCCATTATAATGCTGACGGCCAAAGGCGAGGAGGTCGACAGGATAGTCGGCTTGGAGCTGGGTGCCGACGATTATGTAGTTAAGCCTTTCAGCCCTCGTGAGCTTACTTTGAGGATAAAGGCTATCCTGAAAAGAGGTAAGGCGCCCGAATCGCGGAAAAATGTCATCACTGTCAGGAATTTAAGCATCGATATAGAAAAACACAGGGTCGCGATAGGCCGCAATGAGATCGAATTGACGCCTATGGAGTTTAAGCTCCTTTTGACGCTTTTAGAGAGGCGCGGCCGGCTGCAGACCCGCGACAGGCTATTATCCGACGTATGGGATATGGCGGCTGATGTGGATACGCGCACCATAGACACCCATATAAAGCGGCTTAGAAAAAAATTAGGGCCTCTGGGCAAGTTGATCGAGACCGTTCGGGGCCTAGGTTACCGTTTTAAGGAAGGCGATTAGCGCTATGGCTCTATATCCGGTATTTTTGCTGGTTATTTTTATTTTATTGTGGCAGGTGTGGCTCCTTAAAAAGAGGGAAAGAGGGTTTTTTGTCGAACTCGCCGACATAAAGGCTAAGCTGGCGGAGAGGACGAAAGCTCAAGGGTCCGGCCAGGCCCAGCAGGAGGCTATTCTTTCAAGCATGGCCGAAGGGGTTTTGGTATTGGATAAAAAGGGCGGTATAGTGCTTATGAACCCGTCTTTGAGGAAGAATTTTTTTGTGGATATCACTCCGGAAGGCAGGAAGCCGCTGGAGGTAACGCGCAACATCGTTGTAGGTGATATGGCCGATATGGTCTTAAAAGGGCAGGGCAAGGCGGTTATTAGCCGGGAGATCTCCGTGCAAGGGCAGGAAGAAAAGATATTTAAGGTCAACGGAGTGCCGATAGTCCAGGCGGATAGCGTAGAGGGAGCCATCCTTGTATTCCATGATATTACCGAGCTCAGGCGCCTTGAGCGCCTGCGGCAGGATTTTGTGGCGAATGTCTCCCATGAATTGCGCACGCCGCTTTCCAGCATTAAGGGTTACGCCGAGACGCTTTTAGAAGGCGCGCTCGATGATAAAGCCAACGCGCGCGATTTTGTGGGTATCATACATCACGACAGCGAGCGGTTAAGCAAATTAATAGATGACCTGCTAGATCTATCAAAAATAGAGTCCGGCAAGATGAAGATGGTTTTTTTGCCTGTTGAGTTACAGGGCGTGATCCGCCGTATCGCAGCTGTGCTTGAAAATCAGGCGAAGAGCAAAGCCATATCTGTGTCGGTCGATGCTCCGGCAGGGCTGCCAAAGGTCATGGCGGATGAATCAAGGCTTTCCCAGGTTATACTCAACCTCTTGGATAATGCTGTTAAGTATACCCCGCAAGGCGGTTCTGTTAAGATCTCCGCGCGCATTGATAATGATTTTGTCCGGGTCGGTGTATCCGATACGGGCATAGGTATCCCAGATGAAGATGTTTCGCGCATCTTTGAAAGGTTCTACCGCGTAGATAAGGCGCGCTCGCGCGAACTCGGCGGCACAGGCCTGGGGCTATCCATAGTAAAACACATAGTTTCCGCCCACAACGGCCAGGTGTGGGTCTCGTCGGAGCCAGGCAAAGGTTCCACCTTCAGCTTCACCATTCCCACCACTACCCAGTAACATACCCCATATCTTTTCTAAGTGAGAAAAATAGGTCAGACCCATTTGTCTCACTTAAGTTCACGTAAAGTTCACAATTCCGCCCTTTGTTTGCCACCTTGTTGTTTTATATTTGTTGTGCAAAACAAGGTTTCATGCAAAAGGAGGATGGATGAAAAAAAGATTTTGCGCAATAATGCTGGTGTTGGTATTTTGTTTTTTCGCAGGACCAAATGCGCATGCCGGCGAAGTGGATGTTTTGCTTCAAAAGCTGATCGATAAAGGGATTTTGACTGCTTCTGAAGCGCAGGAAGTCAGGACTGAGACAAACGAAGCCACAAAAAAAGAGGAAAAACAGAAAGCCGAGCAGTTAAAGAAGGATCTGCCTGATTGGGTAAAAAATGTAAAACTCAAAGGTGACTTCAGGCTGCGTTACCAGTATAACCATAGCAATAATACGCTTAATGACAGGCACAGAGCGCGTATACGCCTGCGTTTGGGCGTAGAAGGCAAGGTTAATGATAAGTTGATGGCGGGTTTGGGCCTTGCAACAGGTTTATCCGATGGTTCCGCGGATGCGGCCCGTTCGACAAATGCTACCTTGGCAGACGGATTCAGCAAAAAGCCTATAGCGTTGGATTACGCTTATGCGAAATACACGCCTTATGAGTGGATCGATATCATCGGAGGTAAATTCAATAATCCGCTTTGGAATCCGACTGATCTGGTTTGGGATACCGATATTAATCCCGAAGGTGGTTCCATTAATCTCAAGAAGAAGGTGAGCGATAACCTGGACCTGTTCTTGAATACCGGAATCTTTGTTTTGGATGAAAGCGGCAGCGCCACCCAGAATGACGATCCGATGATGTATGTAATTCAGCCCGGTTTTAGCGCTAAATTAAACAATAAAGTTTCTGTTAAAGGTGCTTTTGGATATAACATCAGTTCTAACGTTAAGGGTAGGTCTTTAGATGGCAAGGCCGGCACCAACAGCGCGTTCGGCGGCCTTTTGACGCATGATTTTACCGTAGTAGAGCCGGCCGCGCAGGCCGATATAAATAAACCGTTTGAGTTCATCAACGTCTCTGTATTCAAGGATGTTGAGAGCTTGTCTTTATTCGCCCAATATGTTAACAATACTCAAGCTTCGGATGAAAATAACGGTTTTGCCGTTGGATTCGGCCTCGGTGCTAAAAAGGTGGCAAAGTTTGGTGATTGGCAGTTCAAGTATATCTATGCAGTGCTTGAAAAAGACGCTATATTAGATATCTTGCCTGATTCAGACCGCTATAGCGGCAAGACAGGCATAAGGAGCCATGAGGGCGTCTTAACTTTTGGTTTGAGTAAGAATACGTTTTTAGGCCTGGATATTTACCGCTCATGGAGTATTATTGATTCTAAGGCTGCAGAGACCCTCGTTCAGGCTGATTGGAACATGAAATTTTAAATTTAGGATTGTATGAAAAAAGTGCTGTTTGTTTGTATCGAGAATTCCTGCCGTAGTCAGATGGCCGAAGGTTTTGCCCGTAAGCTCGGAGAGCATATCATTGAGGCCTATAGTTCCGGCTCCAGGCCTTCCGGTAAAGTCAATGAGATGGCTATAGAGGTCATGCGCGAGGCCGGTGTCGATATTTCAGGGCATAAGTCTAAGGGTTTTGACGCGCTCCCTAAAAAGGACTTTGATTATGTCGTTAGTCTGGGTTGCGGCGATGCCTGCCCGTTTGTGCCGGCCGGCCAACACATAGCCTGGAGTATCGAGGATCCAAAAGGCAGGCCTATCGAATTTTTCAGAAAAGTAAGGGACGATATCAGGATAAAGGTTGAAGAATTAGTAAGATATTGCCTATAAGGGTATTTTTTCTTGCCAATTCTTTTGTTGAGAATATAATGAATACTTGCTAAAAAAAGGAGGAAAAGTGTTGAAGAAATCGTTGCTGTTATTGATGTTGTTGTACTTTGTGTCTGCGGTGCCCGTATTTGCCGCGCCATCTAGGAATTCTATCCAGGTCAAGGGTTCGGATACCATGGTAAATCTCGGCCAGGCATGGGCTGAAAAATATATGGAAGAGAATGCCGGTTCTTTTGTGGCTGTGACGGGCGGCGGTTCAGGCACAGGGCTTTCAAGCCTCATCTCCGGCACATGTGATATAGCCATGAGTTCCAGGAATATAAAGGACAAAGAGATAGCTTTAGCCAGGCAGAGGGGTATCGATCCAAATGAGATAAAGGTAGGATTAGACGGGCTTGCCGTTGTTGTAAATCCGTCAAATCCGGTGGACAAGTTGACCGTGGGCCAGCTGGCGGATATTTTTACAGGGAAGATCACGAATTGGAAAGAGTTGGGCGGGGAAGACGCTAAAATAGTCCTGCTTTCGCGCGAGGTGAACTCCGGCACACACGTCTATTTTAAGGAACATATATTGAGAAAAAATGATCCCACTTCCAAGGAAGAGTTTGCGCCAAGCGCGCTCATGCTTTCATCCTCCCAGGCTATCGCCGATGAGATCGCGGGCAATCCAAGCGCAATCGGTTATTACGGCATGGGCTATATTTCTTCCAAGCAAAAACCTGTGGCCATTGCAAATGATGAGGCGTCTGAATATGTGGAGCCAACTATTGAAAACGTTATCAGCGGGAAGTACCCTATTTCAAGGCCTATGTTCCTCTATACTAAAGGTGAACCCGAAGGGCTGGTAAAGAAATTCATAGATTACACGCTTTGCCCGGAAGGCCAAAATATTGTCTTGGAAACAGATTTTGTGCCCATAACTAAATAAACTCAACCGCTTGCACCTACGAGGTGCAAGAGAGGTGTAAGGGGTGGTTGTGCGCAAGGTAAAAGAATTCATTATCGAGAAGCTTATACTCATCTGCGGTATAGCTTCCATATTTTTTGTTTTATTGATATTTTTATTTCTTGCCAAAGAAGGGCTTGCGGTTTTTAAGATCGTAAGCCCTTCTTCTTTTTTGGGCGGGAAGAGCTGGTACCCTATTTCAGAGCCGCCTCAATTGGGCATTTTGCCGTTGATCTTAGGGTCTGCCATTGTAACCCTTGGCGCGGCAGTGATCTCTGTCCCAATAGGCGTGGGTTGCGCTATTTATATAGCGGAGATCGCGCCTTTGAAGATCAAGGAGGTATTGAAGGCCGGCATAGAGCTATTGGCCGCCATACCAAGCGTGGTCTTAGGGTTTATCGGCATGGTGACGCTCGTGCCTATGGTAAAAAACGTCTTTCATTTACCTACGGGTTTGACCGCTTTGTCAGGTTCTATCATGCTCGCCTTTATGGCCATGCCTACGATAGTCTCTATAGCAGAGGACGCGCTTTACTCCGTGCCTAAGACCTACAAGGAAGGCGCTTTCGCGCTTGGAGCTACGCATTGGCAGACTATCTGGCGCGTTATGCTGCCGGCCGCCTCAAGCGGGATACTTGCCGCTGTGATGCTTGGGATAGGCAGGGTAATAGGCGAGACCATGGCTGTTATGATGATAACAGGTAACTCTGCTGTTATACCTCAGAGCATCCTCGTGCCTGTAAGGACCTTGACTGCTACAATAGCCGCTGAAATGGGCGAGGCGGTAGTGGGCAGCGAACATTATTTTGCTCTGTTTGCCATAGGTATCGTCCTGTTCGTTATAAGTTTTGCCATAAATGTGACCGCTGATCTGTTCTTGCATAAGAGGCAGTAAATATGAGAAATCCTCACAGGACACAAAAGATAGCTTTCTTTCTGCTGCTATTGGCTACTCTTTTGATAGTCGTACCTGTCGGCCTTATAGTCGTAATCATCATACAAAAAGGCCTGCCTGGCATAAGCTGGCAGTTCCTTTCCGATATACCTCGCCAGGGTATGCGCGCGGGCGGTATCTTTCCTGCTATTGTGGGGACGGTGTATTTAGTTACCGGCGCCATAGTCTTTGCCCTGCCGATAGGCTTATTAGCCGCCATTTATTTAAGTGAATACTCTAAGGACAATTTCCTGACCAGGCTTATTAAACTTGCCATCGTGAATCTCGCTGGAGTACCGTCGGTCGTATACGGCCTCTTCGGCCTGGCGCTTTTCGTAGTATTTTTTAAATTAGGGGCGTCTATCCTGGCGGGTTCTTTGACGCTGGGCATCATGATACTGCCCATCATCATTACTTCTTCGCGGGAAGCGCTTGAGAGCGTGCCGTATACATTCCGCGAGGTGAGCCTGTCTTTGGGCGCAAGCAAGTGGCAGACGATAAGGCATATTGTTCTGCCTAACGCGATCCCCGGAGTGCTGACAGGGACCATTCTCGGATTAGGCAGGGCGGCAGGGGAGACCGCGCCTATCCTTTTTACCGTCGCGGCTTTTTATCTGCCTTTTCTCCCAAAGTCCGTATTCGACCAGGCGATGGCCCTGCCGTATCACCTATATGTCATCTCTACGCAGGTGCCTAATGTGGATGAGAAGATAAGATATGGGACGGCCTTTGTACTGCTTGCGCTTGTGTTGTTCATGAACCTGGTGGCAATAATCATCCGCTATCAGTTCAGAAAGAAGAAGAAATGGTGAATGCCGCGTTCGATATAAAAGGCCTGAATATATGGTTCGGCCAAATCCACGCCTTAAAAGAAGTGGACATGGACATACGGCCTAATGAGATATTGAGCATTATCGGGCCGTCTAACAGCGGCAAGACCACGTTCTTGAGGATGCTCAACCGTTTAAACGACCTGCATATTAATTTCAGGATGAAGGGCAGGGTCATGTTCGGTCGGTCCGATATCAACAAGATGGACATTGAGACATTGCGGCGCAAGATCGGCATGGTCTTCGCTCTCCCTCTGCCGCTGCCTTTGTCGATATTCGAGAATGTTGCCTACGGGGTCAGGATGCACGGGGAAAAAAATAAGAACAGGATAGCCGCAAAGGTAGAAGATGCGTTAAAGCGCGGTTACCTGTGGGAAGAGGTCAAGGACAGGCTGGGTGAGTCCGCCTTCAAGTTGTCCGGAGGCCAGCAGCAGCGCTTGTGTATCGCAAGGACCTTGGCGGTTGAGCCTGAGGTCATCCTTTTCGATGAGCCGTGTTCCGGCCTTGACCCGATATCTACGGCAAAGGTAGAGGACGCGATGCTGAAACTGAAAGAAAAGTATACCATCGTCCTTGTCACGAACAATGTGAAGCAGGCGGCCAGGGTGGGCGACAGGACCGCTTTTTTCCTAAGCGGCGAGCTTATAGAGCTGGATAAGACGGATAAGATGTTCACTGTGCCGCGCGACAAGCGCACGGATGATTATATCAGCGGAAAGTTCGGTTAAAGGATATCATGCCTAAGATACAAACAAATGGCCTGGGTCTCTGGTATGGCGGTTTTCATGCCTTAAAGAACGTAAATGCAGGATTTGAGGCCAACAAGATAACCGCCATCATCGGCCCTTCGGGCTGCGGTAAATCCACGCTGTTACGCGTTTTTAACAGGATGAACGATTTGATCGAAGGCGTGCGCATAGAAGGCGATGTCCTGATAGACGGCTCAAATATTTTCGATATGCGCACGGACCTGGTTACCTTGCGTGAAAAAGTAGGTATGGTCTTTCAGCGCCCTAATCCGTTCCCATTGTCTATATATGAGAATATCGTCTTCGGTGTCAGGGTCCATAATGGCAGGGTAAAGCGTGACAAGCTGGATGAGGCGGTTGAGCAGAGTTTAAAGAGCGTCCTTTTGTGGGATGAGTTAAAAGACAGGCTGGACAAACCGGCCTTGCGGTTGTCATTGGAGCAGAAGCAGAGGCTTTGTATAGCAAGACTTATCGCGGTAAGGCCGGATGTGCTATTGATGGACGAACCATGTTCTACCTTAGACCCTCAAGCCACGGCAAGGATAGAAGAATTAATGCGTGAACTAAAGGCGAGTTATACTATAATAATAGTCACCCATAATATGCAGCAGGCGGCGCGGGTTTCAGACGATACCGGCTTTATGCTGTTAGGCGAATTGATAGAGTTCGGCAGGACAGAGGCTATATTTACCGCACCTCGCGACAAGCGCACAGAAGACTATATTACAGGCCGATACGGTTAAGGGGGATACATGGAAAGACATTTTGACGAAGAGCTAAAGGAGCTTAAGCAGGATATATTGAAGATGGGGACCTTTGCCGAAGAGGCCATATACAAGTCAGTTGAGGCCTTAAAGAACAGGGATAAGTCCCTGGCCCAGAGCGTTATCGACAATGATAACAATGTTGATAACCTGGAATTGGCTATCGACGAGAAGTGCATAGACCTCATCGCCCGGTATCAGCCCTTGGCAGGGGACTTGCGTTTTATAACCACCGGCATGAAGATCAACGCGGAACTCGAGAGGATAGCCGATATAGCCGTAGATATCGCCCAGCGCACGCAGGAAATAGCGGACCAACCTCTTTTAAAGCCGCTGGTCGATATCCCGAAATTGACCGTTATCGCCCAGAACATGGTTAAGATGGCCATCGATTCGTTCGTCAAGGGGGATATAGAGCTCGCCAAGAAAGTCCTGCTATCAGACCCCGAAGCCGATGAATTGCGTAACCTCATACACAAAGAACTGGTCGAAGACTATATGCTCAAAAATTGTTCAACTGCCCCAAGGGCGGTGCAATTATTATTGGTGGCCAGGTTCCTGGAGCGTATATGCGACCATACTACGAATATCGCAGAAGATGTGATCTATATGGTGCAGGCTGAGGTCGTAAAACACCATCCGGAGAAGATAAAAGGCGACTAAAGAACTTTTGGGGTGTCCAGTGGTTGATCTCTTTGTGTCCGATAATAGGCTTGAAGGATATCCTTCAAGCCTATTATATTTGGAAGGCCGGTAGATGGCATATAAGGTCCTGATAGTCGATGATGACGCTGATTTCCGGAGTGAGTTGAAAGGCCTTCTGGATGGCTTTGATATAGTCGAGGCCCGTGACGGCGCAGAGGCGCTAGGATATTTAAAGAAGGCAAATGAGATAGCTGCTGTGATCCTGGATGTCAAACTACCCGGTAAAAGCGGTATCGAGGTATTAAGGGATATCAGGAGAACAGACCCGAACCTGGGCATTATCATTATGACAGGGCATAGCTCGAAAGATACCGCCATAGAAGCGTTAAAGGCCCACGCCGATGATTATATAGAAAAGCCGTCGGATATAGGCAAGGTCCGGGATGTTTTGACAAGGGTCATCGAGGCCCGCAAAGGCAGAGGTACTCCGGAGGCTGTCGATACAAAGGGCAAGATAGATAAGGTTAAATATTTTATCGAGGCAAATTGTTTTAAAAAGACCTGCCTGAAAGATGCCGCTATGGCTGTCTGCTTGAGCCCTAAATATTTAAGCAGGGTCTTTAAAGAGGCCGAGGGTATAGGTTTTAGCGCATACCGCACCAGGGTAAAAATAGAAAAGGCCAAGGAGCTTTTGCTTAAACGCGGGTTCAACGTAAACCAGGCCGCTGAAAAATTAGGCTATGAGAACCCGGAATCTTTTATCAGGCAATTCAAAAAGTTGACGCGCTGCACCCCCGCCGTTTTCAGAAAACAGTATTTAAAAAAGAAGAGGAAGCCTTGATGGTTTCTCGGAGATTGGGCCTGGATGCCGCGGAAAAATATATCCGCTCCTCCAGGGCGATACTTAATCTATCCGCCAGGATGTTTTCCCGCAGCCAATACCTGGATGCCGCCGCTAAATTGATCTTTGGTTTCAGCGGTTGCCGATGCGTTGGTATACGTCTGGCCGATGCGGCAGGGCATATCCCGTATGAATCTTATCAGGGTTTTAGCGGTAAGTTCTTAGAGACCGAGAATAACCTGTGCTTGGGCAAGGACCAGTGCGCATGCGTCAGGGTAATAAAGAGGGAAGCGAAACCGTCCGACGCCTCTGCCATGACGCCTTTTGGGTCATTCTGCGTAAACCAATCAAGGGATTTTGACAAGACACTTTCAAAAGATGAGCGGTGCCTTTATCGCGGTGTCTGTATTGAAAACGGGTTCCTTTCCATTGCCGTTATACCCTTGCGCTACAGGAGCAGTATCATAGGAGCGATACACCTCGCCGATGAAAGGGAAAATAGGATACCAGGGGACGTCATAGGCTTGATGGAGTTCCTGTCGCCTGTCATAGCAGAGGGTGTCCAAAAGTTCGAATTATCGGACAATATACGCAAGAGTTACGATATCCAGCGCAAGATAAATGCCATTATGCGCCTGTCGCTGGAAGAGATAGGCCTTGAAGAACTTTTGAGGCAGGCATTGGAGACCATTGTTTTTATCCCCTGGATGGCCTTCGAATTAAAAGCAGCCATATTCCTTGTAGATGATGACGACCCGCAGACGCTTGTCTTGAGAGCCCATATCGGGCTTCCTAAAAAATTTGAAAAGGAGTGGGCCAGGATACCTTTTGAACAATCATTATCCGGACAGGCCGTGGTGAATAGGGAGGTCTATTTTATCGATTACGCGGATAGAGGGCAAGAAACGAAATACCCGGGCATGCCATTATACGGTCACTATAACCTGCCGATCCTATTTGTTAATAAGATACTCGGCATAATACGTATTTATGTCCGTGAAGGTTATCAGCGTAACAGGCAGGATGAGGAGTTCCTCTTTTCTTTTGCCGCCGCCCTGGCCGCCATTATCAACCGCAGGCGGACGGAAAAAAAATTGTTCAAGGCCTATGAAGAGCTCATCGAATCCCAGAATAAGCTAAGCGGCGCGCAACGCCTTTCGGATATAGGGACGCTTGCCGCGACTGTCGCCCATGAGCTTCGCAATCCTTTAGGGGTCATCCGTACGGCCGCATACAATATCAGGAAAAAATCGAAAGACCCTCAGTTATACGGGCACTTGGATAATATCGATAAAAAAGTCATGGAATCAGACCGTATTATAAGCAATCTGCTTTGTTATTCACGTATAAAATTACCGCATCACGAAAAGGTGAGGATCTACGATATTCTGGAGGAATGTACCGCGGCCGCGAAAAATAAATTCAAAGATTTCAAAGTTTCGGTTTTAAAAAAATATAACGGCTTAAAAGGGTGTGTTTTAGAAGCCGATCCTCTGCAGATCAAGGAAGTCTTCGGCAATATCCTGGATAATGCCTATGACGCCCTAGCCGGCAATAAAAGAAGGGTGATAGAGATCGAAGGAGCCTGTGACCAGGCCGCGGGTGAAGTAAAGATAAGCTTTAAGGACAACGGAGCCGGCATAGATGCCCAGGACCTAAAAAGGCTTTCCGAGCCTTTTTTTACTACAAAGGCCAGGGGGACCGGACTCGGGCTTACTGTGTCTTTTCAGATAGTCCACTTGCATGGCGGCAGGATAGACGTAGAAAGCAGGAAGGGCGAGGGCGCGAGTTTCAGCGTGGCTATCCCGTTGTTCAAGAAACAGTAAGAAGTAGAAAAAAGTCAAAAAATAGGAGAATTAGCACATTCTCCTATTTTTCTTTAGGGGTATTATTAAGGCAATGAAGACGAAGGTGATGTTGATAGATGACGATAAGGAATTTTTAGAAGAGATGAATGAGATGCTTTTGTTGAGCGGCTATGAAGTCGTCTGTATAGATGACGCCAAAAAAGCCGCCTGCGCCACGCTGGAACATGAGCCGGATGTTATCCTGCTCGATCTTAAGATGCCCGACAAAAGCGGTTTTGAGGTTGCCGATGAACTGCGTTACCTGTCGGGCGCGTGCGGAGCGCCTATAATAGTAATGACGGCCTATTTTAAAGATGAGCTGCAGCCCCTTTTGAATCTGTGCGGCGTCAGAAAATGCCTAAAAAAACCCCTGCATCCGCTTGACGTAATTTCTCAGATAGAAGAGGCGGTCGCGGGAAGATAATATCGCGGGAAAAAGGTAATGTCGGATAGGAGGTGGTCGAATATGTCGATACAGATGCCAAGTATACTGGATTGCAACGCGTCAAATTGCGCCTATAACAGGGATGAGAAGTGCCATGCTATTGCCATTACCGTAGGAGGAGGCGCCTGCCCCTTGTGTGACACGTCGTGGATGAGCCCGAAAAAAGGAGGCATGCCGGATGTTTCCGGCGGCGTGGGCGCATGTAAGGTAGAGAGCTGTCAGTTCAATAGATCATTGGAGTGCGGCGCGGAAGGCATACATATCAAGTTGCATGCAAGCCATGCCGATTGCGGCACGTTCAAGAAGAGATAAAGCCGCGTAATTGTTTTTTGTTCCCTTTTTCTCGCAAAGATTACAGAAGGAAAGTTCGGCTCCGGATGGATCCCGGGGCCTTTTTTGTTCTTGATATAAGGCAGGAACATTCCTATAATGGCCTGACAAAACAAGCACACCAATAAGGCGCAAGAGGAGTTTTTAGTGTTCCTATATAAAAAATTGGCCATAGTCTTGGTTTTGGCAGCCGTCCTTGCTATTTTTGTCAGGGAAGCGGCCGCGCAAGGAGAACCCGTAGTTTTCGATAAAGAGGACAGGGTCCTTATCCTCGCGCCGCATCCGGATGACGAATCCGTAGCTACCGCAGGCGTTATCCAGCAGGCGTTAAAGGCAGGGGCAAACGTCAAGGTGGTATGCCTCACCAATGGCGACAATAATGAGCTCTCCTTTATCGTTTATGAAAAGAGGCTGGTCGTTAAAAAGGGGCAGTTCCTTCACATGGGTGAGCTTAGGGCAAAAGAGACGGTAAGCGCCATGGAATCTTTGGGCCTGAGCCGAGACGACATCATTTTTTTGGGGTATCCTGATTTTGGCACCATGAGGATACTGGTCGAATATTGGGGGCACACAAAACCTTACAGGAGCTGGCTTACAAGGATAAATAGGGTGTCTTATCCCGAAGCTATGTCGTTAAACGCGCCATATGTGGGAGAGAGCATCTTAAGCGATCTAAAGGCTGTTTTGCTTGATTTCAGGCCAACAAAGGTCTTCCTTTCTCATCCCGCGGATGTTAACCGCGACCATCGAGCGCTGTATGTTTATACGAAAGTAGCCTTGCTTGATCTAAAGGAACGGATACAAGAGCCTCAGCTGTATCCTTATCTTGTGCATGCTATTCGCTGGCCCTTGCCTCGTGGTTACCATCCCGATCTGGAATTTGACCCTCCACAGAATTTTAAGGATAGCGGCATACGCTGGCAGAGGCTCGCCTTGGCTGAAGACGAGATCGAGGCAAAATACAAGGCGATAAAACTGTATAAGACCCAGATACCTTACGCGCCGACCTATCTTGTTTCTTTTGCGCGCAAAAATGAATTTTTTGGGGATTTTCCTGCGCTTCGGCTAAGAGTACAGGACCCGCAGTATGAGATCGTCTGGCAGGAGCTTAAATCCCCGGAAGACCTGAATGAGGATGAAGAGGATGGGCAAGAGGGGCAGGGCGTGGTCAAAGACCATTTTATTTCAAATGTGTTCTTCGCGCGGCAGGGTGAATATCTCTGGGTAAAATTGGTCTTGAGCAAGAATATGGAAAAGAACCTCGGTGTTACGCTCTTTATCTTCGGATACAACAAAGAAAAAGATTTCGGCCAGATGCCGAAGATACAGGTGCCCATTAATATGCTCGGGCTCCATCTAAAAGATAAGAAGAAGATGCTTTCCGTAAAAAAGATAAAATACAAGAACAAGGGGAAGGTCTGGACACTGGGCATACCGCTATCTTTGCTGGGTGAGCCGGACCATATCTTTAGCTATGTCAGGGCACATAGCCGCAGCCTGCCTATAGAAACTACCGCTTGGCGTATCTTAGAGTTGTAGTTATTTCAGCTAAAAAGATACCTGTTTCTGCTATAATACTTTTATGGAAATTCCCAAGAAGGAAGAGCATGTCGGGCTCGTCTACCGGCTATGGGAGCCTCCGTCATCCCGCGCTGTCCTGGTCCTGATACATGGACTGGGCGCGCACAGCGCGCGTTGGGAGGCGCTGGCGGAATTTTTTCAACAGCACGATATCTCCTCATGCGCTATTGACCTGGAAGGTTTTGGCCTGACAAAGGGGCCAAGAGGCCACGTCGATTCACTCTCGGTATATTTTGAAGATATCCGCAAGCTCTGCGCTCTTGCCAGGCAGCAGCATCCCGGAAAAAAAGTTTTTTGCGTAGGCGAGAGCATGGGCGCTCTCCTTGTTTTTTTGCTGGCCCTAAGCGATAATGGCTTTTGTGACGGCGCTATCCTCATCTCACCCGCTTTTAAAACCAAATTAAGCCTTACCGTCTGGGATTATATCAAGGTGTTCTGGCCGCTTGTCTTTAATCCAAAAAAGCAGTTTGACTTTCCATTGATCTCCGCTCTATGCACCAGGGACGTTTATTATCAGAATAAGATCGATACTGACACAAGAGAGATACACGTCGCTACAACACGCCTCTTGACCGGCATCGTCTTTGCCCAGATCTGGTCCCATGTGATCAAAAAAGATGTGGATATTCCGGTCTTATTCTTGCTGGCTGGCGAAGACCGCATAGTCGATTCCAAGGACAGCAAAAAAATATACGAGAGCATGAATTGCCGGGATAAAGAGTTGATCGAATATAAAGGCATGTATCATGCGCTCTCTATCGATCTGGATAAAGAGAAGGTTTACCAGGACATGCTGAGCTGGCTGGAGAAGAGGGTATAGTTTATGAGTAAACAGGTGATCCTGGCGATAGATCAGGGGACTACCGGAAGCCGGGCCATAATTTATGACAAGGCCGGGCATAAGGTGGCAAGTGCCTATGAAGAATTCCCCCAGTATTTTCCAAAACCCGGATGGGTCGAGCACGACCCGCAAGAGATATGGGACAGTGTTAATAGTTCTATCCAAAAAGTGTTAGCAAGGGCCGGCAACTGCCAGATCGCGGCCATAGGCATTACTAATCAACGTGAGACGACTGTTATATGGGATAAGTATACCGGCAAGCCTATACACCGCGCGATAGTGTGGCAGTGCCGTAGGACGTCGCATCGCTGTGATGAGTTAAAAAAAAGAAGGGGAGCCATTGATCTTTTTGCAAAAAGGACCGGGTTGCCCATTGATGCGTATTTTTCCGCGACAAAGATCGAATGGCTGTTGAAAAATGTCCCTGGCGCGTTTAAGAAGGCCGGGCAAGGCAGGCTTTTATTCGGTACGACTGATACGTGGGTCTTATGGAAACTGACCGGCGGCCGGGTGCACGCTACCGATCATACCAACGCCTCCAGGACCATGCTGTTCAATATCGAAAAGTTATGCTGGGATAAAGAGATCATGAAGTTGTTTTCCATCCCGGAACAGCTGCTGCCTGAGGTGAAAAGATCGGTCGGCGTTTTTGGGCAAACTATAAAGTCTGGAAGGCTAGCCGACGGTATCCCTGTCTCCGGCATCGCCGGAGACCAGCAGGCAGCTCTGTTCGGCCAGGCGTGTTTTGAGCCGGGCACGGTAAAAAATACATACGGCACGGGAAGTTTTATCCTGCTTAATACCGGAAAAAAGCGCGTGTTCTCAAGATGCGGCCTTATCACGACGCTCGCCTGCGGGCCGCACGGTGAGCCTGTTTATTGCCTGGAAGGAGCGATATTCATCGCAGGTGCCGCCATACAATGGTTGCGTGACGGGCTGAGAATATTATCAAACGCGTCCGAGTCTGAAAGAGCAGCGCTTTCAGTCAGCGACAATGCAGGCGTCTATTTTGTCCCAGCACTGGTAGGCCTTGGTGCGCCTTACTGGGATAGCCATGCGCGAGGCGCGATCTACGGTATAACCAGGGGAACGAAAGCAGGCCATATTGTGCGTGCCGCACTCGAGGCTATGTGTTATCAGGCCAAAGACGTGCTCATAAGTATGGAGAAAGATTCAGGACTTAAGATAGGCGACCTGAAAGTGGATGGCGGCGCCTCGGCGAATAATTTTATGTGCCAGTTCCAGGCTGATATCATAGGCAGGAGTGTTGTGCGTCCGAAGGTCATCGAGACTACGTCTTTAGGTGCAGCTTATATGGCAGGTTTGGCTGTAGGTTATTGGAAAGACGCAGGCCAGATAAAAGAACTCTGGCGCAAGGACCGTATCTTTCGGCCGAAAATGCCAAAGAAAACCGCCGATGCCCTCTACGCCGCCTGGCTCAATGCGGTCAAAAGAACAATTATTAATTGTAAATTGAAAAATAGTTATGGAAAATATTAAAGTTGAGAAGAAAGCTTTTTGTTCTGCAGTGTTTGCTCCGTATACAGCATTCAATAGCCTGTTATAGCCTCCCAAAGCCGATTCCGGCATCTATTCCACACGTTACCTTCTTTAGCCTTCATCGGCCCGCCGGCAATAGTCACCCTATCCCCCCGGACCCCCGATTGGAAACCCTCCCGTGGTTTCCCCCGTCGTAAAAGAACACGACGGGTCCCCTTTCCGCTACGGGGAGCCAGGATGACTATTACCGTCGTCCCTGTAGC
>DMEU01000026.1:3804-7690 GCA_003451585.1 Candidatus Omnitrophota bacterium | reverse complement strand
TACCAAATGAGCTAGCGGCCCAAAAACTAAAGCTCTACAAGTTCTTTTTCTTTTTCCTTCAAAATATTCTCAAGCTCATTCATGAATTTATCCGTGAGCTTCTGTATCTCTTCCTGTGACTTAAAACGGTCGTCCTCGGGTATCGCCTTATCCGTTTCAAGCTTCTTAATGGCTTCGTTTGAATCACGACGGATAGTACGTAAAGACACCCTGCCGTCCTCAGCCATGGTCTTGACCACTTTCCTTAACTCTTCGCGCCTCTCTTGCGTCAATTGAGGTATCTGCAATCTTATGACCTTACCGTCATTAAAAGGCGCGACGCCCAAATTCGACTTCTGGATGGCCTTTTCGATCTCAGGGATAATAGAAGCATCCCATGGCTGGATGACGATAAGACGCGCATCCGGAACAGTGATCTGCGCCAATGACTTCATTACCGTAGGCGTACCGAAATAATCGATGTGCAGGCCCTCTACCATATGCGGATTGGCCCTGCCGGTCCTGATCTCTGCAAAACTGCGTCGAGCCGCCTCCAGGGCCTTCTTCATCTTGTTTTCGGATTCCCTTATGACCTCTTTTGCCGTCATAAACCCTCCTCAACTGACAACAGTGCCTATTTTTTCGCCGTTAATGATTTTTTTGATATTGCCTTCTTTGTTTAAGCCAAATACCACGATCGGAAGCTTATTATCCATGCAAAGGCTTATAGCGGTCGCATCCATGACCTTTAAGCCCTTTTTTAAAACATCTATATATTTAAGATCGGTGAACTTTTTAGCGTTTTTGTCCTTCATCGGATCGGCCGTGTAAACACCATCGACCTTCGTAGCCTTTAAGATCGCATCAGCCCCTATTTCCATAGCGCGCAACGCCGCGGCGGTATCCGTTGTAAAATACGGATTGCCCGTCCCTGCGACAAAAATAACTATCCTGCCGTTCTCCAAGTGCCGGATAGCGCGGCGCCTGATATACGGCTCGCCGATCTGGTGCATCTCGATAGCCGTCATAACACGGGTGGCGATACCCTTCTTCTCTATGACATCCTGGAAAGCCAGGCCGTTGATCACGGTGGCAAGCATCCCCATATAATCGCCTACGGCCCGTTCTATCTGAAAAACTGAGCTACCGGCCGCACCCCGGAATATATTGCCGCCGCCTAAAACAAGGGCCAGCTGTACGCCCATACTGTGGACTTCGGCGATCTGAGAGACCAAGGTATTCAAGATCTGAAAATCGATACCATGGGCCTGCCGCCCTAAAAGAGCTTCGCCGCTAAGCTTCAAAACTACGCGTTTATAAACTGGTTTATTTTTCATCTTCGCCGAGGCGATAACGAACGAATCTTCTGACAAGGATATTTTCGCCGATCTTCGCCACGATGGATGTCAGATAATCCTGGATGGTAAATTTGTCATCTTTGATAAAAGGCTGGTTCAAGAGGCAGTTGACCTTTATAAAATCAGCCTTCTGCTTGTCATTCATGTCGACAAGCACATCCGCAGGCACATCTTCCTTATTTAAGTATCTCGGATCTGTCGCGGCTATCTGCATTGCGACATCTTTTGCAAAACGTATGAATTCTTCGTTACGCGCGACGAAATCCGTCTCACAATTTACCTCGGCCAAGACCCCTATCTTATTGCCGTGGTGTATATAGGCCTCTACCCTGCCTTGGTTTGCGGCGCGTGACGCTTTTTTGGCCGCGATCTCTAAGCCCCTCTTCTTTAAGATCTCGGCTGCCGCATGAATATCGCCTTTTGCCTGGTCTAACGCAGATTTACAATCCAAAACGGAAGCGGATGTTAATTCCCTCAACTGCTTGATCATCTCGATTGAAACTGACATTGGATCTACCCCCCCCTAAAAACTTTCTTATTTAATCTTTATCGGTACGGGTTTTTTTACCGCGGACAGGCCGCACCGAACTGCTCTCTTCTTTATCAAGAGCGAGTTTTTTAATGACCTCTTCTTCGATCTCCGGAGCGATGATAGTCTCTTCGCCCTCTTCCCCGGAGGCCTCGCGCTCTCTTACTTGCGTCTCCCTCATAACGGCCTTTACTTCCTCATAACGTCTCTTTCCATCGAGGACGCTATCTGCCATGAAAGACGTGATAAGCTTGATGGATTTTATGGCATCGTCGTTGCCTGGGACAGGATAATCGATAAGATCCGGGTTGCAATTCGTATCGATAAGGGCCACGATAGGAATATTAAGCTTCTTGGCTTCAAGCACAGAGGTCTCTTCCTTCTTTGAATCGATGATAAAGATAGCGCTTGGAAGCCTCTCCATATCGATAACCCCTGAGAGGTTCTTTATAAGCTTTTCCCTCTCCTTGTTCAAAGAAGATATCTCTTTCTTTGTAAGGCTGTTAAATATACCCTCACGCTCCATCTGCACTATTTCCTTATAACGCCTGATGCTCTTCTTTATGGTAGAAAAGTTCGTCAAAAGGCCGCCCAACCAGCGGTGATTTATATAAAACGCGCCGCAACGTTTGGCCTCAAGCTCAATGACCTCCTGGGCCTGCTTCTTTGTGCCTACGAAAAGGATCGTTTTCCCCTGCGCAGCAGATTCCGAGATAAAACCCCTGGCATCATTTAACAGTTTTTCCGTCTTTTCCAGGTCTATTATATATATACCGCTCTTTTCGCCAAAGATATAAGGCCTCATCTTTGGGTTCCACCTCTTTGTCTGATGCCCGAAATGCACACCAGCTTCCAACAATTGCTTAATAAGTTCTGTAGTCAATTTGCCTTTCTCCTTTCTCAAGCGGCGCTTATGCTCCGCTTTAATTACGATCCTTTTGCTGTCCTCCCGTCCTGACGGGATTTATTTAAAAACAGCACGGTTTTCGCAAGATTTCAGGAAGGTTTGCTGTAAAACCATATAATATAACACAAAGCCTTTTGATTTCAAATAAAATTTTTGCCCTAAACCCTATTATAGCCTAAGCCTGGAACTGGATATCATGGAGGCGCTTGTAAGACCCTCCCTGAGCCAATAACTCGTCATGGGTTCCCTGTTCGATAACAGCGCCATCCTTTATAACTACGATCTTAGAGGCGTGCTTCACAGTAGAAAGCCTGTGGGCTATGACAAATACCGTACGGCCTTCCATCAGGCTGTTTAATGCCTCCTGGACAAGCCTCTCAGACTGGGTATCCAGCTGAGAGGTGGCTTCATCCAAGATCAAAACGGGCGGGTTCTTTAGCAGTGCCCGCGCAATGGCCAGCCGTTGACGCTCGCCTCCCGATAATTTTACACCCCTGTCGCCTATAAATGTGTCGTAACCCTTGGGCAGATTAAGGATAAATTCATGCGCGAACGCTTTTTTTGCGGCATCCACTATCTCGTCATAACTTGCCCCTCTTTTACCATATGCTATATTATCTTTTACCGAATCGTTAAAAAGAATGGTCTCCTGCGTTACCATGCCTATAAAACGGCGCAAAGAACCTACATTTAATGACCGGATATCGCGTCCGTCGATCAATATGGCGCCCTTCTGTGGGTCATAAAAACGCGGGATGAGATCGACAAGCGTGCTTTTTCCAGCCCCGCTGGGGCCTACAATAGCCAGGATCTCACCCTTGCGGCACTTAAGGTTTATGCCCTTTAAAACCTCAGCCTCCTCATATTTAAACCAGACATCCTTGAACTCCACGCTCTCCTTTATGCAGTCTAAGTCCCAGGACTGGGCATCGCCTTTTATCTTAGGCTCTGTATCCAACACCTCATAGATCCTTGTCGATGCGGCAAAGGCCTTCTGCATGATAGCGCTGACCCCGCTCAACTTCTTAAAAGGCCTTATCATCATCATTACAGACCCTAAGAACAACCCAAAAATACCGAATGAAAGCACGCCGTCAACGACCTGCCGCCCTA
>DMEU01000026.1:0-3700 GCA_003451585.1 Candidatus Omnitrophota bacterium | reverse complement strand
CCGCCCTATATAGATCAAGATCAATACACCGCCGATAGCCCCAAAAAACTCTGTTGAAGGCCCTAATGCCAGTGTGCGGCGTATGGACTTCATGTTCAACTTGTAATAGTCCTGGTTTTGCCGCCTGTATTTATCTACCTCGTGCTTCTCTGCACCAAATGCACGGACAATGCGTACCCCGGAGATCGTCTCGTAAAGTAGCGAATTAATATCTGCCACTTTTTCCTGGGCTGATCTGCTCAATTTTCTTAATCTTCTTCCTACCAATACAATAGGAATAGAGATAAAAGGTATCATGATTATCGCAAAAAAAGCCAGGCGCCAGTATACGAAGATCACGATTATGGAGAAAAGTACTATCTGAAGCGTCTGGTAGACAAGATCGGTAAAACCGTAGGAAACGGCATTTTCCACCATTGCCACATCGTTTGTGATACGCGATATGAGCTCGCCGCTGCGTTTTCTTGAAAAATACTCCAGGTCCAGGCTCTGGAACTTCTCATACAAGCGCGCGCGAATGTCCCGCATAACCCTCTGCCCTACGTCCGACATCAAGGAAGACTGCAGGAACGTAAAAAGCCCCTTCAATAAGAACAAAACGGCCAAAAAGACGGCCATGGAGTAAAGCAGGTCCAGCTGGGACATGGCATTTATCTTGGCTATAAAATTCTCTAAAAATAACGGAAGTTTGGTGGGAACGACTATCTTGCTATTTGATAGGATCTTATCGGAAAATGGCACTATCATACCCATAGAGACACCGTCAAAAACGGTAGAAACCACCATACATACGACAGCCAGGCTCAATAACCTCAAATGCGGGCGTGTAAATTGGAAAAGATCAACGTAGTCTTTTAAAAAAGACCGTCTATTTTTAGGCACAAAACTCCTTTTTTCCTAGAATGTTATGGAACATAAGGTTCTCGTAAGGTTTTTTATCCTACCACACTTGTTGACATCCCTCAAGATATTTGTTATAAGTTAGGACATAACATGGCTACTGAACTCAAAACAGGCGTAATAGGGACCGGTAAACTCGGCACCCTCCATACAAGGGTCTATTCCGGTATACCGCATATTAAACTCGCAGCGGTATGCGACACGGATATCAACAAAGCCGCTGCTGTAGCGCAGCAATTCGGGACACGCGCCCTGGCAGACTACAAAAGCCTTATCCCTTTAGTGGATATGGTGAGTATAGCCACCCCTACCAATACCCACTTTGAGATCGCCAGATACGCCATCCTAAATAATAAACACGTCCTCATAGAAAAACCGATCACAGACAACCTGCGTCAAGCCCGCATCCTTATAAGACTGGCAAAACGCAAAAAAGTCATTTTGCAGGTGGGCCACGTGGAAAGATTCAATTCGGCGTTCCTGGCCACCCAGAAACTTGCGGCCAATCCGCGTTTCATAGAGTGCCATCGCTTAAGCCCGTTCCCAAACCGCTCTCTTGACATAGGCGTTGTCTTCGACCTTATGATCCATGACATCGATATCGTCTTGGGCCTTGTGCGTTCGCGGCTACAGAGAATAGATGCCGTAGGCGTAAGCGTCCTGACCCCATTTGAAGATATTGCCAATGTCCGCCTGAATTTTGCAAATGGCTGCACTGTAAACCTGACCGCATCCCGCATATCCGACGAGCCGTTGCGAAAGATCAGGATCTTCCTGAAAGACACCTATATCTCCTTAGACTACCAGGCCCAAGAGGCCTTCTGTTACAAAAAAGAAAAGACATCTATCATCAAAACACCCATCCCGATAGAAAAAGAAGAGCCTATAAAAAAAGAGATCGAATCATTCTGCCTGTGCGTCCGCAACAACAGAAGGCCCGTAGTATCGGGCATCGAAGCCTATGAAGCCCTCAAACTCGCCACCAAGATCAGAGATATGATACACCGTAAGAACTTCGGCGGATTCCGCTAAAACACAGGCCGGGAAACTCTATATGGAAAAGAAAATTCTCATCGTAGCGGGCGAGGCCTCAGGAGACATCCATGCGGCAAACCTGGTAGGCCAATTAAAAAAGATACACCCAAAGATGCACTTCTTCGGCCTTGGCGGGAAAAATATGTTGACCGCCGGGGTGGATATCGACTTTGACCTCACCTCGCTTGCTGTGGTGGGCTTTTTAGAGATATTAAAACATTATCCGCTTTTTAAAAAAATATTCACCGGGACCATCGAAAGAACCAGGACAGAAAAGCCCGACGCTGCTATCCTCGTAGACTATCCGGGCTTCAATTTGCGGCTCGCCGGCGAATTAAAAAAAATGGGCATCCCTGTTATTTACTTCATCAGCCCGCAAGTCTGGGCGTGGGGCAGGAAACGCATTAAATTCATCCGCGATACGATAGGCCTTATGCTCGTCCTTTTCAAGTTTGAAGAGGACCTTTATAAAAAAGGCAAATTCAACGTAAAATTCGTAGGCCACCCCCTGTTAGACATCGTGAAACCTTCTACTGGCCGCGAGGCGCTGTTTGATTCCGTAGGCTTTAAAACAAACTTTACCACCATAAGCCTCTTGCCCGGCTCCCGGGAAAGAGAGATAAATAACCACCTGCCGGTCATGCTTCAGGCGGCCCAAAGGATCTATTCACAGAAGAAAGATACCCAATTCTTCATCTGTAAGGCATCCACCGTAAGGCGCGAAGTTTTCAAAGAGATCATAGACCGGGCAAACGTCGACTTCCCCTATAAGATACTTGACGAGGCTACATATGACGGCGTAAACGCCTCTGAGCTGGTTATTGTAGCTTCGGGGACGGCTACGCTTGAAACCGCCATCTTGAACAAACCCATGGTGATTATTTATAAAGTCTCGTTTTTGACGTGGGTACTGGCTAAATTATTGGTAAAGATCCCGAATATAGGGCTTGTGAATGTAGTGGCTGGAAAGCAGATAGTGCCGGAACTTGTCCAGTTCGGCGCAACTGCAAAGAACATATCGAAAAAGAGCCTGAAAATACTAGGAGACAAAAAAATACAGGAAAATATGCATGCCCAACTGTATGCCTTGAAAAACACCTTAGGGATGCCGGGGGCCTATAGGCGGGCGGCAGAAGAAATATCTAAATTTCTGGGCTAAGGTTATGTCACCGAACTACTTGTCTTTAAGGCCTGTCCAAATTTTCATATATACTTCCAGATCACCCTGCGAATAACAGATATATCTTATCTCACGGAAATCTTTTTCGAACTCCTTGCCGGCGCTTAACGCAATTTTCGTAGCCTCCTCCATAGGATAACCATATACACCGGTACTTATAGCAGGAAAGGCTATGGTCTTTAGATCATTCCTGTGCGCAAGAAGTAAACTGTTCCTATAACAGCCCCTTAAAAGATCAGCCTCTCCGAAACCGCCTCCGTGCCATACAGGCCCGGGCGTATGGATGATATTTTTTGCCTTTAGTCTGCCGGCGCCTGTCATGACCACCTCACCGGTGCGGCAGCCGCCTATCTTCTTGCACTCTTCCAAGACGCTTAGGCCTGCCGCGCGATGAATTGCGCCATCCACACCGCCACCGCCGAGCAAACTCGTATTTGCGGCGTTGACTATCACATCCACATCCTCCTGCGTAATATCCCCCAGCTTGATCATGATCATCCCAATCCCTCCTAACCCTCTCCCGCCATTTTCTCCGTATGTAGCACTCTTTAGCCTTCACCGTGCCGCCGGTAATAGCCTATTATA
>DMEU01000020.1 GCA_003451585.1 Candidatus Omnitrophota bacterium | reverse complement strand
AATATAAGTTGGTAAGAAGGCTATAAGCCGATTCCGGCGTTTTTGGAGCGACTGTGTCCTTTTAATAAAAAAATACCGTGAAGAAAACACACTTGTCCGAGCCGTTTCCACTGTTCTTTTTCTTTATTCCAGGGCGAGTTGTGTGTTTTTAGGTATTTTTTTATGGGCGCGAAGCGCAAAAGGACACCGGAGACGGAAAAAATGCCGGAAGCGGCTGGGATGGCTAGAGTAGGCTAAGGTTAGTCGGGTGAAGAGGGGTGGGTTAGAATTCGTCGTCCCAGATGGTTTTTTTGGCGGGTTCTATTGCTTCTGGTTTTGCGGGTTCTTGCGGCGGCGCAGTTGTCTTGTCTTTTCGAAGGGCATAAAATATCACGAGGATGACTAACAACAGTACGATGACCATTCCGTAGCGGGTGATCTCCTCTAATATGGAATCAATGAGGGATTTTTTCTTTTTAAGGGCCTGCGCTTCTTTGGCCTGCATCATTGCCTGAAGTTTCTTTTCGTAATCGGGCACTGTGATCTTTATCTGTTTTATATCCGAAGTAGTCGGTAAAGGAATAGGCATAGCTGCGCCTACCTGAGGGCTTTGCGGTATGAAAACAGCAGGGCTTGTCACAGTCGTTTCCAGAGGCGCGGCAGGTATGGTAGTCGTAGTCACCTCTTGTACGACAGGTGTTTTAGGTATAGAGGTGGCTTGCATAGTGATACTTTTTGAGTTCTGCTTCGTGTCCTGTGTCATGTAATCCGTAGAAAATGTACCGCCGAACTTATCGGCATAAGCCGACAGGCCGCCGGAATACAAGAACAATAGGCACAACAAAAGCGCGGTTTTTCGCATCTTATACCTTTAAAAAAAGGATAACATATTTTTAACTGTTCCGCAACGCCTCGATGACCTCGGTAAATTCTTTCTTTGTCTTTGCGGGGTTTATCTTTTGCCTTAAAGAGCGGACGAAAGGCCGGCCTTTAAAATACCATCCTACAAACTTGCGCATAATAGGCACTGCATTTTTTTCGCCGTGTTCGGCTATGGAGAGATCCAAATGATGGAGCAGCGTGTCTATGACCTGGCCTGTGTCAGGAGGCGCGGGAAGGCGGCCATGTTTAAAATATGCGTCTATCTCGTTAAATATCCATGGGTTGCCAAGTCCGCCGCGGGCGACCAGTATGCCGTCACACCCTGTCTCATCGAACATTTTTTTTGCGTGCTGCGCTGAAAAAATATCGCCGCTGGCGATCACCGGTATGGCTACGCTTTTTTTGACATCCGCTATTATTTTATAATCCACCGTCCCTTTATAGAATTGTTTACGGTCGCGGCCGTGGACAAAGATGGCATTGATACCGCAATCTTGCGCCAGGCGGCTGATCTCAACGGCATTTTTTGAGCTCTCGTCCCATCCGCTGCGTATCTTTATGGTCAATGGTTTCTTCCATTTTGAGGCGATAGATATCAATATCTCCCGCAGTTTTTCAGGTTCCTTCATAAGCGCTGCGCCTTCGCCCCGTCCACATACCTTTTTTACCGGGCAGGCGGCATTGAAATCCAGAAGGTCAAAGTCATATTTTTCAAGGACGCCTACGGCCCGCTCGATAAAAGGCACTTCGCATCCGAGCAGCTGCACGCCGATGGGTTTATCTTTAGGGTCTGTGGCCAGCATCTTTTTGGTTATTTTGTTCTTATGGGAGAGGGCGCGCGCGTTGATCATCTCGACAAACGTGAAGCTCGCGCCGAACTCGCGGCAGATGAGCCGGTATGCGGAATCGCTGACACCCGCTAAAGGTGCCACAAGGACGTTGGATGGAAGATGCAGGCTGCCTATTTTTAACATGCGCGTATTGTATAGGAAAAATAGCCGGTAGTCCATAAACTAAAATTTGACAGGCGCGGCTTGTGTGTTATAATTATATAGCCATTTGGCTATTTAGTAGGAGGGCATATGAAAGATTTGGTCCGGTTGCTGAAAGTGTTGGCGGATAAGAACAGGCTTAAGATATTGAAGCTTTTAGAGGACGGGGAGCTCTGCGTCTGTGAATTGGCCTATATCCTGGGTATAACCCAGCCGAGCGTATCGCGCCACTTGAAAAAACTAAAATCCGTCGGCCTTATAAAGGACCGGCAGGAAGGCCTTTGGACGAATTATCTTTTAAATAAAAACGATGGGGCTTATGCGAAGGTGCTTGGCGGCCATATGCGCAACTGGCTCAATGATGACCCGCTGATATTAAGCGGCCGGCATAAAGCCGGCAAGGCCGACCGCGCAAGGTTGTGTTACAGGAAATAAGTTTTTTACCGGAGGGGTTGATGAAAGAATGGAAGAAATTGTTATATATCGTGGCCGCTTTTTTGGCGTGTTTTTATCTGCCGGTCGAGAACATACGGTTTGGCAACGCAATTTTAGAAGCGCTGGCTTTGGTCAAATGGTATGCCAGAGAGCACGTGCTCTTGTGCTTGGTCCCGGCGTTCTTTATCGCGGGAGCCATATCGGTGTTTGTCAGCCAGGCATCGGTGATGAAGTATTTCGGGGCAAAGGCGAATAAATTTCTGTCATACAGCGTGGCGTCCGTTTCCGGAACGATCCTTGCCGTATGTTCATGTACGGTGTTGCCTTTATTCTCCGGCATTTATAAGAGAGGCGCAGGGCTTGGGCCAGCGATCGCCTTCCTATATTCAGGGCCTGCCATTAATGTTTTAGCGATCATCCTTACCGCACGCATTCTTGGATGGCAATTAGGGTTGGCACGTGCCATAGGCGCGGTTGTTTTTAGTATTGTTATCGGCTTATCGATGCACCTTATTTTTTTAAAGGAAGAACGTGCGCGCCATGCAAATGGTGATCTGCAATTTGGCGAGGTCAAAGTAACCCGGCCGCTCTGGAAAGATATTATTTATTTCTTCTCTATGGTCGCAATACTTGTTTTCGCCAATTGGGGCAGGCCCTTAGAAGGAGACACGGGGATTTGGAGTTTGATCTACGCTTCCAAATGGTGGATCACCGGATTTTTCTTAATGGTTTTAGGGTTTGCTCTTTTTAGGTGGTTTAAAAAGGATGAATTAAAGGAATGGACTGGGGCGGCCTGGGGCTTTGCTTTGCAGATACTGCCGCTTCTTTTGGGCGGAGTCTTGGTTTCAGGGTTCTTGCTGGGCAGGGTAGGCCATGAAGGGGTTATCCCGTCGAGGTTCGTTGAAGCCCTTGTAGGCGGTAATTCTTTCCGCGCGAATTTCTTTTCATCGATAGTCGCGGCCTTTATGTATTTCGCCACGCTTACTGAGGTGCCTATTTTACAAGGTTTGATCGGTTCCGGCATGGGCAAAGGGCCGGCCTTGTCGCTTCTTTTGGCCGGGCCTGCTTTGAGCTTGCCGAGCATGCTTGTGATCCGCAATGTCATCGGGACGAAAAAGACGGTTATTTATGTCGGCCTTGTGGTCATTATGGCCACGATCAGCGGCATGATTTTTGGTTTTATTGTCAAGTAAAGGGGGATGGGATGAAGAAGGGCGCTAAAGATATCAAGCAGGCCGTCAGGGAGGGTTATGCCAAGGCCGTAACGCAGAAAACCTCTTGTTGTTCCACAGGCTCCTGTTGCGGCGGCACGGACAGAGCTAAAAATATCAGCAAGAAAGTCGGCTACAGCTACGCGGAGATGAATACTGTCCCTGAAGGCGCGAATTTGGGTTTTGGGTGTGGTAATCCGGTGGCCCTCGCGTCCTTAAAAGAGGGCGATGTGGTGCTTGATCTGGGCAGCGGCGCTGGGTTTGACGCGTTTCTTGCGGCGCAGAGAGTGGGCAAAACAGGCCGTGTCATTGGTGTTGATATGACACCGGAGATGGTTTCTAAAGCAAAAGAAAACGCCGGGAAAGGCGAATATCCCAATGTGGAGTTTCGTTTAGGCGAGATAGAGAAGCTGCCTGTTGAAGATCGCTCTATAGATGTGATCATCTCAAATTGCGTCATTAATCTGTCTCCTGATAAAGAGAGCGTGTTCAAAGAAGCCTTTAGGGTCTTAAAGGCAAATGGGAGGCTGATGGTTTCGGACCTGGTGCTCGTCAAAGAGTTGCCGGCCGCTATGAAAGAGTCCGTTGAGGCGTATGTGGGTTGTCTTGCCGGAGCGATCAGAAAAGAGGAGTATCTAAGATTCATCACGATGGCAGGGTTTCAGGATGTGAAAGTGATAAGCGAATCGAATTATCCCGTGGATGCGATGTTTGACGGTCACAAGGGTGCTCAAGATGCGGTGGCTAGCATAAAAGTTTCCGCGGTGAAAAGATAGATGGAGGCGCAAGATGAAAATTGAGATCTTAGGAGTCGGCTGTCCCAAATGCAAACAGCTTACGGCGAACGCCGAAGCTGCGGTCAAGGAATTGAACATCCAGGCTGAGATCAGCAAGGTGACCGATATCGAAAAAATCATCGAATACGGCGTGATGATGACCCCGGCTTTAGCTATAGACGGCAAGGTCGTCTCATCAGGAAAGGCCTTGAGCAAAGACGAGATCAAAAATATTATCTCATAACGAGCACCTTAATTTGCGCTGTAGGCGCATATAACGAAGTCCTTGTGAGTGAAGGCGAACAAGGAGATATTTTAGGTATTTATTCATAATAAGGACGGAGGAAGAGTTGAAAAAACTGTTTTTTGTGATGCTGGCGGCTGTGGCAGTAATTAGCGCGGGTTTTCCTGCTTTTGCCAGGCAGGATATGGCCCGGAGCAAGGTTGTAGCCTATTACTTTCATGGCGCGTTCCGCTGTTCCACATGTACCACTATAGAGAAGTATTCCAAAGAAGCCGTCAAAATTAATTTTTCGGAAGCGCTTGAGTCCAGTAAATTAGAGTTCAAGACGGTCAATGTGGAAGACCGCGGAAATGAGCATTTTGTGAAGGACTATCAGCTTTATACCAAATCGCTCATTCTGTCTCTGGTGAAAGACGATAAGGAGATCAAGTCCAAGAACCTTGATAAGATCTGGCAATACGCAGGCAATAAGCAGAAGTTCATTGATTATGTCACCGGCGAGATAGAAGGATTTTTAAAGGACGCGCAATGATCGGTATAACGGCCGTTTTTGGCTCGGCATTGTGGCTTGGGATATTGACTTCGATAAGCCCATGCCCTTTGGCTACCAATATAGCGGCGGTGTCGTTTCTTTCAAAGAAGATCGCGCATCCGGCCATGGTGTTTATTTCAGGGCTTGCCTATACGGTGGGCAGGATGGCCGCGTATGCGGCTCTCGGTTGGGTCATTATCCATTCTCTATTAAGCGTCCCCGAGGTGGCTCAATTTTTGCAAAAATACGTGCTTAAAGCGCTGGGGCCTCTTTTAATAGTTACCGGGCTTTTTTTGTTGGAGATCATTACGTTGAGATTGCCCGGCATAACGTTGTCTCAAAAGTATCACAATAAACTTGTTGAGGCCGGCGCGCCCGGGGCTTTTTTGCTCGGGTTTATCTTCGCTTTGGCATTCTGCCCGGTTTCAGCGGCGTTATTCTTTGGAAGCCTTATCCCTTTGGCGCTTAACAGCAGTTCCGGGCTATTATTGCCTTTTGTTTACGGTGCAGGCACGGGGATTCCGGTGCTTATGTTCGCCGTGGCGATCGCCGTAGGAGTTACTTCGATAAGCCATTGGTTCCACCGTATCACAAGGCTTGAATATTATACACGCAGGATGACCGGCATTATTTTTATTCTGGCAGGGTTGTATTATACAGGGGCCTATATTTTGAGGTTATTTTAAGAGGAGGAGAAATGGAACATGTCATCCATGAGGAACGGCGTTTAAGTTTTTTTGAAAGGTATCTTACGGGATGGGTCATTCTTTGCATCGGGCTGGGAATTTTACTGGGTAAAATATTCCCTCAGGCTGCCGTCGCGTTGGACAAACTATCGATATACCAGGTGTCGGTCCCTATCGCAATATGCCTTTTCTTTATGATGTATCCTATCATGGTGAAGATAGATTTTGCAGAGGTCATCAAGGCGGGCAAGGCCCCGAAGCCTGTTCTTTTGACGCTGTTCGTAAACTGGTGCATCAAGCCTTTTACCATGCTGGCGATCGCCACTCTCTTTTTGGGGGTTTTATTTAAAGGTTGGCTGCCCGGGATAGAAGTCGTAAAGGGCGGGGATCAGGTGGAACTATTCAGGTCTTATATAGCAGGGTGCATTCTTTTGGGCATAGCGCCTTGTACGGCAATGGTGCTTATATGGGGGCACTTGGCGCGCGGCAACGACGGCCATACCCTTGTCATGGTCGCCATTAATTCATTGACCATGCTCTTTCTCTACGCGCCTCTGGGAGGATGGCTGCTGGGTATCAATAAAATGCCGATACCGTGGCAGACCATTGTCCTGTCCGTCGTTATTTACGTGGGGCTGCCTTTATTCTTGGGGTACTATTCGCGAAAACTGCTTATAGCCAGGAACGGGTTTAAGTGGTTTGAGGAGAAATTCCTGCATTACTTGACGCCGGTTTCAATATGCGCCTTGCTCGTCACTCTTGTTTTGTTGTTCTCGTTTAAAGGAGAGCTGATAATCAACCAGCCGCAGATCATTTTATTGATTGCAATCCCGCTTTTTATGCAGACCTGCCTGATCTTTGCCATAACGTACGGATTGGCAAAATGGCTCAAGCTGCCTTATAGGGATGCGGCGCCATCCGCTCTTATCGGCGCAAGCAACCATTTTGAAGTCGCTATCGCCACTTCTACGATACTCTTCGGGTTATCCTCCGGCGCTTCATTGGCAACAGTAGTAGGGGTGCTTATTGAAGTACCTGTCATGCTTATGCTGGTGAAGTTTTGCCGTGCGACCGGTGGTTGGTTTAAGTAGGGCGAGTTTTTGAGCTCAAGGCGGCTATGCTTTACGTTGACAAAGAATAGACGCTGTGATAGATTATTAGGACTATGAAAAGAAAGATTTTCATCACATTTCTGCTAGTCCTGACTTTATCCCAAAGTGCTTACGCCTATTGGATTTGGACGCCTGAAAGCAATCGTTGGACAAACCCCAAATATGCCCCTAAAGAGAGCCCCCAGGAGCAGCTTAAGTTCGCCATAAGTTATTACGAGGCCAAGGACTATAAAACAGCTCTGGCCGAATTCAAGAAGCTGGTCAAACACTATCCCGATGCCGTGGAGGCTCCCGAGGCCCAGTATTATATGGGCCTGTGTTTGGAAGAGCAGGGTAAATATTATGAGGCCTACCAGGCATACCAGAAGATAATCGACAAGTATCCTTTCAGCCAGCGCACAGCCGATGTCCTGCAGAGGGAGTATATCGTCGCGCAGAAACTACTGGATTATAAAAAGAGGATAGCAGGCATAGATTTTACCGCAGAGAATACCGCTATAGACATATTCCGGAAGATCATAGAGAATGCTCCATACGGCAAGTATGCCGCGGCCAGCCAGTACAAGATAGGCCTCACTTTAAAGGCTAAGAGATATTTCACGGAAGCGACAGAAGAGTTCCAGAAGGTCTTAGATACCTATCCTGAGAGCGAGTGGGCAGAGCCGGCCAAGTTCCAGATAGCCCTGTGTGCCGCTAAATCTTCTCTGGATGCCTCTTACGACCAGACCTTGACACAGGAGGCAAAAGATAAGTTTTCCGAGTTTGTAAAAAGCCATCCGGATGCAGAGCTTTCCAGGGAGGCCGAAGAGCGGATGGACGAACTGCATGGTAAAGAGGCGCAGTCGAATTTTGAGGTAGGCCAGTTTTATGAGAAGCAAAAGGCGTATGATAGCGCCAATATCTACTATAAATACGTGATAAAGAATTTTCCGAAGAGCGAATGGGCCCAAAAGGCCGCGGAAAAGATGCAGGGTATGGAAAGGAATGCGAAGTGAAAAAGATAAGGTTTTTTTATTATTGTGCTGCTTTGGCGTTTTTGGCCGGCTGTGGTTATACGACCCACGCCTTTGTCGCTAAGACCGGCTACAAGACCATTTACATAGAGCCGTTCATAAATAAGGTGGATACGACTTCCGAATACACCGAGGGCAGGCGGTTTAAGACCTATTTTCCTTTATTGGAGAACAAGGTCACTAACGCCATCGTAGACCGTTTTATCTTTGACGGAAATCTGAAGATCTCAAAAGAGGCTGATGCTGATGTTGTTCTAAAAGGCGAACTCATCAATTACCGGCGTGACACCTTAAGGAATTCTACGGATGATTCTCCCGAGGAATACCGTATCACTCTTTTCGTCAACATATCTTTGGTGGAAACCGCGAGCCAGAAAGTCTTGTGGGAATACAAAGGTTTTGCAGGAGAGGCCAGTTATTTCACTACAGGGCAATTCGTCAAGAGTGAAGAGCAGGCCTTGGCCGATGCGACTCAAGACCTTGCACGCAGGATAGTAGAGACCACTGTTGAGGCATGGTAGAGCCCCGCATTTTTTTATTTTTAGGGCAAGATGAGGACCAGAAACAGGACCGTATTGAAAGCCTCCAGAAAAAATTTTTCCCGCCCGAACTCAAAGAGCTGAATTTCACGCTCTTGTATGCCGACGAAAAACAGCTTACCCTGGCCGATATTAACGAAGCCCTTTTTTGCCTGCCCACTGCAGGGGCGAAGAAGCGCCTGCTCGTTATTAAGATGGCACACAAGCTAGGCAGGCATGAGAGCGCAGGCCTGAAGGACGCGTTAAAGAACCCTTTAGAGACCGTTGTCGTTCTTGATATCCCGCAGGCCAAGGGCACAGAGGCCATGGTTGAGGGATTTAAGAAGCTCGGGGCCCAAGTAGTCCGTTTTAAGGATGAAGAAGAGGTCTCTGCTTTTGATCTGGGCCGGGCCATAATAAGCCGGCGCACAGAGGCAGCTTTAAAGATATTATCGGTTCTTTTGAGGTATCGCGATAAGGCTGAGAAGATACTTGGGGCTATATTCTGGCAGTGGGAGCGGACTTATTCCGACAAGCGCCTTTCAGGTGATGTTTATAGAAAAGGGTTGAAGCTCATCCTAGAGGCTGACAAGCGCTTGAAGACTTCTTCTTCCGGACCGGCCCGTCAGATGCTTGTCTTGGAATCGTTAGTGATCAAGCTTTCTTACTTGCCCCGCTAAAAAGCTTACTTTTTTGCGCGATTTAGCTTGAGAGATAGGATGGATTTGCGTCTGGCAGCTGTATTTTTGTGGATAATGCCCTTTGCAGCGGCCCTGTCGAGTTTGGCGAATACGGTCTTGATCTTTTCTTTGCCTTCGTCGAACTTGCCTTGTGAAATAAGGCTGCGAAGCCCCTTGATCTCTTTTTTAAGGCCGGTTTTAAGCTGCAAGTTGTGCAGTGCCTTGGTCTTGTCGACCCGTAATCTCTTTTGTGCGCATTTTCTTTGTGGCATGGTATATAACTCCTTTTTGTTTGAGAGGAATTTATAACACAAAATGCCGGCATTGTCAATAATGTTTAATTATCGTGTTTGACCATAGACTATAGGCCAATATGTCAGAGCATAAAGCGATCTTTAAGTCAGCGGGCGTTTTAAGCGCTTTTACCATTCTCTCGCGCATAACAGGATTTTTCAGGGATGTGCTGATAGCCAATGTTTTTGGCACGGGGATGGCGGCGCAGGCCTTTTTTGTGGCCTTTAAGATACCCAACATGCTGCGGGATGTGATGGGGGAGGGTGCCGGAAATGCCGCTTTCGTCCCGGTATTCTGCGAATATATCTCGCGTAAGACAAGAGAAGATTTTTTGAAGCTGGTGAACAGCCTTTTTATCCTGCTTCTGGCTGTGTCTGCGGCTGTCGTTTGCGCGGGCGTTGTGTTCGCATCGCCTTTAGTCCGTCTTATAGCCCCCGGTTTTTCTGTTGACCCGGCTAAATTCAAGCTCACAGTAGACCTTACCCGCATACTCTTTCCGTATCTGTTGCTTGTCACGGTCAGCGCTTATTTAATGTCTGTTGCAAATTCACTCAGGTCATTTGCGGTGTCGGGATCGGCCTCAACCGTTTTTAACCTTTTTATGATCGCGGCGATATTCCCGATAGCGAATATCGAAGGGGTTGGCGCGATTTATGCTTTGAGTGTTGCCGTATTACTGGCAGGTGTCGCTCAGGCAGCTGTCCAGGTGCCGTCTCTTTTGCGGCTCGGTGTAGATTTCAGGAAAGGCGGTTGTTATGAACATCCGCTTAAGAACGAGGCTATCCGTAAGATAGGCCGGCTCATATCCCCCAGGATCGTAGGTACAAGTATCTATCAGTTGAACATATTCGTCGATACTATTTTTGCTTCGCTCTCCTTTTTTGTCGGAGAAGGCGCTATCGCCGCCGTTTATTATGCCAATCGTATTATCCAGTTCCCTTTCTCGGTCTTCGGCGTGGCTATTTCCAATGCTGCCCTGCCTGCGATGTCGGCGCATTCAGCCGGCAAAGACATGGATAAGTTCAGGATGACGCTCGATTTTTGTTTTAAGGCCGCTTTTCTTTGTATCATACCTTTGACCGCCGGCATTCTGATCTTTTCTGCGCCCATTGTGCGCGCGGTATTCGAGCGCGGGCGGTTTGACGCCTATTCCACCGCGATCACTTCGAAGGCGGTATTTTTTTACGGCCTGGGGCTTATAGGTTATGTCGGGGTTAGGTTTTTTTCCCTTGGTTTTTATGCCCTTCAGGACACAGTTACGCCCGTAAAAAGTTCAGGTATCGCCCTTGTGATGAACGTGCTCATGAATTCTTTCTTTATTTTTGTACTAAGATTAGGGCTCTCAGGCCTTGCGTTAGCCAGCTCGATCTCTGCCACAGCGAATTTTATAATCCTCTACCGGTCTATGAAGTCCAAAGCCGGTTATTCATTTTCCCCTGATCTTAAAAGGCTCGTTTCTAAAGCGTTGTCCGCTTCTGTTGTCATGGGCGCGGCCGCCTGGTCACTATGGCGCATAGCCTTCGGCGCCTCAGCCACACTGGCAATTTTATGTTGTGTCGCGTTCTTCGGGGCCATGGTCTATTTTTTTATTTTGTGGCGTTGGGATGTCAATGAGATAAGGGAGCTGGTAAATTGGTTAAAAAGGAAGAGATAGGGAGATTTCCGGATTCGCCGGGCGTCTATCTGATGAAAGACAGGTCCGGAGAGGTGATCTATGTCGGCAAGGCGCTGTCGCTTAAAAAAAGGGTGGCCAGTTATTTTTTGAAGTCCGCGGCTTCCATCAAGACGCAGGTCATGATGGGGTATGCCGAAAAGATCGAGTATATACAGGTACCTTCGGAATACGATGCCCTGATCATGGAGGACCGGCTGATAAAGAAGTACCAGCCGCGCTTTAATACCGTATCAAAAGATGACAAGGGCTTCCCGTATATCAAGATCACGCGCGAGGATTTCCCCCGTGTTTTTATAGGCCGCAGGAATAAGCATAATGAGGATGTGGATTATTTCGGGCCGTATATTAGCGCCAAGCTCCTGCGCAGGGCACTGGATATTTTAAGGAAGAGTTTTCCTTTTTGTTCCTGCAGGCGTTTTCCCAAAAAGGCGTGCCTGTTTTACCATATGAAGTTATGCCTGGGGCCATGCCAGGGGATGGTCTCGCGAAAAGGATACTTAAAGATAATACGCGGCCTGGAAGATTTTTTGTCTAAAAAAGACAGCGACCTCATTGACGAGCTTTCGCTTGCCATGCGCCGTTTCGTAAGAGAAGAGCGTTTTGAGGAGGCGGCCGGCGTGCGCGATAAGCTGGAGGCGTTGGGCATCCTCGTATCTTTAAAGAAGGTTAATGCGCTGCCAGGGTCGACGCATGTTTCGGACTTTAAGCGCCTTGGGTTAAAGACAGATCCTGTGCGCGCCGAGGCATTTGATATCTCAAATATTTCAGGCAAGCAGGCTGTGGGCTCCATGGTCTCCTTTTATAGAGGCAAGCCGGACAAAGATAATTACCGGCGTTTTAAAATACGCAGCGTGGCCGGTATTGATGACTATGCGATGATGCGCGAGGTTGTGCGAAGGCGTATAGCGCGTCTTGTTGCCGGATCCGGGCCTTTGCCGGACCTTATCGTTATAGATGGCGGCAAGGGGCATCTGGATGCGGCACTGGATGTATTGAAAGAACTCAAGGCGGATATTCCAATGATTGCTATCGCCAAAAGCCAGGATTTGATTTATACTGTTAACCAAAAACTGCCTGTTCAATTAAGCAGGGGTTCCGATGTGCTGAAGCTGATCCAGCGTTTAAGGGACGAGGCGCACCGTTTTGCCGTTGGCTACCATCGATTGCTGAGAAAGAAGAAGGCCTTTGAAAGACCGTAGATCGACGCCTTTTGAAAAGGCGGTTTACAGCGCTGTTATGAAAATACCATTCGGCCAGACGCGTAGTTACAAGTGGGTGGCCGGCCAGATCGGCAGGCCTTTCGGTGCAAGGGCCGTAGGCAATGCGCTCAACAAGAATCCTTACGCGCCTTATGTGCCTTGTCATCGGGTGATAGCCAGCGATGGTTCTTTAGGCGGTTTTCGCGGAGGACTTAAGAAGAAGGCCGAACTTTTGAGAAGAGAGAGAGAAAAATAGAGGAGTAAGCCATGAATATCAAGGATGCTTTACGTGGTATGTGCGAGCGGGATGCATCAGACTTGTTTTTAAAGGTGGATAATGTGCCTTACCTGCGCGTTTACGGCGGGCTGGTGCCTATGCAGGATTTTCCGGTCTTGAGCGCCAAAGACCTGGAGAATATAATCGACGAGATAGCAGACCCTGTCCACAAGAAGATGTTTCAGGCATCAAACGATACGGATTTTGCCATTGATGTGGAGGGGCTGGACCGTTTCAGGGTGAGCGTGTTTTGCCAGCGCGGCGTACCTTCCATAGTCATGCGCCGCATCAAGGAAAATATCCCTGATTTCAATACACTGAACCTGCCGGAGAACGTCTTGAAGACGCTTTCGGGAGAGCGCCGCGGATTGATACTTATGACCGGGCCGGCGGGCAACGGAAAATCCACGACGATAGCCAGCATGATCGAATACATGAACAACACCATGGCGCGGCATATACTGACGGTCGAGGACCCTATAGAATTCACGTTCAAGGATAAGAAGAGCGTTATCAATCAACGCGAGCTGGGTTTGGATGTTTCTTCTTATGTCGTGGCATTAAAGCAGGTTACACTACAGAGCCCGGATGTTGTTTTTATCGGCACTATCCGCGACCTTGATACGATGCTTGCCGCCCTTGTGGCCGCTGAGATGGGTATTTTGGTCTTGAGCACGATACATACCGTGAATGCCGCCCAGACAGTGCAGAGGATCATTAATTTTTTCCCGCCGCACCAGCATGGCGAGATCAGGATGCAGCTGTCATTTTTGCTCAAAGGCGTCATTTCATTGAGACTTGTTCCAAATGTCGATGGTTCCGGCCGCGTGCCGGCGGTCGAGACTATGACTTTAACGCCTACCATAAGCCGCCTTATACGCGAAGGCGCCATGGCTGACATACCGCGCTTTTTGGAAGAGGGCGCCATGTTCGGTATGGGGAGTTTCAAACAATGCCTTTCCAAGCTTGTCCGTGATAATAAGATCACCGCGGAAGAGGCCTATAAATATGCCGACAGCAAGGATGAGCTTGAGCTTGATATCAAAGGCATTAAGAGGTTGATGTAACTATAGTTATGCGTTAGAATAAAACATTAATTTATCAGGAAGTTTGTTTGATGGGGCCGGCAATGAGAGAAGAGATATTTAAGAAGATAGAAGCGGTCAGCGGCACGTTGGAACGACTCCGGGGGTATCTTTGACATCGATGCCAAAGATAGACAGATAGGGTCGTTGCAGTCGCAGATGACGAGCCAGGAATTCTGGCAGGATACACAGGCCGCAAATCTTGTAGTGCAAAAATTGAAATCGCTGAAAAATATCAGTGAACCGTGGCACAGGCACGAGTCCAGGGTAAAGGAAATAAAAGAATTTTTTCAGATATCCGAAGGCGAGGGGGAAGAATTCCTGTCTACAATAGCCTCCGATCTTGAGCAGTTGAGCCAGGACCTTCAGAGGTTGGAGTTTTATACCCTTTTTTCCGGAGAGTTTGACAGGAATAACGCGATAGTCAATATCAATGCCGGCGCCGGAGGCACGGAATCCTGTGATTGGGCGTCTATGTTGTTTAGGATGTACACGCGCTGGGCCCAGATACACGGTTTTGATGTGGTTGTTACCGACATACTGGCGGGCGAAGAGGCAGGCATAAAAAATGTTACGGCCATTATTCGAGGTGAGTTCGCCTACGGATATTTAAGGCCCGAGATCGGCGTGCATCGCCTGGTAAGGATCTCTCCTTTTGATGCGAATAAACGACGGCATACGTCTTTTGCCTCGATAGATGTTATTCCGGAGGTCCAGCAGGATGTCGATATCGAGATAAAGCCTGACGAGATCTCCATAGACCTGTACCGCGCCGGAGGCAAGGGCGGCCAGCATGTCAACACCACTGATTCGGCTGTGCGCATGACGCACATCGCAACAGGCATTGTAGTGCAGTGCCAGAACGAGCGTTCCCAGCACCAGAATAAGATGGTAGCGCTAGGCATCTTGAAATCCAGGCTTTATGAAAAGAGGCGCCGTGAGCAGGAAGAAAAGCTTTCGGCCGAATACGATAAAAAACAGAGGATAGAGTGGGGCTCTCAGATACGTTCTTACGTCCTGCATCCTTATAATATGGTCAAAGACCACCGTACGGAGCATGAAACCGGCGATGCCAACGGCACGCTCGACGGCAAAATAGACGGTTTCATAGAAGCCTATCTGCGTATGATAAAGACAAGAGAGAAGAATGATTAACTTTATTTTTTCAAAGATATTGGGCACGCAGAATGATCGCGTTCTAAAGAATATGGGTCCTTTGATCGAAGGGATCAATAAGCTGGAGCCTGAGGTCGCCGCGTTAAGCGATGACGCGCTTCGTTCTAAGACCGCGGAGTTCAAACAGAGGATACAGGTTCGCCTTAAAGACGCAGGGCACGCGGAAGCCGATTCCGACCTGCGGAAAAAAACAGAAGGCCGTGTTTTAGAAGAGTTATTGCCCGAGGCCTTTGCCGTTGTGCGCGAGGTATCAAAGCGCACGATAGGGCTGCGTCATTTTGATGTCCAGTTGATCGGCGGTATCGTCCTTCATCGCGGCGGCATAGCTGAGATGGCCACAGGCGAAGGCAAGACCCTGGTTGCGACGCTGCCGGTTTATTTAAATGCGCTCATGGGCCGAGGTGTCCACGTCGTCACCGTCAACGACTATCTGGCCAAACGTGACCGCGAGTGGATGGGGCCCATTTATGAGTTCCTCGGGTTATCCGTCGGGGTCATACAGCACGATATGGAGTTCGAGGATAAGCTTTTTGCCTATAATTGTGATATCGTATTTGGGACGAACAATGAATTCGGGTTTGATTATCTGCGCGATAACATGGTCGTTGAGCGTAAACATATGGTGCAGCGGGAACTTTATTATGCAATCGTAGACGAAGTAGATTCCATCCTTGTTGACGAGGCACGCACGCCGCTTATCATCTCGGGCCCCACGGATGATTCCGTCGAGAAATACTACACCATAAACCGCATCATCCCTAAACTGAAGCGCCGCCTGATATTGGAGAAGGAAGAGATAGAGGCTAAGTATAAGGGGGAGGACCTCTCCGTGGGTTTTGATGCGGTGGTCGACGAGAAAAATCACACGGTCAGCCTGACCGAAGAGGGCATCGCCAAGTGCGAACAACTGCTCGGCGTCGCCAATATCTATGACGACCTTTCCGGTGAATGGGCCCACCATATTATCCAGGCGATAAAGGCGCACGACCTTTTCAAGCGCGATGTGGATTATGTGGTAAAGGACGGCAAGGTCATTATCGTAGATGAGTTTACCGGCAGGCTTATGCCCGGCCGCCGCTGGTCTGAAGGCATGCACCAGGCAGTAGAGGCAAAGGAGAATTTGCGCATCGAGCGGGAGAACCAGACGCTGGCCACGATCACACTACAGAATTATTTTCGGTTGTACCATAAGCTTGCCGGTATGACAGGGACGGCTTTTACCGAGGCCAATGAGTTTAAACAGATATATAAGCTGGATGTCGTGGTCATACCAACCAATAGGCCGATGGCGCGGCAGAATTATGCGGATTCCGTCTATAAGTCAAAGAACGGAAAATATAACGCCGTCATTGAAGACATTAAGCAGTGTTATGAAAAAGGCAGGCCGGTGCTTGTAGGGACTATTTCAATAGAAAAATCCGAGCTCTTGGGCTCCATGCTTAAAAAGATCGGCATACCGCACAGCGTCTTGAATGCCAAATACCATGAGATGGAAGCTTCTATCGTTGCCCAGGCCGGACGTTATAAGGGCGTGACCATAGCCACCAACATGGCCGGCCGCGGAACCGATATACTTTTGGGTGGTAATCCTGAATTCATGGCTAAGTCTATCATGGCAGCTAAAAAGCTAACGCCTTCTTCCCCGGAATACAAAGAAGAGTATGCCGGGGCCTTAGAGAGGCTAAAAGCCGAGGCCAGGATAGAGCACGATAAGGTCGTAGAAGCAGGCGGGCTCCATGTGATAGGTACTGAGCGGCACGAAGCCAGGCGCATTGACAATCAGCTCCGCGGCCGCAGCGGCAGGCAGGGCGACCCGGGCTCGTCGAGATTTTATGTATCTTTAGAGGATGACCTGATGCGCCTTTTTGGTTCGGACAGGCTCGTAGGTATTATGGATAAACTTGGCCTCGAAGAGGATACTGTTATCGAGCATCCGTGGGTCACGCATTCTATAGAGACCGCGCAAAAGAGGGTAGAGTCGTATAATTTTGAGATACGTAAGCACCTTCTTGAATACGATGACGTGATGAACAAGCAGCGCGAGGTGATCTATTCCGAACGCCGCTTGGTGTTGGAAGGAGAAGATCTAAAAGCCCTTCTTTTTGACATGATAGATGAAGTGATGGCAGGGGCTATGGATATTTATTTGTCCAAAGAGGTCCCGCCGGAAGAATGGAATTGGGCCGGGCTCGAAGGATGGATCAAGCAAAAATTCGGGCCATCCGTACCGGTTGAAAAAGATAAACTTGCCGGCATGACGGAGCCGGAGATCAAAGAAGAGCTTATAATCAAGGTCAGGGCTTTTTATGAAGAGAAGGAGAGGGCCCTGGGGCAGGAACGTATGCGCGGTTTAGAGCGCATGGTCATGCTCCATGTGATCGATAGCCGCTGGAAAGAACACCTTTATTCCCTGGATTATTTGAAGGAGGGTATAGGCCTTCGCGCCTACGCTTCGCGCGACCCGTTGATAGAATATCAGCGTGAAGCTTATCAGATGTTCGTTGAGATGATGCAGCGCATAAAGGAAGAAGCGGTGGAATTTATTTTCAGGATGCAGGTGGTCGAAGAGAAGGCATTCAGAGGCGTGTTTAGTTCACTGCCGCAGAAGGCCGAACACGAGGAATTTACCCCGCTACAGAAAAATTTAGCGGCCGGCCGCTCCGGCCGCATCCAGGACGCTGCGCGGCAGATGCAGCCGGATGCAGAAGAGGCCGTTGTCGCAGAGGAAGAGGATGGGGCTGTCTCAATGAAACGCGAAGGCCCTAAAGTAGGCAGGAATGACCCGTGCCCGTGCGGCAGCGGGAAAAAATATAAGAAGTGCTGCGGGCAATAAAGTTGGTCGCTATTTTCAGAAAGCTTTGTCCCACAGCATCTCCAGTAATAGGGTTATGGTAACGATGCCGGTTTAGTTCTTAGGTTAAGTAGTTAGTTATAAACACTAACTACGTTGCCAAACTACTAAACTGGCAACCTAACCTTAGCCAAAATAGCTGATATGTTTTTAAACCCATACTTGTTATCTATCCTCAGCGGTGTATTACTGCGGTTGTCGTTCCCTAAACCGAATCTTTGGGTTTTTGCCTGGCTTGCTTTTGTGCCGCTCTTTTTTGCGCTTGAAAAGCAGCGTCCAGGCAAGGCCTTTCTTATTTCCCTTATCTGCGGCACGGTATTTTTCATCACGACGATGTTCTGGTTGATAAATGTCACTGTCCCGGGCATGATAGTCCTTTCAGTATATCTTGCGCTTTACGTGGCAGTCTTCGGAATGGCCTATGTCTTCATTAAACAAAAGTTTACATTTAGCGCGCGTGTTACGCTGATACCGGCACTTTGGGTCCTTTTGGAGTTTGCCCGCGGTCATTTCGTGACAGGTATGCCATGGGCGCTCTTGGGCACGGGGCAGGCTTCTAATCTTTTGGCCATCCAGGCAGCCGATATAGTAGGCGCATACGGCGTTTCCTTCATCGTGATGTTCATAAACATCAATATCTTTGAATTTATATTTTGGAGAAAGACAGGGCGTGCGGTCTTGTTGCCGCGTGCCGCCGCCGTTTTTCTTGTGCTCTTTGCCTGGTTCGGCTATGGGGCGTATAGGATATTCCAAGACCCTCAAAAGAACTGCGCATTTAAAGTCGCTCTTGTCCAAGGCAATATTTCCCAGGAGATCAAATGGGCCGCAGGTTTTAAGGATAATATCTTCAAAAAATACCAGATCTTGACGGAGATCGTGAATTTAAAAGAAGAACCGGACCTTATAGTATGGCCGGAGACTTCCTATCCGGATTATTACAGGCCCGGCGAGGATAATAACGGCCTGGAAGGTTTCGCTCAGGATGCCGGCGTACCTTTGCTTGCCGGTTCGATCACCCTGAGGGATGTCCGTTATTTTAATAGCGCGATCTTGTTCGGCCCGGCCTCAAAGGAGCCGGTCGTCTACGATAAGCTTCATCTCGTTCCTTTTGGGGAGTATATTCCCGCCCGCAAATTCCTGCCGTTCATCGAAAGTATCTTGCCTATAGAGGATTTTTCTCCCGGCAAAGGCCATGTTATTTTTTCTCTGGCCGGCAAATATTGCCCGCGCATGAGTTTTGGCACAATGATCTGTTTTGAGGATATTTTTGGAGACATAGCCAGGGGTTCTGTCCTGCGCGGGGCTGATTTCCTGGTAAATTTGACTAATGATGCCTGGTTTGGGGATACATCAAGCCACTACCAGCATATGCAGGCGTCGGTTATGCGCGCGGTCGAGAACAGGACATATGTCATAAGGGCGGCCAATACCGGCATCTCTTGTTTTATCGATGACACCGGCAAGCCTTACGCAATGCTAAGAGACGCGGGCGGTAAACCTACGTTCGTCACCGGTTATAAGGCTGCCTGGGTGGCAAAGACGGGGCGCAAGAGCCTTTATACAAGGATAGGAGATGTTTTTGCTCTCATCTGTATTTTCTATGTTATTATAATGATCGGCCTGGATATAAAGAAAAAACGATGATACGGTTTAAAAGGTATTTGGTTTTCTGCGCGCTCCTTTGCTGTTTTTTCAGCTTTGGGCGGTCTGTTCTTGCGGCTACGCCGCAGGATAAGCGCAAGGAGCTCAGCCTCCATTATTACCGCGGCATAGTTTATTATGAGGCCGGCCGTTTCGAAGATGCGTTGAGAGAATTCCAGGCGGTGTCCGACCTGGATCCATTTTATAAGGATATACAGCAGTATTCGCAAAACTGCATCAGGGTCCTTGAACAATACCGCGGCGATGCTATCGACGCCGACGCAAGGGGCCCAAAAGGCAATAAACCCGTAGATCTTTATTTCCTTGGCAAGTCTTATTATGAAAAGGGCGATTATCGCAGGGCCCTGGATACATTTAACGCCGTCCTTGAGAAAGCCCCTAACGACAAATTCGCGCAGTATTATGCAAAGCTTTGCCGTGATGCCCTGCCGTTGTCCGATAAGGACAGGAGAAAACTTTCAAGGTCCGATCAACAGACCAAGAACTTAGAGGATTTGGAAAACGAGGTTTCATATATCAAAGGGGATATCGCCGAACAGGAGGATGTCGAGAAGTTTTTAAAGGCCAAGGCCGAGCGAAGGGCCACACGCGATGAGCTTATACGCATAAAAGAACGGCAGCTTAAGGAACAAGAGAGCCTGCTTGAAGAGGAACGGCAGGATTACTTGGCTCAGGCAAAGATATCCAAACAGGCCGAGAAGATAAAGCGGGAGACCGAAAAATGGCGTAACATGAAAGAGAGGCTTGCCTCTGAGCAGCCGGGTGTGCCCGCGGAATTGACGGAATATCCGGTTGTGATCGACCGCGCCGAGAAATATTTTGTCGAGATG
This sequence comes from Candidatus Omnitrophota bacterium, assembly GCA_003451585.1. Lineage (GTDB taxonomy): Bacteria > Omnitrophota > Gorgyraeia > Velamenicoccales > Velamenicoccaceae > UBA9636. Next base: position 44,330 of record DMEU01000020.1, on the reverse strand, counting down.
AAAGAGGCGCTTCGCACCAGCCGCTGGAATGCGGCGGGGTTAAATGCCATCAATGCCGGTATAAATTATTGTGATGCGGTACTTATCTATTTTCATAGCGTAAGGAGCGCGCAGCCGCGGCACGAGAATATAAGCAGGCTTCTTTTAGAGAATGTAAAACGGGCGGATGTTGAAGCAAACGTATACCATATGCGCTCGATCTTGAACATCAAGAGGTTGATAGATGATGAGGAGAGGCCTATCACGCGGGCCGAGGCTCTTTTTCTATCTGGGCACGCGGAAAAATTAACGCAGTGGTGCAGGTCTATCCTGCCGTAGGCAGTATAGAGCGTCATAGATCGACTATAGCTAAAGAGGAGTGGAAGATGAGATCTTTATCAAGAGCTAAATTTGCATTTTTTATCGCGCTTTTTTTCTCTATGGGCGCTATATGTGCTCAGGCGGCCGATCCGGTCGTTGTAGAGCTCCATTATCAAAATGGCGTGAAGTTTTATAATCGGGGCCTTTATGACAGGGCCATACAGGAATTTGAAAAGACGCTTTCCTTAGAGCCTGGCCATCGTGAAGCCGCAGAATTCCTCCAAAAGGTGAAGGCTGAAAAAGAAGGCCTGACTCGCGTAGAGGCCAAAAAGAGCGAGGCCTCAGAGCTTAAGAGCCTTTATGATGAGGGTAAGCGGCGCTATAACCAGCGCGATTATAAGGCCGCTATAGAGATATTCGATAAGGTATTGGAAAAGAAACCAGTAGATGATTTTGCTTCATTTTATAAAGAGCGCAGCGAGATCATTATCTCACGCCGGCTTGCCCGCGAGAAAAAGATAGAAGAGAATAAGAGGGCCAAAGAGCGCAGAAAAATGGAAAGGGCGCAGAAGAAGAGTGCACTAGAGGCAAAGAAGGAAGAGCGGCAGGATATGCTGGAGAAGCGCCGGGAGATCAACGAAAGGCGCAGTGATCTAAAAGAAAAAAAGGTGGCTGAGGCGCTCGAAGCAGAAAGTACGGCTAAGGCCGGCCTGGATAAGCCTGTTAGGGAAGATGCGAAAGCCGTCAAAAAGCAGGTCGCTAAGGATAGGGCGGCTGATAAGCTGGCTACAAAGAATGAACGCATTGAAGCTGCGCGCAGGGCAAAGGAAGAAAAAAGAGAAGCGGCGATAAGCCGCAGAGAAGAGAAGCGCGCCGCGCAGGCAGAGAAACGCAGCGCGAAGAAAGACAGAAAGTCAAAGAAGGTAAAGATAGAGCAGGTTGAAGGCACGCCGGATGTGATACACAATAAGGATTTGTTCTTAAAAGGTGTCGAACAATACGGCCGCAGGGAGTTTGAAGCCGCCATCGTTTCATTTGAGACTGTGATCGAGGCTGAAAGCCAGGGGCGTAAGCTATATACCAATTCAGCCAAGAGGTTGCTGGATAAGGCTAAAAAGAAACTCCAGCCGGATCAAACACCTTTATAAGAAGATGGGGCGGCCATGACGCAAAAAATAGATATCGTAAAAATAACCAAGCCCGAAGACACGAACATAATAATCGGCCAGACGCATTTTATCAAGACCGTAGAAGATGTGTATGAGGCGCTTGTTTCGAGTGTGCCCGGGATAAAGTTCGGGCTCGCATTTTGTGAGTCATCAGGCGCCTGTAAAGTCAGGCTCGAGGGCACAGATGAGGGCCTCAAAAAGATGGCCGCTGAAAATGCCATGGCTGTCGGTGCCGGGCATGTGTTTTTTGTCCTTTTGGAAGGCACCTATCCCATCAACGTTTTAAACGCTATAAAAAATGTGCCCGAAGTTTGTTCGATCTATTGCGCCACAGCCAATCCCCTTGAGGTTATAGTCATTGAGACAGGGCAAGGCAGAGGTATAATAGGCGTGGTCGATGGATCTAAGCCAAAAGGTATAGAGGATCAAGATGATATCGCCTGGCGTAAAGACTTATTGAGGAAGATAGGATATAAGCGATAATAAAAATCCTAAGCACAAAATTTGAAAAGTTGATTTTGAATTTATAATTTAGAAATTTGGATTTAAAACATTATGACTAAAAAAGAGTTTTTCCGGGTATTAAGCTATGGTTTCGGCCGCACGATAATAGGCATCTGTGATGCCGCCGCAAAGATCGTACCGTTGTCATTCCTTTACGCTTTCGCCAATGTTATAGGTTTCCTGGGGTATCACCTGGCTTTCAAGCATCGAGGTATAGCTATTGAAAGCCTGTCTAGGGCATTCGGCAAGGAAAAATCGACACAGGAGATAAACAGGATCTGCCGCGAATGTTTCAATACCATGGCATATGCCGCAGTCGAGTTCTTCATGTTCATGCGTCATCCTGATAGGATACGCGACCTCGTAGAGATCGAAGGCCTGGAGAACCTTAAAAAAGCGCTGTCTAAAGGCAAAGGTGTTGTGGCGATCAGTGCGCATTTTGGCAGTTTCCCGCTTCTCCTGTCTAAGCTGTCTTTAGAAGGCTGTAAAGTCAATACAATGCTGCGCCATATGAGGGATAAGGGATTGGACCAGCTCTTTGAAAAAAAACGCGATAAGATGGGTGTCGGTTCTGTCTATACTCAACCGCGGCAGCAGTGCGTCAATGATTCTTTGCGTGTTTTAAGGAATAACGAAGTATTGTTCGTCCAGCTGGACCAGAATTTCGGCACAGCCGGTGTTTTTGTGGATTTTTTCGGCGTTAAGGCCGCAACAGCCACGGGGCCTATCATTTTTTCCAAAAGGACAGGCGCGCCTATAGTGCCTATGTTCATTTATCGGGTCAAGGGGCCGCGGCATAAGATCGTTATTGAGCCGGAAGTACCTTTTGAAGAAGGGTTGGATAAGGAAGAAGCGCTTTTGGCCACGGTCCAGAAATTGACCGGCATCATAGAGCTTTATATCCGCAGATTCCCTCACGAGTGGGGTTGGATACACAAGAGGTGGAAGGCAAGGCCAAAGCAGGAAAAGCAGCCGATAGGCTAATGAGGAGGATGTCTATGAAAATTTCCGAGATCATGACTACCCAAGTCAAGTCTCTTTCACCGGATACACCGGTTATGGAAGCTATCGATGCACTTTTTGCCAATAAGATTAGCGGCTTGCCTGTCGTAGATGCTTTAGGCAAGATCGTAGGCATGTTCACCGAGAAAGATGTCTTAAGGAACATCATGCCCAGCTATATCTCCCAGGTGGGTAAATTTGTTTACGAGAACAGTTCAAAGAGCATAAAGTGCAAGGTCTCCAAGCTTTTCGAGCATAAGGTAGGCGAATTGATGCGGCATGAGGTTGTGAAGGTCTTAGAGGATACCGGCATTTGTGAGGTCGCGCATATCATGCTCACACAAAATGTCAGGCGCACCCCCGTCGTAGATAAAAATGATGTTATGGTAGGTATAGTCGCGCGTTCGGATGTCCTGGATCGTATCCTTAAGCATGAATAAAAAAGCCGTCCTGAAATCAGTTTCTCTGGTATTTATTTCGGTTTTTTCTGGGTTCCTCAGTTATTTTTCCGGCTTCAATTCTCACCAGGCTATTTCTCTTGGTATCTTCATGGCTTCTGTCCTGGGGACTCTTTTTTTCTGGGAGTTCCGGCTAAGTTTCGCCTTTTTGGGCACAGCGCTGCTTCTTATGACCAAGTCCATAGACCTGGAGAGTTTTTTGCGTCTTACTACCCTGGAGGTAATTTTATTTTTGGCAGGCATGATGATAATCGTGAGCCTGCTCAAGGATACCGGTTTCTTTGCGTGGTTGGTGAGCCTGATCTTAAGGGTAAAGAACCTATCGGGCCGTAAGTTCACGTTACTTATAATGGCGATCTCGGCCGTCCTGGCATGCGCCGTGGATGAAGTGACATCAATAGTATTCATGGTCGCAGCCATACTTGAGATATGCGATTATTATGAAGTCAATCCCATGCCTTTTGTCATCATCTCGGTTTTATCGACGAATATAGGCAGCGCGGCCACAGTCCTGGGAAACCCCATAGGCATATTGATAGCGACAAAGGCAGGATTGAGCTTTGAGGATTTTCTTATCAAGGCCATGCCTTTGGCTGTTATCTCACTAGGCTCCACTGTTTTGATATTATTAATGTGGTTTAAAAAGCCTATCGAGCACTTAGACAGGCAAATAAAAGAACTCCAGGCTAATGAGATACTTATGCGTTTGATCTCCATTCCTATGGAGAGGCAGCTGCGCATAAGCCTTGGTATCTTCGGCGTCACCATGATATTTATCGCCCTGCATCATCGCATAGAAACCGTGTTGGGCCTTGTGCCTAATACCATGCTCTTGATAATGCCGCTTATTTCCGCAGGGTTTGTAATGATATGGAAGTGGCAAAAGGCGCGCGAATACGTGGAGAAAGGGGTGGAGTGGTGGACGCTCCTTTTTTTCATGCTCTTATTCGCGCAGGCCGGGACCTTGAAGTTTACCGGCGCGACGGATGTTTTTGCTCAGCACCTGGTTGATTTTGCCAGTAAGAGCCACGGTATGCTTTTGACCATTGTTATATGGATGGCGAGCATTGGCTCAAGTCTCTTAGACAATGTAATAATCGTCGTCACATTTATACCTATCATCAATAGTTTTTTCAGCCTTGGATTCGGCACTGAGTCCTTGTGGTGGGCGCTGCTTTTCGGGGGGTGTCTCGGTGGTAATATCACGCTCATCGGCTCTACGGCTAATATCGTAGCTATAGGCATTCTTGAGAAAGAAGAACAGGTGCGAGTGCGCTTTATGGATTGGTTTGGCATAGGATTGGTCGTAGGTTTGACGACCACGGCCGTGGTGTGGCTGGCTTTAAGCTTTTTGCCATTTTATAAGTAGAGAAGGGGCTAGAAAGATAGCGAGGTAGATCATGGGGAAGGCCAAGAGTAAGTATTTTTTGACCGGGTTATTGATAGTCATGCCTGTGCTTGTCACTGTTTATCTGTTCGTGTCGCTTTTTAGTTTTTTTGACAATATCCTAGGCCGTTATATCAGCCAGATGACCGTAGCTTATTTTGATCTAAAGATCCCGGGCTTGGGATTGCTTGTATTTATTTTCCTGATCTTTTTCACTGGATTTTTTGCCACCAATTTTATAGGGCGCAAGCTTTTTATTTATTTCGAGAAGCTATGGTTGAAGTTCCCGGTGGTAAAAAAGGTATATCCGGCGGCAAAACAGGTGACGCATTTTTTGTTTTCGCCGAAGCCGCAGGGTACATTGCATAAAGTCGTGCTCCTGCATTATCCGAGGTCAGGCATCTATTCTCTTGGTTTCGTGACAAACCATTGCGATGACGAGATAAAGCTAAAGACCGGAAAAGACCTTTTAAACGTCCTGATCCCTTCTGTGCCTAATCCATGGAGCGGTTTTGTGCTCTTTGTCCCTGCGTCGGAGGTCACCTATATAGATATGACTGTTGAAGAGGCCATCAAGATCATAGTCTCAGGAGGGGTGCTTAATCCGAAAGACCCTATCGACAAGTATTCTTCTAACTTTCTCGGGGAATAGCTATTATCCGCGGGCGAGTAAAAAGATATGCAGCGCGTTCATTAATTTGATGAGGCACAGGATAAGCATTGCCGCTACGATGCCGCAGCTTGGTATGAGCAACAACGGCGTAAACAACGCGCCCATACAGGCGCCTGATAGGTCCATACAGTAGTAAAAGCCTGCGATCTTATGCGGTTCTTTCCTCCACGGATTTGTGCTTTTGAGCGTCAGCCCGAAGAGGACCGGCAGTTGAATGCCTGCGAGAAGGCCGGCTGAGAGGCTGATGAGCGAGAAGAGCCATTTTGCCGCATAGGGCGGCAGAACACCGTATTTAAAGACCGCTATGGCCGCCATGGCCAGGACCGTTGTGACGGCAGGCAAGACAGCTTCCAAAGCGGCCAATCTCTTCATGGAGCAAAGCCTCTCGAGCTTGCTGTTTGCGTAAAACGCCCCCAGAGACGCCCCAGCCATAAAACTTGCCGTCATTATCGCCAGCCACTGGAATAGGTATCCGAAGAAGCTCTGGAAGAGAAACAGCGTTATTATCTGCATCGCCATCCCGTAAAACCCGGTTGTCAGCATGGTAAAATATAAGCTCATCGTATTCGCCTTTCTGCGGCGGGCGATAAGCCGCCAGGCCGAGAAGAAGGCCAGGACATTCAAAAAAATGGCATTTATGCCTATTTTTTTAAAGCCTCCGAAGAGCGCCGGTATCCTTTTTGAAAATTGGGAATAATAAAGGCCCAGTCCTTCGTATAGCCCCGCAGGCCGCAGGTCTTCATTTATATCGGTTTTTTTAAGATCGTCTGCTATGTTGTTTGAGAACCAATCCAGGTAAGGCTGCTGCAGGCGTAATTTCAGGTACACAGGGTTGACCAGGTAAGTATGTATATTGTAATGTTTTGCGTTTGCGGCCATTATATACGGATTGAAGTCTTGCGGCCTTCCGGAGCCGATGAACATATTGAATCCGTCGCCCGGGATGATACGGATATCCGGGAATACGTATTTGGCGGTCTTTAAGATTACCGCGTTGATGCGCCTTAATTCGCCGGTCAAGTAGGCAAGCGAGCCCCATGTCTTGAACACAGCTATCCCGCCGTCGGCCAAGACGCCGCGGATCTCTTCAAAAAATTCCTTTGTATAATAGCGGTTGATGGCTAAAGACGTAGGAAGGCCGCAATTTATGAATACGGCATCGAATTTTTCCTGTGTCTTTTTAAGGAAGCTGCGGCCGTCGGTGTTATCTATGCGCACCCTAGGGTCGCTGAGTTCTTTTTTGGCCGCAGGGTCCTGCAATGAGCGGACCACTTCGATGAATACAGGGTCTATATCCACGTAAACAGCCTTTTTTATGGGGTATTTAAGGGCTTCTCTGATAAGGCCGCCCGGCCCGGAACCTATAAAGAGTATGTTCTTGCTCTGGGGCTTGCTTAACAAAGGCAGGTGGATGAAATCTTCCGTGAAATAGGTGTCTTGGGATGAGATGGTGGCTGAAGGGATGCCGTTGTAATAAATGGTATATTGGTTTAAATTACGCAGGACCGCTATGTTGCCGTATACCGAGGTTTTGTTTATTACGATATCCTTGCCCTGCCATTGCAGCCTCAGAGTAGTGTCATTGAGTTCCGGGGATAAAAAGCAGAAAGCCGCTGATGCCAAAATAAATGACCCGGCAAAGAAAGCGCGCAAAATCCGGTTCTTCTCTTTTGAAAGCAGGAGATTGGCGCATAAAATATTCAATGCAGAAATTAGCAGGATCATGGCAAAAGAATTAAAAAAGGACAGCAGGATAAAGGTGAACGCGATGCCCCCGATTATCATGCCTATGGATTCCCACAGGTATATCTTTGCTACAGACCTTCCGTCTTCGCGCCCGGCGACAGACAAGAGGCGAAAGCCTATGTTGAACAATGCGCCGTCGGCCATGGCGGTAAAGGCCAGTGCCGCGACTGTAATGAGCATGATGTGATCCAGCGCGAAGGCCTCGCCGAACGGGATGCGCAGCAGTGTTTTTGAACCGCGGATGAGCACCAATGACAACGGGGCGGCCGCGCTTAAAAATAGCTGTAAGAACGGCGCAACCTTAAACGGCGATGGGCCCTTGAAGCTGTTCGCTACGAGGGTCGCGCCTACGGCGCCGCTTAAAAGCCAGGTGGCCAGTATTATGCCGAATGTCAATTCGTTGCCGTAAAATACTATGAGGAGTTCACGGATGAATATTGTCTGGATGACTACGGAAGAGAACCCTTTGGCGGCTATGGCAAGCAGGACAAATTTTCTTGGCGGCATGGTTATAGGATAGCAAAATAGCCGTTGGTTGGCAAATGCCGTAATTTTTTTTCAGGAAAAAAGTTTGACAAAAACATTTGGAGGAGTAGAATATGCACACTCAAATAAGCAGGCGGTAAAAAAAACGGAGCGGAAATGGGTAAAGGCAGAAGAAAAAGACTCGGGAAATTGAACTGGCGTTCGAAGAAAGCAAATCACGGGACAAAACCTAACAAGGGATAATGGCTTTTTTAGTCGTTGTGTTTCCTTCCAATAAACTAACCTGATTTCAGCAAAATGCGTCAAAACTCAAAGGGCGGGTTATCGCCTAAAACAACAAAATATTGTGGGTTACCCTGTTCAAAATACCCATATATGGTATATTTTTATTGACAAGGATTTATTAAAGTTGTATCCTTGAGATACTTGTTCAATGGATACCTCACCGAAAGAAAGGGGACATATTTATGGCGTTGAAACTCTCCGATAACTCCCTGCGCGTCCTGGAAAAGCGTTACCTCAAAAAAGATGAAAACGGTAAGGTAGTTGAGACGCCTCATGAGATGTTCTCCCGCGTAGCAAAGACCATAGCTGCCGCGGACAGGATATTTAAAAAGCCCGAAGATGTGGTGGCGAGGTTAGAAAAAGATTTCTATGATATGATGGCGGGCCTTGAGTTCATGCCTAATTCGCCTACCTTGATGAATGCCGGCCGCGACCTATCTCAGTTATCCGCGTGTTTCGTCTTACCTATAGATGATTCGATGGAGAGCATATTTGACAGCATAAAGGCCACCGCGCTCATACATAAATCAGGCGGCGGCACAGGGTTTTCTTTTTCGCGCCTGCGCTCCAAGGCCAGTGTGGTAAAGTCCACAGGCGGCATGGCATCAGGCCCGATCTCTTTTATGAAGGTCTTTGATGCCGCGACACAGGCAGTAAAGCAGGGCGGCACAAGGCGCGGCGCCAATATGGGTATCTTAAGGGTTGACCATCCTGATATCATGGATTTCATCGTATGCAAAGAGAACGACAAGGAGATCAATAATTTTAATATCTCCGTTGCCATTACCGAAGATTTCATGAAGCACGTTGTAAATAACGAGGAGTATGAACTCATCGATCCGAGCACAAAGAAGGTGGTAAGGAAGATAAACGCAAAGACCGTCTTTGACCTTATGGTAAAGATGGCGCATAAGAACGGAGAGCCCGGCATCGTATTTATCGATAGGATCAATAACGATAACCCCACCCCTAATATAGGTAAGATAGAGAGCACCAACCCTTGTGGAGAGCAGCCCCTTCTGCCTTTTGAGTCCTGCAACCTCGGCTCCATTAATCTTTACGCCCTGCTTAAAAAGAACGCGGCGGAAAAATTAGAGATAGACTGGGATAATCTAAAAAGGATAATTCATCTCGCCGTGCACTTTCTTGACAATGTCATAGAGGTGAATAAGTACCCCTTGGCTGAAATAGACAAGATGACCAAGCAGACCAGGAAGGTCGGTTTAGGGGTTATGGGATGGGCGAGCGCGCTGGCCAAGATGATGATACCCTATGATTCCGACGAGGCTTTGGCGCTTGCGGAAAAATTGATGTCGTTCATCCATACAGAGGCCAGGATAGAATCCTTAGAACTCGCCAAAGAGCGCGGCACGTTCCCGGCATTCAAGGGCAGTATCTACGACAAGGAGAGCGGGCTGAAGCTTAGGAACGCCACTCTTACGACCATAGCGCCCACAGGCACGATATCCATTATAGCCGGCCCGTGCTCATCAGGTATTGAGCCGATGTTCGCCATCTCTTATTACCGCTCGAATGTCTTAGACAACGACAAGATGATAGAGATAGAGCCCGCTTTCAAAGAGGTCATGGAGGAGCGCGGCCTTTATTCCAGGAAATTGATGGAAAAGATCGCAGAGAAAGGTTCCATCCACGATATAGAAGAGGTGCCAGTGGAGATCAGGAGGGCGTTTATGACAGCCCACGACATATCTCCGGAGTGGCATATAAAGATGCAGTCCGTCTTCCAAAAATATACCGATAACGCCGTGTCAAAGACGGTAAACTTCCATCAGGACGCCACGATAGACGACGTGCGCAACGCGTACATGCTGGCTTATGAACAGGGTTGTAAGGGTGTTACCATCTACCGCGATAAGAGCCGCGATGAGCAGGTTTTAAATATCGGTTCTAAAGAGCCGGCAAAGGCCGCGGTCAAGGCATCCGAAGTAAAGATAGGCCCGAGGCCCAGGCCGGAAGTCGTTATGGGCACTACCACTAAAGTCTCGACCGGCTGTGGGAATTTGTATGTCACTATAAATACCGACGAGCACAATACGCCCTTTGAGGTGTTCACCCAGATGGGCAAGGCCGGCGGATGCGCGGCAAGTCAGCTTGAGGCCATAGGCCGCCTCGTCTCTCTGGCATTTCGCTCAGGCGTTGATGTAAAGGTCATAACCGAGCAGTTGCGCGGCATACGCTGCCCGTCCCCTTCATGGGAAAAAGGCGCGCGCATATTCTCCTGCGCTGATGCCATAGCCCGGGTCGTTGAGCGCCGCCTGGTAAACGATAAGATAGAGGCCAAGGTCTCAGCAGATACCGCCGCAGAGGCCGAAGACATATTGAACCAGGTATCAAAGAGCGAAGAGCAGTTGGAAGAGCATATCACCGGCAATATCGTAGGCGTCTGCCCTGATTGCGGCGGCGCCGTGCGCCACGAAGAGGGCTGCGTAAAATGCTCCGCGTGCGGGTATACAAAATGCTGACGGCTACGTAACTATATAACGAAACGCCCCGCCAAAAGCGGGGCGTTTTGCTTTGTGGATCTTTGTAAGTGCACCATCGATTGTGTGCTTGAACAGGGATAACGCGCTTAGTAAGCAAAATAAAACCGTCCATTAGTGTTTTATAGAGATATGGGAACGGGCAGATAGGAGGGGTTATGGTAATAATGGTGGTCTTGATCTGCGGATTTGTGATACTGTTGGGTTTTGAGATACGTCACAGGGAAATTTCCGAAAGGTTGCATATCCTGGAATCTGACTCAAGCGATTACGGCATGGAAATACAAAAATTGAAAGAAGAGATAAAAAAGAAGAAAAACATTATCGAAGAATATAGGCCGCCGGCCCTATAATTCAGAGTGGAGCATCTAAGTTTCTGGATCGGGAGTCCATTCGGCCACCGTGGAGGTGTTTAAAGCTGAATTTACACACAATATGGTATATCACCTAGGTCGTCATTGGCGTAGGAAAATGCACGAATTATGGTATAATTAAAACATGGATAAGAAGATTTTCAAAGTCGGCGCACTTCGCAAGAGCGATGATTATAAGTTCTGGCGCAAAAAAACTCCTCTCCAGAGGATTGCGGCGCTTGAAGAACTAAGGAAAACCGTTTTTGGTTATGATCCATCTACCGAAAGACTTCAAAGAGTTCTTAGGGTTACGAATTTAAAGAAAAATAAAAAAGCAAGTGGAAGGCACAGAGACCTAGATGACCTCGAACATCTTAATAAATGCTGATAAACCTTTGTATTTAGAGGATGAAGATATCGCCCCGTAGAAATACGGGGCGTTTTTGTTTTATGCCAGGAAATACTGGACTGGGTGCCTAGGATACATTGGTGGATAGGGAATTTAGTTGTAAGTGGCACTGATGATAAAAAGGAGGGACGTATGGTTAAAGCTAATAGTGGCAAGAACAATGTGATGATGGATCGCGATGACGTGGCTATGTTGCTGATCGATCACCAAAGCGGCCTGTTTAACCTTGTCAAAGACATGCCTGTGTCTCAACTGAGAAACAATGTCATCGCTCTTGCCAAGGTCGCGACGCTGTTGAAGATCCCTGTTATCACCACTGCGTCCGTGCCGGAAGGCCCGAACGGCCCGGTAATTCCTGAGATCCAGCAATTCGCCCCTCACGCCAAATATGTCCCGCGCCAAGGCCAGATCAACGCATGGGACGTGCCCGCGTTCGTCAAAGCTGTTGAAGAGACCAAACGCAAGACCCTGGTGATGACGGGTACGCTCACGAGTGTTTGTTTGGCATTCCCGGCCATCAGCGCCGTGGCCGCCGGTTACAAGGTGTATGCTGTTGTGGATGCTTCAGGCAACTGGAGTCAGATGGCAACAGATCTAACTATTGCCCGTATTGCACAGGCAGGCGTTGTCCCGATCGATACATTTGCCGTTATGGGCGAACTTCAGCAGACCTGGAATCGTCCTGATGCGTTGGATTACGCCAACCTCTTTGGCGAACATATCATACCGAATTACCGCCTCTTGATGGAGAGCTACAAGATGGCGCAGGACGCCGCAAAAAAGAAGTAGGAAAAATGAAACCATAAAGTTTCTGTGTGAAGTTTCTGGGCCGGGAGTCCATTCGGCCACCGTGGAGGTGTTTAAAGCTGAATTTACACACAATATGGTATATCACCTCCCAAGCGAATGTGCTTGGGATTTATTGTTTATGACGGTGGAATATGTAGAAAATTTTTACCTCGGGACTGTCTTGAAGCCGATTTACGCGCAATATGGTATATCACCTGGATACCGCAGAATTGTATTTGTTCGTTCAAATTGTGGTATAATTTAGGAAAAATACAGCTACCCTTTTTTTATATAATACTTGGATTTGTCTTTGGTTTTGTGATAGGACGTATCTATAATTTCTGCGCCAAGCGGATAGGCGGTATAGAAATAGAATTGGAAGAACAGCCTGCCAAGCAGGTTCCCGCTTAAAAATAGGAAATACCGCCGGCAGGAGCCGGCGGCTTCCTCAAAAAGGAGGATAGAGTGAGAAAATGGAGGGTTGTTTACGCTTTCATCTTAAGTCTTGCTCTCGTTGGTTGCTCTGTCAAGCCTCCTGTAATCCTGGAGGAGAACGGGAGTGTCGTTTCCGGCAAGGACAGAAAAGGCAATATCGTAAAATTCAAAAAAGTTGCGTCTCTGGATTTGAGCGGGACGGTCTTTGAAGATCCATTGAACGCGACAGCCCTCTATCAGGCGACTTTCCCGATGGCAACGACCTGTATTACGATCAATACAGGCAAGACAAGTCCGCGGTTTGCGGATAATCCCAAAATGGCAGCGATCGAGACAATGCTTAAGAATGGCACGCGTTATCTGATATTTACCGATCGGGATTTGCTGGAAAAACCGCTTAAAGGCCTGAAAGGCCAGGATGAGATCCGTATCGGCGGCTTTGAACTCAGGATCGACAGAATAATCAAGCCTGATGGGCTTACCGTTAATGTGGCTGATTATGTGGGCAAGGATAATACTTCTAGTCCTGCCAAATTTTTGTATGTAAATAAGTTGACCGTGAATGGTAAAACATATCAGGAATAGGTGAGACTTTTCGGTCTGTCTTGTTTTTCTCAGAAAGCCGGGGTAAGATCATGAGAAGAATATTTTTGGTTTTGGCGGTTTTGCTGGCCGGGTTTTCTGTTGTGCGCATAGAGGCAGGCTTGGTCAGCGGAGGCGTTGAGTTTGGAATTGGCGGCAGGCACTCTATGGAGACAGCGCCTGAGCCCAGGCTTATCTGGCCTGTTTCAGAGACCCTGGATCTGACCGGTAAAGATACGGTTGAGTTCAAGTGGAGCCCTTTTGAAGGCAAGGTATTTAAAAGGAGGTTCTACGAATTCCGCATTTACAAAGGCCGGGAGCAGTTGGCAAAGAACATCATCTTAAAGAAAAAGATCGCTGCAAATGTTTCTTCTATAGTGCTCAAGACCGATATGTTCGAGGACGCAGAGGTATATACCTGGGCGCTTCGGCAGGCATACTATGACCAAAAGAGCGACTGGGCATACAGCGCCTTTATAGTTATAAAGAAGAAAGTGCTTTAGTTGATAGCCGAAAGGCTGCTTAGCAAACCTAAGGAGGGGAAAATGGCTAAAGTAAAAAGGGGGCAGAAATTGGCGTGCGTGCCGTGCGGCCGTGAGGTCGTAGTGGATGCATGCGGGGTATCGGAAGAGACGATCTGGTGCTGCGGCAAGCCTATGTCGCAGAAGAAGAGAACGGCCGCAAAAAAGGCCAAAAAGAGTTTAAAGAGAAAATAGGATTGTTACCGATATTGGCAGTTTGCGCGGGTGTGTTAGTATGAAAAACCTTGGTGTATTTTTTTCTTTTTTTGCGGTTTTTGCCTTTGTTGTTCTTTTTGGGTGTGCTACTCAGAAGATGGAAAAAACAGGGCCTATATCCGGAAAGGCCTATGATTGCAGGAAGCCGTCGGAAGCCGCTGAGTATGATAAGGAGTGCGCCATAGACAGAAGAGATAAATGTATGCAGGAGCTTCCGGCCTTAAGCGAATCAGACAGGCGGCTTATAAAGGAAGGTAGAATTTACATAGGTATGACGGATGGGGCGGTGCGTTGCGCTTACGGAAAGCCCGAAGACATCATCCGCAGCGAATCACCGAACGGTGTTTTTGAACAATGGGTGTATGGTCCAGGGGAAGATCCAGGCGCCGTATACCTTTATTTCCAGGACGGTATTTTATTATCTTCCCATAATTAGTAAGGAATAATGATGAAAGTGAAAACTGGTATAGTTGTTTTTTTGGCGGTATTTCTTTTATTCTCTGTGAATGGCTTTGCCGCAAAGCCGGATGATGTGCTAGTGTCCGGGATCATGTATGATGAAACTAGCTCCGGATCGCGTGCCATTGTCAACGGAATGATAGTCAAAGCCGGCGATAAAGCGGGGGATGCCGAGATCATAAGTATCAGACCCGATGGTGTTGTTGTCAGGATAGGCACAGTGGAGCGAGAGATCGGCCTCAACAATCCCGGCGAGGGGAGTTCGTCAAAACCAGCGCAAGGCAAGGCGAAAAGCGGTTTTTGGGTAGGCCTGAAGGAGTGGTTGAGTTCTTTTGGCCGCAAGAGGGCCGATACATCCGCCAAGATGACAAGCCAGGAGCATTATCTTAAGGCCATGGATCTTTATCAGCAGGCCGAGAATAGCACGTATAATAAAGAGCGCGTTGAACTATATCAGTCTGCGGTCAAGTATGCCCAATATTCGCTCGATATCGAGCTGCCTGACGCAGGCAAGGCAGGGCAGCTAAGGAATATTATCGAGGATTCGCGCGCAAAGGGATCCAGGCTCTCGGAAAAACTGAACAAGGGCAGAGAAATGGACCGTCTTTTTATAGAGGGTAGAAAGTATATGGAGATAGCCAGGAACTTGTCTTCAAGCGAGGCTTCGCTGCGTTCAAAGAAGAAAGACAATTATTCGCTGGCCCTGCAGTATTTTAATCAGGCCTACGGCATGGCAGAAGACGGTTATGATAAACGCAAGATAGAGGATAAGATCACAGCTGTAGAAGCTGCCTTGGAGGCAATGGAATAGGTATGAAAAAAACGGCTGAAAAATTCATTTTCGGTGTTCTGGTATTTTGCACAGGGGTTTTATTGCTCTCTCCAGGAGCCGTAGCAGGGAAGGGCCGCGGCCCAGGAGACTATGATTTTCTGCTTGGCCATGGCGGTTTAGAAAGGACGTACAGGGCCCATGTGCCGCAAAGTTACGACGCGCAAAGGCCTGTGCCTCTGGTTTTGGCTTTCCATGGCGGCGGGGGGAATATTGAGGCCGCGTCCCGGTATTTCAGGCTGGATGAAAAATCCGACGAAGAGGGTTTTATCGTTGTTTATCCGCAGGGTACAGGCAAGCGGATCGCGGGCATGCTGTTCGGCACCTGGAACGCCGGACGGTGCTGCAAACCCGCCATGGCGAACAATGTGGATGACGTAGGTTTTGTAAGGAAGATGGTCGCGAAACTAAAAAAAGATTTTGTCATAGATGAGAAGCGTATTTATATGACAGGTTTTTCTAACGGGGGCCAGATGGTCTTCCGCCTGGCCTGTGAGATGCCCGGTGTGTTTGCAGCAGCGGCACCAGCCGGCTCAGTAGGGACATTCGATAATTGTACGCCGAGGCGGCCTATCCCGATATTCCATTTTGACGGAACAGCTGATCCTTGCTCGCCGTACGAAGGCGGTGGCGAGTGCGGCGGCTGTTTTGGCAAGTTTTTCCGCAGTATAGGCGTGCCTGTAAAAGATATAAATTATTATGCGTGCGATCCGGTCCCTGTGTATATTGAAAAATGGAGGAAGTGGAACGGTTGTGATGATACACCTAAGGTAACTATGCGCCAGGGTGATACGACGTGCATAACATACAGCCCTTGTAAAGGTAATGTAGAGGTCACATCCTGTGTCACTAAGGGCGGCGGCCATGCCTGGGCAGGGAACGTAGAATATGAGGCTCAGGCGTGCCGCAGCAGGCCCCAAGGCTATATCTGCAGGCAGTGGAAGAACGCCATAGGCCCCCTGATATTGGATTATGACGCAACAGATACGATATGGGAGTTTTTTAAGAAGTATGCACTAGATGAGGGAAAATAGCTGGTATCCCCGTATTTTAAAATATGGCTAAGTTAAAACTTGATCTGCATGATATATTCGACCAGGGAGAAAGAATAGAGCGGGCGCTTAATGATGTGATGCGTTCTGCCGTAGATAAAAAGATCCGCCTTGTTGAGATAATCCCCGGTAAGGGGAGTGGCCAGTTAAAAAAGAGGGTCCTGCGTTTTTTGGAACAAAAACATATCCGCGCCCTTTACAGGCGCCTGGAAAAAGACGACAAAAATTTCGGCCGTATCTTTGTCCACTTGTAGCCAAGCGGGGGCGTGACTGATGGGAACCGATAACATAAAAAAAGCCCTCATTATCCCTTCCTGGGCTTTGTATGACCTTTCAAATCAGTTCTTTGCGATAAATATCATCTCCTTGTATTTTGTGCGGTGGCTTACCCTGGAGAAAAAGGTACCAGAGATATTTTATAGCATCGCTTTCAGCTTTTCCCTTCTTTTAGTCGGCATCCTGGCACCTGTGTTGGGGGCAGTTTCTGATGCTACGGCAAGACGCAGGGTATTTTTGGTAGCGCATACGCTCGTATCGGTCTTCTTTACCTCCCTTCTGGCTTTTACTTCAAGTGTTTTTTGGGCCTTGCTGTTTTTTGTTTTGGCCAATTTCGGCTGTCAAATGGCCTCCGTATTTTATAATGCGCAGCTTGCAGCCATAGCCCCCAGGGGCAAAGTGGGGATTATCTCAGGTTTCGGCAGGATGACCGGATATAGCGGTGCGGTCCTTGCCCTGTTGCTTACCAGGCCGATATTTTTAAGCCATGGCTATCAAGCTGTTTTTCTTATCACCGGAGCCCTGTTTTTGTTCTTTGCACTCCCATGCATGTTCTTTGTAAAGGATGTAGAGCCGAAGGCCGTCTCCTTGATGAGTCATTTTCTTAAAAGAGACAAGTTCGTAAAAACCTTCATGGAGCTGAAAGTCTCCTCTCTTAACGCATTAAAGACGCCCGGACTGTTGGATTTTTTAAAGGCTGCTTTTTTTGGGTTAAGCGCGGTCAACGCGGTGATCCTTTTTATGTCCGTATATGTCAGCCGTGTATTCGGGTTAGGCGGAGCCCAGATAGTCGAGCTTATAGTTTTTTCTGCGTTCTTTGCTGTATTTGGCAGTTTTTTTTCCGGGGTCGCCAGTGATCTTTTAGGCTGCAAGCGCACGCTTTGCTTTGTTTTTATTTTATGGATGGTTTCATTTTTGTTGGGAGCGATGATCACCGATATTTCTCTTGCTTCATACCGCGTTATCGGCGCATTGGTCGGTATCGCGCTGGGTTCTATCTGGACGGTCTCGCGCGCCCTTGTTACAAAGATGGTCCCTGCTGAAAAAATGGGGGAGGTATTCGGGTTGTTCAACCTTGCCGGCTATATATCAGGTATAGCAGGTGCCCTTTTTTGGGGGCTGATCTTGTTTATCTTAAGGCCTGCAGACGAATTGGATTACCGCATAGCGCTTTTGAGCCTGGAGGTTTTTATGGTGTTGGGGCTGGTCTTTCTTTTACGCATCCCTGAGACGAAAAAGGCCTTTTCCTGCGCCGCTTTTCTGGTGGCGCTGTTACTTGCGCCTGCGGCATTTGCCGATAACTATGCCCAGAAAGACGGCCTGTTCTGGATAGACGTGCCGCAGGAGTGGGTGTGGTCTGAAGATACCGGAGGCGTCTCGATAGTCAGCCCGACAGGCAGTCAGGCCGTACGTATCAATATCGAAGCGGTAGACAATATAGGCACGGATGAGGATGCTTTGCAGCTTGTGCGTGATACCATGTCAGCTAAGATCGCAGATCTCGCCTGGCAAAATGGGAGGGCTGTTTTAAAGACCCAAAGAAAGGTCAACGGCATCTTTGCCCTGCAGAGCGGTTTTATCATATCTTCTCCGTCGGGCATAAGGCAGGCCACTGCGATAGTCTTCTTGAAGGACGGGCGCCTGTTCAATATTTATTTTGAGGCCTCGCGGGAGTTCCAGCGGATGGAGATGGAGGCCATTGTTGATACTTTAAAATTTGAGGCGCCCGAAGAAGAGTACCAAGAGCCTGTATTGTAACCGTATTATAAACTGATGTCCGATAATATTGGAGGCAACATGGATGAACGCAGAAGGTATCCCCGTTTGGCAATTGACGTTGATGTGTGTTGGCATAAGATTAAAGGGCAAGAGGCTGATAAAGAGACGAATTCCGATACGACTAAAAATATTTCGGAAGGCGGCATATGCCTTATGGTTTACGAGCCTTTGGCTAAAGGGGATAGCATATATCTTAAATTTAACTTGCCTACTGGCAGGCGTATCAATGCCAAGGGCCGTGTTATGTGGGTGGATACCTTTGAGGTCGTATCCAGAAAAAATGAGGTCTCTCGTTGTGATACCGGCATAGAATTTATTGAGATTTCAGACGAAGACAGGCTGGAAGTGCAAAAATTCGTATTTTCTATTTTGGCAAATAAGCCGTCAGTCCATGAATAATAAAAGATTCATGCGTAGAGCCATAACCAAGGCTAAAGAGGGCATCAGGCGCGGGCAGACGCCTTTCGGCGCCTGTATAGTCAAGAACGGCCTGGTAATCGCGTCCGCCCATAACGGCGTCTGGGCAGATACTGACATACTGGCGCATGCGGAGATGCGCGCCATAAGGCTGGCATGCAAGAAATTGCGGTCCGTAGACCTTTCCGGCTGCGTTATTTATTCCACATGTGAGCCGTGCCCTATGTGTTTTAGCGCCTGCCACTGGGCAAAGATATCAAAGATCGTCTATGGGGCAAGGATAGCAGACGCCAAAGAACTTGGTTTCAGCGAATTGGTTATATCTAACGCTGATATGAAGAGGCTTGGAGGGAGCCGTATTAAGCTTAAGGGCGGTTTTCTTAAAGCCGAGTGCCTTGAGCTTTTCAGGGCCTGGGACAGGCTTGAGGATAAAAGGGCCTATTGAGAATTTTGCGCAGTAAAAATCCCTTGCCACGCCTAACCTTGAGGTGTTAGAATGTGTCCCTTTGGAGAAAGGGAGATTAACGATGAAAAAGATATTATATGTAGTTTTGGACGGTTTGGGCGATACGCCTGTAAAGGAACTTGGTAATAAGACCCCTTTGGAGGCCGCGCTTACCCCTAATATGGACAGGCTTGCGCAGGCAGGCAGGAGCGGGGTGGTGCATACGGTTGCTAAAGGTGTCGCGCCAGAATCGGATATAGCGGTTATAAGCCTTCTCGGCTATGACGCCCATAAGTATTATACAGGGCGAGGACCGTTGGAGTCTTTTGCCGAAGGCCTGGATGTCAAAGACGGCAATGTGGCTTTCCGGGTTAATTTTGCCACTGCAGAAGACGACGCAAAGACTATCAAGGACCGCCGCGTAGGCAGGAACCTGACGACCGAAGAGGCTGCTCTCTTATCCAGAGAGATCAATTCTAAGGTAACGCTGACGAATGCCACGTTTGAATTTAAAAATACAATAGGCCACAGGGGTATTCTCGTCATACGTGCCATGCACAACCAGTTGTCCGCCTGGATCACCAATACGGACCCGGCATACGACAGGGAAGGTGTGTTCGGCCTTGCCAAAGAGAAGTTCGAGCCGTATGTCGATGAGTCTAAGCCAATGCCCGGCTATGAGGATTCAAAGCCGGCTATTGAGGCCGCGGCTTTATTGAACGAATTCACCGTAAAATCCCATAAGGTGCTTCAGGAAGCGGCTATTAACAAGAAACGCATCGCTGATGGAAAAGTGCCTGCAAATATCATATTGTCCCGCGATGCCGGAGACCACCTGCCTAAGTTCCCCCCTATGCAAGAGCTTTACGGCGTTAAATTCGGTTCATTCGTAGAGATGCCGGTTGAAAAAGGCATAGCGCTTTTGACCTCTATCGCCATAGTGGATGTGCCTTCGAATACAGGCCATTCGGATGTGGATTATGCGGTCTGGGCCAAGATCGCATTGCAGAAGATAAAAGATTTCGACGGCCTATACATCCACATAAAAGGCCCGGATGAGCCGGGCCACGACGGTGATTTTAACAAGAAAAAAGCCTCCATCGAGGCCATAGATAAACATTTCTTCGGTAATCTCCTTCCTCAATTGAAACTTAAAGACACTATCGTGGTCATCACGGCAGACCACTCAACGCCGTGCAAATTAAAAGCTCATTCAGCTGACCCGGCGCCTCTTATCATTACAGGCGGGAATATCAAGCCGGACGGTACATTGAGTTTTTCGGAAAAAGCCGCTCAGGCCGGGTCTATCGGCGAAATGCTCGGGAAAGACCTGATGGGCCTTTTGATAAAGACGGCTAAGGAATAACATAATGGATTCTAGGTTCTAGGTTTTAGGTTCTAGGTGCTAGATAGACCTTAGGACCTAGTCCCTAACACCTATAATTTAAAGTTACAAAATGGGGCAGGCTAAAAAGGCTGTCCTTTTTTCTTATCCGCGGGGAAGATGCGAAATTTAAAAACATATGATTGTATAATCGTGGGAGCGGGCCACGCAGGTGCGGAGGCGGCTCATGCGGCGGCTGTGATGGGGTGTTCAGTCCTGCTTTTGACGATGAACCTGGATCAAATAGGTGCTATGTCATGTAATCCGGCTATCGGCGGCATCGGGAAGGGGCAGTTGGTCCGCGAGATCGATGCCATAGGCGGCCTGATGGGCAGGGCTGCAGATGCCTGCGGCATAAGTTTTAAGATGTTGAATTCTTCCAAAGGCCCGGCTGTGCGTTCTTCGCGCGCGCAGGAGGATATGTTCCGTTATAAGCTTTTTATCAAAGGCCTTCTTGAGAATATACCGGGCCTTGAGATATTGCAAGCAGAGGTTACGGAGGTAATAACAGACGGCGGCATCGCGGTAGGCGTGCGCACTTCTTTAAATGAATCTTTCTACGCCAGAACGGTCGTCTTGACCCCGGGCACATTTTTAAACGGGACCATACACATAGGCCTGACGCATTTTTCAGGGGGCAGGCTGGGCGAGAGTTCTTCCGTAAGCCTGTCCGACAGCCTTAAAAGCGCCGGTTTGGCGCTCGGCCGTTTTAAGACAGGCACCTGCCCGCGCATTGACAGCCGCAGTATCAATTATAAAGATCTTATGCGCCAGGATGGAGACTGCCGGCCTGTACCTTTTTCAGCGAAGACTTCATCTTTACCTTTGCCGCAGGTGCCGTGCTATATCACCTATACTAATGATAGGACGCATGAGATCATACGTAGCGGGCTGGACCGTTCCCCGCTCTACACAGGTAAGATAAAAGCGACAGGGGTGCGCTATTGCCCGTCTATCGAAGATAAGATCGTGCGTTTTGCAGAACGGCCGAGACATCAGATCTTTTTAGAGCCCGAAGGGCTGGATTCGGTAGAGGTTTACCCAAACGGCATTTCGACGAGCCTGCCTGTAGATATACAGCTTGAAATGTTACATTCCATCGATGGCTTAGAAGACGCACGTATGATGAGGCCGGGTTATGGTATCGAGTATGATTATGTGGATCCCGTCCAGATATTCCCTACCCTGGAGGCCAAAACTTGCCGCAATCTTTACCTTGCCGGACAGATAAACGGCACAACAGGTTACGAGGAGGCAGCTGCCCAAGGTTTGATCGCCGGCATAAACGGCGCATTAAGGGCAAAAGGAAGAGGGCCTTTTATCCTTGGCAGGGATGAGTCTTGCATCGGTGTCTTGATCGACGACCTGACCACAAAAGGGACCAACGAGCCTTACCGAATGTTCACTTCGCGCGTAGAATACCGGCTTATTTTAAGGGAAGATAACGCGGACCTGAGGCTTCGTCATTACGGCTGCTCATTTGGCCTCCTGGGGGAACAAGAGAAGAGCGCGCTGGAGTCCAAGAAGAGGCATATCGCAGACTGCATCAGATATATTAAGGGTACACACTTGAAACCCTCTGAAGTCAATGATAGGCTCAAGGGCCTGGGGTCCTCCGAGGTTTCAAAACAGGTGTCTCTTGAGGAGTTGTTGAAACGTCCGGAGATGAGTTTTAAGAACCTTTCAGGGCTGAATCATATAGATGAAAATTGCGGTTTTGCAAGTGAAGAGGTTGTAAAGCAGGTGGAGATCGAGGTCAAGTATGCCGGTTATATCCAGCGACAGAGAGACGAGGTTGAGCGGTTTAAAAAAATAGAGCGTATTAAGGTGCCGGAAGGCCTAGATCTTAGAGGTATCCGCGGGTTGTCTTCGGAGATAGTGGAAAAACTGGAAAAATTCAAGCCCTTATCTTTGGGCCAGGCGGCAAGGATATCCGGTATAACGCCGGCCGCCATATCTATTTTGATGGTGGCCATAAGCAAGTTACAGAAGGAGTCCGATGAAAAAGATCAGGTTTAAAAAGTTAAGGTTGTGGTTGGTATATCCGTTCTTCGTCTTCTTCCCGCTGGCTGCGCATATGACAGACGCGTCTTTTTTGTGGGGTGTTTTTTTGATGCTGGCCGGGCTGGGCATACGATTTTGGGCAAGCGGCTATTTAAAAAAATCCAGGGTATTGACTACAAGCGGGCCTTATGCTTATACCCGCAACCCGCTTTATCTGGGTAATTTTATCCTTGGCTTAGGCGTAAGTGTCATAGCCAATAATCTATGGCTTAACGTCTACTATATCACCAGTTTCTACGTGCTTTATATGGGTACTATCAGGGAAGAGCAGGGTGTCCTGGCTGAAAAGTTCGGAGGCAGCTATCAAACATATCTTGCGAATGTGCCGGTTTTTTTCCCTTCCTTAAGGCCTTACCGGCAATCGGATAAAAAGCCCTTTGATATCAAGCAGTCTTTCCGTAACGGTGAGTTCATACGCGTCTGTGGTTTTGCCATGCTTATATTATTTTTTTACCTCTGGCGAAGTTTTTCTGCCGAGACTGGCGGCGTTGGTTTAGACGACAAGATAGCCGTATCTCTTTTTGTAGTTTTTTCTCTGCTGTTATGGTTTAATATAAATATCAGGAAAAAAAGAGAAAGCGAATGGACCGGTCAAAAAGATCTATAAGGGGATTCACTCTTGTTGAGATCATGGTAGTTGTGGCCGTCATAGTCCTATTGGCGGCCATGGCTATCCCAGGTATATTGCGTTCCCGCATGAACGCCAACGAGGCTGCGGCCATAGCGAGCGTTAAGACCATCTCCTGGGCAACAACTACTTACCGAGCTATAAATCCGGCTTACCCGGCAAATTTAAGTGAATTAACCAGCTCCAACCCCTCTTACGTTGATTCCGTGCTTGGTTCCGGCACCAAGCAAGGATACAGTTTTGTTTTGAGCGGAGATCCTGATACTTTTAATCTTACTGCGGTACCTGTGACCTCAAATGTAACAGGGGTAAGGACATTTTTTGTAGATGAGAGCGGGGTCATCAGGGCTTCTTTAAACGGCACCGCCGACGTTTCGAGTAACCCTATTTGATATTTATATGTGTTCCGAAGATAAAAATTACGCTGAGTTAAAAGGATTTGCAGGAGCGCATGGCGCCGGGTTGTTCGGAGTTGCTGATATTTCAGGAGTAAAGGGAGAGTTCGAATTAAGCGGATCGGTCAAAAGCATAGTGGATCGCGCTGTGTGTTTTGGCGTCGGGCTTTCGAGCCTCGTCTTGTCGGAGATAGAGACCCAGCCGACAAAACTTTATTTCCATCATTACCGCACGGCTAATATGTTTTTGGACCAGCTTGCATTTGCAGTAGCCGCCTGGATAGAAAAAAAAGGGTTTTCGGCCCTTCCTGTCGCGGCTTCGCAGATCACCGACTGGCACGCTCAAAAGGCGCATCTTTCGCATAAGAAGATAGGTCATCTTGCCGGCCTTGGGTGGATCGGCCGTAATAATCTTCTTGTGTCAAAAGAGTTCGGCGCGCAGTTCAGGCTGACGACCGTCCTGACTGATATGGATCTTAAAAGTGACGTCCCGGTCGGGGACGGTTGCGGAGGCTGTTTTTCCTGCGTGGAGGCGTGCCCGGCGGGCGCCATCCAGGAGGCACAAAAGGATTTTAAGCACCTGGTTTGCTTTGAAAGGCTAAAAGGTTTTCAGAGGCAAAATATCGTTGGGCAGTTTATCTGCGGCATATGCGTTAAGGCCTGCGGAAAAAATAAGACAGGGAGGATATACTAGTATGGTTAAAAGATCAACACATATCGAAGCATTGTCGAAGATCAGTAAGGCCATAACGTCAGATCTGTATCTGGAGGATATATTAAAGCTCATTGTCACGGTAACAGCACAGGCCCTGGGTTCCAAGCTCTGTTCGCTTATGCTTTTAAACGATAAGAATGAACTCGTCATCCGCGCCACTCAGACCGTATCCGAGGATTATACTAAAAAAGCCCCGATAAGGCTGGGAGAGGGCATAAGCGGCAAGGCCGCAAAAGATAATATGCCGGTCGCTGTGTACGATGTCCAGCAGGAGGCTGGTTATAAGTATAAGGACCTGGCCAGGAAAGAGGGTATTTCCTCCCTTTTGTGCGTGCCCATGAGCGTCAAGAACAAGGTCATAGGCGTCATAAACCTTTATACATCCGAGCCGCATAAATTCACAAAAAATGAGATACACCTTTTGAGCTCTGTCGCCAACCAGGCGGCGCTTATCATTGAAAATACGGAGCTGCTGGTCAAGACCAAGGTCATCCAGGAGGAGCTCGAGACGAGGAAACTTGTTGAACGGGCTAAGGGTATTCTGATGAAAGAAAGAAAGATGGCTGAGCCCGATGCCTACAGGCTTATGCAAAAATACAGCATGGATAACCGTAAGTCCATGCGCGAAGTGGCAGAGGCGATCATCTTGAGTAACGATATGAAAGGCAATATATAGATTGCGGGTTTCAAGTTTCAAGTATCAAGTGTCAAGTGTCAAGTTATGATAGTAAGAAGATAGTTTATGGCTAATATATGAAGAAACAAAAAATCCGCATAGCGCTCGCGCAGATCAATACTACCGTTGGGGACATGACGGGTAATGCCGAAAAGATCGTTTCCTTTGCTCAGAAAGCTGCGCGTATGGGGGCAGATATCGTCTCATTCCCCGAGCTTGCCGTTACGGGTTATCCGCCGGAGGACCTCCTCTTCAAACAGCAATTTGTTGATGATAATATAGAGAAGTTGAAGGCGATAGCGGGCCGTATAGGCGACATAGTAGTTGTGGCGGGATTTGCGGACAGGAAGAAAAAAGATATTTTTAACGCGGCAGCGGTCATGTATCGCGGCAAGGTCCGTGGCGTCTATCACAAGGTTTTTCTGCCGAATTACGGGGTTTTCGACGAAAAGCGCTATTTTTCCTCAGGTGAGACATTTCCTGTTTTTGGGCTGGGCCGGGGTGTTTTCGGGATAAACATTTGCGAAGACATATGGCACCTGGAGGGCCCGGCAGGTGTCCAGGCGTATAAAGGTGCCAGGTTAATAGTGAATATAAATGCCTCGCCGTATCATATGGGCAAGGGGCGGTTGCGCGAAGGCATTTTAAGGCGCCAAGCAAAGATGAACAAGGTCTTCATTTCTTATACGAACCTCGTAGGCGGCCAGGATGAGCTTGTGTTTGACGGTTCAAGCCTTATCGTAGATGATAAAGGAAAAGTTTTGGCCAGGGCAGGGGCCTTTACCGAAGAACTCCTCGTCTGCGATATCGATATACCACAGTCAAAAAAGAAGCCAGGGGTGATCTTTGATGTAGGAGGCAAAAAAAGGCCTGGTATATCCTGTGCGGCATTGACCGGCCCCCAGGATGAGGTAAAAGAAGTATATGATGCGCTCGTCCTTGGCCTAAAAGATTACCTGTCAAAGAATGGGTTTAAAAAAGTAGTGCTTGGTTTAAGCGGCGGCGTAGATTCATCACTGGTAGCCTCTATCGCGGCAGACAGCATAGGGGCGGATAATGTGATAGGCGTATTTATGCCATCGGTTTTTACTTCAGCCGAATCTAAGGAAGACGCGGAAGTGCTGGCAAAAAATTTGAATATAGCGTATAAAGCCATCCCCATACAGGATGTCTTCGACAGATACCTGGAATTGCTTAAGGCTGTTTTTGAAGGCCGCCGGCCTGACGTTACAGAAGAGAACCTGCAGGCCAGGATACGCGGCAATATCATAATGGCCCTTTCGAATAAATTTGGGTTTCTTGCTTTAAATACCGGCAATAAATCAGAGGTCTCATGCGGATATTGCACTCTTTACGGCGATATGGCCGGAGGTTTCGGCCTTATAAAAGATGTGCCTAAAACTTTGGTGTATGAGCTTTGCGCCTACAAAAATAAAAAAGAAGGCGGCGATGTTATCCCGAAGAGGGTATTTGAAAAAGCGCCGTCAGCGGAGTTGAGGCCGGATCAGAAAGATTCGGATACCTTGCCCGAATATGGCCTGCTCGATAAAATTTTAAAGCTCTATGTCGAAGAGGACAGGAGCCTTGGCGATATAACGCGCGCAGGCGTAGATAAAGATGTGGCAGGCCGCGTCATACGTATGGTGGACTCCAACGAATACAAGCGCAGGCAGTCAGCCCCGGGTATAAAGATAACCCCTAAGGCATTCGGCCGTGACCGCAGGATGCCCATAACGAACAAGTATGCGTAGGGCAAACCATATCAACCGCTGGGGTTGATATGGTTGTTCGATTTGGCAGAGGACGATGAAGACCTCTTATCGGTTTGGCTCGGGAGGCCACGCCGTAAGAGGTTATTTTTTGGAGGAAAAATGTTGAAAAAGATACTGATAATACGTCATATTGAGATAGAGGGGCCTGGGACATTCGGTAGATTCCTGGAAGAAAAAAAGGTGCCTTATCAAATACTCGATGTTCATAAATATGATCCTAATGAATTGTCTTCTTTGGGCTTAGACGATGTCTGCGGAATTATAGTCCTGGGCGGGCCTATGAATGTATACGAAGAGGATAAATACCCATTCTTAGAGCCCGAGAAGATATTGATAAAAAGGGCGCTGGAAATTAATATTCCTATGATCGGCATTTGTTTGGGGGGCCAGCTTATCGCAACTTGCCTTGGGGCCGTTGTGCGCCGCGCTCCAATTAAAGAAATAGGATGGTTTGATGTTCTTTTTGAAGACAGCGCTAAAGATGATGCCCTTTTAAAAGGGCTTGGGCCTGGCACAAAAGTATTTCAGTGGCATGAAGATACGTTTGATCTGCCTTCAGGCGCTGTCATTTTGGTAAAAAGTAACGGAATGAACCAGGCATTCAGGTCCGGCTCTGCTGTCTGGGGGTTCCAGTTTCATATAGAAGTGGATGATGAGATCATCAAGTCGTGGTATGACGAATATGTTAAGGGCGGCCCTTGCGTTCCGTCTTATCCGGATACGTCGGCCGGATATCAGGCTATAGCCGAAGACTTCCAGGCAAAAGCCAAGCGCGTCTACGCCGCCTTCCTAAATGAGACTAAAAGGGACAGGCCCTTTTAGTCTCATTTAGGCTGTGGACAAAAATAGCTTGTCACCCCCTAGCGCGGGTGTTAAAATTAGTGCCTTAACAATTATTTACAAAGGAGATATTATGGACGTTATTCTTGAACTCTTATCTAAAGACGCCAGGATCACGCCTCAGGAAATATCGAAACTTACACGTATTAAGGCCGATGAGGTAAAAAAGAGGATAAAAAAATACGAAAAAGACGGCATTATATTAGGTTATAAGGCCGTTATCAACAAGGAGATGATCGAGGACAAGGAGACCGAGGTCAGGGCTTTGATAGAGGTCAAGGTGGCTCCGCAGAAAGACCTTGGGTTCGATAAGGTAGCCGAGCGCATATACGCTTTTCCTGAGGTTGCCAGCTGTTATTTGCTTTCCGGCAGCTACGACCTGCTCCTTGTCGTCGAGGGCAGGGACTTAAAGACCGTATCCCGTTTTGTGGCCGAGAAGCTTTCTCCGATGGAGCATGTACGCGGCACTGTAACGCATTTTTTGCTGAAAAAATATAAAGAAGATTCGATGATATTAAAGTCAAAGGAAGAAAACAAGAGATTGGCGATATCGTATTAAATATCCGGCCAATAGGTTTAAAATGAAGAATATCGTCTCCCAAAAAGTTCAGGAAATGCAGCCTTCGGGCATAAGGGCATTTTTTGACCTCGTCTTAGGTATGAAGGATGTCATTTCTTTAGGTGTAGGCGAGCCGGATTTCGTTACCCCGTGGCATATCCGCGAGAGCGCTATCTATTCCATTGAGGAAGGCTACACCTCCTATACTTCGAATAAGGGGCTTGTGAAATTAAGGACCTATATATCGCATTTTTTAAAAAAGAGATATGGCCTGGAATATGATGCCGAAGAAGAAGTCCTGGTGACCGTAGGCGTCAGCGAAGGCCTGGACCTGGCAATGAGGGCCATGCTTGATCCGGGCGATGAG
Organism: Candidatus Omnitrophota bacterium; assembly: GCA_003451585.1. Classification (GTDB taxonomy): domain Bacteria; phylum Omnitrophota; class Gorgyraeia; order Velamenicoccales; family Velamenicoccaceae; genus UBA9636. The sequence goes on along the minus strand of DMEU01000020.1, from coordinate 15,857 downwards.
ATACTTATCTGCAGGCCGAGTTATGTCTCATATGGGCCGGTCGCTGAACTGGCAGGAGGAAGGCCGAAATTCATCTCTTTGAGCCAAAAGGATGGTTTTAAACTTAGCCCTGAGGTCCTTAAAAAAAATATAGGACAGCATACAAAAGCGCTGTTGCTGAATTATCCGTGTAACCCTACGGGTGTTTCGTATACAAAAAAGGAACTAGCCGCTTTTAATAAGATCTTGGAAAAACACGGTATCTGGGTTATTTCCGATGAGGTATATGATGAACTGACTTACGATTTTGACCATACGCCGTTTTCTTCATTGTCCGGCGCGAAGGAGCGCACGGTTTATTTAAACGGTTTTTCTAAAGCCTACGCTATGACAGGCTGGCGCGTAGGCTTTGCCTGTGGTCCCAGGGATGTGATACAGGCAATGACAAAGATCCACCAATATACCATCATGTGCGTGCCTATCGTGTCTCAGATGGCCGCATGTGAGGCTCTTGTAGGGCCGCATAAACCATTTGAGGAGATGAAACGGGAGTATCATCGCCGCAGGGAATTCGTGGTTGCAAGGCTCAACGAGATAGGTTTGTCATGTCATCAGCCTCAGGGCGCATTTTATGCGTTTCCATCTATAAAAAGGACAGGTTTGAGTTCCGGCGATTTTGCCACAAGGTTGCTTAAGGAAAAAAAAGTGGCGCTTGTCCCCGGCACGGCATTCGGTCCTGAGGGCGAAGGATATGTCCGTATTTCTTACGCCACGAGTTTTGATATGTTGAAAGAAGCCTTTGAAAGAATAGAGGAATTTATAAAAAAATAGGATCAATAAGGAGAGAACGCGTCATGAGTATAAGACAGGATATATTAAGGTGTATTGAGAGTAAAGAGTTGCCGCAAGGCAAGGGTTTTAAGAAGGTATCAAGCTATTTTGGCGAAAATACTTTCGGTATCCCTGCGATGAAAAAGCATATTTCCAAAAAGACCTTTGAGGCCTTTTTGGGGTGGATGAATTCCGGCAAGCAGATAAGCCTGGAACAGGCTAATGAGATCGCAGAGAGCATGAAGGATTGGGCCATGGGCAAGGGCGCTACATATTATACCCATTGGTTCCAGCCCATGACCGGGTTGACGGCTGAAAAACATGATAGTTTTATATCTTTTAACGGCCCGGGCAAGGTGATCGAGCAGTTTTCCGGCTCTAAATTGATCAAGGGTGAGCCGGATGCCTCCAGTTTTCCATCAGGCGGCATTCGCACGACTTTTGAGGCGCGCGGTTATACCGCATGGGACCCGTCAAGCCCGGCGTTCATAATCGAAAGCAAGCTCGGCAAGACCCTCTGCATACCTACGATATTCGTCTCCTATCACGGTTACGCGCTGGATAAGAAGCTGCCGCTTTTGAAGTCCGATGAGGCATTGAGCCAGGCAGCTGTAAAGTTCTTAAAACTTTTTGGCAAAAAAAATGTCAAAAAGGTATTTTCGACCTGCGGCCCGGAACAGGAGTATTTTCTTATCGACAAAAATTATTACAAGATGCGCCAGGACCTGCTTTTGACAGGCCGCACGCTTGTAGGGGTGTCGAGCCCAAAGGACCAGCAGTTGGAAGACCAGTATTTCGGTTCTATAAAGGAGCGCGTAGCTAATTTCATGTACGAGTTAGGGGAAGAGGCCTATAAGTTAGGCATACCTGTTATGACACGGCACAATGAGGTGGCGCCTCACCAGTATGAGTTTGCGCCGATATTCGAAGAGTCTAATATCGCGACCGACCACAACGCGCTTTTAATGGAGCTGATGAAGAAGGTGGCGTTGCGCCATAACATGGTTTGTCTTTTGCATGAAAAGCCTTTTGCCGGGATCAACGGCAGCGGAAAGCATTTGAACTGGTCGATGTCCGATGACAAGTGCGATAACCTTTTAAATCCGGGCTCTACCCCCGAGAGTAACTTGCAATTTTTGGCTATTTTGGTCAGTATCCTTCGAGCGGTTTATAAATATTCCGACCTCCTTCGAGCCAGCGTAGCGCACGCCGGTAACGAACACCGCTTGGGGGCCAATGAAGCTCCGCCGGCCATAATCTCGGTATTCTTGGGTGATGAGCTTAACCAAGTCTTAGACATTATCGAGAAGGGTAAAAAGACGGAGATAAGCCGCCAGGACATTATGAATCTTGGGATATCAAGATTGCCTGTGGTAAACCGCGATATGACAGACAGGAACCGCACATCGCCATTTGCTTTCACGGGTAATAAATTTGAGTTCAGGGCCCTGGGTTCTTCCCAGAACATAGCCACGCCTATCACGGTTATCAATACTATCGTGGCTGATTCTTTGGATTTCGTCCGCACAAAGATAGAGCAGGCCGCTAAATCCAAGGATTTCAATACGGCGGTCTTGAGCATAGTTGCTGATCTTATACGGGATACGAAGAATATCCGTTTTGAAGGCAATAATTACTCAGAAGAGTGGAAGAAAGAGGCGCAGAAGCGCGGCTTGCCTAATGAGCCATCAACCGCAGAAGCGCTGAAGGCCCTTATAAAAAATGAGAATATTGCCCTCTTTGAGAGGTATAAGATCTTCTCAAAAGAAGAGCTGCGTTCACGTTATAAGATATGGCTTGAGCTTTATATTAAGATCCTGGATATAGAGGCCAAGACATTGAATGAGATGGTCAATTCCAGCATTGTGCCGAATGCCTTTGATTATCAGGGGTTATTGGCTGGCAACTTAAGAAGTATCGTGAAACTCAAAGATGGGGCGGGTTTGAAGTTAGCCGATGGGGCGCTTGAAGACTTGAAGGCCCATTTGAGCGACGTTACGGAAAAGATATACTATATCCGTAAAAACAGCCAGGCGATGATGAAATTCCTCGAAGAAGTCAGCGGCATTGACGAAGAGGAAAAGGCAAAGCGTTTCTTTACGGAATTAAAGCCGTTAATGGAGCACATAAGAAGGCATTCTGATATGCTTGAGGTAGTTATTTCCGACGAGCACTGGGACCTGCCGAAGTATCGTGAAATGTTGTTCGTAAAGTAAGAAATTAGGTTTTAGGGGCTAGGTGCTAGGGGCTAGGTTTTAGGGGCTAGGGGCTAGGTGCTAGCAAACCATCGCTAACCACTAGTCCCTAGTCCTTAGAACCTAGAACCTAAAATTTTAGGAATATTATGAGTGATATCAGATTCGACTTTAATAATATGCTGGCCGCGAATATCGGGCCGGCGCACGGCGTCACTGAAGAGGAGATCGGGGGCCTTTCGCAGACGATCCAGGCAGCTCACCGGCACATTCGTTGCGTGCTCGCTGATCCTTTAAGCCGGGTAAACGTCAGTATGGAGTGGTCGGCCTTGCCTTTGCAGGACAAAAAGTCCATACGCTCTATACAGGTAACAGGCGGGGAGATAGCCTGCAAATACGAGAACGTCCTTTTTTTGGGCATAGGAGGTTCTTATCTTGGCTTAAAGTCCGCTCAGGACGCGCTCCTGAGCCCTTATTACAATGAGTTTAAAGATGCCAGAGGTGGGAGGGCGAGGATATATTTCGAAGGTAATAATCTGGACCCTGGGCCGCCGGCTGTCCTTTTAAAGAACCTGGACTCAAAGAAGACCTTTGTCGTGGTTATCTCAAAATCAGGAGAGACGACCGAGACAAAAGCTGTATTTGATGTTGTCGAGAATTGGTTGAAAAAAGGCGTTGGGCCTAAGTATGGCCGTTCCATCCTTGCCATAACGGATCCTAAGTCCGGAAGCCTGCGTAAGAGAGTAGACCTTGAGCAGGGTAAAGACCTTAAGAGTTTCCGCAGCCTGCCTCTTTTGAAGGGTGTGGGCGGGCGCTTCTCAGAATTTAATATGGGCCTGCTGCATCTTGCCATAGCCGGTATCAAGATAGATGAGGTATTGGCCGGCGCAAGGGATATGTCTGAGCGTTGTTCCGCCTCTGATCTTTATAAGAATCCCGCCTATCTTTATGCCATTCTTCATTACCTGGCTTATACAAAGAAGTCTAAAACGATAGCGATACTTATGCCTTTCTCCGAGGGCTTGAAGTCCACAGCCGATTGGTATTGCCAGTTGTTGGCTGAAAGCCTTGGGAAGAAATATGAGCGAAAGATAAATATCTCGGCGTCAGGTGCCGAGGAGTGGGTGTCTGATATCTCAAAGATCGTCAATGTGGGCCGCACGCCGATAGCCAGCCGCGGCACAACAGATCTGCATTCCATACAGCAGAACAATGTGGAGGGCGAGAATAATAAGGCCGTAACGATGATACGTGTTGAGCGCTTCAAGAATGATAAAAAAGTGCCGAAGGACGGCGGTGTTCTCTCCGGAAAGAGCTTTGGAGAACTCTTGAAACTCGCCCAGGAAGCTACCGAGTGGGCACTGGTGCGCGACGAGCGCCCGAATTGTACGGTATCGCTGCCGGAGATAGATCCATATACATGGGGCGCGTTGCTTTATTTTTTTGAGATGGCTACCGCCTTCGAAGGCGAATTGCTCAATGTTAACGCCTTTGACCAGCCAGGCGTCGAAAGTTACAAGAATTATATGTATTACAAGCTGGCTAAGCCCGGTATACCTAGGACAATAGCCGATGAGATCCAGAACCACCCGGTAAAACGCGACCCACGATATATACTTTGAACTCGATTTAGTTGTTTGGTTACGGTTACGTTGCCTGTTTAGTAGTTAGGTAACGTAGTTAGTATTTAAAACCAACAACTTTGTCGAACTACAATACTGGCTTCTTCACCATAGCCGAACTACTAACTACGATAGAAATTAACCTTATTTAGGTTTGGATATATGATCAACGACGTATTGTGCGTGATACTTGGGGGTGGCCGCGGCACGCGGCTTTATCCCTTGACCCGTGACAGGGCCAAGCCCGCAGTACCTCTTTTCGGCAAGTACCGCCTGGTCGACATACCCATCAGTAATTGCCTTAATTCCGGATTGAACAAGATCAATATATTGACCCAGTTCAACTCCGAGTCCCTCAACAAACACATAGTGCGCACTTATAAGCTCGACCAGTTCTCGCAAGGGTTCATAGAGATCGTAGCCGCTGACCAGACGATGGAGCATACGGACTGGTTCCAGGGCCCGGCGGACGCGGTCCGCAAGAGCCTCAAGCATTTTATCGATCCCAGGATAAAATATATATGCATCCTTTCCGGCGACCAGCTTTACAAGCTTGACTTGAGGCTCTTCTATGAGCACCATGTCTCAAAAAAGTCTGAGATAACTGTCGCCTGCAACCTGATAAGGCCTGAGGATGTGCCTTCTTTCGGGATAGTCGGGGTGGATGGTGATTCCCGCATAAAAGAGTTCGTGGAAAAACCCGCCTCAAGCGCCGAAGTAAGGCGCCTTGATATAGGCAAAGGGGGTAAGGAGAATTACCTTTGCTCCATGGGCATTTATTTTTTTAACGCGGACGCCCTGCACGATGTCCTGAACCGTTGCGATAAGGCTGATTTTGGCAAGGAGGTCATACCGGAGGCTGTCAAGTATAAGCGTGTCTTTGCCTATGAGTTTGACGGTTATTGGCGCGATATCGGGACTATAAAATCTTTTTATACAGAGAACCTGTTTTTGACCCGCGAAAACCCGCCGTTGGACCTCTTCGATGAGAACTGGCCTATTTTTACGCGCTCAAGGTCCCTGCCGCCTGCAAAGCTCCTGGATTCAAAAATAGAGAAGAGCATTATAGCCGATGGTTCGTTGTTATCTTCGGCGAGCGTAGAAGGTTCCATCATAGGCTTAAGGTCCAGGATCGGTGCGGGCACTCAGGTAAAGGATTCCATAGTTATGGGCGCTGATTATTTCCAGTCGCCCGAAGAGATACGGCTGAATGAGGCAAAAGGCCTTATCCCGATAGGTATAGGGAAAAATTGCGTGATCAAAAAGGCGATTCTTGATAAGAACGCCCGCATAGGGGATAATGTCCGCATAATCAATGAGCGCGGGCTGGAGAACCACGAGGCCAAGGATTATGTTATCCGTGACGGGATAGTGATAGTCTATAAAAATGCTACGATCACATCGGGAACTGTTATTTAACAATAGGAGGAATAATGGTCGTTTTAGTCGTTTTGGCGGTATTGGCCATAGCGCTGGCCCTGTGGTTTTTCACAACTTATAATTCCCTTATAGGATTAAAGATCAGGGTTGATAATGCCTGGTCCCAGATAGACGTACAGCTCAAAAGGCGATATGACCTCATCCCTAACCTGGTAGAGAGCGTCAAAGGTTATATGCAGCATGAGAAGGATACCTTAGAGCGTGTTATCAAGGCGCGCAGCCAGGCGATAGATGCCTCCGGCATCAAAGACAAGGCCCAGGCGGAGAATTTTTTGACACAGACGCTGAAGTCTTTGTTCGCTGTGGTAGAAAGGTATCCGGATATAAAGGCCAATCAGAATGTGTTAAAACTGCAGGAAGAGCTTACCTCTACCGAGAACAAGATATCCTTTGCCCGCCAGTATTATAACGACGAGGTCGGGCGTTTTAATACATCTATACAGGTAGTGCCAGCCAATATCGTTGCCAACGCGTGCGGCTTTACGCGTAAAGAGTTCTTCGAGATAGAAGATAAGGCCCAGAAAGAAGCGCCTAAAGTGCAGTTCTAATGCCTTTTTCTTTTATCGATATCGAGGAAAAAAAGACCCGTGTCATAGGGTATCTTTTTGCCTTTATAATCGTCTTCTACTTTGTCACTTCCTACCTTGTGCTGCTAGTCTTAGAGAATTCCGTTTTTCCCTCTTTCGATTATTACACGGGCCGGGGCTTTAGGATGCCTCCTTTAGAGCATACCCTGATAGCTTTCGGCGTGGCATTGATAGCCGGCCTCATGCACTGGTCTTTGTCTACGTCGCATCTGATCGAGCGTATCTGCCTTACCGTAGGAGCATCTCCTATCGATACAAAGGACACCTACCACCAGTATTTAAAAAATATCGTAGATGAGGTAAGCGTCGCTATCGGCGGCAGGCGCCTGGAGGCCTACGTCATACCAAGTGCCGCCATGAATGCTTTTGCCATCGAGGATTTTGGCGGGCGCGCGGTGATAGGAGTGACAGAAGGGCTCTTGAGCAGGCTTAACCGAGCGCAGATAGAGGCGGTTGTCGGCCACGAGGCAGGACACATAATAAGCGGTGACTGCCTTAGCACCACTGTCACCTGCGCGCTTTCGGAGATATATGACGAATCTTTTTCCAAATTAGGCGGTGCTCTGAAGAGGACGCGCGGCCGCGGGTCGGTGGTCCTGTTGTTGCTTTATCTGGTAATAGGCGCGATGCGTCTTATGAGTAACATTATAAGATATTTTATTTCCCGGCAGAGAGAGTATAGGGCTGATGCGGTTGGTGTGCGCCTGACTCGCGACCCTTTAAGTCTGGCTGAGGCGCTTGAATTGATATCGCGCACATGGCGCGGCCAGGGGGCCATGGGTGAACGCATGCAGTCTATTTTTATCATAAATCCTGCCGCAAGCCAGCTCGATGAAACTGAAGGCCTTTTTTCAGACATGTTTTCGACACATCCTCCTATAAAACACAGGATATCCATTTTAGCTGACATGGCGCATCTCGACCATAAGACTTTACAGGAGAATTTAAAGAATTTTAAAAGGGTCGCGCCTATTGCTAAGCCTGAATTCAAGGTGGAGGAGGCCGCGGCGCCGGCATCGTGGCTTGTTTTTATGGGCCAGGATTGGCTCGGGCCGTTCGGGCCCGCAGAGCTTTTGAAGCTGGATGGTTTTAAGCCGGATGTGTGGGTGCGCGCTGAAGGGTCTAGTGTGACCAGCCACGCCTATGAGGTGCCGGCCTTGCTTGACCTATTCCGCCCGGCAGAGGTCATCGGCAGGACGGGTGCCGGTAATTGCCCGAGGTGTCATACGCCTTTGAGCGAATACAGTTATGAAGGTGTATCTATTTTGAAGTGTGTTTATTGTGAGGGGGTATTTGTCGAGCAGGATAAGATAAGCCGTATCTTTGTCCGCCGCGATATGGATTTTGGCGATGATGTCGTGCGCCTGGCCAAGAATTTTATGGGGACTAAAGGGAAGGATGCGCTCGCCGAAAAAATAGAGCCCAAGAACGCCTGGGTCCTGGATTGCCCTAAGTGCCACATCCAGTTTAAAGACAAGTTCAAGATGCGGCGGCAGTTCTTCGTCCATTCATATCCTGTTGAAATAGACAGATGCTCCCGTTGTGACGGCGTATGGCTCGATAAATACGAGTTGGAGATCCTGCAGTATCTTTATGAGCATAAAGAGCAGTTTTTTGACGGCTCGAATTTTTGACCTCATTCTTGACACGACAGGGCTCTTGTGTTATATTTTTTGAACGCAATTTAGTGGTTGGCGCAGAAATTCGATGGAAGATCACGTGAATTCGAGGGATAATGGCGTCCGTTGAACATCGGACGCTTTTTTATCAATATCTGACCATGAAATATTCCAATTTACCCCCCCAACAAGGGCTTTACGACCCGGCTTACGAACACGATAGCTGCGGCGTAGGCTTTGTCGCCCATATCAAGGGCAAAAAGTCACATGACATCATAGAAAAAGGCCTGACGGTATTAAATAATCTAAGCCACCGCGGGGCGCAAGGGTCTGATCCAAAGACGGGCGATGGCGCTGGTGTGCTCATACAAATACCTCACGACTTTTTTAAGTCAGAATTGGGGAAGCTGGGCAAAAGCCTTCCTGAGGCCGGTGAATATGCCGTCGGTATGGTATTCCTGCCGAAGGGGGAAGGCAGCCTGAAATTTTGTATAGACGTCTTCCAGGAACACGCCCAAAAGGCCGGTTTCAAGGTCCTGGGATGGCGTGATGTGCCGACAGACAGCGAGAAGATAGGCCGTACGGCGCGCGAAGTCGAACCGGCAATAAGACAGGTATTTTTATCAAGGCCCGAAGGTATAAAGAACAGTTCGCTTTTCGAGGCAGGGCTTTATATATTACGCAGGTCGATAGAAAAAGAGATAAGTTCCTCCGGGCTCCCTGACAAAAGGTCTTTTTATATCCCAAGCCTATCGGCGCGCACCCTTATTTATAAGGGCCTGCTCATGTCTGAACAGCTCGGGCCGTTCTATCCTGATCTGCGCGATGAGCGCCTGACGAGCGCCTTGGCGCTTGTGCATTCCCGTTATTCAACCAATACATTCCCAACGTGGGACTTAAGCCAGCCGTTCAGGTTCATGGCGCACAACGGGGAGATAAATACGCTGCGCGGAAATATCAACTGGATGAGCGCGCGCCAGGCATCTTTGAGGTCGGAGATCTTCGGAGAAGAGATCGGAAAGTTATTCCCTGTTATTGTCCCGGGAGGTTCTGATTCCGCATCTTTGGATAATATGCTCGAATTCCTTTTGCTCTCAGGCAGGCCGTTGGATCAGGTAATGATGATGCTCATCCCGGAGGCATGGGAAAATGATAATTTGATCGATGAAGATAGAAAGAGGTTTTACGAGTATCACTCCGCGCTTATGGAACCATGGGATGGGCCTGCTGCCGTGGCGTTTACAGACGGTGTCTCCATAGGGGCCATCTTAGACAGGAACGGCCTTCGTCCTGCCAGGTATCTGGTGACTAAGGACGACCTGGTAGTTATGGCATCTGAGACCGGCGTACTTGATTTTAAAGTTGAAGATATCCTTTATAAAGGGCGCCTGCAGCCGGGCAAGATGTTCCTCATAGACCCGGCGCTTGGCCGTATGGTCGGAGATGAAGAATTAAAGAAGAAAGCGGCAGAGAGATCGCCTTACGGGCGCTGGGTCAAGGACCACGTTGTCCGTTTAGAAGACCTGCCTCAGAAAGAAAGGTCCGGCTCGATAGATTCAGATGAGCTTTTAAGGCAGGAGCTTGCATTCGGCTACACGCGTGAAGATATAAAGATCCTTATGGCCCCTATGGCCGAGACCGGACATGAGCCTACGGGTTCCATGGGGTCCGATATGCCTTTGGCTGTCCTTTCTAATTTCCCACAGACCCTGTTCAATTATTTTAAACAGCTTTTTGCACAGGTAACGAATCCCCCTATAGATCCTATACGCGAAGAACTAGTCATGAGCCTTGAGGGGTTCCTGGGAAGGCAGAGGAACCTTTGCGAAGAGACGGAAGAACACTGCGAACTTATTAAATATAAGCAGCCTGTCCTGTCGAATGAAGAGCTTGAGAAATTGCGCCATGTGGATAAAAAGGGCTTCCGTTCGCGTACCATTTCTCTCCTTTTTGACGCGAAAAAAGGTTCGTTGAAGGACGCTTTAGATAAGCTTGCATCAGAGGCCTCGGTTTGTATACGTGACGGCGTCAACCTGATAATTTTAAGCGACCGGGGCGTGTGCGCCCAAAAGGTCGCGATACCGTCGCTCTTGGCGGTGGGTGCGGTGCACCACCACCTTGTGCGCCAGATGACCCGCATGCAGGCGGGCATTATTATTGAGACAGCGGAGGCAAGGGAGGTCATGCATTTCGCGCTCCTTTTAGGTTATGGCGCAAACGCAGTTAATCCGTACCTTGCTTATGAAATCCTGCTTGATGTCCTTGCGAAAAAAGAGGCACTGCTTGGCATGGATCAGGCCAAGGCGCTGGCCAATTATATTAAGGCCATAGGTAAAGGGCTGTTAAAAGTCTTTTCAAAAATGGGGATATCCACATTACAGAGTTATTGCGGCGCGCAGATATTTGAGGCCGTTGGCTTGAGCGCTGAGGTAATAGACGCGTATTTTGCCGGGACTACGTCTAGGATAGGCGGTATAGATCTTGCGACCTTGCAGAAAGAGGTCTTATTGCGGCACTCCCAGGCTTTCCCCCAGAGACAGGCCCAGCCCCTTATGTTGCCTGTAGGCGGATGGTACCAGTACAGGCGCGACGGTGAATTCCACCTCTGGAACCCTGATTCGATAACGGCTTTACAGCAGGCGGTGAGAAATGAAGATTATTCGAAGTTCAGGGAATTCACTTCAATTATCGATGAACAGGCCGGGCACTTGACGACCTTGCGCAGCCTTTTAAAAATAAAAAAGGCGGCCAAGCCTCTTCCTATAGAAGAGGTTGAGCCTGTTAAGGATATTGTAAAGAGGTTTGCCACCGGCGCTATGTCGTTCGGCTCTATATCAAAGGAAGCGCATGAGGCCATGGCTATAGCCATGAACAGGCTGGGCGCTATGAGTAATTCCGGCGAGGGCGGTGAAGACCCCGAACGTTACATACCTCTGCCGAACGGCGACCTGCGCCGGAGCAAAGTAAAGCAGGTCGCATCCGGACGGTTCGGCGTAAATAGTTATTATTTGACAAATGCCGACGAGCTTCAGATAAAGATGGCACAGGGGGCCAAGCCCGGCGAGGGTGGGCAGCTGCCAGGCCATAAAGTGGACGTGATAGTCGCCAAGATCAGGCATTCAACCCCTGGCGTGACGCTTATCTCTCCTCCGCCGCACCACGATATTTATTCCATAGAGGACTTGGCCCAGCTTATCTTTGACTTAAAGAATGCAAATCCGAAGGCGCGCATAAGCGTAAAGCTCGTATCTGAAATAGGCGTAGGCACTATTGCCGCCGGTGTTGCCAAGGGGCACGCCGAGATGATCCTTATCTCCGGTTACGACGGAGGGACGGGCGCGTCTCCGTTGTCGTCTATCAAGCATGCCGGCCTCCCGTGGGAACTCGGGCTTTCCGAGGCGCACCAGGTGCTCGTAATGAACGACCTGCGCGGCCGTGTGCGGCTGCAGACCGACGGTCAGATGCGCACGGGAAAAGACGTTATCGTGGCCGCTATGCTCGGGGCTGAGGAATTTGGCTTCGCTACTGCAGCTTTGATAGTTTTGGGGTGCGTGATGTTGCGGCATTGTCATCTTAATACCTGTGCCGTAGGCATTGCTACCCAGGATCCGGAATTGCGCTGTCGTTTCAGAGGCTCAAGCGATCAACTGGTGACGTATTTTACCTTTTTGGCCCAGCAGGTAAGGGAGCTCATGGCCCAGATCGGCGCCAGAAAATTGGATGAATTGATAGGGCGATGCGATCTGCTGGAAGTAGATGAGTCGCTAAAGCATTGGAAGTCAAAAGACGTGGATTTCTCCAAGATCCTTTTTAAGCCTCAGGTGCCGCCGGATGTAGCGGTCCGTTGCATGCAACCTCAAGACTACGGCCTGGATAAAGCGCTTGACCTGAAATTGATCGAACTTGCCAGGCCGGCTATAGAAGAGAGGATGCCGGTAAAGGTAGTGTTGGATATAAAGAACACGAACCGCACCGTAGGCGCCATGCTTTCCGGCGAGATATCTAAAAAATATGGACAGCAGGGTTTGCCGGAAGATACGATACAAGTGGAGTTTCGTGGCAGCGCAGGCCAGAGTTTCGGCGCGTTTGGCGCGCCGGGTATAAGCTTTTATTTAGAGGGCGACGCCAATGATTATCTAGGCAAGGGCCTTTCAGGGGCGAAGATCGTGGTCGTGCCGCCCAAAGATGCGGTCTTCAAGGCCGAAGAAAATATTATAACAGGGAATACGCTGCTTTACGGCGCCACAGATGGCGAGGTATTTATTCGGGGGATGGCAGGAGAAAGATTTGGAGTGCGTAATTCCGGAGCATGCGCGGTCGTAGAAGGTGTGGGTGACCACGGATGTGAATATATGACAGGCGGCCGCATAGTGGTCATAGGCCCGACAGGCCGTAATTTCGCAGCCGGGATGAGCGGCGGCATAGCCTATGTGTATGACCCTTTCGGCTCGTTTAGGCCGCGCTGCAATATGGGGATGGTGGAATTAGGAGGCGTAACAAAAATAAAAGATATTTCTAACATAAAGGCCCTTTTGCAAAAGCATATTACTTATACCAAAAGCCCTGTGGCCGAGGGTATACTTAAAAACTGGGAAACGGAAGTAAAGAAATTCGTCAAGGTCCTGCCTCTTGAATACAAGCGCGTCTTGGAGGAGGCAGAGACAAAGTTAGACGAAGCAGAGGTAGAATCGGAAGCCTCGGACGGATAAAAAATAATTAAGAATGAAAAATGAAGAATTAAGAATTATTTTAATTATGAATTTTTAATTGGAGTTTTTATGGGGCACGAAAAAGGTTTTTTAGAAAAGAAGAGAGAGACGGCCGGGTATAGGCCTCTTGAGGAACGCATCAAGGATTACCGCGAGGTCGAAAAGATGCTTCCCAAAGAAAAGCTGCAGGAACAGGGGTCCCGCTGTATGGATTGCGGAGTGCCGTTCTGCCATTATGCATGCCCCGTGGGTAATGTCATCCCAGACTGGAACGACCTTGTTTTCCGCGGCCAGTGGGCCAAGGCCGTAGAGGTGCTATCTGCTGCGAATAATTTTCCTGAGTTTACAGGAAGGATATGTCCTGCGTTATGCGAGGCCGCCTGCGTAGTCGGTATAGCGGATGACCCTGTCACTATAAGGCAGAATGAAATAGCGATCATCGAATGGGGTTTCCAGAACGGTGTAATAAAGCCTTTTATCCAGGAAAATAAAACCGGCAAGCGCGTGGCTGTTGTAGGTTCCGGCCCTGCCGGGATGAGCTGCGCCCAGCAGTTGACTCGCGCCGGCCACGACGTTACTTTATTTGAGGCAGACGATAAAGCGGGCGGCATATTGCGTTACGGCATACCGGATTTCAAGCTGGAAAAGTGGGTCATTGACCGCCGGCTTGACCTTATGAAAAAAGAAGGGCTAAAGATAGAGTCTAACATATGTGTCGGAAAAGATTATCCGGCGCAGAGGCTCCTTAAAAGTTTTGATGCCATATGCCTTGCTATGGGCGCACGCCAGCCGCGCGACCTGAAAGTGGAAGGCCGTGAGTTTGGCGGCATTCACTTTGCGATGGATTATCTTATACATAGCAATAAGAGGGCCGGCGGGATGAAAATACCCGAAGGTGCGCTTATAGATGCCAAAGGCAAAGACGTGGTTGTTATCGGAGGCGGCGATACGGGCGCTGACTGCGTGGGTACGGCTAACAGGCAGGGTGCCAAGAGCGTGACGCAATTGGAAGTCCTGCCAAAGCCGCCATTATGCCGCACAAAAGATATGCCATGGCCGGCATACCCTAAACTTTTAAAGACATCGAGTTCTCATGAGGAAGGGTGCCGGCGTATCTGGAGTGTCACGACTAAGAAGTTGACGGGTTCCGGCGGGCGTGTAGAGAAGGTGCATATAGCCGAGGTTGAATTCGTCCCGCCAAAAGATAAGGCGGGCCGCCCGCAGATGCGCGAGATCCCGGGCACGGAAACTGAATTAAAAGCTGACCTGGTTATCCTTGCGATGGGTTTTGTCCATCCGGTACATGTTGGTTTGGTCAAAGAGCTTGGTGTGGCCATCGGCCCATCAGGGAATATATATATTGAAAACAATTTTATGACTTCCGTGAAAAAAGTTTTTTCGGCGGGAGACGCTTCACGCGGCGCGAGCCTTGCCGTATGGGCCATGTTCGACGGCCGGGCCGCGGCTAAAGAAATAGACCGCTATCTTATGGGTTCCACAAACCTTCCTTAAGAGTTGTAACAGCCTGCCTAAATAAAAAAAGCCACGAATATGTCCCCCTGTTGTTTTCTTGGAGGTCCGTGGCCGAATAAAATCTAACATAAAACAAACACTTTTTCAAGGCCTCCCCTTAGGATATAATATAGCTATGTCGATAGTGACGAAAAAAGGTGATAGCGGAACGACTTCTCTCTTTTTAGGCGGTATGGTGGCCAAGGATGACCCGAGGGTTGAATTAGACGGCACCTTAGATGAACTTTGTTCTTTTCTCGGCCTGGCCAAGAGCCTTGCAAGAAAAAGCCTTTTAAAAGGCCGGCTTGAGTCGATCCAAAAAGACCTTTTCGTAATAGGGGCAGAAGCTGCTACAGCACCGCCATTCCTGAATAAATTAAACAAAAAAATAGACGGAAACGATATTAAGAAGTTAGAAGGCGTAATTGATATCCTTGAGGCGCGAAGAAGGCCGTCTGAACGTGTATTTTGCCTTCCCGGGAAAAACCTTATTTCAAGCGTCCTGGATGTAGCGCGTACGGTAGCCAGGCGCGCTGAACGCCGGGCAGCCACTGCTTTTAAAAAGAAGCTGGTCAGGAACGGTTTTATTTTAATATATCTCAACAGGTTGTCCGACCTGCTTTATCTGCTGGCACGAGCCGCTGAAAAGTAAAAACACCTCTAAGGCATAATATGGGCGCGCTGAAATTAAAAAAGGCATTGCTCGCAGTTGATGCCCAGAATGATTTTTGTCCCGGCGGGGCCCTTGGTATCCGCGACGGCGACAAGGCCGTACCCGTCCTCAATAAGTATATCAAGATCTTTCAAAGTAAGAAGCTGCCTGTATTTGTTACGCGGGACTGGCATCCGAAGGTGACAAAGCATTTTAAGGCATACGGCGGCCTGTGGCCCAGGCATTGTGTGCAGGGGACGCGCGGCGCAGAGTTCCATCCTTCCTTGAAATTTCCCAAAGAGGCCATCGTTATGTCGAAAGGCATGGACCCTGAGAAAGACAGTTATTCAGTGTTCCAGGCCCGCGACGCAAACGGCACGGAATTCTTTAATTTATTAAAGATATTCGGGGTTACCGAAATATATATCGGCGGGCTGGCTACGGATTATTGCGTCAAATATACCGCGCTTGACGCGCTTGGCGCCGGCTTGAAAGTGTACATCCTCACTGACGCCATCCGAGGTGTAGATAAGAATCCCGGCGATTCCGACTCCGCATTAAAAGAAATGCTCTCCTCCGGAGCCAAACCAATCACCCTAGACAACCTAAAAAAGTAACACCTACACCAGCCTTCACCTGTCCGCCTTCAATAGCCTCCCCAGCCGCTTCCGGCATTTTTTCCGTCTCCGGTGTCCTTTTACCTTCGGCACG
>DMEU01000029.1:38791-38988 GCA_003451585.1 Candidatus Omnitrophota bacterium | reverse complement strand
TTACCGCGGCTGCTGGCACGGAGTTGGCCGTGGCTTCTTCTCCCGGTACCGTCAGTCCTAACGAATATTATCCGTCAGGATATTCTTCCCGGTCGAAAGAGGTTTACAATCCGAAGACCTTCGTCCCTCACGCGGCGTCGCATAGTCAGACTTTCGTCCATTGCTAAAGATTCTCGACTGCAGCCTCCCGTAGGAGT
>DMEU01000029.1:17343-38571 GCA_003451585.1 Candidatus Omnitrophota bacterium | reverse complement strand
TACCTCACCAACAAGCTGATAGGCCGCGAGCTCCTCCCTAAGTGACAGGCCTTACGGTCCCCGTCTTTTACTACGTCGGCATCACCGTCGTAGTCACATCTGTCATTACCCCAGATTTCTCTGGGCTATTCCAGTCTTTGGGGTAGATTGCTCACGTGTTACTCACCCGTTTGCCGCTATCCCGGATCTCACCTTGCGGCTTGAT
The DNA here is from genome assembly GCA_003451585.1 of Candidatus Omnitrophota bacterium. GTDB lineage: Bacteria > Omnitrophota > Gorgyraeia > Velamenicoccales > Velamenicoccaceae > UBA9636. The sequence continues at coordinate 38,366 of DMEU01000029.1, read as the reverse complement.
CCAGAATCGCTCGACTTGCATGCCTAATCCACGCCGCCAGCGTTCATTCTGAGCCAGAATCAAACTCTCCGAAAAAATTTCGGGGCGTCGGCCTCATTTCTGAGACCGTCACCTTTATCTTGGCTATTTAATCAAAGAGCAAATAAAAACGACATCGAAATGATGTCGTTTTTAAAAAAAATCTATGACATCTCGACTATAAAAACCTAACCAGTCTCACCCTTAGAAGGGATAATCCAGTCTGTCTTCAAGCCTGTGTTCGCCTATTAATTTTAAAGAAACAACTGTATGCGTAAGTTATAAATATAACAGTCAGCCGCTTTATTGTCAAGGCTTTTTTTTATTTTTTTTAAAGAACGTAACTTACAGCGTATCCGCAACTTACTACTTTCTAGAAACTACCACTTTCACAAAGCTTCTTTTCGCAACCTGTATCAAATATTCCTGGCCGGCACTTAACCGGAAATCAAGCGAATCGATCTTCTGTCCGTTCACCTTAACTGCCCCCTGCCGGATAAGGCGCCGCAGCTCATTTTTAGTATTGTTAGTATGCAGGAATTCAATGCCCATATCCAGAAGATTTATCAAAGGCAGGCCATCTTCCTGTATGACGACTTTTTTAACCTGCACATTGTCCGGCACATTTTTTTCTTTAAAGATACTGTCGAACTCTCTACGCGCCGCTTGCCCTGATCTTTCGCCGTGATAATGCGAAACGATCAAGGAAGCCAATCTCAATTTTGCTTCTTTTGGGTGCTGTTTTTTTACCGCACCTATTTCCTCATCGGTCAGCAATTCATAATAACGATACATGAGCTCGTCTGAAATAGACATGACCTTGCCGAATATATCTTTAGGCGGCTCATTGATGCCTATATAATTGCCGAGCGATTTGGACATCTTGTTGACACCGTCGGTACCCTCAAGCAACGGTGTAGTCAATACGATCTGCGGTGTCTGCCCGAATTCACGCTGCAATTCACGGCCTACGAGAAGATTGAATTTCTGGTCCGTCCCTCCCAGTTCGACATCCGCCTTCAATACGACTGAATCATACCCCTGTATCAAAGGATAGAGAAATTCCAGGATACTTATAGGCCTGTTGTCGCGGAAACGTTTCGAAAAATCGTCCCTCTCAAGCATGCGGGCCACAGTATATTTGCTTGAAAGCGCGATGATGTCCTGGAATTTCATTCGTTCATACCAGCGGCTATTAAAAACTATGCGCGTCCTCTTTGGAGAAAGTATCTTGAATATCTGCTCTTTATAAGACCTGGCGTTCTTAAGGACTTCTTCGCGCGAAAGCTGCTTACGTATCTCTGAAGCGCCTGATGGATCACCTATACGGCCGGTGAAATCTCCGATAAGAAAATACACCATATGCCCCAGGTCCTGGAAATGCTTGAGCTTGCGCAAAAGGACCGTGTGCCCTAAATGAATATCGGGGGCCGTAGGGTCGAACCCGGCCTTGACCTTTAACGGCTTGCCGGTCTTTTCGGACCAATTCAAGCGGGCGACGAGCTCCTGCTCAGAGATGATCTCGCTTACCCCACGCTTAATTATCTTTAATTGCTCTTCAATATTCATAACAAAATGTCACAAGTCTCAAGTCACAGGCACAAGTATATTTTTTGTTTTTATTTTTTACTCGTAACCTGTGACCTGTAACTTGTGACTTATTTATCCTGCTAATCCCAAACCTATCTTCATCGCGTCAACATCAACTTTGATAATTTTTACTTTTATCTTATCGCCGATATTGATGATATCATACCTCTCTTTTGGGATCTCGTTGATATACAAGAGGCCCTCAAGGTCCGGTGTCAGGCGCACGAATACCCCAAAGTTGTTCTTTGAGGAAACATCGCCTTCGATCTCAGTCCCTAAAGGATACTCCTTGGCTATCCTTCCCCATGGATTCTCCATTAATTGTTTCAATCCAAGAGAGATTTTCTTGTTCTGTGAATCCACCGAAAGGACTACGACTTCAACCTTCTGCCCTTTCTTTAAGATCTCCTGGGGATTCATCACCCGGCGTGTCCATGACATATCAGATACATGGACCATGCCATCCAGATTACCGTCGAGCTCCACAAAGGCGCCGAAGTCGGTAAAACCGGAGATCTTGCCGGTCACTTTAGCCCCCACTGAGAACTTCGACTCAGCGTCAAGCCATGGATTGCCTTCCAATTGTTTAATGCTCAGGGAGATCCTGCGGCTGTCTTTATCAATATTTAAAACCTGGACTTCTACCATATCGCCGATAGCAAAGAGCTCCTGGGTATTGATGCCCCTCTTCTGCCACGATATCTCAGAAACGTGTATAAGCCCTTCGATGCCTTTTTCCAATTCAACAAAAACACCGTAAGGAACGATATTGACGACCTTACCTTTTGTCCTCATTCCAACAGGGAACTTGTTCTCAATCTCCCCCCATGGGTCAGCAAGCCTCTGCTTAAGGCCCAAAGATACTTTAGACGTCTCCTTGTTCATCGCTAATATCGTGACCTCTATCCTGTCACCTACAGCCAATAACTCTGAAGGATGGGAGATACGCGACCAGCTCATATCAGTGATATGCAGCAGGCCGTCAACTCCGCCAAGATCAATAAAGGCCCCGAAATCGGTAATGTTCTTGACTAATCCCGTGACAATATCGCCAACCTTTCGATTTTCCCAAAACTTGGCCCTGACATCTTCTTTTTCTTTAGCCACAGCCTCTTTCCTGGAAACGATAAGGCTCTTTCTAAGTGTATTTATCTTGACTATTTTAAACTTGAATGTGCCGCCCATAAGGTCTCTTTCGGACACATTACGGAACATAGCAAGGCTTGCAGGCAAAAAGCCTTCTAAGCCATAGACATCTACGATAAAACCACCCTTTACTTTTTTACGGATGTTGCCGTCTACAAGATCACCCTCTTTGAACCCCTGATTTATCTTGTCCCACCCGTGCAGGCGCCTTGCCTTATCGCGGGAAAGCACGATCATGCCATTATCATCTTCCTTGCTCTCCACATAAACTTCAACCTCTTGGCCTATGACCAGATCATTAGAAGCAGTAAACTCTTCACGGGCAACAATGCCCTCTGATTTATAGCCGACATCGACCAAAACATCCTTGATACCAATTTTGACGATCTTGCCTTTTACAACCTCGCCTTCCTTGATATCTTTAAAACTCTGCTCGTACAAACTCGTTAAACTTGCTTTTTTTTCTTCGTCCACGTAAGAATTCCTCCTTTATATATATTTTTAGGCCGTCCTGTTTCACAGGCTCGGTCCTTGTTTTACGAATTTCAGCCGAAGATCGACTAAAGTCACCCCCTAACAAAAGATTTGCCACTAAAAAAACGCCCTATTACCTAAATAGAGCTGTTATGATACCAAAAATAACCTTTTTGTCAATAGAATAAAGCTGGCTGGTCCTTTAAGGCCTGCAGTTGTTTCATTATTTCGTCCGCTATCCCCTGGTCAGATATCTCTGGATATTTAGAAAAATCAATTGGCATGCCAAAAACCACCCTGATATGGGCAGGCTTAATGGATCTGGAGCCCTTGGGCATGGCTATCTCAGCGCCTTTGGAATAAACAGGGACGACCGGCACGCCGCTCTTTCTGGCCAGGAAACCCACGCCATGGTGCCCAGGCCCCAACCGGCCATCAGTGCTCCGTGTCCCCTCCGGGAATAAAAGAAGGCCCTGGCCTGCTTTAAGCCGTCTCAAGGCTTCCTTTAAGGCGCCGATATCGGCAGCGTTCCGCTTTAACGGTATAACGTGTACGGCCTTAAGCAGCCACCTAAACAACTTGTTACGAAAGAGCGTGTCGCGGGCCAGGTAATTGAGTTGTCTGGAACATGCAACCCCGAAAACCACGGGATCAAGAAAACTGACATGGTTGCCTGCAATAATAAAAGCACCTTTTTTCGGGATATGTTCCCGGCCATTTACCCTCAGCCTGAAAAAGAGCCGGCAAAAAATCGCACAAAGCCACCTTCCTGCCGCATAGATCATTTAGAGATATTTGATTTCGCGGCTGACTATCTGGCCGCCGAACTTTATCAATTCCCTTGCCCGTTTAAGGCTTTTAGCCTCAGCATAAATACGCATTTTCGGTTCGGTCCCGGAAAAACGGAACATAAGCCAACTCTCATCTTCGCATATCAATTTGATACCGTCATAATCCTTTACCGAGACTACTTTTTTCCCTAATAAAGACCCGACCTTAAGCTGTGCAGGGTCCAACTGGTAGTCTTTTGACTTCAATTTCATGTCGCTCCTGACATAATAGTAGCGGCCATATTCAGATTCCATCTCGGCTAAAACCTTGTCGATCTTCTTTTTCCGATGGATCATCATCTCAACAAGCATCAAGCCTGCCAGCGTACCGTCGCGTTCAGGTATATAATTCTTTAAACCCATGCCGCCGGCCTCTTCGCCGCCGACAAGGATATTTTTAGTCTCCATAAGGTTTGAGATGTACTTAAAACCAACTGGTGTCTCATGAAGCTCTACCATAAGGCCGCCTGCAATATGCTCCAGCATTGTCGTGCCGCAGATAGTTGTTACTATATCGCCACTCCACTTTTTGTCCTGGTGAAGGTGTAAGGCCAACAACCCTAGTATCTTCTGGGGAGGGATATAGTTTCCTTTTGAATCAACGGCGGCGATCCTGTCTGCGTCACCGTCTAAGATAAGACCTATATCGAACTTTTCTTTCTTCATGCGGCCTATGATCTTCTGAACGTTCTCTTCAACAGGTTCCGGACCTTTGCCGTCAAAATGAGGATTGACCTCATTGCGCATTAAAGAAAGCTTTATACCGGTGCCTTTAAGGACGTCTGCGATATAACTGTCCCCGCTGCCATACATGGCATCAAGCAATACCTTAAAACCTGCTTTTTTAAAAGCCTTCATATCGATGTATGAACGCAAAAACGAAACGTAATCTTTGGAAATATCAACGATCTTTATCGAACCGTCAGCCAGGGCATCGGGTAATTTTTTTACGCGCACCTCTGATGCGTCGATCAATGACTCGACCTTGCCTGTGACAGAGACATCAGCCGCACCGCCCTGGGCATTCTTTATCTTGTAGCCGTTAAACTCAGGAGGGTTGTGACTGGCGGTGATCATGACCCCTAAGTCCAACTTTCTGGTTTTAACGGCAAAACTCAAAGCCGGCGTGGGCACGGCCCTCTCTGCAAGCACTACATCTATATTGTTCGCAGACAACACCTCTGCTGTTGCCTGGGCAAATTTTTCCGATAGAAAACGGGTATCGTAACCTACGCAGACCTTTGCCCTGACGCCATGCTTTGCAAGGTCCTGATTGATATAATCCGCTGTTGCCTGTGCGACCTTCTTTAAGTTTACAAAAGTGAAGTCATCGGCGATAACAGCGCGCCAGCCGTCCGTGCCGAATTTGATCTTGGAAGTGCTTCTCATGTTGCTACTCGTCATCTTTGAGCCTCCTTATAGCCTCTTTCATATCGCTTGCGCGAAATACATAAGTCCCCGCAGCCAGGATATTCGCCCCTTTTCGGACACATTCTTTTCCTGTGATATCGTTTATGCCTCCATCAACCTCTATATCGCCTCCGTATATATTCCTGAGCTCGAATATCTTTTCCAAAACAGCCGGAATAAAATCCTGCCCGCCAAAACCCGGATTGACGCTCATGATCAAGACCCAATCCAATTTTTCAAGCAGGCCTTTGATTTCTGCCAGGGGTGTTGCGGGATTAAGCGCTATCGCCGGCCTCCTGTTGAACTTTTTTATCTTTTTAATTATATTATTGGCCTTTTTCAACCTGGTATTTCGTGTCTTGCCAAGAGCCTCCACATGAAAACTGATAATGTCTGAACCGGCCTTAGCGAAAGATTCGATATAATCTTCCGGGCGCTCGATCATCAAGTGTGCATGAATAGGCAGATCCGTCTTCTTGCGAATAGCGGCCACTACGCCAGGGCCTATGGTAATGTTCGGGACGAAGTGGCCGTCCATTACGTCGACGTGCAGGAAATCCGCGCCTGCATCCTTGGCACGTTTGATCTCCGCCTCTAGATTCGCAAAATCACAGGCGAGTATAGATGGTCCAACTTTAATCTTCATGAAGACCCTTCTGCTGTTTAGCTGATGAGCTCAAAAGCTATTTAGGAAAAACGTTTTTACCAAACACCTAAACAGCAAAACAGCTAATCAGCTACAATATAATTTATACTTCTCAATATATTTTACTACGCTATACGGCGTCAAATAAAGAATAGACCTGCCATCATGCACGAGTTTACGGATCAACGAGGAAGAGATATCGACCTGCGCCACATCGATCTTTAAAAAATTCTTACCGCTTAAACGCTTGCCGAAACCAGGGCGCTTGGCCAGGACGAACTTTGCAATCTTATAAATATCCGCTACATTTTTCCATGTAGGGATCTCAGCGACAAGATCAGAGCCGCAAATAAAGAACAATTCGGCAGATGGATACTGTTTCTTTACCTCCCTTAACGTATCTACGGTATAAGACTTGCCTCTTCGCCTTATCTCGATGTCTGAAACACTGAAATGCGAATTATATTTTACAGCCAATTCCGCCATCTTAAGGCGGTGCCTTCCTGAAATGACATCTTTATCGCTTTTATGAGGAGGTAAAAAAGAGGGGACATATATGACTTTATCCAACTCCAACTGCCCCCTCACCTGCTCACCTAAGATCAAGTGGCCGTAATGGATGGGATTAAATGTTCCTCCGAGAATGCCGATCTTCATAGCTTAAAATCAATTAAAAATTAAGAATTAAGAATGAAAAATCAAAGAGATTACGTTTTTCAACGCTCTATTCTCCATTCTTCATTTTTAATTCTTAATTATCCTTCCCTTATCTGTCCGTTTCCTCTGATAACATACTTATACGTAGTCAATTCTTCCAAGCCCATCGGCCCTCGCGCGTGGAGCTTATCGGTCGAGATGCCGATCTCTGCGCCGAAACCGAACTGGTAACCGTCGGTAAAACGCGTCGAGGCATTAACATAAACACATGCGGAATCGACCTGCTGTAAGAACTTATCGGCCCGTGCCTGGTCCTGCGTCACGATAGTATCGGAATGATTGGAACCATAATGATTGATATGCTCGATAGCCGCATCCACGCCACCTACGACCTTAACGGAGAGGATCAAGTCCAGATATTCACTGTACCAATCCTCCTCTGCCGCGGCTTTCAGGCCGCCAACGATCTTTCGCGTAGCGGCGTCTGCGCGTATTTCACAACCGGCGTCTGCCAAGGCCTCGATCATAGTAGGAAGAAAATCTTTAGCTATCTTCTCGTGAACAAGCAAAGTCTCCACGGCATTGCAGACGGACGGACGCTGGACCTTAGCATTTAAAATAATGCGCTGGGCCATGGCAAAATCAGCGGTATCATCAACATAAACATGACAAACACCTTTGTAATGCTTGATGACCGGGATCTTGGACTTATCCCGCACTTCACGGATCAACGATTCGCCGCCCCGGGGCATGACGAGATCGATATGCTCATCTAAAGAAAGCAGGACATCCACAGCCTTTCTGTCCGTTGTCGTAACAAGCGTGACAACGCCCTTAGGCAGGCCGCGAGATAAAAGAACATTTTCCAAAACAGAATAAATAGCGGTATTGGAACGGATGGCATCACTGCCACCACGCAAGATAACGGCATTACCGGATTTCAGACACAGACCGATACAATCGCTTGTAACATTCGGCCGTGATTCATAGATTATGAGGATGACACCGATGGGGACCCGCACCTTAGATATCACCAACCCGTTCGGCCTCATCCAGGAATGTGTCACTTTTCCAACAGGGTCATCAAGTTTGGCGATCTCCCTGAGGGAAAGCGCCATCTCATCTATACGCATATCATTCAATGATAGGCGCTCTAAGAAAGCTCCGGTCAGTCCATTCTTTCGCGCATTTTTCAGGTCCCGCGCGTTCGCGGCAAGTATACGGCCCTTATCATAAAGAAGCGCGTCCGCCATGTCCGTAAGAAGCGCATCCTTCTCTTTAGAGGACTTAGCCGCCAAAATACGCGATGCCTTCCTGGCATCAAGCGCTGCCTTGTTCAATTTTTTAAATAAAGTGTTTTTATCCATCTTCTTCATTTTTTACCCGCCAGAAAGAGCGTACCGTCGATACGGTGCCTGACGGCATTTCCAATAGGAGAAAAATCCACCTTAAGATCTTCTTTTAGGCCATTAGCCAAAATTACCGGGATCCCTTCGCGGGTAGAGATCTTAGCGGCTTCTATCTTGGAAGACATACCTCCGACACAGGACATATTATCCGTGCCGCAGGCAAGCCTCTCGATCTTATGGTCTATCTTCTCGACCTGTTCGATCAGCGTTCCGGTCTTGGTCGCAGGATCAAAATCCTCGAATAGGCCGCCTATGTCGCTTAAGATCAATAGGCCATCGGCCTCAGCCAGCACAGCCACGTGCGCAGAAAGGATATCGTTGTCCCCGAACTTGATCTCATCGACGGAAACGGAATCATTCTCATTGATAACGGCAATGACCTTATGCTTCTGCAGGGTGTCTAAGGTATTTCGTAAGAACTTTTTGCGGTCGCGAAAATCATCTTTGGTCAAAAGTATCTGCGCACACTTAAGATGGTACTTATCGAATTCCATGATGTAATTATGCATAAGGATATTCTGTCCAACGGCTGCCGCCGCCTGCAATTCCGAAAGCTCCGTCGGCCTTTTTTTCAGCCCCAGGACGGACAAGCCGCTTGCGATAGCACCGGAGGTCACAAGGATCACGTCATAGCCGCCTTCGATGAAACCGGCGATATGCCTGACAATGCGGCTCAGGTTCTCCTTGATGATAGAGGCCTTACCGCCGGTCAAAACACTTGAGCCGACCTTAACGACTATTCTTAAAGTTTTTTGTGATCTCTTCAAGCAATGCCTCCAGTCCCTTTGCCTCCAACGCTGAGACCTCAAAGATCTTCCTTTTGAAACGTTTTTTGAAGATCTTGATATGCTCTTTCGCCGCATCCAGATCCATCTTATTGGCCACAAGGATCTGCTTTTTTTTCGCCAGGTCTTTTGAAAAAGACTTCAATTCGGAATTAATGACCTGATAATCCTGGCAAGGGTCGCGGCCGTCTACTCCGGCCATATCTATAAGATGGATCAGTATCTTCGTGCGTTCAACGTGTTTTAAGAACTTATCGCCAAGGCCTCGGCCCAGGTGTGCGCCTTGTATCAAGCCCGGGATATCTGCAATAATGAACTCAGAATCCTCATCCTCCCGGCGAACAACGCCTAATGTAGGCGCCTTTGTCGTAAACGGATAGCTTGCTATCTTGGGCGTGGCGTTTGAAATCTTAGAAATGAGCGTTGATTTCCCGGCATTAGGGAAACCCACTATACCCACATCCGCTATGAGCTTAAGGTTGAGCTCCAGCTCGCGCTCTTCTCCAGGTTTGCCTGCTTCAGCCTCGCGCTTTCGGCTGTTGCCTTGACCGCCATGGCCGCCCTGTGCTACAACAACCTCTGTCTCGGACGCGTCCATGTCCCTTATAAGGCAACCAGTGGACAAGTCAATGACTACCGTTCCCACTGGGACACGTATAATACGGTCCCTACCCCTTGCCCCAGATTTATCATTGCTGGAGCCGTTATTTCCGCTTTCGGCATTAAAATGGCGCTGGTATTGAAAATCCAGGAGTGTATAAATGGAAGGATCGGCGAGCATTATCACGTTACCGCCGTCACCCCCGTCTCCGCCGTTAGGCTTCCCATGCTCTACGCGTGTATCGCGGAAATAGCTATTGCAGCCATTTCCTCCGCTGCCGGCCTTAACATGGATCTTGGCGCTATCAATAAACATAGAGCACCTTAATATGACATTCTAGCGAAATCCGCCTGCGGCGGACAATATTATGCTAACGCGATATCTGTTATCTTCACGCGCGTCAAGTCCTGCCTGTGGCCGATCTTTTCTCTTGAGCTTTTTCTCCTGCGGTATTTAAAAGAAATGACCTTCGGCCCTCTTGTCTGCTCCAATACAGCGGCTAAGACCTTAGCTCCCTTAACATAAGGTGTGCCCACCTCGACCTTTTCTCCGTCGCTCACTAAAAAAACATTGCTAAACGTCACATCCTTCTTATTGGATATACGGTCTATGGTGATACAGTCGCCGACCGTGACCTTCTCCTGTTTGCCGCCTACGTCAATGATCGCATACATTAATTTGCCCCCTTCTCTTTGATAAACGAATTTTTCCTAAATATAGGGTGTTTAATATAACACAGCCTAAAAACCCAGTCAATCTTTTCATGCCCGGGCCTACGACATCACCACCTTCTCAATATGAAAAGTATCGTTCGCCTTTACCTCGATACGGGCGCCGAACCTGCGGCCTATATTACGCAGAGCCTGAAAATTTTCATTATTAAGGCTTGCGGCGACATCCGGATGGACTTCCAGCATAACCTTGCGTATCTTGGCATTAGCCAGGTGGTTCTTAAGGTCCCGCATCACGCTTACGGCAATAGAAAAGGCTGATTTGACCTTCCCCTTTCCATGGCAATACGGGCACTCCTGGTAAGAAATGCTCTCTAAAGTGCGATGGGTCCTCTCGCGGGTCATCTGGACCAGGCCTAACTTAGAGAGCCCAAGGATATCAGTCTTGGCTCGGTCGCTGGACAAAGCTGATTTAAAACAATTTACCATCTCCCTGCGGTGTTTCTCTTCCATCATGTCGATAAAATCTATCACGACTATACCGCCCACATCCCGCAGTTTCAACTGGCGTGCTATCTCGCGCGCCGATTCGCAATTAACAGCGAACGCCATCTCCTCCTGGGATATGTTCTTCCTGCGGAATTTCCCTGAATTAACATCAATAACAGTAAGGCCTTCCGTAGGCTCTATAACGACATAGGCTCCGCTCTTTAAAAAGACCTTATTCGAATAGATGCGCTCGATATCCTTCTCTATGCCTTTTTTCTCGAACAAAGGGGTCTTTTCCCTGTAAAAGAGTACGGTATTGGCAAGGCGGCCCATGTATGATTTGACGAACCTTAAGACGCGCTTGAACTCTTCTTTTGAATCTATCCAGATAGTCCCTATCTCTTCATTAAAATAATCGCGCAGCATACGGAGCACGAGGTCGTAATCCTCATAGATCAAAAATGGCGCGTTCCTCTTCTTGGATGCCTTCTCGATGCTGTCCCAAAGCCTCAATAAAAGGGCCAGATCACGATGCAACTCCTTGCCTGTGGCGCCCCAGGCGACAGTCCTAATGATCAACCCCATACCGCCCGGGACTTTCAACTCCTCCAAGATAGAGCGCAATCTTCGACGCTCTGCCTCGTCGTCTATCCTTTTTGAAATACCAAAATGCTTTTCAAAAGGCATCAAGACAAGATACCTACCCGGTAAGCTGATATGAGTTGTCAAACGCGGGCCTTTTGTCCCAAAGGGCTCTTTAGTCACCTGGACCATGAGCTCCTGGCCTTCCTTTAAAACCGGCGCCTCGGCCTTACGGCCGCCGCCGTTACCCACTTCCACTTCCTCTTCCATGGCCAGGCTTGCCGTATCGTTCAAATAAAGAAAACCGTTCTTTTCCCAGCCGATATTTACAAAGGCGGCGCCCACCGATGGGACTATCGTCTCAACGCGCCCTTTGTAAATGTTGCCAACCGTAGTGCGTTCCCTGGCGCGCTCGACAAAATAATTTTCCAGCTTACCGTCTTCCAGGATAGCTACGCGCCTTTCCTGCTGTTCATAATTGATCAAAATCTCTTTTTTCTTCACTTTTTTACCTCCAAAATCTCAACCCCTTTTGGCAGTTCTTTTTGCCATTTTTCTTTAAGTTCACATTCGTCCATAATACTGCTTAAAACGATCTGCCCCTCTTCACGCTCAGAAGGCAGCCCGAGCTTGAGCGCTCTTTTTAATTTTATCTGATGATGAGGATTAAACCCCTTTGTCAACTCGACCGGCAGCCCTGCCCTGCGGGCCGCGCGAGAAAAAAGCCTCATTAGATCAAGATGAGATATGTAGATCATCTCGGCGTCTTTTGAAAATACGAAATCATAACACTGCCCCATTATAACCACCTATAAAAAATAGCCTCCGCGCAGTCAATAGAAAGTGCGGAGGCTTTTTTGTCGTAAGCCCAATTTAAGATCTATTGCCCTTGCGCAAAATGTCCCGCTGTCTATCCGCGGAAAAACTCATTTCTGCTTAGGGCGCAGATTCAGCCTTTCCTCAAGGCTCGCCAATTGTTCGGAGGTCAGATTTTTATCATCAACAATACTCGCCGTGATAAAAATAAGCAGCTCGACTTTTTCCGTATCGTACGTCTTTCTTTCGAACACTTTGCCGAGAAGAGGAATCTTTCTTAAAAAAGGTATGCCCTGCACACTTTCACTTTTCACGTCTTTGATCAGGCCGCCGATCATGATCGTATCTCCGCTCTTGATCAAGACCTGGGTCTGGGCTTCACGGGTCGTTATGCGCGGATACTTGTTTTCGATCAGCGCGCCGGCGGTGGTCACAGCCGGATGGACTATCATATTGATGTGGTCGCGGTCCTTGCCTGAAACCTGAGGCACAACATTCAACTGGATACCTATATCCTTGTATTCATCCAGCGATACGCCAACAGTATTCGCCGAGTCGCTTGAAACAGTCGTATTTATTATAGGGAATTGTTCGCCCACAAGGATCGTGGCTTCCTGGTTATCAAGGGTCATGATATTCGGAGCTGAAAGGGTATTCGTGATAACGTTTTCTTCCAAGGCGTGAAGAAGGACCTCGAACCTTGTACCGGAAAGCTTCTGGAAAACAAGCTGTAAGCCGGTATTAGCCGCGTTTATGGTAGAAGCCTGTGGCCCGAAGACCGCGGGTGAGACTACGTTGCCAAGAGACCGTCCGCCTGCGCTTAAGTCGTCTGTGACAGATTCTGTATTTACAGTCAAAGGAGAAGTTGTCGGGTTCGTAGCTGATCCGGCGCCGCCTGTCGCGTAATCAAAACCAAAATCCTTAAGCTTATTCCTATTGACTTCGACAAGGCGCGTCTCGATCATGATCAGCCTTGGCCTTACGTCTATTTTTTCAAGTACTACCGTGATCTTTTCAAGGACCGGTGGAATATCTGAGACGATCAAAGTCTTCGAACGGCTGGTAACCGCAGTGCCGCGCATACGCTTTTCTCTAAAAGAACCGCCAAAACCCCACCCCGATTGGCCGGTTACTTCAAGTATAGTCACGCGCCCTCTTGGAGAAAGCTGAGGTTCGATGGCCTTCTTGGCATCTTCCGCGTCGATATACTTAAGCTCCACGACCTCGGTGACCGTAGGCTGGACCTGGGCCAAGTCCTGCTCCATCTTCCTCTGAGCGGTCAATTTTTCCAAAGGCGCGACCATTATGATCTTATCCTGCTTATCATAAGCATAGCCGTAAGTTTTTAAAATAACGTCTAACGCCCTCTCCCAGGGCACATCGGTAATGCGCACATTGACGGTGCCTGCGACCTCGGGGCTCGCAACGATATTCATTCCGCTTTTATAAGAGATCACCTTCAACACATCGCGAATATCCGCTTCTTTAAAATCGAGCGTGATCAATTCCGGCAACTTAGCTTCTTCTTCAACAACAGCTGGCTGCGCTTGGGACCCCTGGGCAGCCTCCGCAGTTGCGGCAGGAACAGGGCTCTGCGATGAAACCCCTCCTACGGGCTCTATCGCGGCTGTTTCGTTACCTTGCGCCAATAAAACAGAAGGCCCTGAAAATACAGTTGAAAAAAGACAAAAAAGAACGGTAATAAAAATCTTTAAATTGCCATGCCCCATTATATTATTCCCCCCTTCTAAGTTCTATCTCGATCTTTTCGTTATCCTGAATAATGACCACCTTGTTAGGCTCTATGCTGCTTACAAGAGCACTCCCAACCACATCCCCTGCCCGCACAAGTTCACCATTTATAATGGCCATCGAATCACCCTTGGGGTCATACATTATACCTTCAAGGCTTATCTTATTCTCATCAGCCGGTTCCAGATTCACAAGATAACCGGCTGGCGTTATCAGGGGGACGAATGGATCTCTCTTCCCCTGATTTTTAAACACATACTCTTCGGAAAATGCCGAAGAGGCACACGCCGCTATCAGAAAAACGAACAAGGTCGTGATCAATGCCCTGTAAACAGGGCTTATCTTAGCTTTCATTTTATGACTTTCTTAAGACAACATCAAGGAATATTGTTATGGAGTGTTTCGTATATTCTTTACTGTCGGTCCGGATCTCCAGTTTCCGGACATCAAAAAATATTGGCGAGTTTTCTATGAGGGCCAGGAAGCGGCCCAACTGATGAAAACCGGCCATGGCAGTAATAGAGATCTTTTCGCGTATAAACTCCTCATCATTGCTTACCTTGACCGGTTTCTGCAAACGCCTTACTTCAGTCATGGGCCTTATTCTTAGTATCTTGACCGTGCTGATAGCGGCAAACTTAGAAATAGTCTCTAAGGCCTGGGGCAGGTCTCCTTCTGTTATGGCCTTTTTGTTCAAATCGGCTATCTCGGCCCTCAAATTGTTAAGGCTGTTCTTAAAAGTTGCCGCTGACTTAGAATCGACCGAGGCCTGCCGGATATCGGCCTTTATCTTGTTCGCCTTCGACCACATATGCACCAATGGGATGAATTGAACACGGACCAAAATGAAACCGTCCAGCAAAAAGACGAACGCAAGCGCGGCCATCAAGGCCTTAGGATTGTCCCTCAAAGACTTGATCTTTGCTATGATCTGGCCTGCGTCGATCTGGCTCATTTCTTAAAATCCCCCGTGAAGACAAAATCTACGACGTCGTATGTTTTGACCGTCCTTCGCTGTACAGAACTGAGTTCTATCTTGGAGAAGACGGACTGGAACACCTTGTTGTTCTTTAAGTCCTGCAGAAACTTACCTATCAAAGTCATCTCGTTCTGTTCTAAAGACACCACGCTGCCCTGGATGACAAGGCCTTCGTCACCGAAAGAAAAACTTTCCAGCCAAAGCCCCCTCGGCACGGAAAGATTAAGGCCCGACAATATTTCCGTAAGGCTTGCCTTGCGCGCAAAAACACCTTTAAGGGTATTAGCGCGTGCCTCCGATTCTTTGATCTCTTTCCTTATGGCAGCCGATTCTTTTGATTCCGGCTCCATTTTGCTCCAGGCACCCTGCAAACCCATGGTCTGTATCTTCTTGATCACCGCCAAAGAAAAAAAAGACAGATGTAAAAATAATAGAATAGCAACGATGGCGAATAAATAGATCTTATAAGGAAAATTCGTTGGGAGGCTGATCCTTCTTTCGGTTTTACGCTGGGAGAACGGCAGAAGATTTATAGTTATCATCGTAATGCCAACCCCAAAGCTATAGCCAAAAAATCGCTTGATGTTTTAAATTCATTTACGTCAACAGTTTCATCAAATTTCAGCTTCCCGGCATAATCCAATTTACTGACTTCAACAGCCAATAGATGCTTCAGGTAAGCCTCTATACCGTCCATACGGCTTGAGCCGCCGGTGACATATATCCTGTCCACAGCCCTATTGTTCCTTGCTTCAAAATAATCCAGGGATACCCGGATCTCTGACGCCAGGTTATTTAGAACAGGGTCCCATACAGCCATTAATTCGTCTTTCTTTTTGCCGGGATCTATCTTCAATTTTTCTGCCTCGGCGTATTCTAATTCCAGGTCCTCTGCCATCTTTTTGGTCATATCATCCCCGCCGATGAATATATCACGACTCAAATACGGGATGCCATCGACCAGAATATCTATATTGGATACCGCCCTGCCGATATTTATAATGCCGTAGCAGCTTCCTTTTTCGCGCATACCAGCGAGCTCTGCGGCAAAATTTGCAAGGGCAAGGCAATCCAGGTCTATGGCCTTAAGATTCAAATTAACCTCCTTGGCAATGTTGCATTTTTTTGCCACAAGGTCATTTTTTGCCGCGGCTATCAAGACGGACATCTTTGCCTTCTCGCGCATCTCATTGACTATTGCATAGTCCGCAGAAACCTCGCCCAAAGGAAAAGGGACATATTTCTCTATCTCGAACTTCATCGATGACTCTAACTCCGATTTGTTCATCAACGGCAGCTCGATATAGCGCGATACAACACCCTGTCCTGCGACCGATAAGACAGCACTCTGACCGGAAGAAACCCCAGCCTTCACCATGGCGCGGCTTAGAGCATCACGGTAATTTTTATCGACCACCTTTTCAATGCCAAAACCCAAAACCTTGGCATTGTCCTTGTTCGCCTCCAGACGCACGATCTTTACCGCGTAAGAACCTAAATCGACACCAAGAGAACCAACAGGCGCCGAAGTCTGAGCCAGAGACTTAGAGAACAGGTCAATTATGTTTTCCATTGTTTGAGTGATAAAACTCATTCAATCTCTCTCCAGGTCAAGATCTGAGCCTTTGAACTCAATCCCTGGCTTTCTATCATGGATTTTATGGCATCCATAAAATCCTGCCCGTATGTAATAGTGGCGTTTCCGTTCAACCTGGCCTCGTTACCGGCCCAAACTCCGCCGTTAACGTTCAACCCGCCGCCGCCGCCATTGATCCTGAAGTCACCGGTGGTATATATACAGCCATCTACTTCGCCATTGCCGTTGATCGTAGTATCGCTCGTACTATCCGGATTGGTCACGACGTCGCCTACTACTAGAAAAAAACCGCCTATCGTGCCTATGTCGCCGTTTAAAACCATATCTCCTTCGACATAAACCACATTAGGCGTGCCTGTCGCAGGATCGATTGGGTCACCGGTGGGCGGTACGTTCCAAAAATCGGCAGGATAACTGTCTTGTTTATTTTTAACAAGGTCCAAACGTGCAACATCATAAAGATTACCCTGTGATATGGCTATATCCCTTAAAGCCGCGAAATCGAACTGGGCCAAAGGAGAAATTTCCGAATCCTGGGTGACTGTACCGGTTACATTGCCGGGATTATCAACAGTATCAGCGTAGATCACGTCGCCGTTAACAGCATAACTACCTCCATTAAAATCGATGTCATTGGCGGAATAAATGGCATGATCAAAAAAATTCGGAGGCGAATCGCGCTTTGTTATAGCTTCAATCACCCTCCGCGCTCTTGCCTGTGCCTTATCCGGGACATACCCGTATGCCATGACCTTCCTTCTGGAAGAACTTAAACTTGTAACTACGATCTCATACTCTCCTCTGGCAAAAGCCACCGGCGACGCACTCCCTGCATAACTATAATTATCACGCAGCTCTTCAAGGCCTTTATCGACAGCGGTCTCAGCCAGATAAAACGCCTCCTGCCTCTCACGGTTGATATCCAAAAGTTTTCTATCAGACACTGAACGGCTGAAGAAAATACCGCCAAAAGCTAAAAGTGAGAGCAAAATTATATAGGCTGCTATCAATATCGACCCTCTCTGGTTTAACATGATAACTCCTCTCATCCTCTAATTCCTTAAAGCAATAGCGGAATCCAAAGTGGCATTCAATACACGGCCAAAAGTACTCGTCTTCTGAGCTGTCATATTGATCCTTACTATCTTAGGGGAAGTAAATAGCCTGACAAACCCCAAGGCCGTAATATTGTTGGCCAAGACCCTTGTCGTAGAACCGTCGGCCCTGATGATCTGGCCGCCGGACAAGCTCATATTTATCGGGATCGGGCTCCAATCAATAGAACCTGACCCGCCCGCGCCTTCGGAAACATTAAAAGAGATCGAACTGTAGGCCACACTATCTGCCGGGATAGAGATCTGTGACATGCCTGATTGGCGCATGTCATCTGTAATCTGACGCATAGCCTTTCTCAACTCCTGCTGAAGGGCTATCTGAGTCTCGGCTTCATACCATGTAGTGCGGCCGCTGGACATCACCATAAAAAGCGCAGAAAAGATCACGCTTGACAGAAGGACCACAACAAGAACTTCTATGAGGGTAAACCCTTTTTTCATCATCTTTGGGCCATCAACGTAGAAAACTGGACCGGCGAATCCAATATGCCATTGCTATTGGCATCACTTGTGGAGTCAAAGACAAGGCTGCCTCCCGAATCCCGGCACTCTCCAATGATCTTAGCCCCCCTTTGCCTCCAGCAAACCCCTATAGTAATATTCAACAAGCTTGCATCTGTGTCATCGATATACACGAACCCGAGGCTTTCATTAACCTCTATGCCCGAGACACTGAAATTATACCCGTTGTAAGCAGAGGCTATACCGCTAAAAGTAGAGCTTCGGATCTCTTCTAAGACCTTCTGGGCTGAATTTAATGCGAGGTTCGTGTTCTTAGTGGTTTCATTCAACTCCAGGCACGCCACATAAGTAGATAACAGCCCTGCTAAAGCCACTATTATAACGGCAGAGGCTATCATCAATTCCAGGAGGGTAAAACCTTTATTATTTTTGCGCATAAGTTTATGGAGAATATTATCTTACTGAAAAACCTGTAAGTCAATCCTTTTTAACCAATCCACTGGCGATTTCCATGTTCTTTTGCGCTATCTCATATCCTGGATAAACAACCAGGGCTTGCTTCCAAAGGCCCATGGCCTCAAGGATACGGCCCTCTTGAGCGTACAATTGGGCCAGGTTATTCATGGCCTGATAAAATCGCCCGTTTATCTCGATCGCCCTCTTGAGATAGATCTCTGAATTTGCAACATCTCCCATCTTTTGATAAAGAAGTCCCGCATTGTTATAAGCTTTATCCATCTTTGGATTTACTGCCATGGCAGAATTATATGAAGAGAGCGCGTCAACCGGCCTGCCGGTCTTTTCATACAGTATGCCCAGATTATATAATGCCGCCGCCTCTACCACCTCTATGCCTTGTTTTCCGGCAAAACGGCCTTTCAAACTAAGGATGTATTTATACTCCCGTTCGGCATCGGCATACCTGCCTTCCTGAAGATAAAGCGCTGCAAGGCTGTCGCGTGCCCTGACACTAAATGGCGAATAATCCACCGTCCTTTTAAAAAACTGCATTTCATCAAGCCAAAATCTGTTATTATATGCCGCCAGAAGTGTAAAATAGGCGAACACCACCACAAATGATATTCTGACCAAATACCTGCTTTTAAATGTCTTTATCCCAAAGGCGAGCATAAAACACAAGGATACTGACGGAAGATATAAAAAATGTTCGGCCATTATCTCAGGGAATACAAAGGCGGATTGCGGAAGAAGCCAGGCGAAAAACCAGAAAATGAAGAAAAGGCCGGCCCTTCTCATACGGTCGTCGGCATTGCGCATGCCCCTTAACGCCAAGAACACAAAAAAAGAACAAATAATGACCCCGGCCCAGTATGCTGGAAATATATTTTCAGAGGCGACTATCCTCTCCATATGCAGATGTACAGGCACTAAAAAAGAACCCAGATATATAGCCAGGGTCTTAAGGAATAAAAAAAACCTTTCAATAAGACCGACCTGCAGGAGCGCAAACCCTTTTTTTGCAAGAAAAGGGTTTTGGTTAACTGAAAAATTCAAAATTCCGAACCTTAAGGCCCCATATAAACAGGCTATTACAAAATAAGGCAATACCTTCTTTAGATATATCATCTTCTTTCTACCCTGCTGAAAAGCAAGGCCTGCCAGGACGACCGGTAACATTACAGAGATCTCCTTGACAAGCAAAGCCAGGATAAAACAAATAAGGCCGAATATGGCCCTGCATCTTCCGAAGTCTGTCCCAATATAGAGTATCAAAGACAACAACAAAAAGATCGCAGCCAGAGAATCCGCCCTGCCTGAGATATAACTGACCGTCTGTGAATGGACAGGATGTACCAGAAAGAAAAGGCTGGCCGCAAGAGAGACAATATTATCCCCTGTTGTCCTTATTAAAAACATATACAAAAAATATCCTACGCAAAAATGGAGCAGGATATTTACCAGATGATATCCTGCCGTATTTAAGCCTGAAAATAAGGAATTGACGATAAAAGAGACTGTCAGAAGCGGCCTATAATAATTTGCCTCCGACTTCTCATAAAGTTCGGTTGTAAATACCCTGTTCCAAAGATAAGGCTCCCTTACCATGGGATTCTCGGAAATAAGAGGCTTGTCGTCCCAGATGAACTGCCCGCTTAAGGTATTACCATAGGATAAAAAAACAGCGGCCAGGAGAATAAGAAAAACAAGATATTTATTCTTGCTCATGTTTGGTTTAGGCATAAAAAAACGGCCCCGACATAACAGCCGGGACCGTTCTTTTTTACAAAACACTACTCAATAGGCGTACCTGCTGAACTGGTACCAACTCTGACAACGCCTGAATGGTCAACAAAGAAACTGCGGACGCCGGTCACGTTCGCTGTCTGAGGAGCCGCGGTGACACCATAGGTATTGCCGCTGCCTGCCCAGGTAAACGTATAACCTGACTTATTACCGCCACCCAATACTGAATCAATATAAGGCGGGGTCGCATTAGACAACTCAGCTAAAGCGCTGGGATAGGCCGGTGGAGACTGGCCTGCCCTGAAACTCTCTGCCGCGGTGCTGATGGTCCTCATCGCAGCGATAGCAGTCGCTTCGTTAGCGCTCAACCTGGCTCTAAGCAAGTTCGGTATGGCGATAGCTGCCAAAAGGACGATAATGGCGACAACTATCATGATCTCAACAAGCGTAAAACCTTTCTTTGAACGAATCATCTTAACTCTCCTCCTTTCATGACAAAGATTTACTTTACGCCTTCGCCTAAAAGATTGATTACGATGCCTGAACTTTGGCGTTTTCTTAGCGCAAAGCCTGTCAGCTGCTATAGTTAGATTAACTCACCTCCTCCCGTGTGTCAACAATAAATTATATAAATAAAAAACCTATTCTCCAGCTTATGTTGAAAGAGAATAGGCACACTTGCATAATGGCTACACCCAACTCAATCGGACGAGTTGGTGTGCCGCCACTGCGGCAACTGGCTGCCCTACATTAAAATAAATGATTAGGCCCTATAGCTTTGTGCCCCAT
>DMEU01000029.1:7374-17247 GCA_003451585.1 Candidatus Omnitrophota bacterium | reverse complement strand
AGCTTTGTGCCCCATTCTTTCGAACCCTCGGCAAGAAGGCCCCGCATTCGGCGGGATGGTTTACCTTTTACATACTCCAATTTTCCAATGAAAGTATAACACCGGGTTAACGAGAATTCAAGCCTGCTACCTGAGGAGTTCTGTTATTTTAAATATAGGCATGAAGAGCGCTACTACTATCCCACCGATGATAATACCAAGGAACCCTATGACCAAAGGCTCGATCATAGAGGTCAGGCCGCTGACAGCGGCGTCTACTTGCTCGTCATAAAAATCCGCGATCTTATTCAACATCTTCTCAAGCTGGCCTGTCTGCTCTCCGACCGATATCATACGCACTACCATAGGAGGAAAAGCGCCGCTCTTTGATAACGGTTCTGAAATGGGCTCACCTTCCCTTATTGAGATCCGCGCATTATTAACGGCTCCTTCTACCACCATGTTACCGGAAGTCTTTCCTACAATATCTAACGCGTTTAAAATAGGAACGCCGCTCTTGACCAGGGTGGCAAGCGTACGGGAAAATTTAGCTACTACAACCTTTCGCAAGAGCGGGCCGAAGACAGGCATCTTTAAACTCCTGTAATCGAATTGATAGCGCCCTTTCGGGGTATTGATATATTTTTTAAAAAGGAATACCAGAGCTGTAAAAGCCATGACAACGCCCAGAAAAAATTTCGTGAGAGTATCTGAAATGGCGATAAGTATCTGCGTAGGCAAGGGCAGGGTGCCGCCCAAAGTGGTGAATATTCCTTTAAACGTAGGCACGACCTTGACAAGCAGAACAATAGTGATAAGGACGGCCATCGTTACGACTACGGCAGGATATACAAGGGAAGATTTTACCTTCCGCTGCAGCGCGCTTGACTTTTCCAGATAAGAAGCTAGCCTGTCTAATATCTCATCCAAAAGGCCGGATGTCTCGCCGGCCTTGACCATGTTGACATAAAGGTTGGAAAATAACTTGGGGTGTCTCTCTAAGGCTTCGTGCAGGCTTGAACCGCCTTCTATATCATCTTTTATTTTAAGCGTCACGCTTGCAAGGACTTTATTTTCCGCCTGTTCGCTTAATATATGTAAAGACTGGACAAGGGTGATGCCGCTTTCCACCATCGTTGCAAGCTGCCTGGAAAAGACTACCAGGTCATCAAGCTTGACCGCACTCTCCCTTACAGCCTTGACCTGTTCCTGCTTTATCGAAATGATTATTAAACCCTTTTTACGCAAAACAGCTACGGCATCCTGTTGGTCTCTTGCCTCAAGTATACCCTTTACTCTTAAACCCTGATTGTCTTTTGCGATATATCCGTATAGAGCCATATTAAAACCAATTATAAATTATTAATTATTGATTAGATTGCTTCGCTTCGCTCGCAATGACACTAATTTGGACAGCTATGATTGATTATTGATTAAAAATTAAAACTTGTCTACTACTTTTAAAAATGCCTCTACAGCCGCAGGGTCAAACTGGAGAGCACTGTTCTTTTTGATCTCCTCGATAGCTTCGTTGACGGACAGCCCGACTTTTCTGTAAGGCCTGGCTGAAACCATCGCGTCATAACTATCTGCTACCGACATAATGCGGGCACCTATGGGTATCCCCTCGCCTTTCAAGCCGTCAGGATAACCTTTCCCGTCCCAGCGTTCATGATGGTGCTTTACTATATCTATCACATTATCCAGGAACTTCAAAGGCTCTAAGATCTGCGCGCCCTTTTGAGAATGCTGCTTGATCTCTTCAAACTCTTCCGGGGTCAACGCGCTCGGCTTGGTCAAAACGCTGTCATGCACACCGATCTTACCCAGATCATGCAACTGGCAGGCATCTTTTATATCTTCGATATAATTCATATCTACGTTCATCTGGCGCGCTATCAGCTCAGCATAGCGCGTCACATTATCGGAATGCGAATATGTGTAGTGGTCCCTTGCATCCAACGCGTGGGCCAGGGCCTTGATAGTGCGCATATAAGTCTCACGCAGGTCTTCATAGAGCCGCGATAAGTTCTTAGTACTTTCTTCTATACGCCGCGCTAAAAGCAGATTCTGCTTTTGAAGAGAGATATTCCTCTCCTCGATGCCTTTTAAGGCCTTGGAATTATTCGTGGTGAACTGGCGCAGCTCCAGGGCATGCCTTGCCTTAAAATAAACCTCATCGGATCTTAAGGGCTTATAGAGATAGTCGCTTGCGCCAAGATTCAATGCCTCCTGCACAAGATTAGCGCTATCCGGGTACCCAACTATGATCAAGGCTATCCTGTCATCCCTGCGTTTCAATTCGCGCACTATATAACGCGTGTCCAGGTCTTTCATGCACAGGTCAAGGAAGATGAGCTGGCATTCGTTCTCTTCCTGCAAATGTAACCCTACGCCTGCAGTCTGTGCAACGCTGACCTGGAAGCCGCGTGAAGACAAGACAGACTTGACCAGGTTGCACGCCGATTCCTCAGAGTCGATGATCAATACTTTTTCTTCAGTCATATATCAATCTTCTGATGTCGCCAGTATCGCCTCTTCCAAGGTTATCACGCCCTCGACGACCTTAAGCATGGCATCATCGCGCAGGGACATCATGCCCTTTTCCTGCATCGCGAAGTCCTTTATCTTGTTTGTCGAGGCGCGCTTAATTATAAGGTCACGGATGGAATCATCTATCATCAATACTTCATGTATGCCAATACGGTCAAAATAACCGGTCTTATTGCAATGGGAACAGCCTGTGCCCTTATAAAAGACCGGTTTCTTGCCATCCTTTAGAACACGGTCTATCCCCAATTTTTTCCAGCTCTCCTTAGGGATGGATATTTCTTGGCGGCACTGCAGGCATACTTTACGGCACAACCTTTTAGCCGAAGTAACGATAAGGCTGGAGGCGACCAAAAAGGGTTCGATGCCCATATCGATAAGACGGGTTATGGCACCAACGGCATCATTTGTATGCAGGGTGGAAAGGACGATCTGCCCGGTAAGGGATGCCTTAACCGCGATATCAGCCGTCTCCGAATCCCTGATCTCTCCGACCATTATGACATCAGGGCTTTGGCGTAGTATAGAACGCAGGCCGGAAGCGAATGTCAGGCCGATCTCCGGCTTAACAGGTATCTGCGTTATGCCTTCTACCTGGTATTCTACCGGGTCTTCGATCGTAACGATATTCAACTCAGGGGTATTGAGCTTGTTTAAGATGGAATAGAGAGTAGTTGATTTACCGCACCCAGTAGGCCCGGTGATAAGGATCATCCCGTATGGCTTCGTAACGGCCTCTGAAAAGAGCCTCAGAGGCTCAGGCGATAGGCCGAGCGTATCAAGTCCGACGGCAAGCTTTGCCTTATCCAGCGTCCTTAAGACGAACTTCTGCCCGAATGTGGTAGGCAGCGCCGATACACGGAAATCTATCTCCCTGTCCTTGAGCTTTACTTTGAAACGTCCATCCTGCGGCAACCTGGCCTCGGTAATATCCAGGCCGGAGATGATCTTTATCCTGGCTAAAATAGCATTCTGATTTTTTTTAGGCAGCCTGAAGACATCGTAAAGATGGCCGTCGATGCGATAACGGACACGCAACTCCTTTTCCATAGGCTCGATGTGGATATCTGAAGCGCGCTTTTTCAAAGCCTCTGTGATCGAAAGGTCAACAATCTTGACTATGGGCGCCTTGGCGCTGTCTTCTAAGACAGAGCCCAGTTCCAGGGCGCCGTCTACCTTTACGACCTCGACCCCTTCACCCTTCCTCTCTTCCTCGACAAGGGTTGAAATATCCTCGGTGGAAGCCGATGAGCTGTAAAACTTATCCAATACTTTGGTGATATCCTTTTCACCTGCCAGGACGATATCGATATCATACCCTGTGATCATTTTCAGGTCATCGATCGCAAAAATATTCAACGGATCGCTTAAAGCTACGGTCAAGACATTGCCGATCTTAGACAAAGGTATGACTTTATACTGGCGCGCGATCTTCTCCGGGATAAGCTCGATAATGGATGAATCGATCTTGTATTTGGACAACTCCAGATATGGGATAAAAAGTTCGCTGGAAAGAGCGGACATCAGGTCCCTCTCCTTTACAAACCCTTCCCTGACTAAAATATCCTTAAGATTACCGCTGGTATCGGACTGGATCTTTATAGCCCTCTCAAGATCAACAGGGGTAATGATCTTCGCCTCAAGCAGGATATCTGTCAGTTTTTTCTTTAAAATAGCCATAACAAAAAATATTTAATAATTAAGGATTAAGAATGAAAAATGAAATTAAAGAATTATTAATTTATAATTCTTCATTTATTTCATAGATTCGTCCGGCGCGGTCACCCGCAATATCTCTTCAAGCGATGTCACGCCCTCTAAGACCTTTGCTATGCCGTTCTCCCTCAAGGTCTGCATGCCCTCCTGCCTGGCTGCGGCTTTAAGCTCATACTCCTGGGCGCGGCTTATAATAAGTTCTTTGATGGCCGGCGTCAGCGTAAGGATCTCACCTATAACGACGCGGCCGCTGTAGCCGATATTAAAACACTTCTTGCACCCTTTCCCGCGGTAAGCCAGTAACGGGCCCTTGCCGCTTGATCTTATTCCAAGAGTATCCACTATAGCCTCTGTCAACGGATAACTTTCTTTGCACGATTCACATATCTTTCTGACCAGGCGCTGATTGATAAGGCATATGACGGAAGAAGTGATAAGAAATGGCTCCACCCCCATATTTACCAGACGGATGACCGAACCCGCTGCGGTAGTGGTATGAAGTGTGCTCAAGACAAGATGCCCGGTCAACGCGCTCTTGATAGCTATATCGACGGTCTCAAAATCCCTTATTTCACCCACCATTATCACATCAGGGTCCTGCCTCAAGATAGAGCGCAGGCAGCCAGCGAAGGTCAGGCCTATCTCAGGCCTTATCGAAACCTGGTTGATCCCTTCAAGCTGATATTCTACCGGGTCTTCTACGGTAACGACGTTGTCTTCGGGACTATCCACATAATTTAAAATAGAATACAGTGTCGTGGTCTTCCCTGAACCGGTAGGGCCTGAAACCAATAACATGCCATGCGGCCTGTCACTGCAGGTCTTTATAGAAGCCAGGGTCTTTGTATCGAAACCTAAACGGTCGATATCAAGAGTGGCGGTGCTCTTATCCAAAATACGCAAGGCCACTTTTTCTCCATGGAAAGACGGCAGGATGGAGACCCGGAAATCCACGAACCGGTCCTGCAGCTTGATCTTAAAACGTCCATCCTGCGGCAGACGGTGTTCGGCGATATCTAAGTCGGACATGACCTTTATGCGCGAAACTATAGAAGCGTGATATTTCACTGGGGGCGATTCGATCTCACGCAAAACACCGTCAACCCTTACACGCACGCGCATGCTATGCTCCCATGGTTCTATCAAGATGTCGGAAGCGCTCATTTCTATACCGCGCTCTAAAAGAAGGTTCGTGATCTTGATGACCGGTGCTTCTTTCGTCATGCGCACCAATTCCTGGGTATCGGCGCCTGCCTCCTTGCCCGCACGCACCACCTCGATATCCATATCAGAAATATCTTTGATTATATCGTCTATCGCCTGCGTGGCGGGTTCTTCGTAATATTGCTCTATTGCGGAAAGTATCTCTCTCTGCTGCGCAATGATAGGATTGATCTCATAGCCGGTCAGCGTCTTTAAGTCGTCTATCGCGAAGATATTCAACGGGTCAGCCATGGCTACGGTCAATGTTTTGCCCATTTTGGCCACAGGGATTATCTGATAGTGTTTGGCCATATCTTTAGGGATTACCTTTAGCAGGTCAAGTTCGATCTTAAAACGGGCAAGAGAGATAGGGGGAAAACCTAACCCTTCACTTAAGGCGATCAAAAGATCGCGCTCATTTATCAGGTTAAGCTTTACAAGACAATCGCTTAATTTACCACCGTGTTCTTTCTGGACTTGAAGGGCGAGCTTTAGATCATCTTCGGAGATGAGCTTGTTCTTTATAAGTATTTCCTGAAGGCGCTCTCTTAGGGAACTCATGGTCTGGGGCTACTTCTTGACGTAACATCTCTCAATTGCGCGACGGATATCACTGGTCGTGCTTACAAAAGCCTGGACAACGCACTTAGAGATGGTTTCAACGTCCTCTATAGCCTGGGTATTCAAAGGATTCGACATGGCCACAGTGAGATTATTGCCGATCTTATCTATAGGCATAAGGCAATACTGACGCGCCACCTGGACAGGGACGATATTGATAACATCGGTATCGATATCATAATTACTCAAAGGGAGGTAAGGAAAACCATATTGGGCCGTCAAGACCTGCGCAATATCCTCTTCGTTGGCAAAACCAAGCTGGACCAGTATCTCACCTACCAGGCCGCCGTTGACCTTCTGATAATCCAGCGATTTTTGCAGATGCTCGCCGGTTATTATCTTCCTCTCGATCAACAACTCGCCCAGCTGTTTTGTATTAACCCTTTTTAATGATGGCATATTTTTTTATTGGTTAACCCTCAAACAACTCCTTTAGACCAATAATTCCTTGGCCTTTACCATTAACGCCTGCGCGTCTGCACCGTCTATGGGATTTTCAACCACCGCGACACGTATGTCGAATTTTTTTTCGGTTCTAACAACCTCTAATGCCTCTGTGACCTTATTTTTGATCTGCTGGGCCAGGGCCTGGGCCTGTTTTTTATTCTTCTCAGTAAATATAAGAGCAAACTCATCGTATTCGATACGGCCCGCCCTGTCAAACTCGCTTAAATAATTCTTTAAAATTTCTGCTGTCTGCCGCAGCAGATCGCCTACAACCATATCCCCTGCCTTATCAAGTGTTTCTTGAAGGCCCCGGATCTTCAAAACAATAAAGGAACAAGGCCGCTGATTAGAAATAGCGCGCAATATCTCCTCTTCTAATCTGTCTGCGATATAACGCCTGTTAAAAAGGCCCGTCAGGCTGTCAATGACCTCCAGGTCATCCACCTTCTTTGTCAAATAATCGTTCTCGATGGCTATCACCAGCTGTTTGGCAAACACATCCAGCAACTCTTCGTCATCCTCGGTATAACCGCCTGGTGACTGTCCGGCCATCACCAAAAAACCCTCAGATCTGGCACGCACAAATAACGGATATACCGCTATGTTTTTAACATTCAAAAGCTTAAGCAGCTCGCTCTTGGGGCCCTGATGGTCGCGCTCGGATATTTCGACGGCAGTTTTGATATCCCTAAGCGTAGACAGGACATATTCATTCGCGGGCATATTTATCGCCGTCACCACACCTGCCGCAAGCCCGAATTGAGCCGCGACCTCCAACCGCCCATGCTGCTCCAAAAGTATAAAGGCCGCCGAAGAATCGGTCACTTGCGAAAGACGGCAGACCGTTATCTCAAAAATATCCTTAAGTGTCATCTTAGCGGATATAAGATCTCCGATCTGTAGGACTCCGTTTAATGCCACGAGCTGCCTGTTGATCTTGCTGTTTATATCTTTTGTGCGCTCACCATAGATCTTTAGCTCATCCATGTTATCCCTTATGTGCCCGGTCAATTGGTTCATGGCGGAGCTTAACTCGCCGATCTCATCATCGCGCCTCACGGTTATTTCATGGCTTAATTCACCGCGGGTTATTGACCTCACCTCGGAATTAAGCTTTATGATCGAATCAATGATCCTTTTGATGACGATAAAACCGGATAATGCCAGCACAATGGAAACAGCGATAACTATACCCAGGTCCCCATGACGGAAGATGCTGGGAAAGATAAAATTACACAAAGACAACACCGGAATAATGGTCATCAGGCAGAATGCTATGAACAGCTGAGGGCGTAATGACCTATACCGGATCGATAATTTTTTTGCCATAGGGATAGATAAAGCTCTTGTTTGGTCTATGTCTTATCTGTTTGATTTACATAACTTAACATAAATAATTTGAGGGGTCAATGCATAAATGCCTAACACCCTATATCGATGAAACCCCAAGGCAGGGGATCACTGTCCTGCTTTGGGCCCAAATACTCCGTTTGGCATACCCCATGCTTCTTAAAAGCATCCTGCCACAAAGAAAAATTAAAAAAATTACTCCAGGCGTCAAATCTTGCCCCGGAACGTGCCGCATCCAAAATAACCCGGCCCAGCCGCCTGTCTCCGCGGGCCAAGATGCACTCAAGGATACTTGCCCTGGCATCATGGAAGGTTGGGCGTATCGACCCTTTGAACTTTTTCAAAGAACTTCTCAAATACTCCTGTTTTTCCAAAAGGCCTTCCATGGTATCCATGCCGTGCCTTTGGAACAGAGTGTGCGGCTTCGGGATAAAATTAGAGACGCTCAAGTTCAACTGGGCGGGATGGCCGTCCACTTCCTTCTTGAGCCTGGAAAGACGCACCGCCAGATCAATAATTCCATCTAAATCCTCCCTTGTCTCAGAAGGCAGCCCGATCATAAAATATAATTTCAAAAGCCTGTAGCCGGATCTATATGCCTGACGCGCCACACTAAAAAGCTCTTCAATATCTATATTTTTTTGAATGACATCCCTCAACCTCTGCGTTCCGGCTTCCGGGGCAAATGTCAAAGATGTTTTCCTCGTGGAAGCAAATATGCCGGACAACTCACCCACATAGGCCTTGGCACGCAGCGACGGAAGGGCAATACTTATCCCCTTATCTTTGAATTCTTCGGCTAGCCGCCTTACGATATCCTCGAGCTCCGGATGGTCGGAAGACGAAAGAGACAATAAAGAAACCTCATCATAGCCTGTCTTTTGATAGAGGCGGCGCGCTATCTCGACCACCTTATCGGCTTTTAAAATACGCAGAGGGTAAAAAGCGCTGCGCGCCTGGCAGAAACGGCAGGTATTCGGGCACCCCCTCATGATCTCAATAGACAACCTGTCGTGGACGATCTCAATATATGGGACGATCCAATTCTGGATATCCATAGACTTGGCCAGGTCCCTGACAAAACGCTTTCTAACCTTTCTTCCCTCTTCCGGCAAAGAAGGCACATAAACACCTTCTATGCGCGACATATCAACAAGCAAAGCCGCCTTATCTGCCTTGCCGGAATTTTTATGGGCTTTTAATTTATCGATTATCTCTAATATGGACTCTTCTGCCTCACCCACCACAAAAAGATCTATGAAGTCAGCCATTGGCTCGGGATTCAAACTACAGGCCCCGCCGGCTATCACAAGAGGAAAAGTCGCGTCGCGTTCAGAAGACTTAAGCGGGATGCCTGAAAGAGACAAGATATTTAAGACATTGGTAAAACTCAATTCGTACTGAATGGAAAAACCAAAGATATCGAAATCTTTAACAGGGGTCTTTGTTTCAAGGGAAAAGAGCGGTATGCCGCCGGACCTAAGCCTGTCCTCCATATCTACCCACGGGCTAAACACCCTTTCTGCCGCGCAGTCGGGCCGCCTGTTTAAAAGATCATAGAGGATACGCAGGCCCAAATGGCTCATGCCAATTTCATACGTATCAGGAAAACAAAGGCAGACCGATACATCAACGGATGAATGGTCTTTGACAACAGACCCCAGTTCCCCGCCGATATACCTGGCCGGTTTCATAACAGACAACAACAACTCCTTAGATAATTCTATCCCCATCCAACTCCATTCTTTAGCCTTCACCTATCCGCCATCAAATAGCCTTCTCTATCCTTCTTTAGCCTTCACGGGCCGCCGGTAATAGTCACCCTATCCCCCCGGACCCCCGATTGGAAACCCTCCCGTGGTTTCCCCCTGTAGTAAAAGATACTACGGGTCCCCCTTCCGCTACGGGGAGCTAGGATGACTATTACCGTCGTCCCTGTAGCGTTTCTGTAAGTATCAGTTGATAAGAAGGCACCAAAAGCCGATTCCGGCGTTTTTGGAGCGACTG
>DMEU01000029.1:0-7076 GCA_003451585.1 Candidatus Omnitrophota bacterium | reverse complement strand
AAAAATGCCGGAAGCGGCTTTGGTAAGCTAGAGTATGCTATTACCGGCAAAACGGCGGAGGCTATAATAATACAATGCCTCATTTCTGCCGGGCGATGTTTAGGACTATGCCTATGGCAAAAAGGTTGATCACCAACGACGAGCCGCCGTAGCTGATAAATGGCAAAGGCAGGCCCACTACCGGAGACGCTCCTACATTCATCGCGATATTAATAAATGCGTGAAAAAATAAAAGCGCCGCGGCCCCAACGCAAAATAAGCGGCCAAAAGTATCCTTTGCCATCTCTGATACCCTAAGGATCATAAAGACCAGCAGGCCGTAAAGGAATATAAGCGCCAGGCTGCCCAAAAACCCCCACTCCTCCCCTATAACAGAAAATATAAAATCCGTATGCCGTTCAGCCAGGAAATTAAGCTGGCTCTGCGTCCCGGACATCCAGCCTTTTCCAAAGAACATCCCGGAACCTATAGCTATCTTAGATTGTATTACAGTATAGCCTGCTCCCAGCGGGTCGATATTCGGGTTCATGAAGACCAACAGTCGCGACTTCTGGTAGTCCTTCAAAAAATGCCAGAAAAAAGGCATGGATACCAGGCCCGTTCCCATGAGGCCGAAAAGATAACCCAATGGAACATCGGCCAGAAAGGCTATCGAAAAAAACACGAAAAGATAGACAATGGCGGTACCCAGGTCGGGCTGAACAAGGACCAGCCCTGTCAAAAATAACGTTAATAACAATGGTATGCCTAATGCCCTTATTACAGCAGCCCTTGGTGTAACGGCGCCCACATCGTAGCGGCCATAGCTGCTGTAATATTTAGCCAGGACCAGGATCAACGCGAATTTCCCGAATTCCGACGGCTGGAAAGATACCTCGCCAAAACTGATCCAGCGCTGCGCCCCCATGATGGCGCGGCCCATTAGAAGCACAAAGAAGAGCGATAAAAAAGAAAATACATAAAGCGGGATTATGACAGGGCTTAATCTTCTGTAATCAAGACGAGACGCTAAAAACATGAAGAACAACCCTATACCGGCCCACATGACCTGTTTGACAAAGATCTCCTTCTTGATAAAATCGCCCTTCTGATGGCAGCTGCTGTAAAGGCATATCAGGCCTAATAAGATAAAAAATAATACTATAAGCGCTATGATGTTCTTTGGCCTGAGTGTCATAATAACTTGCCTCTTTTTTGCGCTTCCTGGAACAACTCCTTCCCTAAAACAACAGCCACGTGGCTTGTCCCCACATTTTCAAGCAATATGCAGAAGGCATAACGCGCATCCTTTTCCGGGAAAAAACCGGCGACCCAGCCGTGAGACTCAGCACCTGTAACCTGGGCGGTACCGGTCTTAGCGCACACATCCCACCCTTTTATATTCAAGTCATGGGCCGTCCCGTCAGCGGGCGATACAGGGAACCTCAAAGAATGGCGCACCATGTCAAGCGCCTCTTTCTGGACCTTCATCCTCTTGGGTTCCTTGACAGGCAAGGCCACACCGTCTATGGACTTTGTCAGATGAGGTACTACCAAAAGGCCGCCATTACCTATAGCGGCCATCATCCGCGTCAACTGCAGAGGCGTCGTCAAAACATACCCCTGGCCTATGGAAAAATTAGCCGTATCCCCGTCATACCAGTTATCGAGGAATCTTAAGCGTTTCCATATTCGGTTAGGTATAAAGCCTTTTGCTTCATGGGGCAGATCTACGCCAGTCATATCACCAAGACCGAATTCATGCGAGACCTGGGCCAGCATATCAGGGCCCGCGGTCAGGCCCAACCTATAAAAATATATATCGCAGGAATGGCCCATGGCCTGGTAAAAATCCTGACGGCCGTGTTCTGTCCAGCACTTAAAATAACGTTCTCCTACGCGCATTTTACCGGCGCATGAATAAGTTAAAGAAGTCTTAAAATTTTTTGACCTGTGGGCGGCCAAAGCCGTCACCGGTTTAAATACGGAACCTGGCGGAAATTGGCCTCGCGTAGCTCGGTTAAAAAGAGGCGCATCCTCGGAACTTAAAAAATAATTAAGGGCTTTTTTGTCTTTACGGTCGACAAACACGTTAGGGTCAAAAGAAGGAGAACTCGACATTACAAGGACCTCACCGTTCTGGGCATCCATCAACACTATGGCCCCGCGCCTTCCATTGAGAAGCTGTTCGGCTATTTGCTGCAACTCCAGATCAATGGTGATCTGAGCGTCCTTGCCTCCAAAAGGCGGCTTATACCCAAGCAGACGCACCTGACGCCCTCTATTATCAACTTCCACCTGCTGGCCGCCTTTTTCTCCTCTCAAATAAATATCCAGCGCCTCTTCCAGTCCTCCATAACCCATCTTATCCTTTATGTCATAGCCATAGTCCTTCAATCTGGTAATACGGCTCTTGTCTATCTCGCCCATATATCCCAGGACATGCGACGCGCAGGGGCCAAACGGATAAAACCTGCGTGAATTAAGCTCCACCTGGACACCTCCAAGGTCCAAAGATGCCTCCTCGAGAGCGATGGCAGTAGACTTCGGGATACCTCCTGCGACCACGACAGGCGTAAAAGGATTAAGGTAACCCCTTTCATATATCCGGCGTAAAACATCTTCATCCATGGACAGGATGCCGGACAACTTCTTAAAAACAACTTCCTTATCTTTGAGCTCCTGGGGTATTATAACGGCATCAAAAGAGAGAATATTATCCACCACCACATTGTCGTTCCTGTCAAAGATCCTGCCCCTGTAAGCCTCCTGCGGAATAAGACGGATCGAATTCCGCAGGCTCAAATTATAATAATAATTCCCCCTCACCACCTGGACAATAAAAAGGAACATGGCCAAGGCGGAAAACAGGGAAAATAATATTATCCTATAAGCTCTGGTGCGCATCTTTTTGAAAAGATATAAATTGGAAAGGCCAACAAAGCCGTACCCGCTGATTCAAAAATAACCCTGGCCAAAGCCAGCCAATATTGTGATATCCATATGGTCTCAGAGACAAAGAATGTTTTAAAAAAAATGACGAAATGACCGGCCAGAAAGATGCCGATGAAAACAACCGGAAAAACAAATACCCAGTTCTGTCTGTAAACTATCCGGGTCAAAATTGACACGACAAAACAGGATAAAACGCAGGAAAAGATGTAAAAACCAAAAACATCAAGGCTGAAAACATCCCTAGATAAACCACAGTAGAGCGCGTATAAAAGCCAACCCTTTAGATCGAGGCTATGGAAGAAGGTGTAGATCAAAGCCAGGCACAATACCGGCTCAAAGACAGGCCATGGAAAACTTAAAGATTGCACAAAAACAAACTTTAAAAATATGAAAACAGGAGGTAGGAGATATTTATTCATTAAATGAGCACAGGTAATTTTCCTTTATACTACGATGAGGACTTCGGAGACGGATGAAACTCTTACGGCCGGTTCCAGAATAGCGAATTTACCGAGCCCTGAAGACTCGACGCCGACAAACTTTACCTTGCCTATCAAAATACCCGCAGGATATGTCATGTTCAAGCCGCTGGTGACGACAAGGTCCCCCTCCATAACTTCAGAATCCAGGTCCAGGAACCTTAGTTTCGACCGGCCGTCCAATGTGCCTGATACCAGGCCTTGCTCCTGCGTGCGCACTATTAAAGCCGGGACAGAAAGGTCCGGGTCGTTGATCAGGATAACCTTGCTGGAAAAACGGCCCGACTCCAGGACTTTACCTACAAGCCCCAATGGCGTCAAAACAGCCGAATATTTTTTTATACCCACAGATTCGCCTTTATCCAAAAGCAAATAGGGCCTGAATGAATTAAAATCTTTGCCGATCACCCTAGCGGCTTCCGTCTTATAAGGCAATTCCGTCATTAAACCAAGCAATTTTCTCAACCGATCATTCTCCGCTGACACCCCCTGAGAAAGAAGAAGCCTGGCCTCCATTTCATCTTTTTGGTTTATAAGTTTCAGATTATCCCAGTAACTTCTGTGGAAGAATGCCGCGGCCCGCAGTTCATGGGTGAGGGCGTTTGCTATCGAAAGGGGTATCTTGGAAATATCAGCGGTTGCGGTACGGAAAATATAGGCGGCTTCTCGCGAAGATAGAAATAAAACAAGAAGGGTTACACAAAATAAAAAAAGAAATGCTATGAGCTTTCTTTTGGGGAAAAACACATCTTGAAAAATTAGATGGGGTTAAACCTGCTCGCTCTTGGTCGCGACAGTAACATCACGCAAAAAACGGCTCTCCAACTCCAATATCTTACCTGTACCCAGGGCCACGGCCGTTACCGGTTCATCAGCTATATGCACCGGTAAACCCGTCTCTTCAGATATCATACGGTCAAGGCCCTTTAACTGCGAGCCTCCACCGGCTAAGACGATACCACGGTCTATAAGGTCTGCCGCCAATTCCGGAGGTGTCCTCTCCAGCGCTATCTTGGCGAGATCCACAATAGTACGCACAGGCTCAGCGATGGCTTCTCTCACCTCTTCAGAGGTAATAGACACCATCTTGGGTAAACCTGCGACAAGATCCCTTCCCCTGACCTCAAGGCTGAGCTCTTCTTCTAAAGGATAAGCCGAACCTATCTTTATTTTGATATCTTCTGCAGTTCGCTCGCCGATCATAAGGTTATAATTCTTCTTCATATATTCCACCACCGCCACATCAAGTTCATCACCGGCAATGCGGATAGATTTTGAGAATACTATGCCCGAAAGGGATATGACAGCCACCTCAGTAGTACCGCCTCCGATATCAACGATCATATTGCCGGCCGGCTCATGTATTGGCAATCCAACGCCTATAGCCGCGGCCAGTGGTTCTTCTACCAGATAGACCTCCCTGGCACCGGCGCGCATAGCCGAATCCTTGACAGCCCTGCGCTCGACCTCTGTGATGCCTGACGGTATAGCTATGACCATACGAGGACTTACCAAGACCCTTCTCTTATGGACCTTCTTTATAAAATAGCGCAGCATCGCTTCTGTAATATCAAAATCCGCGATAACGCCGTCCTTCATAGGCCTGATAGCCAATATATTGCCCGGAGTCCTGCCCAACATCTTCTTGGCTTCATCCCCCACAGCAAGGACGCGGTTTACGGAGACGCCTTTCTTTAAAGCAACGACTGAGGGCTCGCAAAGCACAATACCTTCACCCTTTACATAGACCAGGGTTGTGGCTGTGCCCAAATCGATACCCATATCGTTTGAGAACAATCCTGAAAGATAATTTATAGTTTTTCTGGGATATTTGGTAAGGTTTGCCATGGAATTGAGTTTAACTATATCAAACCAAAAATAATATGTCAATCAAATATTTTATTTCTCGAACGAAACCTCTTATTTGACAAGCAGATGTTTTAAAACCCCCAAAAAATCTGGAAAAGACTTTGTTACACAAGAAATATCATCCAAGGAAGACCTGCCTTTAGCGGCAAGCCCGGCCACGACCATACTCATGGCTGTCCTATGATCGCAAAAACTCAGCAGATCAGCCCCTGACAACCCATCTCCGCCGGTTATCTCTATGGATTCGCCTTTATTCAGAAGCCTAACTTTAATATTAACACCAAGTTTTGTCAAATTAGATACCATGGAGGCTATCCTATCGGTTTCTTTGACCCTGAGCTCTTGAACGCCTTCGATCACGCTCCTGCCGCGGGCAATGCCCGCTGCTACCATCAAAATAGGCAGTTCGTCAATCAAGCAGGGTATCTCATGCGCTTTAATAGTAGTCGCTTTAAGCGCGCTTGTCTGAACTTCAATATCTGCTATCGGCTCAAATATACTCCTTTTTCTTAATATCTTTATCCTGCCTCCCATCCTTTTCAAAACACGGACAGCTCCCATCCGGCTAGGGTTGATGCCCACATCCTTTATAAGAATACGGGAGTTTTTAACGGCCAATGCTGCGACTATAAAAAATACCGCGCTGGATATATCCCCAGGAACAAAAATATTCCGCGGAGATCTCAAAACACCGGCAGTCAATGTGATCTTGCCGCCTTTTATTTTAATATCTGCTCCGAAGATCTTTAACATCCTCTCCGTGTGGTCTCTGGTCTTCTGCGGCTCTTCGACTACAGTCCTGCCTTCGGCATAAAGGCCGGCAAGAAGAATGGCTGATTTTACCTGTGCGCTTGCGATCTTCTGTCTCCAGTGAATGCCGTGTAAACGCGAAGGAAGGACTTGCAAAGGCAGGAAGCCCTCCTTGCTCTTTCCTGAGGCCTTTATCCGCGCCCCCATCAATGCAAGCGGTTCGATCACGCGCTGCATAGGCCGCCTCAAAAGCGAAGGAGCGGCGGTCAACTCTGTAGAAAAATCCTGACCCGAAAGCAGCCCCAATAAAACACGCGCGCTCGTACCGGATTCCTTCATAAATAAAAGCGATCGAGGTTTTTTGAACCCGCCAGAGGAAGCAATGACGACTTTCGCGGCCTTTTTATCCGCGGATATCCTTACACCTAACGCGGATAAGGCGCCTAAAGTAGCAAGGCAGTCATCGGAAAATAAAAAATTCTTTATCGTTGTCTTGCCGCAGGCTATGGCAGACAGGATAGCCGCCCTGTGAGAAATAGATTTGTCGCCGGGGACACGGACCACGCCCCTCAACCCCTTCGCCGGAGCTATTTTAATGGTTTTCATAATTAGATGGGATTATAACATAAAATTTATCTTATAGTCTACAATGGATTAATCTTAAATCTTAAATCCTTTGCTTCTCACAAAGTCGGCGTTTCAATCCACGCACCCGCGCGGGGTGCGACCTTTTCTAATAGCTTTAAGTACTCTTCGGGTGTTGTTTCAATCCACGCACCCGCGCGGGGTGCGACGCGTTCACTGCGGTATTAACCACGGCGGATACTTGTTTCAATCCACGCACCCGCGCGGGGTGCGACTTAAACCTCCTGTAATAAACTCATTCCATGAGCTGTTTCAATCCACGCACCCGCGCGGGGTGCGACAATTGAGTATTTTGCATATTTCTTGCCTGATTTGTTTCAATCCACGCACCCGCGCGGGGTGCGACTAGCCTAACTATCTGCGAAATGCGGAGTTCTGTTGTTTCAATCCACGCACCCG
>DMEU01000012.1 GCA_003451585.1 Candidatus Omnitrophota bacterium | reverse complement strand
GGAAAAAATGCCGGAAGCGGCTTGGATGGCTAGAGTAGGGGATTTATTGTTATTTGAATTTTACTTGGTGGATTATTGAGTAGGCTGGGCCTTTGGGGCTTAATTTGCTTTCGAAGAGAGTTATGTTGTCGATGGAAAACTTTTTTTTCTTAAATCCAGTATTAAGTTCTTCCAATTTTTCGATGAGGGCGATTCTATTTTGGCCGGAGCGTATGCGGGCAAGTGTCGCGTGGGCCTTGAACTCCCTGTTCTCTTTTTCAAAGCCAAGTTTTTGAAGCGAGTCTTCAATGTCCGAAGCAATATTTTTTAAAATAAGACCTGTGTCTTCCAGGCCTGCCCATATTACGCGCGCAGAAGACGGCGCGGGGAAGCATCCTAATTCGAACAGAATAACTTGAAAGCTTCTCTGCGCGGAAAAAAGTTTGTCGAGCTCCTCGATAAGGCCTTTGATCTTTTCAGCCGGGACACTGCCTAAGAATTTTAGCGTAAGATGAATGTTCCGCGGTTCTACCCACTTGGCGTCGGCACCGCATTTTTGCAGTTGTTTTTGGTGATCTTCGAGGGCGCTTATGATATTCCGGGGGAGTTTGACGGCTATAAATAGCCTTTTACTGTCTACGTCAGGCATTCTTTGAGCAGATTGAGCGCCGCGTCTTTGGCCTGGGACTTTATCTTCAGGCGATTGCCGGAAAATCTGAATTTTTTGAAATACATATGATGGCCTATGGCAACGGCGATAAATACCGTTCCTACGGGTTTTAAGGCGCTCCCGCCTCCAGGGCCGGCAATGCCTGTTATGCCTATACCGATATTCGTCCCGGTTATGTGGCGGATGTTATTTGCAAGCGCGAGCGCAGTTTCTTTTGATACGGCGCCGTGTTCTTTTAGCGTATCGTGGGCGACATTAAGGACCTTGATCTTAGTTTCGTTAGAGTAGGCTACAACGCCGCAGATAAAGTACTTGGAGCTGCCTGGGATGTTTGTCAGGCTGTGGGATAATAGGCCGCCAGTGCATGATTCTGCAACGCTTAAGGTGAGCTTCTTTTTTGTGAGGATATCGGAGATGGTCTTTTCTATCATAGGTATTTATTATACTTCCAAACAATACGCTTGACAAATATTAAGTGGATGGGTATATTATAAATTGATCTTCGGGATGTCCGCCAGAAGACGCGTCGGCGGACCGGGTGAAAGCCCCAGCTGGCAGTGAAAGCCTGCGAGCCCTCCAACGATACACCGGCGGGCAGATCAAGTGCGATTCTTGAGCCAATAGTCATAGCCTAGATGAGAGAAGGTCAAAAAAGTCAGTTTATTTTGATTTTTTGTATCCCGAAGCATTCGTGCTTTGGGATTTTTATTTTTAGGAGATAATTATGCATTTTAATTCGATCGAAGAGATCCTTGCGGACTTGAAGCTGGGAAGGATAGTAATCGTTGTAGACGATGAAGACCGCGAGAACGAGGGCGATCTAGTCATGGCGGCGAGTTTTGTAGACCATGAGCACATAAATTTTATGGCCAAATACGGCCGCGGCCTGATATGCGTGCCGATGGAAGAAGACAGGCTTGAGGCATTGAATATCTACCCCATGGTCAGCCCGTTCGTCAAAGGCCATGCACAAGAGGACCCGTATGCGACAGCATGGATGATCTCCTGTGATGCAAAAGAAGGAGTGACTACCGGGATATCCGCCCACGACCGCGCCAGGACAATAGCAAAACTTATTTCGCCTGATTCTCTTCCTCAGGATTTTAGCAGGCCAGGGCACGTCTTTCCTTTGCGTGCCAGGCGCGGCGGGGTCCTGGTAAGGGCTGGCCATACAGAGGCTTCTGTGGATCTGGCAAAGTTAGCGGGGTTGTATCCGGCCGGCATTATTTGCGAGATCATGAATGAAGACGGGACCATGAGCCGTCTGCCGCAATTAATAGAGTTTGCAAAGTTGCACAGCTTGAAGATCTGTTCTATAGAGGCACTTATTGAATACAGGCGCAGGAGAGAGGTCCTTGTTAAGAAGACTGTGGAGACCCGCCTGCCTACGGAATTCGGTGAATTTCAGATGTTTCTGTATGAATCTATACTGGATGCCTCACACCATGTGGCTCTGTGCATGGGCCTTGAGAACGGCGTAAAAACAGGGGAGCCTGTCTTGGTCAGGGTGCATTCCGAATGCCTTACCGGAGATGTCTTCGGGTCGCTTCGCTGCGATTGTGGTGCACAATTAAAGAAGGCCATGGAACTTATCGCCGAGAAGAAGAGGGGCGTCATCCTTTACATGAAACAGGAGGGCAGGGGTATAGGCCTGGCTAATAAGTTAAAGGCCTATTCGCTGCAGGATAAGGGCCTGGATACAGTTGAAGCTAACGAGGCGTTGGGGTTTCCTGCGGACTTGAGGGATTATGGTATAGGCGCCCAGATACTAGCGGACTTAGGCATAAGGGAGCTTGATCTATTGACGAATAACCCGCGTAAGATCGTAGGCTTGGAAGGTTACGGGCTTCGCATAGTCCAACGGGTCCCTTTGCAGATACCGAATACGGAATCTAACGTAAAATATTTGAGGACAAAAAAAGAAAAACTAGGGCATATGCTGGAGTAGGGTATAAATGTTACCCCGCTCACCTAAGCGTTCTGAAAATCTCTTTCGATATTTTCAGGACAGGTTCGGGGGTTAACTTTGTAATGAATAAGCCTAATATTGGCAAAGTTAAGGAGGCGTTATGATCAAGGTAAATGAAGGCAGTATGATAGTAAAGGGTAAGCGTTTTGCGGTGGTGACCTCACGTTTTAACGATATGGTGACGAAGTCGCTGCTCGATGGTTGCTGTGATGCTTTGAAAAGGCATGGCACAAAAGAGACCGATATCGAAGTCGTATGGGTGCCTGGTTGTTTCGAGATACCTGCTGTGGCTTTGAAATTAGCCAGGAATAAAAAATTCGATGCCGTCATATGCCTGGGCGCGGTGATAAGGGGGGACACTCCTCATTTTGATTTTATCGCAAGCGAGGCTGCCAAAGGTGTGGCATCAGTTTCCATGCAGACGGGGATACCTGTAATATTCGGCGTAATTACCGCAGATACCATGGAGCAGGCCATTGAGCGTGCCGGCATCAAAGGCGGCAATAAGGGCAGGGATGCCGCTTTAAACGCTATTGAAATGGTGAA
Source organism: Candidatus Omnitrophota bacterium (assembly GCA_003451585.1). Taxonomy (GTDB): domain Bacteria; phylum Omnitrophota; class Gorgyraeia; order Velamenicoccales; family Velamenicoccaceae; genus UBA9636. The sequence goes on along the minus strand of DMEU01000012.1, from coordinate 21,978 downwards.
CTTGTTGGATATAATATAACTTATCTTATCTTATGCGTAAACGAACTAAAGCTAGAGAGTTGGCATTACAGCTTCTTTACCAGGCGGAAGTGACCGGCGCAGATGTATCCGAATTGGTGGGCGCATTTTTCGCCATGGAGGCTAATGCTAACGAGGAACGGTCGGTCCGTGAGTTTGCCGTGGGCCTGGCAGGGAATGTCCGTAAGAATTTATCTTTGTTGGACGAACAGATCACAAAATTTGCCACCAACTGGCAGCTTGACCGTATGGCTGCGGTAGACAGGAATATTTTACGTATGGCAAGCTATGAATTGTTGTTTTGCGACGATATCCCGCCCAAGGTGGCCATAAATGAGGCTGTGGAGCTTGCGAAAAAGTACGGCGACCTTGAATCAGGGAAATTCGTCAACGGCATCTTAGATAAGATCAATAAGACCAGGGAGGCTCGCTAATTAGATCCCGCCAAGGCGGGATCCCGCTAGATGTGACATTAATGAGCTCAAAATTCGCTGACCTGCATGTCCATAGCCATTTCTCCGACGGTACATTCTCGCCTTCGCAGATCGTAAGTGAAGCAAAGCGCGCCTCGTTAAGCTGTATCTCGATCACAGACCACGATATAACCGATTGTATCGACCCGGCTATCCAGGCTGCCGGCCTTGATCTTGAGATCTTGCCCGGGGTTGAGTTGACGGCGGAATCTGGCGGGCAGGAAATACATATCCTTGGATACCTCATAGACCATCATGATGAGGCTTTTTTGAATATGTTGTCCGGTATGCAGGAGGCAAGGGTCGGGCGCATTTACGGCATCTGCAAAAAATTGAATGAATTGGGCCTTGCTATTGAGCCGCAGGATATTTTTGATCTTGCGGGCAAGGGGAGCGTAGGCAGGCTGCACGTGGCACGCGCCCTGCTCCAGAAAGGCTGTATCTCATCCATACCTGAGGCATTTTATCGCTATATAGGCGACAAAGGTCCGGCTTATGTCGGTAAGTTGAAGATGACGCCGGGTGAGGCGGTAAGTTGGATAATAAAGACCAAGGGGATACCGGTCTTGGCCCATCCGTATGCGCTCTCCGATAAGGCTCTTATCCCGGATCTCGTCAGAGATGGGATCATGGGCATTGAGGCGTATTATGCTGAACACTCGGATACGCAGACAGGGGAGTTCGTATCTATGGCAAAAAAACACGGTTTGTTGATCACCGGCGGTTCGGATTGCCATGGCCTGGCTAAGGAACACATCTGTATAGGGAAGGTAAAGCTTCCTTATGAATATGTTGAGAAGTTGAAAGAAGCAAAATGCAGGCTAGGGTAGAATTCTATATGCGTCAGGCCTTGGAATTGGCCCTTAGGGCTGAAGGCGATACTTTTCCTAATCCTCTGGTCGGCGCCGTAATCGTTAAAAATTCAAAGATAATAGGCAGGGGTTTCCATAAGCAGGCAGGCGGCCCGCATGCGGAGATCTACGCTTTAAAAGAGGCCGGGCCATCGGCCCGCGGCGCAACCCTGTTCTGTACGTTTGAACCCTGCGCGCATTTCGGGCGGACAGGCCCTTGCGCAGATGAGATAATAAGGTATGGCATAAAGGAAGTCTACGTAGGCATGGTAGATCCGAATCCGATTACAAAAGGCAGAGGCATAGAACGTTTGCGCCGGCACGGCATACGCGTGAAGGCCGGTATTTTGGAGAGAGATATAGCCGCTATCAATAAGCCTTTCATCAAGGCCCACGCCCTTGGCTTGCCGCTTGTTACTATAAAGATCGCCGAATCGTTGGATGGTAAGATAGCGACGCGCGCAGGCAGATCGAAATGGATAACGTCTGCCGCCTCCAGGAGTTACGCGCACGACAGGAGGCGTTTTTTTGACGGTATCATGGCAGGCATTCAGACGGTTTTAAAAGATGACCCGGGCCTTGAATCCGCTTGCGGTGTTAAGCGCCACAGGTTGACAAAGATCATAGTGGATTCAGAGTTGAAAATACCCTTGACGGCACGCCTATTGGATACAAAACAGCCTGTTATTATCGCAGCTGTGAAAAAAAATAAGGCAAAGGAAGAAAAATTGCGCCGTATCGGCGCTGAGGTAGTCTATACCAGGCCGCACAGAGGCAGGGTTTCTTTAAAGCAGCTTTTAAGATATCTGAACAAAAAAGAGCTCAGGAGCATACTTGTAGAAGGCGGAGCGGAACTTACAGGTTCTTTGTTGGATGAGCGTTTGGCGGATAGGGCGCATGTCTTTATCGCTCCTGTCTTTATCGGAGGCAGAACAGCGCTTTCTTCGGTTGGGGGCAGGGGTGTTGCCAGCCCTGGTTCAGCCGTCAGGCTTGAAGATGTTTTAATTAAAAGATCCGGAGAAGATATTTTAATCGAAGGCGGCCTAAAATACAGGTAAGTATGTTTACTGGTATCATAGAAGAAGTGGGCAGGGTGTCTTTGTTCAGAAAACAGGGAAGATGTTTTCGTTTGGGCATAGACGCCGAAAAGGCCTTGGAAGCTACTAAGATAGGCGATAGTATTTCGGTAAGCGGTGTATGCCTGACCGTTGTGGCGATAGAGAAAGGCAGGCTCTATTTTGATGTCATGCCTGAGACGACCGGCCTGACCACGTTAAAGAATATATGTGTGGGCACAAGGGTTAATCTGGAGAGAGCGCTTAAAGTCGGAGACCGTTTAGGCGGGCATTTTGTCTTAGGGCACGCAGATTGCTGCGGGGTAATACGTTCAAAAAAAATAAGCCGCGGGAACCTGGAATTTAGCATAGGGGTGCCGGCGAAGTTTTTGAAATATATCACACATAAAGGGTCAGTGGCAGTTGACGGCATAAGCCTGACCATAGCTGATGTAAGAGGCGCGTCTTTTTCTGTCTGCATCATCCCGCTTACCGCACGAGTTACAACCCTGGGGTTTAAACATGCCGGCGACAAGGTTAATGTAGAGCTGGATATGCTCGCAAAGTTGTAAATCCCGCATGTTTGTGATAAACTAATCCGTAACTATTTAAAGTGTTTATATTTTTGAATAATAGAGCAATAGACAATAGACCGTAATCGAGCTTTTGTTTTTCTATTCTCTATTGCTCAATTGCTCTATAAATTTTTGTTGATCAAAAATTTATCGGGGAGTAGCGCAGCTTGGCTAGCGCGCAACGTTCGGGACGTTGAGGCCGTGGGTTCGAATCCCACCTCCCCGACCATTTTTGCCTTTGGCAAAAATGGTCAGAGCAATAGAAAATAGAGAATCGAGAATAGAAGAGAAATAATTTTCTGTTGCGGTCTATTTTCAATTTTCTTTTTTGAATGTTTTCATGAAAAAACGTCTTCATATTAAGTTTGCAGGCCGCGTACAAGGAGTTGGTTTTCGTTTTACGGCAGAGGCCATTGCCAGCCAGCTCAACATTACGGGATGGGCGAAAAATCTCAATAGCGGCGGGGTCGAGATAGTGGCTGAAGGCGAAGAGGGGGCCCTGGAGGGTTTTGTCTCGAACCTGGAAGAGCAATTTTCCGGCTATATAGCGGACAGGGAGATCAGCTGGGAGAGTCCAACGTCCGAATTCGAAGAGTTCGGCATACGGTTCTAGTATTAGAATGCGCTACGCTGTTTTTTCAGATGTCCATTCAAACCTCGAAGCCTTCGAGGCTGTCCTTAATGTCATTAATAAATCCCATATCGATCGGTATGTCTTCTTGGGCGATATCGTAGGTTATGGCGCTGATCCTTGCGAGTGCATAAACAATCTGCGTAAAATGAGCCCTTTGATGATAGCCGGCAACCATGACTGGGGCGTTGTCGGCATGACCAATATAGATTATTTTAATAATTACGCCCGTGCCGGTATTGTCTGGACAAAAGATAACATCTTGGAGGCCGACCGTCTTTTTCTTTCCGGCTTGAAGTTAGTTGAAGAAACTGGGTATTTCTGCATTGTCCACGGTACGCTCAGCCATCCCGAAGAATTCGATTACATGACGGATGCGAATATGGCTGCTAAGACGTTCTATCTTATGGAACAAAGGGTATGTTTCGTGGGCCATTCGCACAGGCCGGGAATATTTATCGATGATGGCGAGAAAGTGGCCTATTGTGTACCGGAGAAGATCGAGATAAGGCAAGACCGGAGATATATAGTCAATGACGGGAGTGTCGGCCAGCCGCGGGACGGCGATAGCCGGGCATGTTTTTGTATCTATGATACTCTATCCTCGACCATAGAGTTCAAGCGGGTAGAATACGACATCGCCCGTGCTAAAAAAAAGATCCTGGATGCCGGCCTGCCGCGCATCCTTGCCGACCGTCTCACTGTAGGGCGATAGTTGTAAAATGCGGCGGTGATTGGCCGCTTGCAGCAATATGCAGCGGATTTATGCGAAAGAGATGCCGGCAAATGAGAAAAATATGGATATTCGAAAGCAAATAGAGAGGCTGCGCGATGAGATCAGGCACCACGACTACAGTTATTACGTCCTAGACAGTCCTGAGATATCCGATACCGAATACGACCGCTTGATGAAGCGGCTTATCGATCTTGAAAAGGAGCATCCGGAATTAGTGACATCAGATTCCCCTACGCAAAGGGTCGGGGGCGAGCCTGTCAAAGGATTTGCTACCGTGCGCCACAGGCAGAAGATGCTCTCTTTGGACAACGCGTATACTTTTGATGAGATAAAAGAGTGGCAAGAGCGTGTTTTAAAAGGCCTGCATCGCGGCCAGAAGCTTGATCTTGTCGCAGAGTTGAAGATGGATGGTGTCAGCGTTAATCTTACGTATCTTAAGGGCGAGCTTAGTATCGGCGCACTACGCGGAGACGGTGAAGTCGGCGAGGATGTAACCAGCAATATTAAGACAATACGCGCCATTCCCCTAAAGCTTTTTGGCGGCGGGCATCCTGATGTGATAGAGATAAGGGGTGAGGCTTTTATGTCACGCAAAGATTTTATAGCGATGAACAAGGAGCGCCTGTCGCAGGAAGATCCATTATTTGTCAATCCGCGCAATGCCTCGGCAGGGACCTTAAAGACCCTTGATCCACAGATAGTATCCGGCAGGCGCATGCTTTTTTTCGCGCATTCGCTCGGCTATTTTACAGGGGAGCCTTTTTCTTCGCAGAAAGTTTTTTTGGATAAAGTAAGATCCTGGGGTGTGCCGGTCAATCCGCACACTCGCCTCTGCCCGGATATCGATGCAGTCATAAAATTCTGTCAACACTGGCAGAAGGTACGGGATACGCTTGATTATGAGATCGACGGTATCGTCATAAAGGTCGATTCGAAGCAAGAGCAGGAGCAGCTCGGGTCAACGCTTAAAAGCCCAAGATGGGCCATAGCATATAAGTTCCCTGCGCACCAGGCAACGACAAGGGTAAAAAATATCGCGGTAAGCCTGGGGCGCACAGGTGTCCTGACCCCTGTTGCGGAGCTTGAGCCGGTGGTATGCGGCGGCGTCACCATCAGCAACGCGACTTTGCATAATTTTGATGAGATATCGCGGCTTGGCGTAAAGATCGGGGACAGGGTAGTTTTAGAGCGCGCCGGAGACGTCATACCAAAAGTCGTCAAGGTCATAACCAGCGCGCGCACAGGCAAAGAAAAAAAGTTCAATGCGCCGCTTAATTGTCCGTCTTGCGGGAGTAAGGTCGTCAAGGAAAATGAAGCTGAGGTCGCTTACCGCTGTGTGAACGCGTCTTGCCCGTCGCAACTTGAGAAAAGGCTGATACACTTCGCCTCCCGCGGCGCGATGGATATCGAAGGGATGGGCGATGCCGTCGTCAGCCAGCTGCTTAAAAATAAACTTGTTAAAGATTTCGCCGACATCTACACGCTGAATAAAGCCGATCTTTTAAAACTTGAGCTTTTTAAGGACAAGAAGGCCGGGAATCTTTTAGACGGCATAGAGGCCAGCAAGAAAAGGCCGTTGTCGCGCCTGCTATTTGGTTTTGGCATAAGGCATGTGGGGGAGAAGGCCACCCAGGTTTTGTCCGAGCGCTTTAAGACCATATACCGCCTCATGGAAGCTGATAAGGCGGATATAGCCTCTATCCATGAGATAGGCGAAGTTATCGCGCGTTCTACCCACGATTTTTTTCTTTCAAAGGAAACGCGCCTGCTTATTGAGAAGTTAAAAAAAGCGGGCGTGCGTCTGGAAGAACCCGGGCGCGTCGTGATCTCTTCTCCCATAAGCGGCAAGGCGTTTGTGTTTACCGGAGAGTTGGGAGGCTTTTCGCGCGGCCAGGCCGAGGGATCAGTCAAAGAACGCGGAGGCCGCGTATCTTCAAGCGTCAGTAAAAATACCGATTATTGTGTGGCTGGCAAAAACCCTGGCTCGAAATTCGAAGATGCCAAAAAATTGAACGTGCGTATTATTGGCGAGGAAGAGTTCAGGAAATTAATAGGGGAGAAATGATGAAAAGAGACCGTATAAATCATGCCGTTATTGTGTGTGCCATCGTGTGCATTTTTCTTGTTACGGGATGCGAGACATTGCGTAAGAAGTTCGTCCGCAAGCGTAAAAAAACCGAAAGTACGGAGCCTATGGTCATCGTACCGAGAGATTATAGCGCGCACCCTTTTCCGAGTGATGTCCTTTACAAACAGTATTTCGTGTACTGGAAGTCATGGAACCAGGAGCTTGTCTCCAGCTTGATCGATAAGCTTTCTTATAAAAAGATCCTTGATTGCGCACAGCAAAGCCTGGTCAATTTAAGAAAGATGAAGGACCTTTTGGCCGATGAAAAGGCCAACGAGCTCCAGGTGTATATAGATAGGACACAGGACCTGGAGGCGCGCATCGAACATGCGAAGAACCTGCCTCCTTCGCAAATGAATATGCTAAAATACGATGCTGAACGGATCTTAAGTACTGTAAATCGTAACTTTGACTCCAGGAAGATGAAAGACCACCTGAAGTGATGAAAATATATAAAGTTATCGTAGGAACGCTTGCTACGAACTGTTATGTCGTCGCAAGCGAAAAGAAGGGGGCTTTCATTATCGATCCCGGCGATGACGCGCCGAAGATAAGGGAGGTCTTGTCTGCGCAAAAGCTTGAGCCCAGGTTTATCGTCAATACGCACGGCCACATCGATCATATAAAGGCGAATGCCGAGCTGGGCCTGCCTGTTTATGTTCATGAGAGCGAAGAGGAGATGATCGCCTGCCCTGAGAAAAATATCATGACGACGTTTTTCGGCACCTTCAGCCCGGTCCGTCCGGCCAGGCTCTTAAAAGACGCAGATGAGTTGGAATTAGATGAGTTGACGTTTAAGGTCCTCCATACCCCCGGGCATACGCGCGGATGTATCTGCCTCTTGGGAGGCGGGGTGCTTTTTTCGGGGGATACGCTATTTCGTGACGGTGTAGGCAGGACGGATCTTCCCGGTGCAAGCCATGAACTCCTTTTGCTTTCACTGGAAAAATTATCAGGTTTGAACAAGGATATGCGCGTTTATCCGGGGCATGGCCCCGAGACCACCATAGGCCGTGAGTTGGGGGACAATGCAAAAGATGGATAAATTAGTCGGGCTATTCCTGGATTATCTGAACGTAGAAAGGGGCTTGGCTAAAAACACGCTTATTTCCTACCGCAGGGACCTGGATGCTTATATGAAGTTCCTTGATGGGGTTTCCAAGAAGGGCATAACACTCTCCACGCGGGAAGATATACGTGATTTTATGCTTCACGAGAAAGATAAGGGGCTGTCGGCTTCCAGTATCGCCAGGAATCTTACTACCTTGCGCATGTTCTATCGTTTCCTGGCCAGGGAACGCCTTATAAAAGCCGATGTATCGAGTTATATAGATACCCCAAAACTTTGGAAACGTATCCCGGATATATTAGATTTAAATGAGGTTGAGCGCCTTATCGAAGCCCCTGATCTGAACACGAACCAGGGTATAAGGGACAGGGCGATCATCGAGCTTATGTATGCTACCGGTATGCGCGTTTCAGAAGTGTCAAATATCAAGGTCAGCGATATCAATTCAGACGTTGGATTCGTCCGTTGTCTGGGCAAGGGCAAAAAAGAACGAATCGTGCCTTTAGGTAAAAAGGCGATAGCGGCTATTGCGCGTTATCTTGAAAAGGTCAGGCCTGCCCAGCTCAAAAAAGAACCGGTGCAGGAGCTTTTCTTGAGCAGGTCCGGCAGGAAGATATCGCGTATCTCTCTCTGGAAGTTGATAAAATTTTATGCCAGGAAAGCAAAGATCAAAAAAAGTATGAAGCCGCATATCCTGCGGCATTCATTTGCCACACATCTTTTGGAGCGCGGCGCGGACCTAAGGAGCGTACAGGAGATGTTGGGGCATGCCGATATAGCAACGACCCAGATATATACGCATATAAACCGTGACAGGCTTAAGGGCATCCACAAGATGTTCCACCCCAGGGGATAGATGCTTTTTCTAAAAAAAATAAACGAGCTCCCGCGGCCAATGGCTGATTTCATACGCCTGGCCGGCAGGTTTGCCGACCAGAAGGGTATGGGTGCTTATGTTGTAGGTGGTTTTGTCCGCGATCTCTTCCTGGGTGTGGCTAATTATGATATCGATCTCGTGGTGGAAGGCGATGCCATAGCTTTTGCCGAAGGATTTTGCGAGAAGTTCTCTCTTCACGCTGTCACTCATAAGAGGTTCGGTACGGCCACGATCTCAGGTATGGAAGGGTTCAAGGCCGACATCGCCTCAGCTCGCAAAGAAACTTACGAAAAACCCGCTGTTTTGCCTGCAGTCTCTTTCGGGCTTATCCAGGACGACCTCTTTCGGAGGGATTTTACTATAAATGCCATGGCTATCGCTATTAATGCCTCTTGTTTTGGCAGGCTCATGGATTTTTATGGCGGCCAGGACGATCTTAAAAAAGGCTTTATCCGCGCGTTGCACCCTCTGAGCTTTATCGATGATCCTACCAGGATATTGAGGGCTGTACGCTTTGAACAGAGGTTTGATTTTAAGATAGAAAGACAGACGCTTTCCTGGATAAAAGAGGCTGTGCGCCGCAGTATGCTTCATCTCGTCCAGAAACACCGCCTTAGGGATGAACTTTTATTGATCTTTAATGAAAAGATGCCGCTAAAACCATTAAAGCGTCTTTATGCGCTTTGCGGATTTTCTTATATCTCTGAAGGCTTGCGCTTCCAGCGCCACTGGCCGCATTATTTCCAGCAGGCCTCTAAAAGGATAGCCTGGTACCGCGAGCATTTTGCGAATAGGCGGCATATAGAGCCTTATGCCATATATTTTTCTTTGTTCTTTTATCCTCTGCCCTTAAAAGATATAAAGAAGGCCATGCTGGACTTCGCTTTCCATAAAGGTGCCAGTTCGCGCCTTGTTTCGCTTAAAGAGAATATCCACACGATAAGAAACGGGCTTTCGAAAAAAAATGCCATGCCCAGTACGGTGTGGCGGCTGCTTGAGCCCTTAAGTTACGAGGTGGTGCTGCTTGCCGAGATCCTGTCACGCCACAAAGAGGTATCGCGTCATATAGAGGATTTTTTGTTCATTTATAACGGCCAGCGGCTTCATTTAAAGGGTGAGGACTTAGCCGGCCTGGGGGTCGAGCCCGGCCCGCATTTTAAGAAGATATTGGATAAGCTCCTTATGGCAAAGATAGACGGCATAGTCCGTGACAAAGAAGAAGAATTAAGGTTGGCCCAGAAACTTATGCAGAAATGAAAGGGATACCATGAGCAGAGCTGATAAAGTAGCAGAAGAGATCAAGCGCGAGGTTGGGATGATAGTGCAGCAAGAGGTGCGGGACCCGCGTTTGGGGTTTACCACTATAACCCACGTAGAACTTACGCCGGACCTGAGATTCGCGCGCATTTTTTTCAGCGTTTATGGCGACCAGAAACAGTGGGAAGATACCCAGTCGGCATTAGAACACGCCGCGGGTTTCATACGCCGCATTTTAGGCGAGCGCCTGGGCCTACGTTATGTCCCGGAAATACTTTTCAAGATCGATCATTCATCTGAGTACAGCATAGCGATCGAGCAGCGGCTGGAAGATATCAATAAGGATAAGGAGGCCGTAGTCAGGCCCGGAAAGAGAAAAAATGCCACCAAAAAAACTACTCGCCGAGTTAAGAAAAAAAAGTAACAAAACGTTTTTGATCTCGGCGCATATCCATCTGGAAGGCGATGCACTGGGGTCTGAGCTGGCATTGGCAGGGCTTCTTAAAGCTTTAGGCAAGAAGGCCATAATTATAAACGAGGACAAGGCCCCCGACGAATATCTTTTTCTGCCGGGTATAGGTTCCATACGCCATGATATATCCGGCCTAGACTATGATGCCGCGATCCTTGTAGATTGTTCGGATGTATCCCGCATAGGCAAGATGCATAAGGCGCTGCGCAAAGATAGGCCGCTCATCAATATAGACCACCACATCAGTAATACCGGTTTCGGCGACATAAATTGGATACAGCCGGATGCTTCCTGCGCCTGTGAGATGGTGTATTATTTATTCAAGGCGCTGGGTGTAGCTATAAAAAAGCAGGACGCGGTCTGTATTTACACCGGCATATTGTCCGATACAGGGTCTTTTAAGTACAAGACTACAAGCAGGCATACGCATTTGATCGCCGCAGACCTTTTAAAACACGGCATAGATGTTTATGATATTAACCGCCGTATCTATGAATCGATGAGTGTGGCTACCGTGAGGGCCTTGGGCAAGATAATCGGGACGCTTGAGGTCTCAAGTGACGGGAAGATAGCCTGGCTTCTTATCAAAAACAGCCTGATACGTAAAAACCCTGCGCTCGCGGAAGAAACGGATAATATAATCCATTTTGCCAGGGCTATCGCCGGAGTTGAGGTGGCGCTTCTTTTTAAAGAGACCAAGCGTAATGGTGATGTGCGCATTAACCTGCGTTCTACGGGATCGGCTGACGTGAATGAATTGGCCCAGGTCTTCGGAGGAGGAGGACATCGTATGGCAAGCGGTGCTACGGTCCGGGGCGCTTTGGGTGATGTAGTTAAAAAAGTCGTGGATGAAGCTGTAAAGAGGGTATCATGAAAGACGGTATATTGATAATAGATAAGCCGAAGGGCGTGACATCGCACGATGTCGTAGATATGGCCAGGAAGATATTGAAGACAAAGAAGGTCGGCCATAGCGGTACGCTTGATCCTGTGGCTACGGGGGTGCTCGTCCTCCTTGTTGGCAGGGCGACGAAGCTCTTTTCGGAGTTTGTCCATTTTGATAAGGAATATGAAGCTACGTTGCGCTTAGGGGTAGTGACATCAACCGGGGATTCGGAGGGCAAGGTCATATCTGAGAAAGATATGACGCACATCACTGAAGACGATGTGAGAAATGTGTTCGGCGAATTCATCGGGGAGCGGGAACAGGTACCGCCCATGGTCTCTGCGATCAAACATAAGGGAAAACGTCTTTATGAATTGGCCCGAAAAGGTATAGAGGTGGAGCGCGCCGCGCGCCCCATTAAGATATACGACCTGCGGATAACGCGTATGGCCCTGCCGGATATCGATTTTTACGTGCGCTGTTCAAAGGGTACTTATATACGCCGCCTTGGAGAAGAGATAGGCGAAAAACTCGGGGTAGGCGGCTTTATCTCCCGTATACGCCGGATCTCTCTTGGGCCTTTTGACGTGCGTGATTCAATGAAAATAGAGGATGTGCATGAAGGTTGTTTGCGGGCTTGGAAACCAAATTAAAGGGAAAAATGCCGGATGCGTTGTTACCGTAGGCGTCTTTGACGGTGTGCACCGCGGCCATCAGAAGATACTCGCGGGCGTCATAAGAGAGGCCAGGCGCCTCGGCGTCCAGAGCGCCGTTGTGACATTCGCGGCACACCCTACCCATTTTTTTCATCCCGCTCAGGATAAAGTGCCGTCATTGACCTCGCTGGAACATAAATTAAAATTCATCGAAGATGCAGGCATAGGCGTTTGCTACGTCCTTTCTTTCGATCGTGGCCTTGCGCGCATGCCGGCGGAGCATTTTATAGAGGATGTTTTGTTAAACAAGCTGGGCATGGTCTCTTTGTATGTCGGCGAGGATTTTATCTTTGGAAGCGGCGGCCGCGGAGATATCGGGCTCTTGAAGAGAATGGCCAAAAAACATAGTTTCGGCCTGCGTGTCTTTAAGCACTTGAAGTTGCATAACAGGATAGTCTCTAGCACCCTTATCCGCGCGCTTATCAAAGCAGGGAATTTGAGGTCGGCGCAGGCCTTTCTCGGCCGCCGTGTTTCTTTTATGGGTGATGTGATCAGGGGAGAGGGGCGCGGCAGGACGCTGGGCTTTCCTACGGCAAATATCAGGCCGCATCATGAAGTGCTTGCCCCCGACGGAATTTATGCAAGTGAGGCGTTTTGCGGCGGACGCCGGTTCTTTGGCCTGGCGTATCTCGGGATAAAACCTACGTTTAAAAAAAATATTGAAGGCCGCAGTATCGAGGTATATTTATTAGGCCTGCGCAAAGACCTTTATGGGAAAAAGATGGAAGTCCGCTTGATAAAAAAGATCCGCGATGATAAGAAATTTTCTTCCGCAGACGCGCTCATATCCAGGATGAAGATGGATGTAGCCGCAGCAAAAGAGATCTTCTCAAAACAAACGTAGCACCCTGCTGAAACTATACCCTCGGCAATTCGCACCTTAGTCAGTATCACATATCTGCATTGTTTTCCAATAGCTTAAGTCGTTTGATTTTGTCAAAGTTTTTCTTGACAAAGTGGGGTATTTTTTCTATACTTTGGTTACGAGTGGAGCAAAGTGGAGGGAAGTGGAAACAATGTTTTACGGTGAATATTCCCATTCGATCGATAATAAGGGGCGGCTGATACTGCCGTCGCGGCTGCGTGACGCCGCCAAGGGTAATTTTATAGAAAAGTTCTATATTACCCGCGGGCTTGATAAATGTTTATTTATGTTCGGCGAGGAAGAGTGGAGGGCTGTGGAACAGAAGTTCAAGACCATGCCTTTTACCAAGCAGGATTCAAGGAAGTTCAACCGCCTTTATTTTTCAGGCGCGGTTGAGATCGTCCCCGATAAACAGGGGCGGATCCTGGTACCGAATTATTTAAAGGATTTTGCTGCCATCAAAAAAGATGTTGTTATCATCGGGGTAGCCAATCGTATCGAGATCTGGGCCAAGGACCTGTGGAATGAGTTCTATCAGACGAACTTAGAGTCTTTCGAAGATACGGCGGAAAAACTAATAGAGGGTTTGTAAGCCAAAAGCGGGGGGGGCAATATGATAAGATCCGGGGCAGCAGTTGCCGGCCGTATGCCGGAGGTGGTTAAAAGCGACAACAGGATATTTTCCCGTACGCCTCTCTATGATGTAAAGACCCGCATCAAGAATGTGAACACAGGCGGATATTTTGATGCCTTTGTGAAGGATGTCAGCGGTTCCGGCATGGGCATGGCTACAACCTGTCATTTCAACCCCGGCACAGTTTTTGAGATATCGCTGGAGATACCGGACGGCTTCGGCCCTTTGAAACTTTTGGGCAAGGTCGTATGGTCGAAAGAAACTGATTTTTTAGGCCACCGCACGGGTGTGGCCATATTGAATCCGCGTTTCATGTCTGTGTCGCGGATATTGAAACTATTTTTTTGATAATTGAACGATTATGGGATTTTTATCTAACATATTTTCAGGTGCGCAGGGAGCAGCGGGCATGTTGCTTGATGCTCCATCTGATGAAGAAGAAGGTGGGTCTGGCGTGTCAAATATAATCCATAAACCTGTTATGCTGCAAGAGGTCATTTCGATGCTCAAGCTTAGGAATGGTTCAACCGTCGTAGACGCCACGCTTGGCATGGGGGGGCATGCTGCGGCCATACTTGAGAAGATATTGCCAAATGGCAGGCTCATAGGCATAGACAAGGATGAAGAGGCCCTTAATATAGCCAAAGACCACCTGAGTTATTTTTCTGACAGTTGCATGTTCGTCCACGATGATTTTAGGAACCTTGATAAGATAATCGGGCGTTTTGATTTAACAGGGGTAGATGCCATCCTCTTTGATGTCGGGGTCTCTTCTTATCAACTCGAGAGCGCGTCGCGCGGGTTCAGCATAAAGGCCGAAGGCCCTCTCGATATGCGCATGGATAGGAAAAGTTTTATATCGGCATATGACCTTTTGAATAACTTGACAGAAGAAGAGATCTCTTCTATTCTTTGGAGGTTTGGCCAGGAGAGATTCTCGCGCCGCATAGCTCGCAATATAGTTGCCGCAAGGCAGAGGTCGCCGATATCTTCCACAACCCAGCTGGCCGAACTCGTCACAAAGGCTTTGCCGTACAAGGCTAGGTTCCACAAGATCCATCCTGCGACCCGTACTTTTCAGGCGCTTCGTATCGCGGTCAACAGGGAGTTGGATGCGCTGGATGAGGCCTTAAAGAAGGCCGCCCTGATCTTGAAGAAGAGGGGGCGGATATGCGTCATAACTTTTCATTCGTTGGAAGACAGGATAGTCAAAGAAAATTTCCGTGAGCTTGCCCGGACAGGCAGTTTTCAGCTCGTTTTTAAAAAAATATTGAGGCCAGGGCAGGAGGAGTTAAAAAATAACCCTCGCGCCCGTTCAGCCAAGATGAGAGCTATTGAAAGGGTTAAATGAGGACTTCGCGATGCATCCTTTATACTGCACTAGGCACTGTCCTTTGCCTTTTGTATGTCTTTCAGCAGACTGAGATAGTCAAGCTTGGGTATAGGATCAAGGCGACAGAAAAAGTATTAGAGGCTTGCCTGGACCGTAAGACCGCGCTACAATATACACTCTCGAGTTTAGAGTCACCGGTAAACATCGATAGATCCCTCTTCATTAACGGTGATGATTTTGAGATGGCTAAGGATTATAAGCTTGTCCGGTTAGGGCCTCCTGCGGGCAAGGAAAGGCCTATGTTGGCCAAGGCTAAAAGTAAGCCGATCTTTAAGCGGCTGGCTATGTTGTCGTGGTTTTCGGCCAGGACTGCGCAGGCCCAGACAGTTAAATAGCCCTTGCCGGCAAACCGCAAGGACATGATATAAATCTCAGTGCAACCTAAAATCAAGCCTTTAAGGTTTACGGTAGTCCTCGTATTATTTATCGGGCTACTTTTTTTCTTTTTAGGGAAACTAGTACTCTTCCAGTTCTTCCGCTCATCTTTCCTCTTAGACCTTGCAGCAAGGCAGCATACCTATTATCTGGAACTTGAACCTAAGCGCGGGTCGATATTCGATCGACAGATGCGTCCGCTTGCGATCAATGTTCCCACGTTTTCTTTATACGCGGTTCCGCCGCAGATAAAGAATATCGATCTTATAGTTGAGAAACTCGGGGCCATATTGGGCTTAAATAGGAGTTTCGTACTCGACAGGCTTAACAGAAAAAAGCAGTTCATCTGGCTGGCCCGCAAGCTGGACATAAATAAGATGGAAGAGATCAAGGGCCTGGGCTTAGACGGCCTTTATTTTATCAAAGAGAGTAAGCGTTCTTATCCTAATTCGAGGTTAGCCAGCCAGCTCATTGGTTTTGCCGGCCTTGATAATATAGGTTTGGATGGAATTGAGATGAATTATGATCCTTACTTAAGAGGGTCTGCCGGCTGGACGCTTGTCTTGCGTGATGCAAAGAGAAGGGACCTTGCCCTTACCGATATATTACAACCACCTGTCGACGGTTATTCTCTTGTTTTGACGATCGATCAGGTAGTGCAGTATATAACTGAAAGAGAGATCGATAAGATCTTTCAGAAATATAATGCAAAAGGCGCAACCATTGTTGTTATGGACGTTAAGACCGGAGAGATCCTTGCGCTGGCTAACCGTCCTACGTTGGACTTAAATGAGTTTTCAAAATATCCCGTTGATGCGCGCCGTAATCGTGCCGTGACGGACTTTTTTGAGCCCGGTTCGATCTTCAAGATAGTTACTGCAAGTGCCGCGCTTGATACCGGAAAGTTCACTCTAAAGGACAAGGTCTTCTGTGAGAATGGAGAGTATAGGGTAGCTAATCATACGCTTCATGATGTCCATCCTTACGGCCTGTTGGCGTTCCAGGACGTTATAGCCCAATCAAGCAATATAGGGACTACCAAGATAGCGCAAAAGCTTGGCCCAGCGGTGGTCTATGATTATGCCAAGGCCTTTGGTTTTGGTGCCTCGACTTCTTCGGGGCTGACCGGAGAGGTGGCCGGTATTTTAAAACCCGTTTCAAGGTGGTCAAAGACCTCTATAAGCGCGGTCCCTATAGGGCAGGAAGTGTGTGTTACTGCCTTACAATTAGCAAGCGCGATCTCGGTCATCGCTAACGGCGGTGTTTACATGAAGCCGTTAATAGTGCGCCAGGTGATAGACAAGAAAGGCGAGGTCATCAAAAGTTTTGAGCCCGAGATCGTGCGTAAGGTCATCTCAGAGGAGACTGCCAGGACCATGCGTGATATTCTAACCGCGGTTGTTGAGGTCGGTACCGGGAAATTAGCGCAGTCTAAATTTTATCGACTGGCCGGCAAGACCGGTACGGCGCAGAAGGTCGAGAACGGCACATACTCCCACTCGAAATTCATGGCATCTTTTATAGGTTTTGCGCCTGTCGATGATCCCCAGATAGCTATAGTGGTGATAGTTGATGAACCGCGCCCATATTATTACGGTGGAGTAGTATCGGCTCCGGCGTTCAAATTTATCGCTGAGGACGTATTAAAATACCGTCAGATTAGATCTAATGGCGATGGCGGACAGGTTTTAGCAAAGGTATATGAACGCTAAAGAATTACTCGCGGATATAAATGTTTTAAATGCTGCAGCCTACGGCATGAAGGGTATTGATATTAAGGCTGTAGCCTCGGATTCCAGGGATATCAAGGCTGGTTCTGTTTTTGTGGCGGTGCGGGGAGCCGCACAGGATGGGCATCGCTTTATCCAGGATGCGGTAGATAAGAATGCGTCTGCCATCGTTTTGGAAGATGCTAATTTCCTGCCGCGCTCAAAGGCCCCTGTGCCTTTTATATTAGTGAAAGATTCAAAAGATGCCTTAGTGAAGATAGCAGGTGCTTTTTTTGGGCATCCGTACCGCGGCATAAAGTGTATCGGTATAACAGGGACCAATGGCAAGACCACCACATCATATCTGGCTCGCGGCATTTTGAACGCGGCAGGGCAAAAGTGTGCGCTCATAGGGACTATAGGATACAAGATAAAAGATACCAATGTCCCAAGTTCGAACACAACGCCCGGCGTCCTGGAATTACACGAGTTGGCCAGGGAGATGGCCTTGGCGGGCAATAAATATATCGCTATGGAGGTATCATCTCACGCTATCCATCAGGATAGGATCGCCGGCATGGCCTTCAGGGCCGCGATATTCACTAATCTGACTCAGGACCACCTGGACTATCATAAGGACATGGAGGAGTATTTTTCCGTGAAACGGAGGCTTTTTTGTGATTATGCGGCTCCGGATTCCAGCCTTATAATAAATACGGATGATTGTTTTGGTATGCGCCTTTACAAGGACGTCAGGGGTAAAAAGATCAGTTATGGATACGGGGAAAGCGATGTTCGAGTCGAGCGCGATGTGATCGAAAAGAGCGGCAGCAGTGCCCGGATAAATACGCCTGCCGGGAGTATTGATATCACGACCAGCCTTGTAGGCAGGCACAATATTTATAATATACTGGCGGCTGTGGCCCTTGGCCTATCGGAGGGCGTGGGCCTGGATGTTATACGTCGCGGGGTCGAGAGTGTCGGGTTTGTGCCTGGCCGGCTGGAAAGGATCGATAGCACAAGAGGATTCAGCGTGTTCATTGATTACGCGCATACGGATGACGCATTGAAAAATGTTCTTGAATCTTTGCGTTCTATTCTCCATAATGGCAGGATAATCACAGTTTTTGGCTGCGGTGGTGACAGGGACAAGTCGAAGAGGCCGAAGATGGGCGCTGTGGCAGCAGCACTGTCCGACCACTGCATTTTGACCTCGGATAATCCGCGTAGCGAAGAACCCAGCGATATTATTTCTCATATAGCATCCGGTATCGTCACAAAAAATTTTGAAGTGGAAATAGAACGTATGAGCGCTATCCGCCGCGCCGTGAAGATGGCCAAAGGCAATGATCTTGTCCTCGTAGCAGGCAAGGGCCATGAGACGTATCAGATCGTAAAGGATAAGATATCTGCTTTTGACGACAAGGAAGCCGTTTTGGAGTGTTTAAGGGAAATGGAAGCCCATGTTTGATATCAAGGATATAGTCAAGGCTACGGGAGGCGAGCTGGCCGCGGGCGCCACCAGTAAACGTTTCAGCGGCATTTCCATAGATTCGCGCACCATTAACTCCGGTGCGGTCTATGTTGCCATTGTGGGCAAGAAATTCGACGGCCACGATTTTATCGCAGACAGCATATCCCGCGGTGCAAAAGCCATAGTTTATGATAACCCTTCAAAGGTAAAAGATCTTAAAAAGGGTATAGCATATATAAAAGTATCTGAGACCACCTGTGCGCTTGGAGCTATAGCCCGTTTTCACCGCCGCAGGTTCGATATCCCCATAATAGCGGTTACGGGTTCCAGCGGGAAGACTACGACCAAAGAGATGATAGCCTGGGTTCTTTCGGCGAATTTCAATGTCCATAAGAATAAAGGCACGCAGAACAATCTGATAGGCGTGCCTTTGACGCTTCTTGAGATACATTCCAAGCATGACATATGCGTTATCGAGATGGGTACTAACAGGTCGGGAGAGATAGGACAATTGGCCCGGATAGCTGAGCCGAATTTCGGCGTAATTACTAATATAGGCCCCGCGCATCTTGAGCATTTGGGCGACCTGAAAGGCGTGTATAAGGAAAAGATAGAGCTCATTAAGCATCTGTTGGCACCGGGTATAGCGCTTTTGAATAAGGGTGATATTTATTTAGGCAAGCTCAGCCGCATACGCTCCAAGCCGTTCTTTTTCTCTTGTATCAACAATGACTGCGATTTCAGGGCTACAGAAATAACGTATAAACATAATAGTGTGACTTTCTTATTCAACGGGGTCCACCAGGTCGAGGTAAAACATTGCGCGCTCCATAATGTCACTAATGCCCTTTCCGCCATAGCCTGCGGCCTGTTCTTTGGCATGGATATTAATGTTATAAGGGACAGGATCGGCACTTTCGATTCACCCGATATGCGGCTCAAAGAGATCAAGCTCAAACAATGCGTGGTCTTCGATGATTCTTACAATTCCAACCCTCAATCTTTAAAGCACGCCATAGATGTCTTATGCCGCCAGACATTGGGGAGCCGCCGTATACTTGTTATGGGAGACATGCTGGAATTGGGCAAGAAATCTGAAGAGTTCCACGCTTATTTCGGCAACTACATATCTAAAAAGTCTGTAGATATTCTTATAACCATGGGTGATTTTTCCAAGGCGGCTTCAGAGAGCGCCAGAAAAAGCGGTATGAACGCCGCGTGTGTATTCCACTTCCAGGATTGCGCCGCTGTTTTGGATTTTCTGCATAGTTGCATAAAAGAAGGCGATGTCCTGCTTGTGAAGGGGTCGCGCTCAATGCAGATGGAGAAGATCGTTGCCGCGCTGATGGAGAAGTACTAGATGTTCTACTACCTTTTTTATCCGTTAAAGGACTTGTTTTCCGGCCTCAATGTATTTAAATACATTACATTCAGGGCGAGCCTTGCTGCGATGACGACATTTTTCATATCGGTCTTTTTGGGCCGCTATGTCATAAAGTTGCTGGGGGACCTGCGAATACGCGAACATGTCCGTGACAAAGAAGAGGTGCGTGGGCTTTATGACTTGCATCATCACAAGCAGGGTACTCCTACTATGGGCGGCTTGCTGATGGTTGGTTCCGTCATCCTTGCGACGCTGCTTTGGGCCGATATCAAGAACAAATATATCATAATATCGCTGATTTCGATCTTCTGGCTTGGCGGAGTGGGTTTTTTGGATGATTATATAAAGCTTAAAGTCAAGCGTTCTAAAGGCTTGAGCGTAAGGGCGAAGTTCTTGGGCCAGATAATCCTTGGCCTATGCGTGGGGACGTTTCTGTTCCTTGACCCTGAGGTCTCTACAAAGTTAGATATGCCTTTCCTTAAAAACATTATTTTTGACCTGGGGGTCTTTTATATAATTTTCGTGATGTTCGTTATAGTCGGCACGTCTAATGCCGTCAACCTTACGGATGGGCTTGACGGATTGGCCACCGGCTGTCTCTTAATGGTGGCCTTTTCTTACGGGGTCTTAAGCTATGTTACGGGCCATTTGCGCCTGGCGGAGTATCTTTTAATACCTTATATCGACGGAGTAGGGGAGCTTGCGGTTTTCTGCTCAGCTATCTTTGGGGCATGCCTCGGGTTTTTATGGTTTAATTGCCATCCGGCATCGGTCTTTATGGGCGATGTCGGGTCTCTAGCGCTTGGGGGCGCTATAGGCCTGGTAGCTGTCCTTATCAAAAAGGAGCTCCTTTTGGTTATCGTGGGAGGGATATTTGTCATTGAGGCGCTGTCTGTCATCCTCCAAGTAGGTTCTTTTAAGCTGCGCAAAAAGAGGATCTTTAAGATGGCCCCATTGCATCACCACTTCCAAATGCTGGGATGGCCGGAATCAAAGGTGATAGTGCGGTTCTGGATCATTGCGGCGATACTTGCTCTTTTTACATTGACAACTTTGAAGTTAAGGTAGAATTACCTGAACAAGCCCCGCGGTGAAATATAAAAATAAAAAAGTTACGGTTGTAGGATTGGCCCGAAGCGGTATTGCGGCAGCCCATCTTTTAAAGTCTCTAGGAGCGCAAGTCAGCGTAACCGAAAAGAACGCTTCTCCGGCTTTGGAGGATACTGCAGCTGGGCTCAGGGCAGAAGGCATAGCGGTTGAGCTTGGCGGCCATTCTCCTGATTTTATGGAAGGCTGCGGGTTGGTAGTCATAAGCCCTGGCGTTCGGCTGGACAGCGAGCCTGTAATATGGGCTAAAGGCCATGGTATAGATTGTATTGGCGAGATCGAGCTGGCTGCGGAATTTTGTCCTGCTCCTGTTATTGCCATAACGGGCACTAACGGCAAGACGACGACCACTACGTTGGTTGGAGAGGTTATCAAGGCCGGCGGTAAGATGGCGCATGTCGCAGGCAACATAGGCATGCCTTTTTCTTCCATTGTATCGGGAGTACACAAGGAAGACCTTGTTTCACTCGAGGTCAGCTCTTTTCAGCTCGAGGCCATAAAAGACTTTCATCCTAAGATCTCGGTCATACTCAATCTTACCCCGGACCACCTGGACCGTTACGGCAGTATGGAGGAGTATCTGGCGGCTAAAAAAAGGATATTTTTAAACCAGGGGCCCGATGACCACCTGGTATTAAATTACGGCGATGAAGCCTTGCGAAATATCGCCGAAGAGAGCCCTGCCAAGGTTGTATTTTTTAATAAAGACGCATCTGAGGAGGGGTTCGACCAGAACCAGATGGCGGTCTTGGCGGTAGCCGGTATTTTAGGGATAAGCCGGCAGGCCTGCCTTGAAGTTTTCAGGGGCTTTAAAGGCGTTGAACATCGCATGGAATTTGTCAGGGGCCTTAAAGGTATCGAGTTTATCAATGATTCCAAGGCCACGAATATTGATTCAACGATATGGGCCTTAAACAATATTAAGAAGCCGGCTGTTTTGATAGCCGGAGGCCGCGATAAAGGGAGTGATTTTTTTTCTCTCGCCCGCCTGGTAAAGCAAAAGATAAGATATGCTGTTTTGGTGGGAGAGGCGAGTGAAAGGATAGCTGCCGCCTGGGAAGGTATACTGCCTGTTGAGCGTGTCAGGACATTCCCTGAGGCTGTGCAGGCGGCCTACCGTAGTGCCAAGGCCGGAGAGATCGTCCTGTTCTCCCCGATGTGTAAAAGCTTCGATATGTTCACCGACTACGAGCACAGGGGCCGTACCTTCAAAGAGCTGGTAAATCAGTTGAAGTAGCTGTTCTTTCCTAGCTTAGTATTGGGCGTATCCCAGCCGCTTCCGGCATTTTTTCC
>DMEU01000030.1 GCA_003451585.1 Candidatus Omnitrophota bacterium | reverse complement strand
GCCGTTTCCACTGTTCCTTTTATTATTCCAGGGCGAGTTGTGTGTTTTTAGGTATTTTTTTATGGGCGCGAAGCGCAAAAGGACACCGGAGACGGAAAAAATGCCGGAAGCGGCTTAGGAGGCTAGAGTAGCTGTAGATGGGGCGAAAGACTATAATAGGCTATTAAAGCATGCGCTCGGAAAAAATGCTGGAATCGGCTTTGGATGGCTAGAAGCAAGGAAATGCTGGGGCTATTTTACTTTTTCGCCGCTGGAGATGGCGTGGAGGGATCCTTTGTTTAGGATGGTTACTTGGGCCTTGGTGAGGCGTATTATCCGCCTGGTCTTAAAGCGGTTGAATATGCGTGAGAGCGTCTCCGGGACAATGCCGAGTTTCTTGGCAAGGTCCACCTTCTTTACATCAAGGGCAAAAGAATCCGACTTATTCTTTATCGAAAGGTCTAAAAGATACTTTGCAAGGCGGCTGTCGGCATCCTGCAGGGAAAGCCCCTCAACTAACGCGTTGAAGTATTTCAGCTTTTCGCTCATGGAAGACAATATCGAAAGGGTCAGGCCGAAATCAGACCTCATCAAACCAAGGAAATCCTTCTTCGGTATAAACAAGAGCTCGGAATCCAGGGCCGCTTCCGCGAACGCAGGATAACGGTCCAGCCGGCCCAAGACCACAGCCTCGGCAAAAGACCCGCCATCTCCAACCATGTGCAGAATATGCTCTGCGCCCGCAAAAGAGAGTTTATACACCTTGACCATGCCTCTGGCCACGATATAAAAGCCGGAGGCGGCATCACCGTCCTGAAAGATAATATCGTTTTTTTGAAAGGCCTTTAGGCGGGAGATCGCGGCTATCTTATGGACACTGCTTGGATCTATGAATGAAAAGAGGAATGACTTCTTTAGCGCTTCGGCTACGCTAAACATATTTTATGCTGCGCCCTCAAGTTTTTTACGCACGAGGTCGCTGGCTAACTTACTATCCGCCCTGCCCTGGGTCTTTGCCATGACTTCTTTCATCACCCTGCCCATGTCCTTCATGGTAAGCGCGCCTGTCGCGGCAACAGCCTCATCGATGATCCCGGAAACCTCTGCTTCAGAAAGTTCCTGAGGCAGATAGGCCTTTAAAATATCCAGCTCCGCCTTCTCTTTTTGCACGAGGTCTTCCCTGCCGCCCTTACCAAACTGCTCTATTGAATCCTGGCGCTGTTTGATAAGCTTCCTTAATACCTGCACTACCTCGCCGTCTTCCAACTTATCCTTCTTCTTATCTATGCCGAAATATTTCAATTCAGAACGAAGGAAACTTATGGTCTGCGTCCGTACGCCGTCGCGCGCCTTCATCGATTCTTTATAATCCCCCGCAATTCTTTCTTCTAATGTCATTTATCCATCCTCCTAAAAATACCAGGAAAGCCCTATAATATATACGTCGGCATCAAGGCCGCCGTTCGGTTCTTTGATAGAGGCATTCGATACGTGGCGCCTCCTGTATTCCAGATTAACGGACATGTCGTCCTTGATAAAATACGAGAATCCGGCGCCGCCCTGGCTGATAAAATTGAACTGTGTCGACTGCTCATACGTGGATAAACTCATATAATATGGGCCGGTGCCAACCTCGATGAACGGATAGAACTTGCTTGTCAAAGGATAAGCATACTTGAAAAAGAACGGCAGCCCTAATTCAACATTGCCGTCAGGATGGGTTATGGTATTGATAAAAGGCTCATAGACCAGCTCGAGCAGCCCCTTGGGCTCGAAATTGAACATCTTTTTTGTGAAAGGTTTTAAGTCAAAGCCGAAGCGCATCCCGGTAACGACAGCGTTAAAATCTTTCTGGTGCTTCAATTCACCGCTGACAAAACCGGTGATCACCCCTACTTCCTGGAGCCACTTGCCCGGCCCCTCCGCCGGCCTATCCGCAAAAGCCGGAAGCGCCAAAAAAGAAACTAAGGATAAGGCCAATACTATAAAAAATACCGCTCTTACACCTTTGCCCATACACCCTCCTTCTCATTCTGACTTATACGCCTTTAACCCTTCAAAGATCATCTCTGATACGTCATCCACAAGCCTTGGGCTCATGGAAGCAACCTCTATTTTTGTTCTTGCAGGCCCTGATCCGGTAAAAAAAATACCTACCTGCGTTGTATCAACGTAACCTTTAAAATTCATTACCGCCATATACCTCTTATCCCTGTCTTTTAAATAGACCTGAGCGTCGGTATCGGCTATCAGCTCCTCGACCTTTAAAAAACATTCGTCAATGCCCAGGGCGAAATCTTGGGCCCGGCCCTGCGAGCGCTCTTTTTCAAGATGTTCGATGGAGCTCCCCCAAACCTGCTTGCCTCTCTCCTTCAAAGACGCGCAGCCATTCAAGAACAACGCCCCAGACAACAAGAAAACAAAA
Source organism: Candidatus Omnitrophota bacterium (assembly GCA_003451585.1). GTDB lineage: Bacteria > Omnitrophota > Gorgyraeia > Velamenicoccales > Velamenicoccaceae > UBA9636. Next base: position 3,218 of record DMEU01000030.1, on the reverse strand, counting down.
GCGAATACCATGAATTCTTTGAGCTCAAGCTCTATATGCTCGAGCCTTTTCTCAAGGTCACGGAGCGCCTCGTTCATCCCTTTGACAGCTGAATTCAGCAGCCCGCGCCAAGCCACATTACAGACGCTCTTTTTTTCTATCTTCTTCATAACCTTCTGCAAAGAAATGATCTTATTATGGATCTTTGCGCACTTATTCTCTATAGGCATTATCTTCGAAGGCTGTAAGGCCTGCCCGCATTTTTTCATCATATCCGTCTCCGGTTGTAATGAATTATTTTAACTCTTTTGGCAAAAAAATCCACCTAAATCGCGCCTTATCCCCTATCTTTATGCCGTTCGTTTTGACAAAACCGGAGTTCGCCTCAAGGACATACCGTGATCTAAGAACAGGCCTGAAAGTCGGCGGGTTCTCTCCGGTAAAAGGCATGGCGCCTTCAACCATATCAACGACCCTTCTATTCTTATCTATCCAGATGATATCAAGCGATATCAGCGTATTTTTCATCCAAAAACCCCAAATATCATCCCTCGGGAATATAAAGAGCATTCCCCTGTCTTCGGGGAGCGAGGGCCGGAACATCAAGCCCTTCTGCCTTTGTTGTTCCGTATGAGCCAGCTCAATGATGAGGCACTTGGGGCCAAAACATGCCTTAGGCAGGAATAAGGCCTTAAGACAGACAACGGCAGCTAAAAGGATCATTACAGCGATGGACTGCCAGGCCTTAATATGTATGCGTGGCATTTTCAGGCTTTCTATTTGTTCGCGCCCTTAAACTGCCTTGGAAGGACAAAAATAAACCGGCTGCCTTTACCCATCTGGCTTTCTACCCAGATAGCGCCGCCATGAAAATTAACTATCTCTTTTGCTATAGGCAGGCCCAATCCTGACCCACCGGAGCCGGCGGGCGAGACGAGGCTTACCTGCTCGAACTTGCTGAAAATACGTTTAAAATCTTTCGGGTCAATGCCTATACCGGTATCCGACACAGACGCCTCAACACAAGGTTGTGCGCAGATGCCGTCCTTGGACTCAAGCAGATTTAAAGCTATCATCACCTCACCTTTGGGTGGGGTGAATTTAAGCGCATTACCCGCAAGATTTACCAGGACCTGCGTTATCCTGTCCCTGTCGGCATTGATAATTATCGGTTCATCTTTTAAGTCTAGCTTTATAGTTATCTCCTTATCCTTCGCCCAGCTTGCAAGCGATGCTATGACCTCGTTTGCAATATCCCTTAAGTCGAATTCCGAAGGCACGAGCTTCATCTTGCCTTCCTCGAGCTTCGACATATCAAGAAGGTCATTTATCAATCTGTTGAGCCTTTCCAAATTGAACTTCGAGATAGACAAAAACCTCTCCTGGTCCTCATTGATCTGTCCTGTCGTGCGGCTTAATATCAATTCAAGGGATTTCTGTATGGCTACGACAGGCGTGCGCAATTCGTGCGTCACGAGCGAAACAAAGTGGGACTTCATCTCCTCGACTTCTTTCTCGCGCGTGATATCGCTTAACACCGAGACCATACCTACGGTCTTGCCGTCCTCGTTCTCGACTACGGCTGAACTAGCGCGCAGGACCCTCTTAGTGGTCTCATCCTTGCTGTCGACCTCTATCTCTTTGGTGATGCGAGTCTCATCTCTATCATCCAGAGGCCCCTTAGCAACCGCCAGAAGGTGCTCATCTTTTAACCCTTCCACAAGAGACCTGCCAACAGCCTCCCTGCTTCCACGGCCTAGAAGTTTTTCCGCGGCAGGATTCATCATTATCACCTTGCCCTCCTTATCCACCACCACAAGGCCGTCTGCAAGATGGCGCATGACCTCATCAGACCTCTCTTTTTCTATGGCGAGCCGCCTGTTCGCCCTGGAAAGCTCCTGGGTTTCGGCCCGCACACGGCCGGCGACTTCCTGCTCGAACCTCTCCGATATCTTCACGAACTTTGCCAGTTTCTTTTTCGAGATCGTGACCTCTTCGTCTTTGGCTAATTCCGCATCCACCTTGCCTATGAAATCCTGGACATCTTCCCTGACGACTCCGGCGCCGACAAGCCGGCTTACAAGCTTAGGCATGAGCCTACGCTGGTCCTCCTCGTCGCTCAATATCTTCGCAGCGGCATTGACCGCCTTCTTGGAAGATTGCGCGTAATGCGTAACATAGGCGCTCTCTATCATCGTGACCTTTATATCGTCAGAACACTCCTCGATGATCTCTTCGGAACGCGGGTAACATTTAAGCGCGTCTTTTTCAAACGAATCAAACAGCTTCTGTATGAACTTTGATGGGTCCTTCTTCTTTTCTACAATGACAGGCACGACATGCCTGGATATCCAGGAGACGAACTTCTTAATAACAGCCTCGAAATCTCCGGACTCCCTGGCGCTTGCGATAATGGCATCGGTTACCTTTGAAACGTTATGGTCCATCTCATCCAAGACGACCTGGGACGAAACCGAGATATCCTCATTCTTACTGGTGAGAAAACTTTTGATATAGCCGAAGACGTCCTGCACTATGCCTGTGCCGGTACCGCCGCCATGCCCTGGCCCCATGCCGCTTGTGCGCGTTCCAGCCGCTTCTTCCCCTACGACCTTCTGGCCTTCCTCTATCTTCTCATAATGTATCTTTTTGATCTTTATATGTTCTGAGCCGTCCTTTAGCAATGCCGGCAATGGGGCCTGTTTACCGGCGTCTAATGTAGCGGCCTGGGCCATAGCCTTGACGAAATTCACGAGCTCATCGTAAGTGAGGCCCTTTAAAAAGCTCACTCCATCAAGCTTGAAGGCCTTGAACTTCTCATAGATCTCGCGCGCGCCCAGCACCTCGGAGTCTAGGACCTCATTGTTGACCACCATCTCGTCGACGTTCAGGCCGACAACGACAAGGATATCGGCGCTCTCTTTCAAGAGGACATCGAACATCTTAAACAGGCTCGTGAGTATCTCCTTAGAAAGGGGGTGATCTGCGGCATATAACGACAGGCGCTTAAAGGAGAGGAAAAAAGACTTGATGACTTCTTTATAGATAAACTTTATATCAGCCATGGTTATTCTGTATCTTACTATCGCCACCCCAAATTATCAAGCATTTCTCTACACCGCCGCAGCCTACCACCATTCTTCTTTACTTAGCCTTCCCGCCCAGACCACAGCTGCCCTAGCCATCCAAGCCGCTTCCGGCATTTTTTCCGCTCCGGGTGTCCTTTTACCTTCGGCACG